>JANOBM010000055.1:0-40622 GCA_031411655.1 Planctomycetaceae bacterium
CCGTCGCCAAACGCCACCTTGCGCACCCTTTCGCCCGTCGCGATCTGAAACACAGGTTTTCTGCGTTCTTTCAGATCCCACACATGAATTCGATGCGGAATCATGAGTTTCGTCTGGTCAACAGAGGCTTCGTTGTGAGCGACTAAATAACGACCGTCCGGCGTGATATCCATCGAGCTCACCATCAGAGGTGAACCGACTTCGTCCTTCAGCGACGCGATAATCTCTAGCGTCCGCATGTCGCGAATCTGGATGTCCTCACGTGTGTCGGGGCCTTCCGCCAGATACTGACCATCGGCAGTAAACACGAGGCTATCTATCTTGCGGCCCGCAACAATCGTCTTCACCGGAGTCTGATCGCGCCATCGCCAGAAGTGCAAATCGTTTTGGTCCGAAACGACCAACCACTCGCGATCTGGACTCATCGCGACTGCATCGACTCGTTTTGTCTTGACCGGCATCGTCGTTTCGATTGAACCTGTTTCCACACGGTAGACATGAACTTCATTGCCCATACCGAGCAGCAAAAAATCACCTCCGTTCTCAACGTCCACGTCGCAGGTATTCCCGTCAAAATGATTTGTTTGGATCGTGACGCCGACTTGAGTACCATCCGACGCGCGAAGAACTCGGATATCAGAGGATTGAGGAACAGATTTGTTTCTCATCGCATAGCTACAAACATCCACTAAGAACTCGCGATCGGAAGACTGACGGCGAAAGACAGGATCGAGAGTTATGTCCTGTGCATTTTTGCGTGGGCGCCTCGCAAATGCGTTCTGAATTTCGGCACCTGTTTGTACATCAAAGTCCTTGTCGGCGCTCAGTACACGTTTCCCTGCCACAACAACAGGAGAAACGCGTTACAACGTGTCAGAAGCGGAATCGTCGGCGGCGAGTTTCGTTTGCCACAGTGGTTCAGGAGTGAAAATATTCGACACTGCTCCATTCTCTGATGCTTTCTCAGCCGAGTTTAGGCTCTGCCCCCACGCAACTAACGAAAAAGTCACTAACAAAACCATTGCCAATCCGACTGCAACGCTCCGCCTAGAAACTCCGATCCGACTTTTCTCCTCAGCACCGATCAGTCGTCGAATGCGATAACCAAAATCGGTACTGTTTCCTCCATCCGCCGAAAGAGATGTTAACGCTGTTCGACGTCGAATGTTGTTGCCAATGCAAAGCTCCGCCATTTGCAACAACGCACTCGCGTACGACAATCGCCCGGTGCAAGCCGCTGCGACATCGTCGCAACAGCTTTCGCGTTCGATGCTCATGCTGCGACTGATCCACCAAGTGACAGGATGAAAGAAGAGCAACGCCTCGACAATGCGTTGCAGGAGATTGACTATCAAATCGTATCGCCGAATGTGTGCCATCTCGTGACTGAGGATCGCTGCAAGTTGACTCGGATCGAGTCCACACAACAGCGATGGCGGCAGCAGAATGATCGGTTTGACGATCCCAACGACTACGGGCACAGATACTCGCTGACACAATGCGACAATAGGGACTCGCTTCAATCCGAGCCGTAATGCTTGTTCGGCAATGATTATCAATAGATTTGAATCTGTAATCGGCTGAAGCTTTTGACGTAGACGCGAACTGCCAATGAGCGAAAGTGCAAATCGAGCGAGCATGAGGCAAACACCGATTGCGTAGGCGACCAGCAGGTAGGGCGCCAGCGATCGTGTGCGTTCTGTCCATGTAGTTCCAAGTACCGCAAGTTCAGGTTTGTCGAATCTTTCCACGACGGGTATTTGCTCTTCGTTTGGCCACTGTGGCGGAACGGAAATGAGGGGAGTTGCAGTCGCCTCCACGCTTATGGTTGCGAACGGCTGATTCGACTGACTCTCCATGACCGCAGGGATCGTGGGCGGTGCGATAGGAACGTTTGCAGTTAGGAAGATCGATCCTCGCGATTGATGGACCAGAGCAAACGTAAGTACCACGCAAATGGGAAGTGCAAAAAAAGCAAGGCAGGCCATGCTGTATCGAAGGTTTGCCCCAGGCAGTACCGTCTCTCCCAGTCGAACACTCACGCCACTATCGCTACCAATATTACGGTCGTTGCCATGCGGCAAAAACTCGCTAGGCCCACGATGACGTCGATGAATCTGCGAGTCTCGAAGAGACTTGCCGACGTGTAGAACTATCGCCACCACACAAGCTTGCCAAAAAAAATGAACAAACGTGATCATGACTTGTATCGAAAGTTCGGACCAATCGATCGCGAAAACACTCATGATTTGGCCTCCCGGATTTTTCTATTCAGCAACTTGCGAAGCCCGGCGAGTTCCGCTTCGTCTAGCTCCTTCACATCGAACAGGCTCAGCATGACTGCTTCAGGCGAACCATCGAAGACTCGCTCAACCAAATCGCCAAGCATTCCCTTGGAAACCTCGTCGCGTTGAATCAATGGCGAAAACCGAAACGCTTTTCCCTGTAGCGGCTCCAGTTTTTCGATCTGGCATTTATCAACCATGGTGCCCAGCATGGTGATTACTGTCGTGTGAGCCAAATCACGACCGCCAGCGGCAAGCACATCACGCACTTCCCGAACCGTCCTCGGCTCGGCGTCCCAAAGCACCTTCAAGATTTGAAGCTCCAACTCCGTTGGATGCTCCGAGTTCGGTCTCGCCATTTCAACTCTCCCCGGTTGGCATGCATTTCTATTTCATTAGAGAATATAGCTTCCGCGAAGTGATGTCAATCATTATTTCTAAAGAACCAGAAATGCACTTCGATTCACGTTCATCTCCGATAAAAGCACAATTGCATCTAAAGTCATTAATCCGTTCGTCAATATTGAGCGTGTGGCGCAGCCTTCCAGCGGAGTGTGTATGCAAACTCCCTAACTCTTACGACTCAGCCACAAAGCTGAATCACAGCGTAGAACGATCGGTACCCCTTCGCGACGGAATTGTGCCGGTGCGTCCAAGCGAATTCAAATGCATCGCGTTCGGTGAGATTTGCCAAGGACCTTTCCCAGAAGCCGTAGCCATGGGCCAGTTCGACTTCATGCTTGAGCTTGGGATTGTGGTGGAGCTTTTCAGTCCAATCTCCATAGAGACAGCGACTTAAAGGTTCTTAAACTCCTTTGTATTAACAAAACCTCCGTAAATTCACTTCGATATACGCTTCGCTTTTTGTGCAGCGCCATTTTGGTGAAGTGTAAGCGCATACGCAGGTCCTTCTGCTCGAAGATGAAACTCCAGTTTCGCGTCGACACCTCGGTATGACCATTTCGTGGGTGAGTCCGCGAAGACTTCCTGTGTTTGCTGGTTCGTGATGCCAACCATCACGTGCCCGTCCTTGTGCGTCACGTCAAAAATAAAGTTGGGCGTGAGTTGATAACGGCCGACTAGTCGATCAGGAGTCACCCTACCAGGGTCGGCAGCGGGCTCGTCGGCAGTCTTGGCAGGTTTGGCGGCGGCATACTTGCTCATGAGATGACTGATCATTTCATCGCAAGCCGGAAACGCTTGCTTTTCACCTGTGTTGGTGCAAACGATGGCGGCAAAGTTTGATTCGGGCAAGACCCAAATCAAAGCATATGTGTTTGTGTTGGAGCCAGCGTGATTGAGCGCGGGGCCGTATGCAGTATCCATGCAAATCCAGCCACAACTGTACTTTGCGCCTGGGATAGTATAGTCGATTTGCGGCTTGTGGAGATGATCAAACGTATCTTGTGATCGAAGTACGGGTTCTGGCTTGCCCGCCAATTGCCACCGCGCGTACTTGGCATAGTCTTCGATCGATAAGTGGAGCGTTCCTGCGGCTGCATAGACCGTTGGGTTTTCCGCTCCGATTGTTCTAGGGTCGACAGGTTCACCGTTGGCAGCTTGGTGCCCCCACAGCAATGGAGGCTGCAACTTCTTTGCTGACTGCATCGAACGAAAGTCTGACGATCGCATTTCCAAAGGATCGAAGACATGTTTTTTCATCAGGGATTCATACGATTCGCCTGTGCGGCTTTCCAGCATCGCCGACGCGATTGCGTAACCCAGATTCGAATACGCGAAGGCCCCCTGAGGCTGAGAAGGGGCTTTGGAGAGGGCGAGCTTGAGCATCGCTTTACGCTCCAAAGTCGGCGAAAGCTTTTCTTCGAAGTGCTTTGCCCACGCCTCAGTTGATAGATCGGAAACATTGCCCGACACTCCGCTTTGATGTGACAGCAGTTGGTCTAGCGTAACTTTGCGCAGCTTGGGGTGGATGTCTTTATCCGTCGCTTTAGGCCAGACGTCACCAATGGTTGTTTCCCATTCAATCCTACCGTCGTCGACCAGCACTGCCGCTAACACCGCCGTCATCGACTTGGTGTTGGAACCAATCGGAAACCGATCGGACAACTCCACTTTGTCCGATGTCCCCCGTTTGCGAACACCATAACATTCCGATTGAACTAGACCCTTCGTATTGACCAAAGCAGCAGACATTCCTGGAACATCGTGCTTGCGACAAATCTGAGCGAGTTTCGCAGCGAACTCCTTCGACGGATCTTGAGCGCATGCCCTTGATTGAATGTTCGTCACAACAATCAACGCGAGCAGCAAATAGGGAAGAGGAATAGAGGGAACAAGTCTCATTGGATATCTCGTTATTCGACTGGTACAAGTCTTTTAGCATCCAGCCGCAGGCGTTGGTGTTTCTCTTAGTCCACGTGGTAACCAGTACCCTACAGAATTCTATCCACGCTTCGTCATCACAAGGGTCGCGAAGCTTGAGTAGCAAGCTGGAAGGTGTTGTCGCAGCGGTAGCCCTGATCATACTCTAACAGAATACACGCCCGAATTTTGCATTCGCTACACGATGTTGCTTAAAAATGGACACGCAACGCCAACGTGGATGGAAAACGAGATGAGAGGTGGGATCGCTATATGGCCTGACGACAGAGTGAGCACGAGCACCACCGGCGCCGGTGCACTTGGCAAACGCCTGATGTTCTGAATTACGGACTGTTTCAAAACAAAATCGCAGGCCAGCACAGTCCAGCCTGAATGCTCGAAAGTTGGTACGTGATTGTTTCGAAATGCAGTTGGACGATCGATTGACCTCAGGCATCATTTTAGCGTCTAGGAAGCGGTTGAACCGGCTGTGTTTAACGTCCCGGTGAGAAGTAGATTTGCATTTGCATGTCATAGACGGCAGCAGCTTCAATGCCTTGATCACTAAGGAAACGCTTCGACAGCGTACCATCAGCGATTAACGCCATGACCAAGTGCTCCGCTCCAAGGTAGTCCTGTTTCCATTGCTTTGCGGTGAACTCAGCGGTTGCTGCCAGTTCACTCCACTGCTGAGCTGGCGGCATCGGTAACTCGCGCTGAATCGTCGCAGCGTTGGATCAATTCCTTTATCGCAATTTTCTTCTGTTCCGCCACTCCGTTGATAGCTTGCGCACTTCCATCGCGCATCAGAGCAGTCAGCAAGTACAGTGTATTAAGCGGCCTGTTATCCCTCATCGCTGCCGCTGCTGCCACTTCAAAAGCCTTCTTGGTGCGGTCAGTTGCTTTGGGATGGCCTTGAAAGAACTTTAATATTTCCTCGGTGGTACCCTGACGACCGGACTCGTCCGTCGCAACATTTTTCTTTCCTTCAGCCGTAATGCTCTTGTAAAGCCGCAGCACGGCCATCGTTGCCCCGCGTTGCTCAGCTTCGCTACTTAACTCCCCTTCGGTTCGCAGTGGAGAGTCGAGTACTTCGGGTGCTCCGAAACTTGCTCCCGGGAATGCAGGATTGGGAACGTAGGCAACTTTGATAACGACCTGGCTCTTGAGGCAACGTTCGATATCGTCTTTAGTGATTTCGATCGGAACGGCGTTGCGTTGGAGATACTCCTCCGCCTCCTTGCTCACCTTTTTCAACGCAATCGACCCAGACAAGTGGATACCTGTGTATTCGGGAAAATCAGAAAGTTCGAAGTAGTGCGTCTCTCCAAACGGCAAGTTCACTCGCCTCGGGTGAACTAACTGACGATTGTTACCTTTTGTCAGAATCACTCTTGCATTGAGCGGCTGCTTGAAGAAAACCTGCATGGACCCGTCAGGAATGGATAGCGGTCCATTCTCGCCGCTTGACGAATCAGTTTTCAGTGATGCTTTTGACTGCATCGCCGCTTCTCCAGCGCGCCGAAAAGTAAGGTTCGTTGTCTTGCCTTCTTTGGTGTCAAACGTTTTAGGCTTCGAGCGTCCCTCAATATCGACCGCAAAAACCAGTGTGGTGTCGTCGATAAATCCATTCCCCATCAAAACGCCTTCGAACTTTGTGTCACCATCGTGACTGATCCTGAATTCGTCCAATAGTCCAGAATCATGGTCAATGGCGAAGTCAAATGGCATGGCTTTGACGCCAGCCATCGTCAGGGACTTTTCATCAATGACGAGGTTCGTCCAGTTTGCATGCTTCAGCCGCCATTCGTTGAACGCGTCTTCCGCTAGCGCTTCGCCGTGTTCCTCGACCGACACCAATTCCCACTTTCCCGTGATCGGCGGGTGAATATCGCCCCAG
Organism: Planctomycetaceae bacterium; assembly: GCA_031411655.1. Taxonomy (GTDB): domain Bacteria; phylum Planctomycetota; class Planctomycetia; order Pirellulales; family Pirellulaceae; genus UBA6163. The sequence goes on from JANOBM010000055.1 coordinate 6,508, forward strand.
GTTTTTGATGACCAACCCTTGCGGCTGTAGCGAAGCTCTGCATTGCTAAGAACAATCGAAGCCCGTGCGTTGCTGGAAACTTCAAAAAGAAAGGTGGGCGTGATTTGACGGAAGCCGTCCGACATTGAGCCCGACATGCCCAGAAACGCTAGGGGATCGGCCAAGCGATTCGATTCAGCCGATGTCTTCAGCGCCGAAGCGATCTCGACTTTACCTTGCTTTCGATAATGCTGGGCGGCATCAATCATCGCAGCTTGCATTTGCTCCTTTGTCAAATCAGGAATCGGTGGATTGAACAACTCACGCCGCAACTGCTTAGTTTGCTCGTTGTAAGTTAATGTCACGTCATCCAGCGTTCGCGCCTTGATCGGGTTCATCTGCTTTGTGTTCACCTTCTGAGTGCTTAACGATATCTCCAGCGTTTCGCCAGCCTGAATTGATTTGCGAATTTGCAAGTGCCCTGCAATTTCGTTGTATCCCGGCTTGAGAATTGTTGGAATCCAACCAGTGGTATCAACGAGACGCCCGATCCAGGCTGAATTGCGTTGAACATTCGCTTCCAGCCAAAGCTCTTGCTGATTATCTTGCGCTTGCCAGTTCAGCGCTTTCATCGCGGCCGCATTGGGTTTGCCAAGAAATCGCTCGACGTAGAGGTTGATCTCTCCCGCAGGGATTGCGAGTTCCAACGGCAGTGCAGTCGGTTCCCGTAGTGCGAACAGCGAGGCGCCAACTCGATGTTTCGAACTGGGCAGTTGAAACAGTTTGCTATCGTCTAAGGGACGTACATGAAGTCCTTTGTCATCGAACGCACGTCCATTGACGAAACCTCGCGCCTGCCCGTTGACGATCAGATATCGACGAGACGAATTCGTCTCGTCGACTGGAGACCACTGCCATTTTGTGTTGAGGTGTGATGCAAATCGCGAAGGTTGTGAAATGCTTTTCGCAATCTCAAAGCGAATTTCGACACCGACGTGTTCAATCCCATTGGTAAGCGTCGGGAAGTTTCCATAGTCTCCAATGTCGGCCTCAGGTTCAGGAGCCCCGGTCACCCAGAATGCCGGCCCGTTCACTTCCTCAAGGATGCCAAATCGCAACTCACTTACCGATGCAAGTTGTGATTTCACGTCATCGCGAATTCTCAGCTTACTAACAGGAACTGGCGTCGGAGCCACAAGGGTAAAGTCGAGCCCTTTTTCAAATTCAATGTTGATCTTGCTGCCGTTCCCCGGCAAATACCAACCATCCGCAGTCTTGGCCGATAGCTCGTAATGCCCAAACGGCAAGTTCCGATTGACTGCCATGCCTTGCCCATCAGAGGTTTCGCTAATTTCAAGGATCTGACCACCCTGTTTCACTGGTGCCTGTAACAGGCTCACCTGAACTCCCTTCAGTGGTTTACCCTCTTCGTCATGAACCAGAATCTTGACAGGTGGAATCTCCGGCGATGACTTCGATGCTGGCGCTGTGTTTGACGAATTGGGGTCGAGGAAGGCAGATTCTTGTTCTCCTACCCTTCGTAATCGAAAAACATTGTTTTCCGTGCCTTTCGTTTCAAAGGACTCTGGGAATTTGACTGCCGGTTCACTCTGTTCGATTAACTCGCCTCCCGCCACCGCTGGCGTCGTGAGATAAACCAACGAATCGCCGTCGAGCTTAAAGAGTCCGTAGCCGATCGTCGAAATTTCATTGCTGCTGCCAGATCCAGGCATGGATGTGGTCGTGCCGTTGAATGTTAGCTTGTTGCCATCAATTCTGACGCGATGGCCACCGCTGCCAAGGTCTGAGCTAATACTTCCATCTCCTGCTTTCACCATCCACATGTCACCTGTGATCGTCAATCGAGCCAGCGAAGGTTGCGTCTCAAGTGCTTTGTATTCTGTAACGACGCCGTCAGACTCAACAGAGATAAATTCCCAAATGCCCTGTAAGTCAGCGGACTCATCTTGTGGCTTCATGCCATACCAAAGGTCATTGATTCGCCAGCCCGCTTCAGTCTTGATCAAGCCAAACTTGTTGTTACCGGTTGTTTCCGTCGCAACTGCTGTGTCGCCATCTTGCTCAACTTTATAGGCAAACACCCTAGGCTCTTTCTTCGCGTCGGGTTCTCCGTACTTCGCGTGCAGAGCGGCGATCTTCATGACGAAACTACGTGGGTCTATATGGCTAGTGGTACCAGAGGCCAACAATTGAACGAGCGGACTTTTTGCAGTGCCTTCGGCAGCCTCTGCAAATTTGTCGTCGGCCTGATCGGCAATCTCTTTGTGTGCCATCGCCAATGCCAACAAAGACCGTCCCGCTTCCTTGCCGCCAAACTCCTCTGTTAATATCTGCTTCAACTCCACGAGTTGTTCGGGATGGCGAGGTTTATCACCTGGCGGTGCGTTCTCGGAATACTGCAGTTGCATGACCGAAGTCAATAAGTAGGAGGGTACCAAGTCCTTGAATGGCTGTTCAGTCCAGCAGGCCATAAAGCCTGGTGAATCACCTTCTGTTTGGCACTGGGCAGCATGCTTCATGAGTGCTTCGGGTGTGCTAAAGTGCGGCGATCTCGAGGTAGCAAGCGAAGCATCTCGACCATCCGCTGGGTCGATGCTGACCGTTTGCGTCTCTCCAGGCTTGAGAGTAACTTTCTGCTGCACCATGTTAGGCACGCCGCTTGTGCGGTCTTGTTCCCAGCCATCAATGTTCATCAGCCGCGGAGCCCAGGCTGATTGCGGTCGCATGGGTAGACGCACGGGAAGCCAGGACTCGGAATGTTTATTTGGTGCGTCGAGTTTAAGAAGCTTGCGGACCAGTTCACTGGGTAAGCCGACGACGTAATTGATGTTCACATGTGCTGAACCAGAAATCATCTCGACAGAGACGTTCTCCTTTTCTTCTCCGTCGAGTTGCAATTGAAAGTAGCCAACGGTGTAGGGTGTATCATCGGGCTTGAAAAACTCCTTCCCTTCGACACTCGCTTCGCAAGCAGAATACTATTCGATCCGACGGATACCGCTCGCTCGAACAAGGTAGCTCTGCATTTTGGATGGTTCGGTCGGTTTACGCGGATGTTCCACGCTTACGATCAATCCGACTTCTTCAATGCCGTTACCAAGTGTGGGAAAGCTGGCGAAGATTTCTTTCATCTCTCCTGGTTCGGCAATTTCTGGACTCCAATAGCCGCGTGGATCCACGGCATGTTCACGTTCATGCCGCTCACCGAACCGCAAACCATCTAGGTTTCCAGGTTGCAAGTGATTGGATAACACTAGTTTTGCGATCTTGGCGATTTCGACCGTTGCCGCACCTCGCCGCGTGAGTAAAACCTTTCCATCTTTGATCGTGACGCCTTGAAAGTCGCCATCTACTTCGACGACATAATTTCCAGCAGCAACTCGCACGTTCTGCGGCGACTTACTGACCGTCATTCTTTCCACAACATTGTCACCCTGCATGATTCGAATGGGTACGTCATCCGAATCACATTCGATTGTCAGCGTCCCTTTGTTTAGCTCAAGCACGATCAACACACCAGCGAAAATCAGCGAAAACGCGAAGGCTGCAGCGGCGATGAGTTTGCCGAAGGGCGGTATTTGTTGGTGTATAGCCTGTAGGCGATTCTTCTCTGTCGACTCAGGTAATTTACCTGCGCGTGATTGAGATTGAGCGGCTAAAGCCTGGACACCAACGGGCAGCGGAATTGCAACCGGTTGCTGGACATGCGCCAAACAGCCTTCTAGCAACTCGGCGACTTCGGACGCAGATTCGAAACGGTCGCTGGGCCGTTTGGCCATCAGTCGCTCGATGATGTGACCTAGCCAAACTGGTACGTCAGTGTTCACTTCACAAACGGGTGTTGGGTTGACGTTGGCAATCCGATGTAGCACTCCGTAGGTCGTCTCAGCACGAAACGGTGAACGGCCGACGCATATGGCGTACAAAACACTGCCGAGTGAGAAGAGATCGCTACGAGCGTCGATGGGCTCGCCGCGTGTCTGCTCCGGCGACATGTACTGCGGCGTTCCAGCGATGACACCACTGCGGGTCATCGAGGCATCATCGACGGCTCGCGCTAGTCCGAAATCAGTGATCGTGACGCGTTCAACACCCTCTTCAAGCAAAATATTGGCTGGCTTGATGTCGCGATGCACCAGGCCTTGCTCATGAGCGGCTGCGAGCCCAGCCGCGATTTGCGATCCAATCCGTAACGTGTCTTTCAGCGGCAAGGGTCCCTGTGAATCAATACGTTTCTGTAATGAGGTACCGCGGACATACGGCATGACCAGAAAGGGACTCGCAGCCTCGCTGGCAACACCGTGAATGGCAATGACGTTGGGATGCAGGACCGCAGCGGCCGCTCTGGCTTCCCGAGCGAACCGCTTGCGAGCTGACCCGCTGCTGGCCAAATGCGGCGACATGACTTTGATCGCCACGATCCGATCGAGCGAACGATCATGCGCCTTGAGCACCACACCCATGCCGCCCGCACCGACAACTCCAGTCACTTCATAGCCGCCGATGCGACCCAGCGATTCTGGGTCGTCGGTCGGACCAAGCGAGTCGAGTACCTGATGAATTCGGTGCGACCCTTGAGTTGCCTCATCGTGGTCGCAGGTCGAGCCGTCAGCCGATGCGTGCATGGCTCCGCTACCGAAGAACTGCCTCGCTTCGATCCATGCATCCGCATCCGCCGCTGCGTTGTCGAGTCGCTCGCGACACAAGACGCAATCATTCAACTGCAGTTGCAGTTCGGACTCCTCCTGGACACTCAGTTGGCCTCGCATGAAGGTGAGCAGTTGATCGGGGGTACTGCAATGTTGTTGTGTCTGTGTCATAGGTTTGTTCTCCTAGTATTCTGTAACCTTAGAAAAGGGGTCAGGAACCAATAGCCAAATGGTCCGAAGGGTGCTACGCACTATCTGTTCCTGACCCCTTTTCTAAGGCTGCCCCCTTTTCTAAGGCAGAGATGACTTCGCGCAGACGAAACATGATTCTACTGCGAGCGGTGTAGATCGCTCCAATGCTCTTACCAAGCTCGGCGGCAACTTCCTCGATCGTCAGATCACCTGCGACCGACAATTCAAACGCCTGCCAGGAATCAGGACGGAATTCGACTTTCACCATTTCAGCCGCGCGGAGATAAAGTTCGCGACGAAGCTCGGTTTCGATCAATGCCGTTGTTGCACCGTCGCGATCGACAGCCTCATCCAAAAGCTCTTCGATTGAGGAGCCACCCACAGCTTGATCCCAGGGCCGGCGCATCAGGGCATTGAGAATCGCGTTCTTCGTCACGCGGCTCAGCCAATACCGAAACCGCGTTGACTCGTCCCGTTTCTCCCAATCGCCGATGGCGCTGGCCACGGCCATCAGGACTTGCTGCGACAAATCCTGAGCGTCCGCGTGCTGCAACCCACGAGCCAGTGCGATCCGGACAATCACTGGCCGATAAATCCGAGCGAATTGCTCCCACGCATCCCGATTGGCGGGATCCTGGACCTGCACCAGCAGGCTTTCACGTGTTTCTGGAAATTCGCTCAAGAAAATGGTCTCCTACATGGACTAACACAGCCGGAGACACATTCTGTCAGAAATTTTGCTGTTTTGTTGGATGCGACCAAGAAGACAAGCAGCAGGCTAATAAGCTTGAAGTGCTGGGAAAGGTGACTGCTTTACACCACCTCGTCGCGCCCTAAGCCCGAACGGCTGGCACAACCTCTGCCGGGGGCACAGGCCCCGGTACTGATTGTGAGTCAATCGCAAAGGCCTGAAAGGCCGACACATCAACTTACTGAACTCAATTCTTTTTGGACTGGTCAACAGATGTGTCAGCCCTTCGGGCTTAAAGCAATAAATAAAGATGAGACTTTTAAAACTCTTACCCTGTTTCTACTTCTTCACAGGTCGGAATTCGTAAGTTTGTTTCGTGGCTTCCGTGGCATCCGGCTCGAATTGTAAGTCGCAGACTTCCAGAACTAGAAATTCGGGGGCCGCAGCGGTGTTCGCTTTATATTCTGGCGAGGGGCCACCTTTGTACTCATAGCTTCCATTACAGTGTCGCTTCTTTCCGTCGGGATCGAGCAGCATCTCGAAGTCCGGACCACTGCTTTGTCGATGATGGGAAATCTCGCCAAGCAAGCGATCACCGAGCTTAAGTTGCGTTCCACTCACAGTGATGACGGTTGCGGGCTGTTGATGTGATGCAGCTTGCAACTCGAAAAAAGCTGTTGAACCTTCGGGCCGCTGCACTGATACAAACTCCCACTGCCCTTGGAGAGTATCGATCGGTCGATCTGGGCAGTAACCTCGCACGCTATCGATCGCTTTGGTTGCAAATGCAAGCGTGTCCTTGTTGTTACGAGCCAACTCAGCTTCCAGCGTTGGCAGCGCGCGATGAGCATGCGCCGCGTACTGCCCCAGAGTTCCAATGGCATGCTGTCTGGCCAATATCTGTCGAGAATCAGTACTACGCGGAAAGATCCCCGAAGGAATACGCTCAGTGATCGTTCCTTCCATTCCCCACTCGGGATCGGAAAGCAATTCGATCAGCTCGTCGACCGACAGCGGTCGATCGCCAGACTTATGATCGCGAAGCATCAGCGCGAGTGCATTTTCGACTTTTTGATGATCTTCCGACCTAGCCCACTGAAGTAGTGTTGAATGAACCAGTTCGCTGCCTGAATCGATCAGCAGCAACGCCTCCAACGCAGCGTTCTTAACTTCGAGAACCGATTCGGCTTCAAGTGTTTTGCTCAATAACGGTTGGAGGCTGACACCTTGCGATTGAAGTAACGGAGCCATTTCCTTCGCACAAAGTAACTGAATCGCAGTGCAGCGAATATCCGTTGAGGGGTCGGATTCGATAGCCGTCGTTAGACGCGAGAGTATTTGCGAATGCTGTGAGTTGAGCCCAACAAGACCAACAAGGGCGCACATACGAATGGTTTCGTTCTCGTCGTGAGAAGCAGCCTCATACGCTGGCAAGAAAAGATCCACGTGGGCGCGAACCCACACACTGGATTCAACCTGCTCAGACGTTAGTTGGTCGAGCTGATGACGAAAGAATAAAATCCTTATGGCGACATACCGTTCCGCCGAAGTCCCTGCTTTCAAACGATCTGCGACTTGAACAGCTAGCTCATCGTTAAGCACCAACTGACACAGAGCTTCACTCAGGACGGGATCAGTATCCATCCATGGCATAAATTCATCGGCAGGATTCAATGGAAGCTGTTTCGCAATCTTGAAGAGATATTTGATCCCCGCTTCTTGATGCTTTGGTCCAACCGCGCAGACCATGCACTTTGCGACTCGCATAAGTTGTATTTCATTGACTTCATGTTCCACCGACGAGAACCATTTTGCTAACGCGGCCTCAATAGCGGCTTCGCTCTCCGGCAAGTCACCAAGTTTGCGGATCGCTTCGGCCGCAGCGTATTCCTTTGCTAAGTTCTCCGCCGTTTGTGGACTAGCAGTCGCATTGTCCCAGTAAGTGTCAAGCCACCACGGCAGCGTTTGGCCGGAGTACTTTGTTCCAGTTGATGAAGGAGCTTGGTTGACGCCAACGCTTGCGTCGCCAACGATTGCGTCATGAACGATGTCAGCCGTTACAACCCAAAAGGAGCCACCTCCGATCGTAAAGAGGACCGACTGCCCATCGGTCAGTGTGTGAAATCGAGGCATAACAAACCGCACATTCTCGTTTGCATATCCACGCATATCAAATCGAATCTGAATCTGCTTGGTACCTGGAACGATACGGGCTGCGATAGATTGCGGAGTCTGCCTGGGCTCCTGAAACGAAGTCCGAGTTCCTGAAGCGACGGTTTCGTCAATATGGACGCGGTTGAGCATCAGATCATTTTTCTCCGCAAAATCGAGTTTCGCAGCATTCAAGTTGCAAACCTGCCACAGCTTGTCAACCTCCTCGGGTGAAAGTTCGCGTTGCGCCAACGTTAACTCAATTCCGAGCATCTTTGCTTCGTCGCTCGTGATGTCCCCACCTTTAAATCGCAAGCGAATTCGGTCGTTGTTGATACCGATATCGCTCATGAAACGTGCAATCTCTTGATGCCCCGCTTCAGTGTGGCCGATGAGCAAGCAACGCGAACTGCTGAGGACTTGCACAAACTTTGGAGGCTGAGTGCATGCTGCGGTAACAGTCTTTACCAGATCCTGGAGCGACTGTTCGATCTCGGTCTCATACTTGTCGTAAACTTCCTGCGTGTCGTAACTGCCTTTGCCCGTAAAGAAACCATCCGTAATAAAGCTGCCAACGGAGTAGCGCCGCGTAATCGTTTTCGAGTTCGACTGTTCAGGGGTAGCCGCACTGGAAGCCTCCATGTTTGGTTTAACAACATTGAGCAGTTCATCGAACAAGCTGGAGATTCGCCAGGCCCCGCCTAGGTCTGTCATAGTCATTACCGGCACTTGTTCTGAAGCACTTGAAGCGGAGAACTGCTCTGATGTGCTAGATCCGTTACCGGCAGTCGCGGTCGTTGGCTCAGTCTTCAGGACGAGTGTCGCCACCGCTTTATCTCCGGATTGTGTGACTTGCCATTCCCGGTCTGCTTCCTTACCGAAGTACCCAAATGGTTCTCCAGTGAGTTCATGGTAAGCACTTAACATGTCGACGGAAAACTTGCGGAGGTCGGTGACCCTCTCCGCGCTTTTTCTTATGCCTTCCACATAACCTGCGATTACGGATTTATCCTGTACCGGTCCACCGAATCCGACAGCATACATCAACGAGAGTGTTTCACTTTCAGCCTGCTGTTGCTCCGGGGTTGGATTAGGCTTCAACCAGCGATTCAGGGCCTCTTGAATTCGTGCTGGTCCCTGACCCAAGTCGCCTCCGTTTTGTTTTGCCAACTCGGACATTGTGGTCATCTGCATCGCCGACACGAGCAAACTGCCTGCCAAGTCCCGAACTCCATCGTCGCTGAACAGCGATACAAACTCTTCGTACGATCCGTTATTACTGCATTCGTCCACGCGAGCGAGCAACTCTTGCGGGGTTTCGAACTTCGCTGGCGAACTGGTCGATGGCTGCGACATGCGGGCGTTGGCTGCATCGCCCGCTGCGGGCCTGTTCTCATCCTTGATCGAAGCAGCAGTTTGCGATTCCTCAAGCGATTGAGCCAACGCAGCTTTCAAGCCTGCATCGTCGATCTTTTCCAACGCGGCTTGCAGAACCGAATGAGTCGTGTCGGGCTTGAAGACGGTGTGAGTCATGTCTTTCTCGGATGGCTCGCCAAGACCGTACTTCCCAATTAAGCGACCATGCTCGTTGAAAGTAAAACCGCATGGAGCGGGGCGTGTCGGGCAGAGCACTTCAAACATCTCAGCTCCATTGATGTTTCCACCATAGATATGGCCATCGACCTTAGGCACCGTTTGAGATTGCCAGTGTATCGGCGAGCGAAATCCGTGAAGCGGCGGTGAGTGGTGATCACGAGTAAAGCTGCCGGATAGCACGCGCTGATCTTTTTTGGGACCATCATTCACTGCAGCTAGCTTTACTGGCGTCAGTCCGTAAGCGCCGCTTATACGGTAGATCGCGGATCCAACGTCGTATGCCTCCAGAGATTCCGTAATGGATTTCGGATAAATGCTATCTAGGAACGGCAACGGAATCTCTTTCGAAGCATCATCGCCAAAAGAAATACTCGCCGTCGCCGCCGACTTCTTAGAATCATTGCCGCGAGCCACGAGCTTTACTGGTCCCTTGAGGACAACATCCAGCGGAATCTGTTTCTCCGTGCCTGCTGCATCGCGAATGATGGCAACACAGGCGTAACCCCTCGCGATGTATTCACCAATGCTTTCCGGTCCGAGTAACAACGCTTGATCTTGGTGAACCGCAACGACTGCTGTTGTGATCGGATGAGCTCCGCCGTGCTGGCTGCCGATTTTGTCGGTGCCGGGACTGATAAAACAATCGACACGTACCAGCGATTTTTCATCGATTTCAGTGGATCGCGGCGTCAACCAGTCTTTCGCTTTGGCTACAAAGTCCTGCAACCGCGTTTTGGTCATCAAGCCCGTACGAGTGCCGACCAGTTGCCGATCTTTCATCAATACAAAGTGCGTAGCTGGCGGGGCAATGATCTTATGCCAGGTGATTTGCGGGAGCTCGATCAACTTAGCCGAAGCCTCTTCAGCAACTTTCTTCGCAACTGGAAGCATCTGATCTTTGATCTCAGGTTCATGGCTGAACATCACAAGCGCCTTGCCGTATTCGGGAAGCAGATTTAGAAAGTCGTTCCACTCGCGCGGTACTTCGCTTGGGTTTCCACCTGATTGCCTGTCCGGTTTTCTGTTGATGTTTACGCGTTCAAGCCAGGTTGTTCTAGCATCGATGTATCCTTCCAGTGTTAATTCGAATTGGTCTTGATTAGCGTCTTCTGAATCTTCACGGTGCTTGAGCGAGGTAATAAGAAGCGCGTCCACTTTCAACTCGTGGCTCCTCAACTGATTAAGAAGTTTCTGCCGATTATCGATGTAGTAGGGGCTGCTACGCGCCAAGTCGCGAGGTCTAAGTCCTGTCTCCTGCATGGCGAGTTTGACGGCTGAGCGGCTAAGCAACGCGTAACTGCCTTGGAGAGGCGCGAACGGAATGTCAGCCGCAATCCATTCGTAAATTTCTTCCTTAAGATTGCCCGCTTCCTGTTTGCCTTGATAGTCGACATCTACGATCGCGATCACTTTTGGAAAGTCGTTTTGATCAATTGCAGGTGGAACTGGAAAGGCAGCCAATAGTTTCGAAGTTGCTTGTTGTACCGGAGACTTCCAAATTGCTTTATCAACCGAAACTGCATCTGCGGTCTTTGGTTCAGAGCGGCGGCATTTGATCAAAATTACCTTCGTACCGGGAACGAATAACGATGGACGAAAGTCCTCGTCGCCAGCCATGCAAATTGAAAGCGTTGTTCCATCGCAGGCAATTATTCCACGAAAAGTTTGGGGATCTCCATTGGGGTCATATACAAAGTCAATTGGAAGCGGACCAACTTCTGTTAATGTTGGCGATTCGATTTCCTTGCAGTCAGCCAGGAAGATTGGTCCTGTTGTATCTTCTTTGCCAACCAGGTATCTCATCGAATTTCCCTCGATTTCAACCTCCACCTGCCCCGCCAAATCGGCCAATGCATCTTTGTTGCCTTCGGAATGCGTCTGAACTATCCATCGTCCCTGCATTCTCTTCTTAATTACCGTCGACGGACGCTCCCCAGGAATGGAAGGAACACTTACATTTGACGGGAATGGAGAGGGAGGCAACGGCATTGCCGGATTGCTTGAGCCTTGGTTCGGACCGGCAAGGAGCTGTTCACTTACTTTCCCTGCATCCCATTTCAGATTCGGATCAAGCAAATCTTCGACGCGTCGCTCAACAACTTTATCAGCCAGCTTGTCACGCATGTCGATCGATTGCTGCATGCTCTTCATTCGCTGCGCGAGATCGGCTAACTCGGCTCGTTGTAATGCCTGGCGAGCTTCAAAGGATTTACGAACGGAAGCTTGTAGTTCGCTAAGTTCTGATTCGTATGGTGGGCTGGATCTGATTTGCCTGAGTTTGTCGGCGAGCTGATGAGACTGTTGTTCGAGTTCGTTGTATCGCTGCTTGAGCGACTCAATCGACTCGCCGCGTTCGATTCCCATTGAAATGTCAAACGCCAGAGGTTGCGGTCCGACTGCTGGGGCAGATACCGAATGACTCCTGCTTGGATCTGGCTTCGCAGGCGTTTCGGCATCAAGCAAGCTGTAGAACGCTTCACTTTCGCGAGTGTCTTCATCGTCCGCGAGGAAAATTAGAGAATTGGTCCTTTCGTCAACAGCAATCCCATGCGGGTTGTCATCGCCGGAGAGTTGAGCCAATATTTTGAAGGCATCAGCAGCTTTTGCATGCTTGAACGTGAACTTGCGAAGCGACTGTTGCTGTTGCACTTGCGGCGCTGAGGGGGTCTCCGGATACGTTACCTGGGCATTAACGATTGAGCTTGAGCAGAACAGCCAAGCGATGAGTAGTATTTGGAAGATATTCAGTTGGATGCGATAACAAGAAGACATGTGTTCAACTCCGTTTGAAAGGTCGAGTAGTTTGGCCGTTGATGTGCCAGCCCTTCGGGCTTAAATTTTCATTTGGTTCATCAACCGGTGGTTCGCACCACCGGCAGAGGGTATGTCAGCCCTTCGGGCTTATGTTTCCTTCGGGCCTATGTTGCCTTTGGGCTTCAATTCATTGGTTGCGAGGTTCTATGTCCCAAAGCTTGTTAGTTTTCAATTCAGTAGGTGCAAAGTCTTGTCGAAGCGATTCCAACTCAGACGCATCGCTCTCCCATTTCAACTCGGGCTCAGCCGATAGCGATACTGCGCCCGTTTGTGTCGATGCAGCACTATCACCGATTTCTTCAGGTCGTGGATTGAACCACCAAACGCCACAGACAAGAGCAATACAAACGGGAACCATTGCTAGCGCAGCGCACCACCTGCTTGAAGCGGTCTTTAACTTCAACTCGGTAGGCAATTCGACCGTGTTCGGTTGCTGGACATGAGCAAGACATTTCTCTAGCAGCGAGTGGACTGCTGTCGCCGACGCATAACGATCATCGGGCGACTTGGCAAGTAGCTTCATCACGATCCGTTCGAGCCACGCAGGAACGTCCGGATTCGTTTCGCGAATCGAACGCGGCGTGTCATCGGTGATTCGGCGAAGTACGGCGTAACTGGTTTCACTGCGGAACGGGGGATAGCCGGTACAAAGTGCGTACAGTACACAGCCAAGCCCAAAAAGATCGCTGCGAGCGTCGATCGACTCGCCGCGAACTTGTTCCGGTGACATGTAGTGCGGCGTGCCGGGATGAAAACCGCTGCGAGTAAGACTGGCATCATCGGTCGCTCGAGCCAAACCGAAGTCGGTCAAGAGCGCGCGATCGACGCCTTCGTCGAGAAGAATGTTCGATGGCTTTACATCGCGGTGGATCAAACCTTGGGCATGCGCGGCAGCTAGCCCTTTGGCGGTGTGCATGCCGATGCGGAGCACTTCGCAGATTTCGAGTGGCCCTTCGCGATCGATGCGCTGTTGCAACGAACCACCTGCGATATATTTCATCACTAGGAACGGCTGCTGGCTGCCTAATTCGTTTCCGGTCTCGACATTGTGAATCGGGACGACATGATCATCGACTACCGCCGCAGCGGCTCGAGCTTCACGAGCAAACCGATTCCGCGCTGAACCACTGCTGGCCAAATAGGGAGCCAGTAATTTTACTGCGACCGGCCGATTGAGTTCGGTATCATAGGCTTTAAATACAACGCCCATGCCGCCACTGCCGATCAAACGTTCGACATCGTAGCGACCGATACGGCCAAGCATCTCTGGGTGACAAGCGGTCGATAGCAGCGACTTCGCCATTGACTCGGTCCAGGCATTGGGACGCGTCCAACGGAAGCGGTCACTGCGCGGGGTATCGGTCTTGGGCATGGGTCCATCCGATGATGTGACTTCGCCGAATTCACGATCGGGCTGGAGGCTGTCACGAATATCCTGCCACTGGTCGGGCTGGGCAGCCATTTGTTCCAAACGCGACTGGCAGTGCGAGCATTCGGCAAGATGATTGGCTGAGATTTGAATGTCCTCACGTTCATCCAACTGCAGTAAGCTACGCAATTTTTCGTCAGAGCAACTGTTACAGGGTCGGTTCATTCGGAGACCTCAAATTGCCTGGCCAGCTCACGCAGCCGATTGATGACTCGACTGCGAGCAATATAGACGTTACCGACAGAGATCTTCAGTTGAGCAGCCGCGTTCGCGATCGAAATTCCATCAATATGTGTCAGTTGAAAAGCCTGCCAAGTGGTCGTCGCTACCGTGAACCGCACTTATTCCGCGGCCCAGCGATAGACCTCGCGACGATATTCGATGTCGAATTGGCTGGACACGTCGCCCTCTGGGGCAGCAATTTCTTGTAGTGATTCCAACCCCGGATCGCCTCCGCGCCCAACACCGCCTGTCGGCTTGCGCACCAAAGTTTTAATAGCAATATTGCGGGCGATCGTCAGTAGCCAGCCGCGAAATCGACCTCGGTGTGGTCTTTCCAGCCACTGGTGAACCGACTCAGCAACGGCAGCAAAGACCTGCTGCACCACATCATCTGCATCGGCTGCTTGCAATCCCTGACGCAGCGCCACGCGATAGACGAGCGGCCCGTAGATTTCGACGAATTCATCCCACGCAGCCACATCTGCCGCATCGCGAAGACGCAGGACCAGGCTAGCTCGAGTTTCAGTTGGACTGGGAATCATGAGGACTCGCCGGTAGTTTCGCACATTGTCGCCACTAACGAAGTTCCGCGTCAGGGCAACTTCTTGCACAAGCTCGATAACTTTTTTGACAAGACATAGAACCTATCCGAAAACCGAAGAACCCCACGGCTAGGGCCAAAGCGGCTAATGGTTTTCGGATGGGTTGTACATATTCAGGTAGCGAAACTAATCCAGTATTTCGGTCCTTCTCGCAGGTCTCCGAAAGTCTTGACGACTTTCGCTACGGACAGCCCTTATTCGTTGCGGGCAAGAAGAACTAGACTCACGATTTCCGCATCCGGTGCTTAACAGACGGGATTTTGTTTTCGAGTCATCGATTGCGATCAAAGACCCATTTAAATCTGTAATGGACCCATCCAAGTCATCGTCAGCTTTCAAGTCATCGTCAGCTTTCGGCCTTTTCGCGAACTAAGATTTCTTTGCCTAGCCCCTTGGTTCCCTTGCGTTTAAAACTCCCAATCAGCCGATCCTTGGATTTGATTTCGTATTTTGCTTGACCTTCGCGATCGACAATCGCTCCTTCGTATTTGATTGTCAGCACGTCATCTACCAATTTGCCGACTCCAATTGATCTCTGTTTTCCATAATGCCAAACCATATCGATGACGCGTCCGGCTTTATGGGTGATCTCGCAGGTTCCTTCATAGGTTGATCCATCTGGCTCGGTCACTTTCGAAGTGAACGTTCCAACCAACTCTTTCGGCTCCACTGCAAAGACTAGCGTTCCCTGAAGCCAGACGGCGACGACTACGGCGAACAGTGGTTTGATCGATCGCCCGCTCATGATGTACCTAAAGCGTAGAAGGTGAGAAAACTACCAAGAAACATGCGAGAGGCATTCGAATTGCGCCATAGCATGACTTAAAAAGTGATGGTACCACATGGCGAAATCGAAATGTTTGCTCGTCGAACGGAACTCGAATCGAATTCATATCAGGGCCAATGCAGCACCGACCGTGAGTCCACGGTTGGTCCCCCAGATCCCACAGATTTAAATCCCCAAGTTTTGGAGGCAGCAATCCGATTTTTCGGTGCAGATTCTCGCAGCCTGCAAAACCTCTTGGGACGAGAACGCCACAATCAGCTCATCGACGCGATGACCATGACCGTCGCAAACATGGGTCCGACGATCGAGACCATCGCGATATCCCAATAGGACTGCCTGTGCGTCGAGCCACAAATCAAAAGTAAGGTGATGACCGCACCGTTGTGAGGCAACGTGTCCAGTCCACCACAGGACAATGACGCAACACGATGCATGACTTCCGGATTCAGCCCCGCAGCCAATCCACGATCGAGGAACGATTGTCCCATCGCCTCCAGGGCGATGCTTAATCCGCCCGAGGCAGATCCTGTAATTCCGGCAAGTACGTTCACGCTGATGGCTTCCGAAACCAGTGGATGCGACGGTGCCAATTCAATCATCCAAGTCTTAACGGTAGAAAACCCTGCTAGCGCCGCGATCGTCGAGCCATAACCAAATTCAGAAGCGGCATTGAAGATCGGCATCAGTGAACTTTGTGCCCCCCGCGAAACCATTTCCTTCAATTCACTTCCCTTTCGCCAGTGAATGACAAGGATACAAAGAATGGCGCCCAGCATCGCCAAAATGGTCGACCATGTCCCCTGAACTTTCTTGAGCTCGGTTCCGCCAAACCTCGATTCGGCCAAATAGTCCGCGTTCCAGCTTGGCACAACGAGCTGCGAAAAAACGAAATTGAGAACCAACAGGCATACGAGAGGCAGCAACGCAACCGAGACCGACCTCCACGAACTCGACGAGCCGAGCTGAATGTTCTGCGGTGCAGGCACAGCAGGGTCGCTACTAAACCCTTCGCCCGTTTGCTCCAAGCGACGAGCTCGGTAACTTAGCCAAAGCATGCCAAAAGAGAACATGATGAACGCCGCGACGCACCCCATGACCGGCGCGGCAAACGATGTTGTCTTGAAAACCGGCATTGGAATCAGATTCTGGATTTGCACCGATCCAGGCAATGCCGTCATCGTAAAAGTGAATGCCCCCAACGCGATCGATGCGGGAATCAATCGCCGTGGCAAGTTGGCTTGCCGAAACAAAGCGGTTGCCAATGGAAATACCGTGAAGACCACCACGAACAAGGATACGCCTCCATAGGTCAATACGGCACAAGTCAGGACCAGCGCAAGCAACGCTCGGCTCGCGCCCACGCATTGCAAGATCCACATCGCGATAGTGTTCGCGCTGCCAGTTTCCTCCATCAGTTTTCCGAAGATCGCACCGAGCAAGAAGAGGGCAAAGTAGCGTACGATGAACCTTCCGAGACTTTCCAAAAACACTTGAGTGTAGGTTGCCAGTAGCGGAAGCTCTCCGTCAACAGCTACGGCGAACAAAGCGCAGAGGGGTGCGATCACGATTACGCTGTGGTTTCGATACGCCAAGTGCATCAACAGCAGCAGCGACACTAGAATTCCGGCGACAGCTATCACGGTGCACGCCTCGTCATGCAAGCACCTGCGGGTGAGTCAAGCTGATTGCAGCGCCCATCCCGCCTCCCACGCACAGTGTCGCCAATCCCCGCGTGGTTCGACCCTCATCAATTCGACGAGCTAGATGAACCACCAGCCTGGCCCCACTCGCTCCGATGGGGTGGCCCATCGCGATCGCTCCACCATCGGGATTGAGCCGCTCCGGCGAGATCGGCAACTCTCGCAAACAAGCAAGCGTTTGCGCGGCAAATGCCTCGTTAAGCTCGACAGTATCATACTGTTCCAGTCCGAGCGAAAGTCGCGTCAGGAGACTTTGTGTCGCGTAGATCGGCCCTAGCCCCATCCTCGCTGGTTCGCACCCGATCGTCGCATAGTCTTCGATGATTGCTAGTATCTTGAGTCCGCGTTCGACTGCGAATTCTACTCCGCAAAGCAGCACCATGGCCGCGCCGTCATTTAATCCGGAGGCGTTGCCGGCAGTCACAGTTCCAGTCGGGTCGAAAGCGGGAGAAAGCTTGCCCAGCGACGCCATCGTAGCATCACCGCGCGGATGCTCGTCACTTGTCACATTGCCAACAGCAACCATCTCGCGATCAAAAGCGCCGGCCGCCTTGGCTGCCTGATAACGAAGCTGAGATTGGATGGCAAAGGTATCTTGCTCGCTTCGTGTGATCGAATAATCGCGAGCCAACCGCTCGGCGGATAAGCCCATATGCTTGTGGTCGAACGCATCGACAAGTCCGTCGTTTAGTATTGAATCAACACAAACTCCGTCTCCCAGCTTTAGCCCCGCGCGAACTCGCGGAAGCAAATAGGGAGATTGAGACATCGATTCGGTGCCGCCACATAAAACCATTCGGGCCCTTCCAAGCCTCACTGCGTCGCACCCCAACATGATCGCCTTCATGCCCGAGGCACACATCATGTTGACCGTCATGGCATCGCTTGCAATAGGCAATTTCAAGCCGACTGCGATTTGCCTCGCGATGTTCATCCCAAGGCCTGCACTCAGCACATTGCCAATGATGACCTGGTCGATTGTTTCGATCAAATCGCTCGAGTTAGCGAGATCTTGCAACAATGCGTTGCCCGCCAGTAGTGCTAATTCGGTAGCGGAATACTTGCTAAGACCACCTAGGAATTTTCCTTGAGGTGTGCGCCGGGCAGCGACGATGGCGACACGTGGCATGGACAACATTCTCATCGGTTAGGGACAAGCATCGTGAGTTTCCGAGAAGCAGTACTCGGGCATCAGCCGGACTTGCCTGATAACAGGGCGGAATTCCATCTGAGCCAACACATCCTGCTCGAGATCAATACCCGGCGCGATCTCGATCAGCTCAATCCCATCGCCACCCAGTCGGAACACAGCCCTTTCGGTCACATAATACACTTCCTTCGCGCGGCGATATCGAGCGTCCGCTGCAAATCCTATCTGTTCGACCGATTTGACAAATTTACGAACCCTGCCCTCGCGGACGATCTGAAGTCGTCCGTTCACCAGCCTCACCATCAATCCATCCGTCGTCATAGTCCCGCAGAAAATCACCTTCGCGGCATTTTGGGCAATGTTGACGAATCCCCCAACGCCGGCAAAACGATCACCGAATTTGGAGACGTTCACGTTCCCATATTGGTCTACCTGTGCGGCGCCGAGGGCAGCAAAATCCAAGCCGCCGCCATCATAGAAATCGAATTGCGCCGGCTGATCCACGATCGATTGCGGGTACACCGAGGCACCGAAGCTCAGACCACCTGCCGGAACGCCGCCAATGGGGCCACTCTCCACCGTCAAGGTACATTGCTTGAGATAGCCACGTGCAGCGGCGATTTGGGCGATGCCCTCTGGCATCCCGATTCCCAAGTTCGCTATCGCGCCGGGCTTTAATTCATCGCATGCACGGGAAGTGATAACGAATCGTTCGCGCAACGGCATTGACTGCGGTGGAATCTCAGATCCTAACGCACTCACAGTCGCTGTCGATCCTTCAACGTTCGGAAGCGATTGGTGCTCGCGCGCTTGACAATAGGCAGGGTTAAAACCCTCTGCGAACGTCTGCTGATGCTCCTCGGGGCCCGCTACGACGATATGATCCACCAGTATTCCCGGAACTCGGACAGCCTGTGGTGATGCGGGTCGATCCAACAGATAACGCACCTGAGCGATCACTATTCCACGATGATTGCGAACCGCTTGAGCGATAGGCAAAACCTCGCCCACAATCGCCTCTTCATCCATGACCAATCCACCATGAATGTCAGCGGCTGTGGCGCGAATAAGTCCCACATGAACGGGAAACGCTTTGTACCAAAGCCATGTTTTTCCATCCAATTCAATCCGCTCGACGAGTGGTTCGATTGTCTTCGAATTTAATCTGCCGCCACATTGCAACGGATCGACGAATGTTCCAAGTCCGACATGCGTAATGCAGCCTGGTCGGCCCGCCGCTATGTCTCGAAGCAGTTGACAGATCACTCCCTGTGGCAGGTTATATGCCTCGATCTGATTCCCAATCGCCATCGCACCTAAAGTCGGTACAAGTCCCCAGTGCCCACCAATGACGCGCCGTACCAGACCTGAATGCGCGAAGTGATTCAAGCCTCGTGATCTACCGTCACCCTGACCGGCGGCGTAGACCAACGTTAGCTCACGCGGCATTGCTGAATCGGTGAAACGTCGTTCCAGCGCCGCAGTCAGCGCCTCGGGATGAGCTGCACCGACGAAGCCGCCGCACACCACCGTGGAGCCCGATGCAATGGTCGCCACTGCCTCATCGGCCGTACAAACTTTCTGCCCTCGCGAACCATTCATCCCATCCAGCCGCCATTCACGTGCAACGTCTGACCGGTGATATAGCCGGCAAGTGGGCTGCAAAGAAATAGAATCGCATTGGCAATATCCTGCGGCGACCCAAAACGGCTGAGCGGAATTTGCGTGAGCATTTGTTGACGCGCTGCCTCGGGAATGGACTTTCCCATTTCGGTCAACACAACACCGGGAGCCACCGCATTCACGGTGATTTGACGGCTAGCAAACTCCTTGCTAAGTACCTTCGTCAAGCCGATTACACCGGCCTTTGACGCGGCGTAGTTAGATTGCCCAAAAAACCCAACCAGAGCGCTGATCGACGCCATATTCACGATACGGCCCCCATCACTTAGCGATCCCTGAGCGCTCTTACACATCCTAAAAACGCCAGTCAGATTCGTATCGATCACCTCTTGCCACTCATCGATTTGCATCTTTTTCATCGTCTTATCACGAAGAATGGCCGCGTTATTGACCAGGATATCTAGCGAACCAAAAGACTGATGAGCCGCACTGACTAACTTGCAAGTATCGTCTTCGTTTCGGATGTCTGCAGGCACAGCGATCGCCCTCTCTCCCAGTGACGTTATTAAGTCGCTTGCTTGCGCCGCGTGAATGCCAGCAGAGTCTGGAAAATAGTTGATGACGACGTTGGCACCAGCTTGATGCAAACAACTGGCAGTAGCAAGCCCAAGCCCCTGCGACGCCCCGGTGACGATGGCGGTCTTTCCGCTTAAATCAAGTGCAATC
Source organism: Planctomycetaceae bacterium (assembly GCA_031411655.1). Classification (GTDB taxonomy): domain Bacteria; phylum Planctomycetota; class Planctomycetia; order Pirellulales; family Pirellulaceae; genus UBA6163. The sequence goes on from JANOBM010000055.1 coordinate 26,840, forward strand.
ATAGTATTGTGAGGACAATCGCATCGGTAGCGAGGGTAGGAGGATCACCTGAGAAACGTCGACGAGCCATTTCGCCTTCGTAACGGTTGCCTTTCAAAACTCCCGTGTAAAGTACTTGCGGGCTTAACAAACTTGCGGACTTAGAACCGATCCGAAAACCATTAGCCGCTTTGGCGCTAGCCGCGGGTCACGTCGGTTTTCGGATAGGTTCTTAACAAACTTGCGGGCCTAAAGTATTCCCTAGCGAAAAGGCTGGTCGTTATTCCCGGACAACACCAACCGTACTCGACAAGCAGTCCTCTTGGCAAGTCAACCATGGGACATCCCAAGCTCTCTTACCGCCTTCCATGCTTCAAAATTGGTTTACGGCGAATCATGGGGTTTGGACGAGTTCCCAACCTGCGTCGCATTCATTCATAAGATCATTTCGAGCCTTGAACCGATGTTGGCACATTGGAAAGGACCTTGTCGAGAAATTCGTAAGCTTCTAGTCGAGACTCGTAGGGGAAGTCATGTTCGCAGCCTGGGTACTTCACGACGAAGCGATCCTCCGCTCCGGACAAGCGATAGACGCCTCGAATCCTGGGCTCCGATGCCTGAACGCCTTGCGCGCTAAAATTCGAGTCCCGCAGTGGACTGCAGGAGTAGAATCCCCGCGGCGCCAACGCCGCAGCGACTTCGGGAAAATCGAATGGCATTTGATCCGGATCGAGCCCGTAAACCTCTTGAATTCGCGGCATGTATCGATCGCTCGCCCACCCAGCCAGTTTTCCGCCATAGTAGTCATGGAACGGATCCCAGCCACAACTGGAAACGACGGCTTTGATGCGTTCGTCAAACACACCCAAAAACATCGCGTTATGACCTCCGAGCGAATGACCGATCACTGCGATCCGCTGGCCGTCAACATCGTCGCGTGCCGTCAACAAATCAACGCCGCGCCGATGGTTGACAATCGCCTTCATTGTCCCTGACAGATAGGCATCCGTATTAAAGTCATATCCTGCCAACTCGCCAAAAGGCGGATAGTCGGGAGCCAACACCACGTAACCGCGTTCCGCAAGTTCCACAGCATAGCCACGGTTCGGTATCGGTCCTTGACCCGCAACCACATCCTTCCCTAAATCTGACGTCGGATGCAACGCCAAAACCGCAGGCCATCGTTTTCGCTGGGATGCCGCTTTCTTGTTTGGAACATACAGATGCGCTGGTACAAGACTCGTTCGGTCAACGCGGTAGGAAATGAGGAAGCGTGAGTAGCCTTCAAATTCTTCGCGGCCGCGCACTTCGACTACCAGGGGCATCAATTCATCCTCCGCCGGCAATCGCCCCATCACCGCCTGCATAGCGATTCGGATGTCGCTGCGCCGATGCCTCCAGTCCCGCTCAGAAGCGATCGGTAGCATGTCGCCTTGGTCGTTTCGCCATACCGATAGATCCGTATGATCGGCGTACGGTCGCGGCTCGATGGACCGATCCGATCTCTGCGCCGGACCGCCCAGCCGCGCCACCTGTTCCCGGGCGCCATCGACAATGACTGACTCAACCGATTCGGCCCAAGGACTGGGTTGCCCGTAGTAGACCATCGCTCCGCCACCTTCATATCCTCCCTCCTTCAGCACACGACGCGATGCGATGTAGGCCATCACATCGTTGCAATACCCAGCGACCCAGGTTCTACCAGCGCCGAGTTCAGACTTCAGCCGAAGCGCAAAGTCGATCACCACCTCGCCCCCCAGGAAGATCCAGGTTGGCCCATCACCCATTCGCCATGATTGGATCGGATAGGGGTATTGTTTCGGCAACTCGCCATCGCGGTCCAAAGCCTCCAAAAGCAGCTTCGCCCTACCGACCTCAAACCGGTCAGTCGAACGGAGTGTTGTGGTCAGTTGTTCGCGTGTCGGCACCTGTGCGAAATCCAATTTTACCTCCGTAAATTCAGCTTTCAGCGCCCCAGCTAGCGTTACCAGTGGCCGTTTCAGGGCCTCTGCAACGGCTTGGTCAATCTCTGAACCATATTGTTTTGCCAATTCGACTTCGCGACGCGGGAGTGGGTTCAAGTCCGCACCGCACCCCGCCCAGACCATCGCCATGGCCTCGGGAAAACGCTCTTCGAGTGCGATTTGCGCATATCCAGGCCAATCACCACTCCACTGGTAACCCGAGAGTACCGTTGCATGACAAGCGTATCCGCAGACGATCAAGCGTACAGAAGACGCGATGGAATCTCCGGACTCGCTCCGCGTCGGTCCATCTTCCGACGCACCTTCGTTCAATGCAGGCTCCCTCACGATCAAAATGGGCAAGTCGTGATCAACCGGTCCATTCAATCGATTTGCCTCGCGACGCTGAGCGACTTCCCCCTCGGGGTTATTGCGCCGGTTGACTGCGAAATGGGCGCGGCCCACCGTCCATCCGACTTCTGCGGGACGCAGATCGGCGATTGCGAGCCCAACCAAGTCGACGACTTTGGACACAAGCCGCTTGGTGTAATCCTGAACAAGCCTCCAGCCTGCGGCATCCAGTGCATACATCGCGCGCAAATTTTCACCGACCACCGGGCCGCTATGGGTGTGAGTCGTCGACAACACCAGCGCCTCACGCGGAAGTCCGAAGCGCTGCGTAACCTGCTCTTGGATCTTTCCTGCAGTATCGCGATCTATACCTACCAGATCGAGCGTTACAAGAACGAGCCGCGTTCCCTTTGCATCCTCGATCGCCATCGCTTTGGCCCACAAATCCGTAAGCTTGCCGTCGGCTGGGCGATCACGCGAACCATAGCCCGACATCCACATCGGCTCATCCGGCGTGATCACCTCGCGCGCGATTCCAACCTTCCATGTCGACTCTCCGACTGCGCCAGTTGCGCTGACCAGACAACTCAGCATTCCAATCAATAGGCCAAATCCAACTCGAAGCATCAGCGCCGCTTTCGCGATTTGTGCACGTTCATCGTCTCGGAACATCATTCGAAACGAACGGTTGGCAGTGCACATCAATGAGCCTCGGCAGGTTGAAGGTTTCGGAAGACAACCGTTTTTTGGTAGACAATATGGTATCAGACGCGGTCTAACACGGTCATGCGCGTTTTAAATGGCAACCTGTGACCAGGCAAACGGCACCTTGCAGCGAGGCGGCACGCCCGTTGGTATCATAACGATTCGCAGCTCACCTTGGTCGTACCTACCCGTTCGCAGAATTCGCATTCAAAGCCATGGCAATCAATATGTGCGTTGCAAGTCTAAAAAATTGCACATGGTTTGGGCTATTCGTTTGCATCGCATTTCTATTGCAATCGCTGCAAGAAACATCGAACGCCGATGAGCCCCAGACGGTCTCAGGCACCAAGCTGCGAATCGTGACCTATAACATCAAACGTGGCCTTGGAAATGACGGCGTCACCGATTTGAATCGAACCGGTGAAGTCCTGCATCGCCTGCAGGCTGACTTCGTTGGGCTCCAAGAGGTCGATCGCCATGTCCAACGTAGCGGTGCCACGGATCAAAGTGTTGAACTGGGAAAGCAGTTGGCGATGCAGAACGCTTTTGGTTCGTTCATGCAGTTTCAAGGCGGGGAGTATGGATTGGCAGTGCTCTCTAAGTATCCCATCACACAGTCTAAGGCTGTTGAGCTTCCCGAAGGAAATGAGCCGCGCGTGGCTCTGCTTGCTGAAATCGCCTTGCCCAGTGGTGAATCTGTGATGCTGGTTAACGTTCATTTCGACTGGGTAGAGGACGATCGATTTCGATTCGCACAGGCACAGCGGCTACGTAAACAACTCGATGAGCTGACGATGCCCTACATTCTCTTGGGCGACTTCAATGATCAATCCGATTCTCGGACTGTCAAGCTACTGAGCGAAGGAGCGATTGAAGCGAAGAAACCCCTTCAGGATCGCCTGACGTTTTCGTCCTTGGATCCAAGTATCGAAATCGACTTTATTTTTGCAGCACCTCCGTCGCGTTGGCGCGTCGATCGCGTGCAGGTCATCGACGAACCGGTGGCTTCCGACCATCGCCCGGTCCTCGCCGAGTTAACACTGATGCCAAGTCAAAATGCGGAAGTTTCGCCAAAGGCCAAATCTCCATGAGTGCAACCATGTCTTGGCACCAGCTTCGCAAATTGACCATGTTAGCGCGACATTAATTGCTCAAGACGTGCGAGTGACGTCGTCGCGTATTCGAAGTTCAAGATCTTAATCATCCAGCAGGCGACTAAATCATGAAGCGTTGGTCAATAAGTGCCGTATTGATTTTTGTTACGATGGCGATGGCTTTGCAATGCACGTTCGCTGAAGAGCTTCGGTGGAAAGTGGGTGCCGCAACCTCCGAAATGCTCGCGGACGATTCAATGGTAATAGGAGGCGGTATCGGGCCAGGTTTCGTGCAGGGCCAAGAGGGGAAGTTGCAAGCGACCGCGACGGTAATCCAAGGTGACGTGTCGTTATGCGTAGTAGCGGTGGACGTTCTGATGATGCACCGGGACACGATGGACCAAGCCACGCATGGCATCGCGCAGGCCTGCGGAATTCCGTTGGCCAATATCATGATCAATGCCAGCCACACGCATCATGCACCATCCACTGTAACGGTTCATGGATACGCGAGAGACGAAGAGTTTTGCAATCGAACCGTTGCCGCAATCGTCGACGCAGCGACAAAGGCAAAAACCTTGTCCGATAAGGCGGATCGATCTCAGGGATTCTTTCGTCTTGGTCAAGAAGCCACGGTCGGCCAAAATAGTCGCCAGCTGCTAAAGGATGGTCGCATCTATTGGATTGGCCCTCGCGATGAAATGGTTCGACCGACGGATCCTTTCGACGTCGACTTGCCGGTCATTGCGTTTCGCTCGTTAGGTGGCCAGTTGCATGGCGCTTTATTCAATCATTCGACGCATTGCATTGGAACCCGAAGCGGCAAGCGGTCTCCAGGGTTTTACGGTCTTGCCGCGCAAGAGTTATCAGAGCAGCACCGGATTCCGATCTCATTTTTGTCCGGTGCGGCTGGCTCAAGTCACAATTTGACTCTTGATTGTGACGAAATGATCATTCGAATGAAGAACGCGTTCAACCGAACGTTGGAGCAAGCGACGCCGATGGTGTCGAGTAAATTGGCCTCGGTACGGCGCGAATTAGCGACCGAGATACGAATGTTTGACGAGCAGGTTGAGGACCAGATGGTCACGGACTATTGTCGCAAATATGCCCCCGACGATGCTGACTCCATCATCGATGTTTTTCGCGAAAGCCGACGAACGCTGAAGTCGCATCAAGGGGAAACGAGATCGATGTGGCTTCAGGTGATGCAAATTGGCGATGTCTATCTTGTCGGAGTTCCAGCTGAATTCTTTACCGTACTTGGCTTGGAGATCAAACGACGGTCGCCTCACCGCAACACCTTTGTATGCGGGCTGAGCAACGACTACGTTGGCTATCTGCCCAGCCGCGAAGGCTTCGCAAATGGCGGCTACCAAACCTGGATGGGGCTGCACAGTTTCACCGCCGTCGGGACTGGAGAATTGGTCGTCGACGAATGCGTCAAGATGCTGAACGAATTTGAATGACGCTTTTGTGAAGAACGCCTATGCTGCTCCAATCGGCGATCAAAGGAGATACATGCTTCCCCAGCGGACGACTCGATTACTTCGGTGGGTGACATGCGATTGCTCATTCCATCGCACGATGACAGACGACTGACCGTGCCATCACCGTGCCGACGTCATTCGGCCTGCAAAGCAGAAATTGATTAAAATGGAGGAATTATTTCATTGCCGTCGCGAGTCACCATCGCCTGGCGTACCTGCGCGGGCACGTCGTCGGCAAAGAACCTCACCGAACCATCAGCCATCAACACGTTACCACCGCCGATGTGGTGGGACATCGTTCCAGGGCCCGCATTGGCATATTCTTGAAGCGATATATCCGTGGGGCTCATCCACGAAACTCCGCTTTTTGGCTCGGTTTCTACAATCATGATGGTGTTGGCGAGCCCATCGGTCACGTCGCCAAAGGTGAATGCAGTTTCACCCGTCATCATGCCATTGGGAGCCAGAACCGCGGCATACGAAGTAAAATTCGAGGGATCCGTCGCTGACGGACACATGTACTGCGGAACCTTCATCGTAGCGGCCGTCGCATTTGCAGGATCGTCCCAGGGTTTACTTAAGTCGATCGATTCAAACAAAGCCTGTTGTTCCATGTATGGAAGAATGAGTGTTCGCCAGCTGTGAAGCGGCTTACCTTGGTCATCAACCGTGTAGGCGGGGGGCAACGAATTGTACACCGCATGATAGTTGTGCAGGGCTAAACCGATCTGCTTCATATTATTGGTGCAACTTGCCCGGCGTGCTGCTTCGCGTGCCGCTTGTACGGCGGGCAATAACAATGCGAGCATCACGCCACCACAAACCAGCATGACGAACATCAACGGAACAGCGATCATCGCAATGATCACGCCGGTTGACATCGACTTTTTCTGTGGCTGTGCTTGGGGAGTCGCAGCGAATGGGTTTGATTGGTTTGCGGGAGGCTGGTTTGCTGAACTCATGATATCAGTCACTGATGAGGCGGTTTGGCAGGGAAAAAATGGTTGATATTTGATTCATAATTCTCGCTCTTCCGATGGCGAGAGTGCAATCTGCCTATTCGTCGGCGCAATCGCCGGAACTCTCAAACTGCCGCGCGGCGACCAGTTCCTTCGCCGAATTTCGTCGCTCGTTTACAATGGGAACCACCAAAAAATGCATTTGCCGTAAAACGGTGGACAATCCTGGCTCGATTGGCGGCTCCCTCAACCTTAAAGAAATTGTCTTACGAATGAGTAAGTAAGTCAATGTTTAATGTTTTACCCAGCCGCGCTGAGCGGCAACGCCGGTCATATAAGCCAAAAAACCCTCCGGGTCTCGGAAACAACCGTAAGCGTAAGCTCGAACCTCGGACATTGGCATCACCCCCATCAGTATCGCGGGGACGCAGCGGATGCAGTTATATTTCAAATCCAAGACCCATGAATCGCCACCCGAATCACCATCCCAAACGGCGAACATAACCAAACCGGAATCAGCAGGCAGTTCCGCGACCGCGCTGTTCCGCTGGGTAGCGATAAAGTTGTCGGTACCAAAGACGATGACGTTACACGCCTCGTACCGTGTAGACCGAATGATCTCACTCAGGAATCGCGAGAAATTATCGCAAATCTGGTGTTCGCCAGCGCGAGATTGAAGGTAGTCGCGCAGCACTTCTAACTCTGACTCCGTGGGGCGTCCCTCAGGAACCTTCGCACCCATACGTCGCATGAGGTCCACGAACTGTTCGCCGTTGCTCTTCATGATTAAGTCCACTTCACACGGAACGCCATTGAACGATAGGGCTCATTACTTCTGCAATAATGCAGATAGTAGCGAGCCCTATAGGACGCGTCGGGCGGGCGTTTTCAAAAGGTACCGGCTCGACGAGTTCAGCCAATCGATAGTGAATCTCTATAAATATCCAAGCTCTCGCAACTACGGCAGCTCTCGAATCCGAATGCCCTTGATGTCGATCGGTGCGCCTTCGCTTTCCAAGCACAGGAACCCGGTCTTCGGTTCGCATTGGTTTCCGCCGGAGACCTCTTCGCCATTGACCCACAAACGGACTTCACCATTGATTGCGCGGACGTAGTAGTGGTTCCACTCACCGATCCCTTTGCTGAGATTCTTACGAGGGAAACTACGACCACTGTTGTTCTCTGCTTTTGGTTCGAACGGAACCATTTTCGATGAGCCGACAGGAAACACATCTCCATGCGTCGTGAACCAATCGGATTTCTTACCATTGGCCTTTTCATACTGCTCCGCGTAGCCATGATCGAGGATTTGAACCTCGATGCCGCCCGGCGGCAATTGATTGGGCTTGAGATCCTTAAAGGCGTCATCGCCGGCCCACAGGAAGATTCCTGAGTTCCCTCCCGATCGGTTGTGCCGCCAAGTAGCGACAAGCTCGAAGTTGGTAAACTTCTTCTTCGATCGAGTGACGCCCACTGGGGTTCCAGTGCAGTGAACAGCATCTCCATTCCAAGTGAAAGTATGGGGATCGGTGTTGATCAGGTCGAAGTCCGCCTCGCCCAGCGTCACCCAACCTGGGCCAGTGCCATCGATGAAAGCTTGCGTGACGACGGCCTCATCATCTGCCAAAAGCGGCGAAACGAGGAAAATAGCGAAAGTGACGAAGGAGCTTAGACGGATCATATCGTTTCCATGGGTGAATGAGGGCGGAACATCGCATGGAAGCAGGGCGGATGCCCCACCTCCAAATGAAATAGAAAGCCTTTACTTCAGCGTTTTGATCTCAACGTTGCGGAATTCAACTGCATCACCGTGACCTGCAAAGCCGAAGTGTCCCGTCTTGAGGTCTTTACCTGGGTGTGGCGAATTCGCCATGAATTCCTTTACCTCAGCTAAGTCTCCATTGAGGATCAGTGAGCCGTTCAATTCGACTTTGACCTTCGTTCCTTGGACGGTCACTTCTTGAAAATTCCAATCGCCAGTGGGTCGATGATATCCGCGATAGGCGGCGATCATTCCGTATGCCGAACCATGAGCTTGTCGTGGATCAATGGAGTTGTAATTTGGATGCTCCGTATCGAGGACCTGTAACTCACACATTCCTGCATAGGCGGCATCACCGGATCCTGGATAGCGAATCGCTAGTCCGTTATTCCCAGCTGGGGGAAGCTTGAACTCGATACGAGCGACAAAGTCAGCGTACTGGTCCTTGGTGTATAAGACTCCGCCCTTGCCTTCTTTGCAGCGGATCGAACCTCCCACCAGCTCATAGTTTTCAACTGCACCAGCCCAACCGCTCAAATCCTGGCCGCTGGAAAGTGATGTGAACCCTTCCGCATTGTGCGATCGGAGGATTGCATTTGCCTCGTCGGAATCGATCTCACGAATCTTGATGTTCCGCCAACGGATCTCTCCGCCGTGAGTTTGCAGCTGAATGGGGCCCTGTGGGACGAGCGGAGCCTTTCGGTCCCAGTAGTTTTCCATGATCGCTTGATCAACGATGTGCTTCCCGTTTAACCAGACACTTGTGCGTGTACCGATCTGCTGAATCTTGAACTCATTCCACTCACCAAACGGACGATCGGCAATCTCCGATGGATCTTTGCCCGGCGCACCGGGTGAATTATTCCACAAACCGCCAGAGCCTTTGTCTTGGCCATCGGAAAGCTTTTCAGCTTGATGATTCCAGATCTGGACCTGCGGGTTTGACTTCAGATAGATGCCGCTATCGGCTTGGGGGATGGTTTTGTACTCAATCAACAATTCGTAATCGCCGTACATCTCATCGGTCGTCAGATACACGCCGTGTCCATCGTTAATCAACTCACCGTCTTTAGCGGACCAATGCTCCATCGCATCCTTGTTCCACTCTGCCATTTTTGCAGTTCGCTCCGCATCGGGCATCGCCGCAAGCAAACGCGGATCCATGGTTGCTTCCCCATGCCACCCAGTCAAATCCTGTCCATTGAAAATCGAATGGAATTCGGATTTCGCAGACGATTCCTCGCCGTTTGACAACGTATGAAAAGTCACGATCGCTATCGCGACGGATAGACAATATTTAACCAACGCAGTCGTTTTCAAAATGGGAATCCTTAAGGTGAAGTTTACCCGACAAGCCACGATTCTCTCCTGTGGAAAAACCGCAAAGGCAAGTCGGTAAAGGTGGGGAGGAAAAGCTCAGTGAAGCGTAGCGGGGTGAAAGGGCGGGTGTGCTAAGAACCTATCCGACAACCGAAGCGAACTGGAGCTAGCGGCAAAGCGGCAAGTGCTTTCGGATGGGTTCCAAGTATAACCTAGAAAATGGCTGTCCATATCAACGGATCGTTAGTAATCAAAATTCTTGGACCGTGTGCCTCCTTTGTGATAGAGAAACACGAAAAAGGCCGTTCCCGAAGTGGACTCACTTGAGCGAGAAAAAGACCGAATCAGCCGCGGCAGCCCAGTCTTAAATCTTGGATTCGATAAGCAAACTCCAACATGCATTGCGGCGTTTTCCGTCGAGTTGGAGGTACGTTCTCTCGACACATCGGCGCATCGCCACTCGACTTGATCTGCAGGATCGGCAGACACTTTGGTGACCCACGAAGCCACGTTGGAACCAGATGTATCTACGTTCAGTGAAAGCGTGCCTTTGACGTGCGCTCCGTCTTTCCCCGGCGAATTGAGTGATCGCGTTTCCGATCAAGCGAGAGCACAATGACGAGTCAACGAAAAATCATTTCGACCGCTGCTGCAATCATTTCATCACAGAGATCACATTGTGCGATGGTCCACAGCGCGGTCATCACAAGGCATGTGGTAGCGGCTTTGAAAGGCCGATTCAATCGCGAACAACAAGCCGGAACACTTGCCTCACCGGACAGCGTTAACTCGCTGCCAAGCAAATCACTGACGGGCATGTCACGCGAACGCGTCTCGTCGAACTAAATAATTTCGTGAATCGGTTCGATCGGCTCGACGCCGACCAGCTTTTGATCGAGGCCAGAATGAAAATACGACAATCGATTTGGATCGACGCCAAGTTGATTCAGGACGGTTGCATGTAATCGCTTCACATGGAAGGGATTCTCGACTGCTGCCGACCCAAGTTCGTCGGTCGTTCCAACGCTGGTACCACCTTTGATTCCGCCACCAGCCATCCACATGGTGAATCCGTACGCATTGTGATCGCGCCCCGTTCCCTCCGCGTATTCGGCTGTGGGTTGGCGGCCAAATTCGCCGCCCCAAACCACTAGAGTGTCCTTCAGCATATCTCGCTGCTTTAAGTCCTTTAATAATGCAGCGATCGGTTTGTCCGTGTTCAGGGCGTGGTAGCTGTGGTTCTTGACCAGGTCCGAATGTGCGTCCCAGTTGTCGTCGTTATGGGCGCCGCCCGAGTAGACTTGGATGAAGCGAACGCCTCGTTCAACCAGTCGACGAGCAAGCAAACACTTTGTTCCGAAATCACGCGTGCGATCGTTATCCAGACCATACAGCTGATGGGTTTCGCTGCTTTCCGATTGCACATCGACGGCTTCGGGAGCGGACTCCTGCATCTTGTACGCAAGTTCGTAACTTGAGATTCGGGATACCAAATCGGAATGGTCTTGGCGTCGCTGAGCATGCTCTTCGTTTTGAACTTTGAGGGCATCGAGTAGTTCTCTCTGCAACGGACGACTGACGCCTTCGCGAGACTTTAAGTCGAGGATTGGCGCACCTTGAGTTTTGAAAATGGTCCCTTGGTAGTTGGCAGGCATGTAGCCGCTGGACCAATTCTTCGCTCCTGAAATGGGACCGCCCTTAGGGTCCAACATGACGACGAATCCTGGCAAGTTTTCATTGACGCTACCCAACCCGTAATTGACCCAAGAGCCGAGGCAGGGATGGCCGCTTTGGACTCGACCTGAATTCATCATCAGCATAGCCGAACCGTGAATCGGCGAATCGGCGGTCATCGAGTGGATGAAGGCGATATCGTCCACGCACGTTGCGATATGGGGAAACAGGTCACTGACCCACTTTCCGCAATTACCGTATTGCTTGAAATCCCACCGCGGTTCGACGATTCGGCCCGTGTTGCGGTGGCCACCACGTCCAAAGGTCTTCACCTCTACCGTTTGATTGTCGCGGCCTTTCATAGCGGGCTTGTAATCGAATGTATCCATGTGACTGGGGCCACCGTACATGAACAAGAAAATGACACTCTTCGCCTTGGGAGCAAAGTGTGGCTGTTTTGTCAGGGAGACAACCTCGTTCGCAAATGCGCGTTGATTAAAGAACCCGTCTTTGGACAACAATCCGGTAAGCGCAAGTCCTCCAAAACCGGCGCCCACTTGCCAAAGCATCTCTCGCCGTGTTCGTCTGCAAAAGTTTTGATTCATAGATGATTCCTTTTAGGCACGGGTGGCTGAAGTGGAGGACGCCGGAACGTGCGAGACGAACGACGCCAACGGGCACTCAGTCGAGGTAAATGAATTCATTGAGGTTGTAAATGAACAAACAGTAGTAGTTAAACGCCTGATCTGGCGTGAGTTCGTGCACTGACTGAAGTTCTTGGATCAGTTTCTCAGCGCGGCCCAGTTCTTCATCGCTTGCGGAACGCGAGAACGCAATTTTAAATGCGAGCTGAACACGGTCAGAAAGTGCAGGGCCTGCTTCCTTGCGAATTCGATCGGCAAAGTACTCGGCTTGTTGATTCAAAAAATCGCCATTGAGCATTCCCAACGCTTGGCCTGGCTGTGTCGTAATGAACCGTGCTTCACAACTCGCATCCGTCTCGGGGAAATCGAAACTCGAAAGCAACGGAACGACCAGCGAGCGTTTAATGTGAATATAAATGCTTCGCCTCGCTTGGTCTTCATCGCTTGATCGCGACCAACCCTTACCCGGTACCGATTGCCCAGCGAGGACTTCCGCTGAAATCTCTGGATAAATACTGGGGCCGTACATTGCCAAGTTGATGTGACCGTTGGTTGCCAAGATCGAATCACGGACTTCTTCTGCGCTCAAACGGCGCATATTGAAATGGCTAAACAGATCGTTGTTTGGATCCTTTTTGGCAGCATCGGCGGACGGTATGGCGGATTGTCGATACGTCTGCGACATAACAAGGAGTTTGTGAAGCCGTTTCAATTGCCAACCATTTTCAACCAAGTCAACGGCAAGCCAATCCAATAATTCGGGATGCGTAGGCGGATCACCAAGGTTTCCAAAATTGTTTGCTGAACGAACGATGCCACGACCAAAGTGATGTTGCCAAACCCGATTCACGATCACGCGACTTGTCAAACGATTGTCGCTAGCGGTAACCCAATTGGCAAACGCCAACCGCCTGCCTGAACTGCTTGCCGTAGGATTAGGCACTACGTCGGGAACTTCGCCACCCAAAATCGTAGGAAACCTTGGTTGAACTTTTTCACCGGGGGCCTGCGGGCTTCCGCGAAGCAGCACAAACGTTTCAGGAGCCTCGATACCTCTTTCGCTGATGCACATCCCGTAGTCCTCCCACGGCTTCTCTCGCGAAATCTCCTCCAATTGCTTTTTCACTTGTCGGTAGTCGGCGACCAATTCCGCATCAAGGTCATTAACAACTGGTGAATTCAGCGCTTGATTGAGGTCCTTAGCGGTTTGAGAGGCATGCGTCGTCAACCAGCGTTTCTTGAAGCCAGGTCCAGACCAATATAAAGTGAGGCCTTTCCCCGCATGTCCTTGGAAGTATTCAACGCGAATGGAACGGCGTCCCTGATTCAATTGAACTTTTGCACGTTTAGGACTCCCCTCTCCATGGATACCGTCGTATTCGAGAACCAGCTTTTCATCGAGTAAAAGGCGTGATCCGTCATCGCTGTCGAGAACAAACGTGTACTCGCCGTCGGTAGGGACGACGAGCGTGCCAGTGAAGACGAATCCGAAATCGTCCGGTCGAGTTGCACGACTTATATCGAAGTAAGGTGGCTCCAGCGTGCCAACGTCTTCCGCTTTTAAGTCATCAAACTTTGGTAGTGCTTTAAACGTGTCGCGATAGAATCGATATTCGACATTCGTCATATCGTGGGTGGTCGTCGCTGATGCACTGAGCTCCGCCAACTGTGATTTGAGCGCGGTTTCAAGTTCCGCAAGGCGAGCTTGAAGTCGATCCCCAGTCTCTCGAATCTCTTTTTCCGCTAACTGCATTTGCTCGCGGTCGCGTGCTTTCGCAAAAAATGGACGCTCCACCAGCGGCCCGTTGCCGGTTGGGGTGATGTTTAGAAAGAACGCCCGC
>JANOBM010000056.1:0-180831 GCA_031411655.1 Planctomycetaceae bacterium
ACCAGCGGCGCAGCGATTGCATTGGACGTCGTCAGCGATTCGGCATTCCCCTGTCCAGCACGAATACGGCGAGCGAGCTCGTTAAGAATGCGGAGTGCATCTGAAGGGGTAACCGAGTAATCGCCGTTCACATCCACGAACAGTCCGTTGGGTGATTCCGTCTCTGGATCAAGCGCAGCGCTTTTGGGCCGACGTCGGGCGATGAAGTTGAGGATTCTCAACGCGTCTGTTGGTGTGACAGTACCAACGTTGTCGACGTCAAATTTGTCAGTGGGATTTTGGAACAAAGGTTTCTCGTCATCGACCAGTAGCAGTCCTGCTTCGGTAGGCTGATAGTCAGTCGCTGAGATTCTGTAGAGCACTTGTAGTGACCGTTCCGGTTTATCGTCGTTGATTGGCTCGACGGGGATTTGTACCTGCCTGCTACCGGCAGGAATGGTTGCTGTGGCGGGGAAGTTGAGTTGAGCATCGACGTTTCCTGCAATATTTACAGTGATCGCATTGGAAGTGTCGGTGTTGCTTCTCACCACTGTCAGTACGAATAACGCGGTGTTGTTCTCAAGAATGGACGCATTCGTGAAGGTTGCTGAAAGTGTTTCAAAGTCCGTCACCGAAAGTGCGGCCGTACCGCTTTGGAATCCCGATCCGGAACCAGTGAGTGTGACTAATTGCGTGCCATCCAAGAGGTTGTCGTCGATGGCATTGACCGCGACGGTCGCCGATAACTCTCCCGCAGGAATGATGACGCTGGTTGCCGCCGCAGCTTCCGATGCGTCGCTGGACGTGATGGTGATTGTCGTCGGTGAACTTGCAGCGGGCGCCGAACGCCTCACCGTCAAAACTGCAGCACCATTACCCGCGTTTTCGGCGATCGAATTTCGGTTCAATTCCAAGGAAATGACGGGAGGATCGGTTACGTTTACCTTGAAGGTACTTTGAGAGGAACCATTGTCATCATCGATCACTTGGACCGTGACATTGAACGTGCCGCTCTGCGTGTACGTATGGGTTCCATCCAACGATGCAAGTGTTGGTAGTGTACTGGAGCCGGCTCGATCGATGGTGGCCGTACCGGTATCAGCCGCGGTGCCATCGCCCCAGTTGATGGAGTAGCGGAAAGTTTCAACAGTAGGAGGACTTACACGTGGGTTTGCAAATCCCGGATCAAGAATCGAAGCGATGTTGGTAAGCACAAGCGGACGGTCACGGGTGACCGATTGGTCGTCAACGACAGTGACTTGAGGAATGGCGTTTGTGATGGTTGCAGTCAACGAATCGGTGATCAGTCCGACAGTTGCCCCACGGTACGTGATTTGGATTGGGAAAGCCCCATTGTCAGCGTAGACGTGTGACGTCGCGATGCTCGCTTCCGTATCGATAATGTCCCATCCGATATCGTCGAGGCCTGCGAGATCGAGCGGGGTAAGTGAATCACGAATGCCAATGGAGATAGTCGGTCCCATCAGTGTTTTGCGGCCTGCGTCGGTCTGTGACTCGACCCAGTGCCCGCGGTCGGATGTTAGCAACACGTTTCCTCCCGCGTCGTTTGCCGCGCGCGCTTTCGGACCGGTGAAGGTGTTCCCTGACACAAGGCGAGTCCACGATGGGGCGGTTCCAAAACCAATCAGGTGAGTCAACTCATGGGCTGCCACGGTGTAGAAGTCGTGCTGGTTAGCCTGTAGACCCGCGGGGTCTGTACCGAAGTACCAGTTCGTCGAGATATCAAACGCAATGGACCCACCCCAGGGCCCGATATCGGTTTTGGACGCAGTGAGCGCACCGGCTTGTCCGCGGCCGGCAACATTAGCAAGCCAAGCAGGATCGCCACTTGCTCCGATGCCACCAGGACCGCCTGATCCGAGTTGCGTGGCACCAAACTCGCGGGCTCCCGCATAAACGACTATTTCATTGGCAGCGATCTTCAGGTTGTTGAAGTTTATCGATGCACCTGTCGCTGGATGGAACAATGCGGCGACCCAAGTATTCGTTCCTGATGGACTAATGGGAGCAAGAGAATCGCCAAGCCGGTTGGTGACGGAAGCCGCTGCGGCTTCTAAGACGGCACGGCGACTTGCGGCTGAAAAAAAACCGCTGGTATCAAGCGAATAGTCAAATCGAATCTTGATGTTGCCCGTGGTGGTTCCGCCCACAGCAACAGTCGACGTTTTGGTCCCGTCACCCCAGTCAACGTCGGCAGAAACCGTGCCCACTAGTCCGGCTGCATCAAGGCTACGACTGAGATTAAATGGCGCGCCCTCCGCGACAAGCATGGCGCGACCTTCAAGGTTTTCAAATCTTAGCCGGCGCACGGTCTTCTCAAGCAACGACAACTTGCGGGAACGACGCGTGTAACTGATAGCCGGCCCGACTGCGAGCTTTTTGCGAATTGACATAGTGCCGACAACCCATTACGCGATGGAGGTGTGCCACGGTTTGCCGACATTTAGGCGATGACGACGTGGCTGAATCAACCTGCTATTCGACCAAAGTACCATCGACGGGTGGTCCAATCTACCATTCGGGGGAAAATGACCCCATTTTTCCCATTTTGTCTTGGCCTTGCCGCCATCTACGGTTGGCGAATCGCCCCGCTACCCGAAGGCTCACCGGCTGCGGTGATTCGCGGCGGACCATTTCCAAGAAGTTCCCGGTAATTGGTTGCCGGCGGGGGAGCTGGCAGTAGAGGGAGTAACCATGCGGTTTGACTAGAAAACGGAAGCTTTTCGATCTGATCAGGCCAGAAAGCATGGACCAGCTCGACCCACGATCGACGTTGGGCCGTCGGTGAACACGCGGCTACGGCGCTCCCGCCAGAGACGATGGCAGTGCCTTGAGGAAGGTATTCTTGACCACGTTGACGATGACACACACCCTCCAGTCTCATTTCTGGCCCGAAGAAGTCAAACCGCAGTGCCATCGCATCAAACGGAATATCCTTGGCTTCAAGGTCGACATCGCTCGCCAATTTGAAATCGACATGGGAGGCCAGGGCTTGAAGTAAGGATTGACTGATGAATCCTTGCTCAGCGATCAGGGCGCCAGAAAGGTTTAGAGAAACCCCTTTCTCCCATTGGCAACTTTCTAATTGAATGCCTGCGTTACCGACCAGGCGATGCGGTATCCCTTGCGTTGCCATGGCGAGGTCGACGTGTTCAAACCGCGAACCCCCGAGATCGATGGACCAGGCAGCGTCGCGTATTTTCCATCGCATGGTTCCCGTAAACGTTGCGTCTGGGCCGAGCATTGCCATCGCAGGGAGATAATCCGCGATCGCAGAGCAGTTTAGAGGCACATTACCGGTATTCATGGTCCAGTCAGTGGACGGCAGGGCGGAAGACCGATCTCGTACCACCGAGACATGCACGGGCGATTGATCCTGTCGGCTTGCGGGGACGCACTGAATCATCGCTTCGACGCGGTCGGCTTCGGGTCTCAGCCACGCATCGACATCTCGAAGTGTGACGGCTCCAGTTTTGCTGTGAATCGTCAAGTCATCAGCGGCCACTCGCACCGGCGCAACGGTGAGTTTAGGCTGGCAAAGGAATCGGTCATGGATGACTCGCCATGAATAGGGAAGCATGGCGGACTGCAACTCAGGCTGTGAAAGTCGCAGGGCTGTCTTGTCATCAGTGCGCACCCAAGTGACGACTCGAATACGAGCAACTTCAGCAAGTGTCTCAGGTTCGAGAAGTCGAACACCATTGAGTCGCACCGTAGCGGGCGTCGGATGCTCTAAAGTGTCGATCAGGACGGTCAGCCCGAGACGCTGCGAAAGCTCGCGTTCAAGACCTGCTCGTCGGTAATCGGCGAACCAAGGCGTGAAGGTGATTACGATAAGCAGCAACGTGATGGAAGTAGGGAGCGCGCATGCGAGCACAAACAGCAGTCTAGCGACGGCGCGTTGTGTTCGTTCATGCATCCTTGCAATCTCCGACCAAGCCTAGAAATGGTCCATCAAACTTTTCGGGCGAGCTCTTGAAACAACTCGTATCTTGCCTTCATTTCGGTGACACTATCACCACCAAACTTATCTACCAGCGCGACCGCGACCTCAAACGCAACCACCGCTTCCACAATCACACTGGCCGCAGGTACCGCACACACGTCACTGCGTTCATAGGTAGCACGCTGCGGTTCCTTCGTTTGCCAATTGATGGACTCCAGCGGTTTTCGAAGTGTCGCGATCGGTTTCTTTGCAGCGCGGATCACGAGCGGTTGGCCGTTCGTCATTCCCGCTTCCAATCCACCGGCGTTATTGCTCGGCCGCCGATAGCCCAGGTTAGGCGTGTTGACTTGAGTGGCATCGAATTCAATAGGGTCGTGAACTTTACTTCCTGGTAACTTCGCTGCCTGGAACCCAAGGCCGATCTCCACGCCTTTGATCGCTTGAACGGCCATCACGGCTTGAGCCAGTCGACCATCGAGTTTGCGATCCCACTGAGCGTGGGTGCCCAGGCCAAAGGGCAGGCCCTCCACACGCACTTCGACAATCCCGCCAAGGGTATCGCCTTCATCTCCCGTCCGATCAATGAATTCACGAAACTCGTCATTACGACTGGGGTCCAACGCATAGATCACCGATTCGTCACGAAGTTGTCGGTGTTCAACGAGTGTTCCCGCAGGCACGGGCACTGCGACGCCACCCAACTCGATGACATACCCAATCACCTCGATACCAAATTGCGAAAGCAACTGCTTGGCCAGCGCTCCTGCGGCAACGCGCACGGTCGTTTCCCTGGCGCTTGCCCGTTCGAGCACCCCACGAATGGAGCCGAGGTACTTTACGGCACCGGTCAAATCGCCGTGGCCGGGCCGTGGTCGCTCCAGATCTTTGAGGCGTTCCAACTTGTAATCGCGATTAACCACCTGAAGAGCGATCGGACTGCCTAAAGTCGTTCCCTGCCAAACACCGCTTAACACATCCACAGTATCGGTTTCGAGCTGTTGTCGTTTGCCGCGTCCGTATCCGCCCTGACGACGCAGTAATTCAACATTGATCGGCCCCTCATCAACGGGCAATCCTGCCGGAAAGCCGTCTACGAGTGCAAGCAGTGCTTTACCATGCGATTCTCCGGCGGTCCAATAACGAAGCATGGCAACGGGTTTGCGAAAGTGGTGATGGGGGCGCAGTGGTTGTGTGAACACACTCGATATTAGTTTCACACGTTTTTTGCCGATAGGGCGTTTGGGTAATCTAAAGCGTGTGGCAACTGTTTTCTCGACAATGGTTTCTCGTTTGCCTGGCAATCTGCCTGGCGGTCGGGTTCGCACTGCCTTCAATGCTTTCACCGCTGGCAAATTGGGGTGCCCTGCGGTCAGGAATCATGGTGACGGTAATGCTATTGATGGGGTGGACTCTCCGCCCCGATCGGATCGTCGATGCTATCCGCCGACCGCTGCCATCTTTTATTGCGATTTTCGTCAATACGGTCGTGATTCCGCTGCTCTGTTGGCCAGCGTTATGGCTTTTACCCCCGGGTATGGCAGGGGGATTGATCGTCGCTTCGCTGGTACCATGCACGCTCGCTTCAGCTTCGGTCTGGACCAGAGCCGCAAACGGGGACGATGCGATCGCGATGATAACGACCGTGGTCACCAATTTGGCGTGCTTTTTGGTGGCGCCTTTCGGGTTGTCCCTACTGTTGGCTCGCCAAGTCCAACTGGACGTATCGTCGCAGATGGCTGGTCTTTTTTTTCAAGTGGTTTTGCCGCTGGTTTTGGGGCAATCCCTTCGCCATATCGGCTTGTCTTCATGGGCGGATCGGTACCAAAAACGGCTGGCGATCGTATGCCAACTAGGCATCCTAACCATGGTTCTCTTTGGGGCGGTGATTTCAGCGGAGATGCTCGACCCCAGTGATCCGCAGGCTTCATCAGGTCTCACAGCGGTAGCGATTTTTGCGGTCTTCGTTCACCTCGCGGCCGTAGCCATCGGTTATTTTGGGGCCGGAGCGACCGGCTGTTCAAGGGAACAAAAAATCGGCGTTGCGATCGCCGGTGGTCAGAAAACGCTGATGGTCGGTCTGCAGCTCGCTCTCGATTGTGGCGTGAGCGTCCTGCCAATGGTGCTTTACCATGTAGGACAGCTGATCATCGACACTTACTTGGTTCGGTTTTGGACGAGAAAATCCGTAATCGAGCCGCAAAACTCGGTGGGATCCGTCTGAACGCCTTGAACTCACAGTCGATTTCTGCGTAAACTACGCGGCCCAGCCATTGTACGAAGCCAATGGCGACGCCCCCTTAAGTAGAAATTTGAAGCAGAGATGAAAGACGGCATTCACCCTAAATACCAGGAAACAACGGTTTCTTGTGGCTGTGGCGCGACCTTTACAACGCGCAGCATTCGCCCTGAGCTAAAGGTTGACATTTGTAGCGAATGCCATCCGTTCTATACCGGCAAGTTGAAGTTTGTTGATACCGCCGGGCGAATCGACAAATTCCAGAAGAAATTTGCGGCGGGAACCTACGCTAGCCTTCAGTCAAAAACGACGGTTAAGAAAAAACCAGTCAAGAAGTAGCTCGTTCGCCTTCCAACTCTTTGTGCCGGCTCCGTCAGCCCGTTGCAGCAACGGGCTTTGAGGCGGGAGTCCACGTTGTTTTGTAACGTCGCGTCCCGCCGGGGCCCGGCGCGACGTGAGTCTCCTGAAAGAGCGGCGACTCTTCGATACTTTGGCGACGACAAAGCAGTAGGCAATTATGAGCGGATCAATTCGTGACATTCTCGAAGGCAAACTCGCTCGGTTTGAACAGCTAGAGCATGAGATGTCCGACCCCGCTGTGCTCAGCGACGGTAACCGCATGGGCGCCGCAGCCCGCGAGCATGGCGGCTTGGCGAAGCTCGCGACAAAGTATCGTGAGTTCAAACGACTCGCCGAGGAAATTCGGGGTTGCCAGGAGCTGGCCAAAGAGACCAATGACTCCGAAGAACGTCAAATGGCTGAAGCCGAACTTGTTGACTTGAGAGTTCGCCGAGAGTCGCTTTGGAACGATCTGCTCACCATGACCGTAGGTGGCGAGGATAGTCATCGAACTCGTTGCATCATGGAAATTCGTGCCGGGACTGGAGGCGATGAAGCGGCACTTTTCGCCCGAGATCTTTATGAGATGTACCGCCGATACGCTGAATCCAAGGGTTGGAAAACCGAAATCATGGATCACAGCGCCACCGAGATGGGTGGATTCAAGGAAATCACGTTGACCCTGGAAGGGGAAAGCGTTTATCGCGAGCTGCAATACGAAAGTGGCGGCCACCGCGTTCAACGCGTTCCAGAAACCGAAACGCAAGGACGAATTCACACTTCGGCTGCGACCGTCGCGGTGATGCCGGAGCCCGAAGACCTCGAAGTGAACTTGAAGCCTGACGACTACCGCACCGACAAGTTTTGTGCCTCGGGACCTGGTGGGCAGCACGTCAACAAGACGGAATCGGCGATCCGTCTGACACACTATGAAACCGGGATTGTGGTTCAGTGCCAGGACGAGAAGAGCCAGCACAAAAACCTCGCCAAAGCGCTGCGAGTGCTCAAGACTCGCGTCTACGAAAAGAAACGCGAAGAGGAAATGGCCAAGCGTGCTGAAACTCGTCAGGGCTTGATCGGCTCCGGAGATCGCAGCCAACGAATTCGTACTTATAACTTTCCACAGAACCGCCTGACAGATCACCGCATTAATTTAACGCTCTACAAACTCGACCAGATCATCGCTGGAAACGTCGCTCCGGTAACCGAAGCATTGATTGAGTACGATCGTGATCAGCTTCGCGGTCAAATGGGCGATGACTGACCGAAAGCCGATTGCACCTATCCGTCTTGGAGTATCACTTCAAGGCGAGGAATGAATTCAAATTCTTCGGGATACCGCTTATTCGCTTCCAGATACTCTTCGTTAAATTCTTCCGAACTTAAAAGTTCTGCCGATCCCTGCTCGCTAAACTTTCGCATCGACAGGACTCGCATTAACGGCTCAAGTGCTTTCGCCTCGCGCGGTTCCGGTTGGATGTTCCACAGTCGAACCTTGTCACCGCTAGCCATCAGCCACCGTTGTTGAGAGTCAATATTCAGTCCGCGTGTTCGAAGTTGGTCACTTGGTCCCACGAGTCTTCCCGTATTTGTCTCCCATAACGACACCGTGGCGATACTGGCTGTTGCAATCAACTTGGGGTTCGGTGCGAACTTCATCTGGGAGATAAATGGGGAGGGCAGGCTGGCCAAAGGTTGAGCTCCTTTTCTCCAGTCCCAGACAAGCACCGTATTCGCAAAACCCGCAGCGCCCAGTAGCTGGCCATCGCGAGAGAACTGAACTTCACTTACGGCGCCCTTCAATCGAAATCGTCGCAATTCAATCGGTTCTGCGAATGGTTCCCAAACGACCACTTCGTCGGAGTCTGACCCCGCCGCAACGGCGTTACCGGAAGGATGGAAGCGTACACATGAAACTGCCATGGCTGCGGCTTCACGTTCTCCAACAAGAAGTGGCTGGCCGATCAGTTTCCCCGATCCCGCTTCCCAAAGACGCAATAGCTTATCGTCGCTGCCCGTAACAACGTGCTTGCCGTCAGGGCTGAAGTCACTGTCTCGTACCAATGCGTCATGAAGCAGTTCACCTCCTTGTACAGAGCCCGACTCCATGTTCCAAACTTGTGCTCCGCCGGATGGGTTAGCGACAAGCAATTGCTTGCCGTCGTGATCAAGTCGTAAGTGTGAAACGACGGTCTCAAACTGGATCGTGTTTAGCAATCGCGGATCGTCACCCAGACGCCAACGTTGCAGTTCGTTGGTCTCAGAGAGCGTCGCGAGTATGTCGCCATTGGACGAGAGAGCGTGCATGAGGATTTTGGCTTTAGGCGCGAGCGTGGTTACGCTGATGGGGCGCACTGACGGGTCGCATAGGCAGATGCTGTTTTCCCGAACGATAACAACCTTATCACTGGTGCCCGCGAAGTAAGCGGAGGGCAGAGTGGCAGACTCAGCTAAGGGATACTTGAAAGCGATCGTACTATCTTGTTGCGATCGACCCAGGTCCCAAGAAACGCACCGCCCATCGACAGCGATGATCAATTGATCGTCGACAAACCTCACGTCTGGGGCGACGGAATGGTACCAAGGTCCCGCGATGAGGCGGCCTGTTGGAACATCCCAGGCACGGACGCTGTGGTCCAACCCGATGGTTGCCACTGCTTGTCCATCGGCGCGAACACGGGCAAAGAGGGGGCGGACGCCATGTTCGAGAGGAACTCCCACCGCCTTGCCCGACGCGACATCCCATACACGTGCGCTCTGGTCTGCGCTGAGCGTCACTACGGTCTTGTTGGTAGGACTGAAAACGGCTTCAGTCACCGGGCCGCGATGATCCAAAAGTTCACCCAGCGGCTTTCTTTTCTCGGAGTCCCATAATTGCGCATATCCACTGGAGTTCGTTGTAGCGATGATTTTCCCGTCTGGACTGTAATGAGAAGCCCATAGATCAGGTTGACGAATCGGTTCGCCTACTTCGGTCTCAGTCAAAGGATCGTAGAACCAAACTCCTGCTTTGGTTACAACCATCAATTCATCGCGATGGGGATGAAACTCCAACGATGTAATAGTCTCCTCCGAAACAATTGGGCTGAGGGGAGTTGCGGTGTTTTTCAGCGAGAACCACTCGACCTGTACTGACTCGTTGGGCGTTGTCGTGGTAGCGGCGATGTACTTGCCGCTGGTGTTGATGGCGAGGGGAATATCGGAGATGCCTCGTCCTTCAGACAGTTGACCCTGAGTGGAAATCGGGTCGCCAATGAGTTGGCCAGTCGCAATATCCCAAATCCTAATAAGCGATTCGGAGCCGCCGGTGAGCAACCGTTTGTTGTCCGGTGAAAAGCAGACGAAAGGGATCATGTCATTTTGTGGCAGCGATGACCACGCAACTTCGCCGCTTTGGATTGCAAAGCCTGCTGCGCCAGGCAGGGCACCGGTAAGAATCAACATTTTCCCGTCAGGACTGAGTCGATGGACGACTGCTAACGAGCGAAGGTCTTTGGGAAGCATTTGAACACGTACAGGCCGTGGTAGCTGCCTTAAAAGTCGTCCCAATCGAATTCGGTGGACGTTAGCATTTTCATGCTGGTACTCTTCAACCAGTGGCAATGCACGGTGTAACCAGAGTGCTGCGCCGCTTGCATCGCGATCCATCTGTGCCTGTTCAGCGTTGCTGATCAATAGGTCGGCAAGAGAGTCGCCTGCAGCTTTCGCTGCGGATTGGGCAAGTGCTTCTTGCTTGATCGCACGGGTCTCACTTGCCTCAGCCAGCAGCCTTTGTTTCGCCTCACGTTGTCCTGCGGCCACGGCAATGTCGCGCTGCGTCACGACCTTCAATCGCTCTGAATTAACGAAGTAAGCGGCGAGTGACATCACTAGCAGCAAGACGGGAACCATCGTGGCAACTCCCATAACCCATGACCGATGTCGCCGCATTCGCCGATACCATCGCTCTGCCAATCCTTCGCCATGGCAAAGAACAGGTTCATCTGCAAGCCACCGTTCTATCTCCAAAGCGATCTCCTGTGCCGATGAATAACGGTCTTTCGGACACAACGCCATGGCCTTCATGCAAATGGACTCGAGGGGAGATGGCACATCGGGCCGTGCCGCCCGTGGTGCGGGAAAAGTCCCTGTTCTTACGCCCGATAGTAGTTTGGATAGATCTCGACCGACAAAGGCTGGTTGGCCGACGAGTAGGTGGTAAAGAGTTGCTCCCAAGCTGTATACATCGCTTAATGGTCCTACCTCAGATAAATGTCCAACGGCTTGTTCTGGACTCATGTATTGAGGAGTTCCAATCGCAACCCCATCCATAGTGTCAGTATCGACGGCTGACTTTCGCGATCGTTGTACCCGCCTTTTTTCATCTGGGATGAACTCTTCTTCGTCGATGGACTTTGCCAATCCCCAATCGACAACCAGAGTCTCACCGTATTCACCTACCATGATGTTTGCAGGCTTGATGTCACGGTGAAGCACGCGGCGCGAGTGTGCGTAGTAGATGGTATTGCACACGTCTACGATTCGTCTTAGTAATTCGCGGAACTTTAAAGAGGTGTCCGAAGCATCATTGGGAAGCCGGTGAAACTCATCGATTGCATCCTTCAGGCTGCGACCTTCGATGAATCGCATTGCATAGTAGGGACGGCCGTCGGGAGACACTCCAAATCCATAGACTGGAACAATGCCCGGATGCTCTAGACGGCCAGTAATTTCCGCCTCACGAATGAACCGTGCTCGGGCGTCAAGGTCGTCTGCGAATTGACTTTGAATTTCCTTTAGTGCAACCGTTCGCCGAAGTTCGTCGTCGACGGCCAGCGATACTTGCCCCAAGCCACCTTTTGCATGGACATGCAAGACTTTAAACCGTCCAGAAGTCATAGCGGGACGAGCAAGTGCATCATTAAGAACTTGACTTGTCTTCAGAGTTCCAGATGGCCGTGTTGCCGCAGGGTCCAGGGTGACGTTCGGATCGTCGACACCTGTGTCGATCGACTGGTAAACGGTCGCTGTGCCTGCGGCTGTTTCGGGCTCATGTGCCCCGGGCTCTTGAGGAGGCAGCCCACCATTTTCGCCGGTATCCTTCCTGATATCCTTAGTGGTATCCCTCGCCGAATCGGATGGCTCCAAGTTCATAGGATCTTGCATCGGCAATCGCGTGACTGAATCGAAAGTTGAGGTGAGAAGCCAATCGGGATCTATTCAATATCGAATGATCCGAACGTCAGACGCTCACTTTAGAGTACCGTCGAACTACAGCATATCCATCGGATCGATATCAACGACGAATTGAATGTCATCTTTAGGCTGGAGGGTGACCGATGCCGTGCCACGACGAATCGTTTCGCCCAGCGCGGCACTGTTAGTTGACTGCAAAAGGATATGGAAGCGAAACTTGCCACGCAGTTTGGCAATTGGGGGCGGGGCAGGGCCCAGGAGTCTAACCTCCGCACCTAACTTTGCTCGCGCCGCTTCAAGACTCTGCATCATTCGTTCGGCAAAGGCTTCGGTGATTTCTTCTTCGGGGCCACGGATAATGATGCGAGCGACATTTCCCAGCGGTGGATAGTCGAACTTTTTGCGCTGAACCATTTCGCCCTTCGCGAAGCCATCGAAATCGTGATGGGACGCGGCAATGATAGCCGGGTGATCAGGCGAAAACGTTTGTACGATCACCTGGCCGCCGCGGTCACCGCGGCCAGTTCGACCGGCAACCTGGGTGACAAGTTGAAAGGTTCGCTCCGCAGCTCTAAAGTCAGGGAAGTGCAACGCGCTATCCGCATTGATGACTCCGACCAAGAGCACGTTCGGAAAGTCGAGGCCTTTAGCGATCATCTGCGTGCCCAGCAATATCTTGATTTCACCACTCCGAAAAGCTGACAACACTTTCTGGTGGCTACCGGGGCGGCGCATCGTATCGCTATCCATTCGCGCAGCGATCGCGTCGGGAAAGCGTGCCTTCACTTCAACCTCTAATCGTTGGGTTCCCAATCCGCCGTATCGAATTCCATCAAATCGACAAGCGGGGCACCATGGAGGTGTCGCGATGGTGTAGTCGCAGTAGTGACAGATCGCTTTGCTACCGTCGCGATGATGGGTGAGCGGCAAATCGCACTCGGGACAGGCAACAACATAACCGCAAGCAGGACACTGAATGGTAGTTGCGAATCCACGCCGGTTGAGTAGCAGGATGATTTGTCCATCATCTCTTAGCGTCTGCGTCATGGCGGTTGCCAGTGGACGACTAATTGCACCATTCCCACCACGCTCGTCTCGTTGACGAAGATCGACCAACTGGACCGATGGCATGGGACGATGGTTCACGCGATATTGCATGCGAATGAGTTCTGCATGGCCAGTCTGAGTTGCATGCCAAGATTCCATACTAGGTGTCGCGGAACCGAGTAGCAGCGGCACTCCGGCAAAGCCAGCGCGCCGGTGAGCGACGCGTCGAGCATGATAGCGAGGCTGCGTGTCTTGCTTGAATGAACCATCATGTTCTTCATCGATAACAATTAGCCCAAGTCGTGGTAGTGGTGCGAACACTGCGCTGCGCGGTCCCACGACCACCTGAACTTCTCCGCTACGAATCCTTTGCCATTGAAAGTGACGCTCGGAAGGAGACATTTGGCTGTGCAGAACTGCGACGCTCTCAAAACGACTTTCGAATCGTGCACGAGTTTGCGGTGTGAGGCTAATTTCTGGTACAAGGACAATGGCACCACGACCAAATCGCACAACGTGCTGGATCGCACGAATATAAACTTCCGTCTTACCGCTTCCTGTTACCCCATGGAGGAGCAGCGTTTTCGCTTCGTTGGAATCGATGGCGGCAATGGTCGCTTTCAGCGCGGCCTCTTGTTCATCGGTGAGCGTTTCAATCCCTTCATGCCCCGCTTGAATGATTCGGCGAGGGGTTCTCGCGTCTTGCGACATGACACGGCGACTTTGAGAACAAACCAATCCCTTGTGAAGTAGTTGTCGGATGGGGCCTTCGGTACATTCCGCCTCAACAGTCCACTGCGCGATGGTCATCGGTCGCGCCGCAGCAATAAGGAATCGTAACGCGGCGCGTTGCTTTGTTGGCAAGGCATCGACGATTCGGTCATCAAGAGACTTCGGATCGGGCGTGTAGAACGTTTGTTGACGAGTTCCCGCTGCCGCGCGAACACCAGACGGAACCAACGTGTCGAATACAACCCCTGCGGGCGTTTGATAGTAGTGGCTGATCCAGAGAACAAGGCGAACCAAAGAGGAATCGCAAAGTGGTTCAGCATCCATCGCATCCACGACATCACGTAAAGTTTGTCCTTGGAGCATTCTCAATTTAGTCTCGACGCACCAACCGATCAGCGGCTGTTTGCGTTTTCCCAGTGGGACATGAACGCGCATTCCGGCATGAACCAGATCGCGAAGGGCCTCGGGGATCCGGTAGTCAAAGGGGCCATGCGGGGCCTCGGCGAATACGACAGAAGCAGTGAGCACTTCTTCTGTACTGACCAATTCCCATGGAGGGGGATCGGTTTCGAACAGTACGGGCTGGTCTCGTTGGTCCACTTGGTTTGGTTGACTGGGGGGCGGTACTTTCGAACCAGGCAATGGCGGATGGGTGGATGTTGAACCGGCGTGCAATCGGTGCGGAGGTTCAGCGGACATGGGTGTGAAGGCGGTCGTACTAGAAAATGGCGGAGATGGCTGGCGAATCGTGTCGGAATCCATGAGCATAGTGCAAAATCCTCCCCAGGGTGGCAATGACTGTTTTATCATCGCTGGAGCAGTGACACGTCTGGTCCGGGTTAGTCCGCAAAATCGAATGTGAACGGTACATGCGCATCGGAATTTTTGGTGGATCGTTTGATCCAGTGCATTTGGGACACTTGTGGATGGCCGAACTTAGTTGCGAGGCACTTCATCTGGGCGAACTGATTTTCGTTCCAACAGCCACGTCCCCGTTAAAGCCGAAAGGACCGGTTGCCACCAACGAGCAACGCCTGGCCATGTTGCGCCTTGCTATCTCCGGGCATCCGGCCTTTCGCGTCGATACTCGAGAGATTGATCGAGGTGGCGTGAGCTATACGGTCGATACTGTGCGCGAGCTTAGGCAAGAACGCCCGCACGACGAGTTTTTTTTACTAATAGGGACCGATGCTTTCAATTCACTTGACCAGTGGCGTTCACCAGAGGAATTGATTTCGATCGTCACACCCGTCGTCCTGCGTCGCGGCGGAGATAAAGATGCCGATTGGTCGCTTATCGAGCGTTTGGTCGGTCCGATGCGAGCCGCTGTCATTCGTGATGCGGCGCTTGAGATTCCAATGATCGAAGTCTCAAGTGGTGAAATTCGAGCGAGTGTTGCCGAAGGGCGCAGCATTCGATACAGAGTCCCACGAGCCGTCGAGGCGATGATTGAAGCGGAGGGACTCTACCGGACGTGACGATTGGCTACCATGCAACGCTATCTTCGCTGTTGTTGCCATCCATTCCAAGCCGTGTCATCAGAACGTTGAATTCTCGGTAGAACCTGGCGCTGCTACTATGAACATGTTCGGCTTCGGTAACAAATCGAATTGTCGGATCGGGATAAATATCGCCAGCAATCAGCAACTTTTCAAACGGCTCAAGTGGTTGGCCGTAGGCGATCAGCATTTTGTGCTCATCCAGTTGCACTTCCTGGCCGCGTGTAGGATTGACGACTGCAACTCCCGTGCACCCATCGTTGAGGAGCAGGTCTTCAAAGTCAAGCAACATGCTCTTCAGGACAGGCATGTCGATATGTTCGCGGTATAGGTCTTGGTGACCGCTGGTTGTTTGATGACTTGATTCAAGGACAACATCGACGACTGGACCGAGCGGATCGAGTAGCTCAAGGAATTGGTCCATCAATCGGCGTCGTGAGGCGGCTGCCATCACTACGGGAATGGATCTGCCAGTCGTGTCGTCGCGATATTCATCTCGCCGAAAGCCCTGCCTTGGAACCACTTGCAAGTCATACGACGGGCGAACGGCATCAGTCAGCTCGAATACGCCATACTGACGAATGCCCATGTGTGTCCGAAGTTCCTCGTCAGTCAACGACTCGAAACTGCCGGCTGGTACGACGGTACCTGACTTGTCTGAGGAAGGTGTGCGAAGAATGCGTTTTAGGAAACCCATCGAATGATCCGGTCAGTTGATCTGGCAGCGGTCGATAATAAAAACGAAGTGATCGCGACGAGATTTCGGCTCGTTGCGACGACGATCACTTCACCCCAAACGCTAGGTCATGCTTCGACCTTGGGCTCCATTCCGTCGGTTTCAAGCAGAATGTGCCAGGTCAACGGTCGTCAAATTGCGTTCAGCCGTTAGAATCGGAGTTCTGAGGAAGGCGATAATCGCCTCGGATCCTTCTCAACTGTGCCTATGCGGCAAAGATGCAATTGATGACAACCGCTACTCGATTCTGGATTGTCGTTGGCGGCTTCGCGATGGTTCTGTCGATCGGGTGTGAGCCTCCACCTCGTCCCGGTTTCGCAGAAATCTCCGCGAATGCCCAGCGCGATTCGGCGCTGGATGAGCTGGCGCCTACAGTAGAGCCGCCGGCAAAAACGGATGAGATCTCGCTGGCAGCATTGCAGCTTCCCTGGGAATCATGGCACAGCTACTTCATGGGCGGAGCAAAGGTCGGCTATATCCATGTCCAGTCGGCTGCCGAGCAAGTGGGGGATGTTACCAACGTCCGGACAATCATTCTTGATCAATTAACGCTTCGCCGAGGCACGTCTGAGTTCGTTCAGTCGTTGCGGCAGAACTGCCTCGAGACACAATCTGGAAATTTAGTTTCCTTTGAATCTGACTTGCGAGTCGGGCCAGCCCGGACTCGATTCGAAGGACGAACAGAGGGAGAGGATCTGATTATCGAGCGAGTACGCGGGTTAACGCGTCAAACCGACACCATCGCATGGTCCCCTCGCTATCACGGATTTGCGGGAATTCAGCAAACGCTGTTGGCGAAACCGATGAAGTTAAATGAGTCTCGTCGCATTCCTATGTTGATGCCGGTTCAGAATCGACTTGCGATCGTATCCATGAGAGGCTCGGCGATGGCATCCATTTCGACACTCGATGGTGTCACACACGACGCTCTAGAAGTCGAAGTGCAACTGACAATGGATAACAGTCCATTGATGGAGACAACGATGTGGACAAACGATATGGGGGAGCTACTTAAAAGCTACACCCCAGCGCTTGACCTGGTTGCGATTCGAACGACGCAGACCGAAGCCACCGAGTCGCTGGTGCCATCCGTTGACCTTTTGTCTGCGACGGCGATCAAGGTTGAGGGCAAACTGGCCAAGCCCAGTGAAACCTACCGGGCCGGCTACTTGATTACGCCACGACAAACCGGAGGCGATTCGTCGGCAGATCTAACGTTTGGAGCTTTTCCTGGCCAAAGTTTCCGTACGCTAGACGACGGTAGTTTGCAACTCCTTGTCTCTCGTGACCCGAAAGATGCAGTGCGGAGCGGGTTTACGGCGTCAAGCCTCGTGCCTGAGGATGGCGACAAACAAAGCGGGCCGATCATCGACAGTCAATCCGCTGATGTTCGAAAAATTGCGGGGCTAAGCACTGCGACCAATCTGAAGGAGTTGGCCCTCGATCTGACTCGAACCGTCAAACAACTAATCGGCCCGGGCGATTATTCGCGAGGGTTCGCGATCGCATCTCAAACGGCTCGCGATGGGGTCGGTGATTGTACCGAACGATCTGTTTTACTTGCCGCTATGTTGCGGGCCCGACAGGTCCCGGCGCGAGTCGCTGCAGGGCTTGTCTACGTCGATGCCAGCGACGAGGCGAAAATGGCTTTCCATATGTGGACACTTGCATGGATCGATGATCACTGGGTGTCTCTGGATCCAAGTAGCGGCGGCCTTGCTCCTGCGGATCGTATTACATTGACAACGAGTAACCTTGCCGACGGAAATGAGTATGAGTTTCTATTGCCGATTCTAAGCATATTCGGAAAGGCGGACATCAAGATCGCCAATGCGCAGTATCAGTTGCTGGAATGAAATGACTAAGGACTGATCGATTGATCATCGAGATGCGGAGCTTATCGAGTGCAAAATTCCTGGGATGTGGTAGTACTTGGGCTCGGCGGTGTCGGTAGTTCAGCCGCTTTCCATTTGTCCCGTTGCGGGTTGCGCGTACTTGGTATCGACCAATTCGGTCCCGCACATGATCACGGTAGCTCTCACGGCCAGACACGAATCATTCGGCAGGCCTACTTTGAGCACCCCGACTATGTTCCTTTGCTTCGAGAGTCTTACGATCTATGGCAAGATCTAGAGGCGCAGTCGGGCCAGACGCTATTCCATCGAACGGGCCTTTTGCAGGTTGGCCCTCGAGATGGGGTGGTTGTTCCCGGCGTCATGCGATCGGCCGCCATTCATGGGTTGCAACTGGAGACGATCGACCCATCCGCGTTACGAATGCGTTATCCGCAGTTCGTGATCGATGACTCATGGCTAGGTGTCTTTGAACGAAACGCCGGCTATCTCCGGGTCGAAGCGTGTGTTCTTGCGCATCTTGATCTTGCAAAGTGTCACGGCGCAGTATTGCGTTATGGCGAAAAGGTCTTGGCCTGGAAAGCAGCAGGGCAGGGCGTTGAGCTTCAAACTTCAAATGGAGTAGAACGAGCCGCAAAGCTAATCGTTGCCGCAGGACCGTGGGCTCGCGACATTTTTGCAAATCACGGAATGGAACTCAGAGTCTTACGAAAGCATATGTACTGGTACACAGCTGAGGACCGTCGGTTTCAGGAACAAAGCGGGATGCCATGTTTCTTCTTTGAAACGGAGCACGGCTATTATTACGGGTTTCCTGCAGTGGACGAACGCGGGCTCAAGGTCGCTCGACACAGCGGAGGCGAAGTGATTGAAACGCTGGTCGGCAATCAGCACCCAAAAGATCCGGCCGACAGGGCACTTGTGGAATCATTCCTGAACGAGACGTTTCCCGATGTTGCTCTTGACCTCTATCAACAAGCAGGATGCTACTACACCATGACCAATGACGAAAACTTTATCGTGGATACCGTTCCCGGCATGCCGCAAGTTATCGTGATGGCTGGTTTATCGGGCCATGGGTTCAAATTCACTAGCGCGCTTGGCAAGATAGCATGCGACATGGCGAGAAATGATTCGGCAAGGAAGCGAATTGAATTTTTAGGCTGGCGGTAGCATTTAGGCCACTGAGTGATAGACCAAGTACCGAGACTGCCGTGATGCCAATTTCACATCAAGAGCTCATTTGAAATGAATGATACCAATGATCGAGGCGCACTTTCCGGTCTATTGCAACGAGCCAGGAATCGGTTGACGGATCGTGAGCAGTCAAGTGAGGTCGAATTCGCAGTTGCCATCGCTAGCGAACTTCTAGCGATGTCTCAATCTTTGCAAACGCCTGAAGAGAAACGCCAGCAAGCAGAACTGGACCGCATGCTTCAGCATCCTGATGACAAGGCAACGCTGGTTCAATGGACGGACCAAGCCTTTCGAACGCAGACTCCATGGCGGGTCGCCGACCAATTGACCCATATTCTCGATGTGCAAGGCGTGCCTCGATTCTTCAGTCCATTCGAACAAGCGTTGCTTCGCGGTTTTCAATCCTTCGGCGGTTACCTACCCGGAGTCGCTGTCCCGATGGTCAAAAATAAAATGAGGCGCGAGACAGCGAATGTAGTTCTTCCTGCTGAGGAAGCATTGTTGTCAGAGCATTTACAAGAAAGACAACGCGAAGGGATTCGCATGAATGTGAATTTTTTAGGGGAGTCGCTGCTTGGCGAAGCCGAAGCTCGACGCAGATTGGAACATTATTCTCATTCACTTCGGAACCCGAATATCGAGTGCATAAGCGTCAAGATATCGACCATCTATTCCCAGATATCCTCCATCGGTCGACGGCATAGCGTGCGAGTTTTGTGCGACCGAATGGAGGCACTCTATCGAACTGCGTCCCATCATGTCTTCGAGCAAGCAGGCGGATCGACGACTTCAAAGTTTGTTTATCTCGACATGGAAGAGTACCGAGACATGCGATTGACGGCGGATGTTCTTATGCAAACGCTTGATCGAGACGGACTGGGTGACGTTCGAGCTGGGATCGCTTTGCAGGCATATCTGCCGGATAGCTATGCGATCCTTGAGGAGTTGCTGGCATGGGCGCAAGCTCGCGTCGCTCTCGGTAGGACGCCGTTAACGATTCGCGTCGTGAAGGGTGCGAACCTTGAAATGGAAAGGGTGGAGAGCAGCATTGGTGGATGGCCTCAAGCTCCGTTTACTGAGAAAGTTGATACGGATGCGAACTTCAAACGAATGTTAAAGCGATTGTTTGAAGCCGACGCGGTGAACGCAATTCGAATCGGAATCGCATCGCACAATCTTTTTGATATTGCTCTGGCAATGGTGTGGGCTGACCAATCGCAAGCATTCGGCCGGATTCAATTCGAAATGCTTGAAGGCATGGCAAATCATCAGCGCCGCGCAGTATTCGATCTTACGCATTCGATGTTGCTTTATGCTCCGGCATGTCGCCGCGAAGATTTCCTTCATGCCATTGGCTATCTCATCCGACGACTGGACGAAAACACGGGGCCTTCAAATTTCTTGCGACATACGTTTCGATTGAAATCGGGTTCCCCAGAATGGTTGCACCTTGCCGAGGGTTTTCGGCAATCGATGGAAGCGATCGATACGGTTCCTCGATCTGCGCGTCGAACCCAAAATCGCAGTGCGGCGCCGGTCTGTCCTTCGGTCGCATGTCACTGGAGTGAATACGTTAACGAACCGGATACTGATTGGGCCCTTGCGCAAAACGTAACTTGGGCGGAATCCATCCTGGCGAAGTGGAAGTGTCTCTGCGATGACGATGCGGTTCATGTGCCACTGGTCGTAAATGGCCGCGAGGTTGCGTGGGGTGAACGCGAAGAGGTGGCGTCGTATGACCCATCGCGGCCGAATGTCATCGCGTGTCGATTCGCGGTTGCGATTGAAAGCGATATCGATTCAGCAGCGGACTGTGCCAAGTTGGATCCATCGGGTTGGAGGCAATTGCCATTCGCCGATCGCCATTGTGTGTTGCGTGACGCTGCTCAATGGATGAGAGTTCGGCGCGGTGATCTGATTGGTGCTGCAGTGGCCGATGGTGGAAAGACAGTCAAGGAAGCGGATCCTGAAGTCAGCGAAGCGATTGATTTTGTGGAATTCTATCCATTGACAGTCAGCCGCTTTCTTTCGATCGGCGATGCGACCTCAAGGGGCGTTGAAGTGTCTGGACGCGGTGCCGTGGTTGTCATTAGCCCGTGGAACTTTCCCATCGCGATACCCTGCGGTGGAGTGGCTGCGGCGTTGGCATCGGGAAATACGGTTGTATTAAAAGCGTCAAGTGATTGCTTGTTACCGGCGTACCTCTTATGCCAATGTTTTTGGGATGCTGGCGTCCCTCGCGAGGCGCTGCAGTTCGTGTCCTGTGGTACCACAGCGATGGCAAGTCGCTTGGTCAATCATCCGGCCATCGATATGGTCATACTTACCGGCGGTACCGAAACGGCGAGGACGATCCTTCGAGGGAAGTTCACGATCGACCTGATCGCCGAAACTGGCGGAAAAAACGCGACGATCGTCACGTCGCTTTCCGACCGTGAGCAGGCGATTAAGAATGTCCTGCAATCAGCGTTCGGCCATGCTGGACAGAAATGCAGCGCGACATCTTTGCTGCTTCTCGAGCAAGAGGTGTTTGAAGACGAGTCTTTTCGCGAAATGCTGACTGACGCGACAAGTAGCCTGCGTGTCGGCTCCGCGTGGGATTTGTCGACTCGGATCGGACCACTCATACGGTCTCCTCGTGGCGCCTTAGCGCGCGGATTGAAAGAGTTGGATAATGATGAGTCGTGGCTCGTCATGCCTGAACAGGTCGATGACAATCCGCAACTCTATCGTCCAGGTATCAAGTGGCAGGTCGAACCGGGCAGTTTCTCGCACAGGACCGAACTATTCGGCCCTGTGCTGTCGGTAATTCCCTACCGGAAACTTGATGAGGCAATCGCCATTGCCAACGCCACCGGTTACGGGCTGACAAGCGGATTGGAAAGTCTTGACGATCGTGAGCAGGAAGGTTGGAAGGCTTCCATTCGAGCCGGCAACCTCTATATCAATCGAAGTACGACGGGGGCGGTCGTTTTGCGGCAACCCTTTGGCGGAATGGGTGAAAGTAGTTACGGGCCAGGATTGAAAGCGGGAGGCCCCCATTACATCGTTCCACTGCTGCGATTCAACGAACAATCGGTGCAACGCATCCCGAAAGTGAGCGAGTCTGATGTGCAGCACCCATTACTCGGTGACATGCTTGCGGAAGCGGAAAAGTTGGTGGACGAAGGAATCCTTTCTTCAGAAGCGTTAGAACGAGTCTTGTTTTCCGTTCGGGAGATTGAAAGCGCAGTCGCGAAAGAGTTTGCGGTCTCATCCGATACGGTTCGCCTGCTTGGTCAAGATAATATTCGCCGTTATTTGCCTGTGCCTCATTTGCGAGTGCGTTTGCGGGCGGGTGACTCGCTGGACGACTGCCTGATTACGGCCGCAACAGCGTTATTGACGAAGTGTCGAGCAGTATTTTCTTACGATGAAACCCATTGCAATGATACGATTGATTCTCTGCACCGGGCGACCGATACATGGGCTGGGACCATTGAAACCGTTTGTGAAACAGCTGACGAGCTAGTCGACGTCGTTGATGGTGGTGGGGTGGACCGGCTTAGGTTTTTATGCGACCGATTTGACCTAAGCGAATCGGAGCTCACAAACGAAATGCAATTGGCGTGCATTGAGCGATTCATCCCGATCGTGTGCAAGCGCGTCATCGCAAATGGCTACGTCGAGCCACTCTGGTTTTTGCAAGAACAAAGCGTTTCACACGACTATCATCGCTATGGAAACCTTGGACGCAGGGCAGGGGAGCAGCGTCGCAAGTTGTCTGACTGATCATCGCTGGTAGATTGGCAAATAGCCACGGTCAAGCTGAAGCATGATCAGATTGCATGCAGTCACATAGACAGGGTGGATTTGGCCTTCCCAATAACCGTCACTGCGTTGGTCTGCGATGATTCGTTCGTACAACTTGTCGCGAAACGGAATCCACAATTCATCGCCTTGGCGGTAGACAACTTGGCTGTAATATAGGTAGGTGTAATGCCAATGCCCAAACGCTCGCGTGGCATCGCTAATGTCATGCAGGTTATCTTTTGAGTACTTGAGCATTTCGGGAACGTGTTCGCTCTCGTATGCCCCGGCGTTATAAAGCGCGGCAAGTGCGGCGGCGGTAATCGCTGGGCGGCTACTTCCTCGCTGGCGACTGCTATAGCTAATTCCGCCGTCCGGATTCTTGCATTCGTAAATGTAGGCTTTGGCTTTGTCGATCACTTCCGCGGAGACAGGAATGCCAGCGTTGCGGCAGCCTCGCAAGCCCTGAACTTGCGTGATCGTCGTCGAGCCTTCGTCAAAATCGTTTCCTTCACGAGCCGAAACGTATCCCCAGCCGCCAGCGGCTGTTTGGGCGTTGCCGCTGAATTCAACCGCTTTGGTCAGCACATCGACAAGTTCGTTCCGACGATCGATCAAGCCTTCCTCGCCAAGTACCTGAGAGAGGAACAGCATGGAGAAGCCGTGTCCGTACGTGTAACGAGAATCGGTTTGCGGGTCGCCTATCAATCCGTTATCGCGGCTTTTGCTAATGATGAAATCGGTAGCACGCGCGACTTGTCTTGCGTAGGGACCTTGCGTCGTGGTTGAACCGCTGGCAACCATCGCAGTGCCGGCAAGTGCGGCCATTGCGGTCGGATAGACCTGGGTATTCCACTGGCCACGCGAGGATTGGTTTCTCCTGAGCCAGTCTAGCCCTTTCTCGATCGGCTCGTCCCAGCGGCCATCTCTCGCAGCTAACGCTGATTGGTTGGCTCCCAACGACGACACCAGCCCAGCCGTGGTGGCCGTAGCGAATCGAAGCCAATTGCGTCGTGAAGTTTCGTGCAGCATTTTTTCCGTTCCTACTTCGTCCAGGGACATGCACATTGTAACGCGTTAACGATGTGCGTAGTACGAAATATTGTCACAGTGGGACAAGCTCGCCGAGAAGATAGCAGCGAGCTGTTTTTCCGACAGGAGTGTCAAGAACGGTGAAATCTGCCGGACTTCCGTTGGCAATGAGGGCAGAAGAACGTACTTCTCTGGGCTTGAACGATTCGACGGATGATGGCGTTTTCGCAGCGCGGGCAGGGCAGCCCAGCACGATCATAAACGCGGTGGTAGTTTTGATAGCCACCGTCTTCATTGAGAGCGTTGCGATAGGTTCCGTCGGACAAAGTCGAGCCCTCGTGTCGAATCGCTTCGGTCAGTACCTCCGAGATTGCATGATGGATTCGTGCCCACTGGGGTTTGGACAGCCGGTCGCATCGCGTTCGTGGATCGACTTCTGCCAAATACAAAATCTCGGCAGCGTACAAATTGCCAATGCCGGCAACGTGCTTTTGATCCAGCAGAGCGACTTTGACGGCACGACGGCTTGAAGACAGTTGATCACGAAGTTCGTTCGCAGTGATGTCCAGCGCATCGCGGCCGATTTTTGCGGTACCAAGGACGGTGGCCGCTTCTTCGCCTGATAATAGTCGCACGGTGCCAAGTCCACGTCGATCCCAGAACAAGACTTCATCGTGTACCGTGTCGGTTAGTGCTATGCGAAGTCTCAGGTGATCCGGGGTGGGCGGTTCCACCAGCAACACAAGTCCCGTCATCCGGGGTTCCACGACAAGTACTTGAAGATCTTCTAATTCGATCAAAATTCTCTTCCCGCGGCGTCCAATACGCGAGATCCGTTTGCCGGTGGTACGGTCTTGAATCTCGGCAATGCTTGGCGAAATCAAGATCGGGCGGCGGTTGCACGCGGGACGAGTAATGGAAACGATTCGGCTGCCCACAATCGGCTCAATGCCGCGGCGCATCGTTTCTACTTCGGGTAGCTCAGGCATGGAGGGTAGACCTGTAAACGAAAGGCCAGCTTTCAGTTAGTTCGATTCGTGGGTTCGGCCATGTCGTGACTATGCGAATACTCGCCCTTCGAATCGATATCGTGGATGATGATAAACAGCTGCGTGGTCAGTGAGTGAGAAGTCGTCGAAGCTGCCGACGGCAGCGAGGACCGCGTCGAGTGCGTCGCCGCCTGGGTTGTTCATGATCGTGCGATGGAAAGGCGGCGCTACTGCAATGTATCCGTGTTGGCGATCAGTGATGGCAGCGAGGATCGCTTTGCGAACTTTCTTTTGTTCGCTGGTGGCCGACTTACCTGATGATTGCTTGTACATTCGAAACGGCAAGTCCAGTCGTTTCAGTGTTGAAGAAGGACAGGCCTCGACAATCCAACGAGATGCACTGGCAAAGCGATCGTAGTGGAATGGGACGACACATGTCGCGCGATCCGATGCGATGGGTCGCAAGATATCACGCATACCATGGAATGTCTGATAAATGATTCGATAGTGGTAACAATCAAACGGCGTTTTCGTCTCACGGTCAGTGGTCCGTCGGACGTGCATGCCGTGTCCGAGCGTCTGAGCTTGCTGGACAAGGTATCGCCCAAACTCTTTTGCCGTCTGAGCGAAGTCAGCCGTCTGTTGGAGTTGCTCCGCCCAATCGCCGAGTTTTAGTTCGATCGGTAGCGCAAAGGGAAAGTCCATGCCCCAAAGCGTCTCATTCGAACCAAGAATTTCAGCGACGAGGAACGCATTCACTCTTTGGCGAGCGTCGTCCCCGGCGAGCGTGCCAAGCGATTGAAGCGATGTCAAAATCAGCCGCCGATTGTCCGTATCGCTCGGTTCGGTGATATCAGCATGAGCCAGCCAGGCAGTTTTCCCAGACAAAGCCGCGCCGCTGAAGTCGACACCAATCACTCGCTTGATGGGGACCTCTGGCGTATTGACCACTATGACATTGGGTGACACTCGGGGGCCTCTGCAGTAATCCTTGGCTGTCGCTCTCCGCTGAGAGAAGCCATTCACGGTGGCTATGTCCAAGAAAGTCTATCGTTGACATTTGCCTTTGCGAATCACTTCGGCCTTCGAGACGGAGGAAGAGTCATTCTGGAAGCGACACCTCGATTCGGTTATTTCATAAGTGTCCAGCAAAATTATCTAGCGAAGGACGGTTGAGGCGAATCGACTTACGGTAATGGTCGCGGCTTGCGAGATTTGAGCGTTTCGGAGTGGCTAGTTATCGAGCCCGATGTTTTGCAGTTAGTGAATGGCGACGTTGACCGTTGTTTTCGTGGAGACGACAATGCGGAGACAATTTCCTTCAGGCTGTCGTCGAAGAATCATCCATAGAAAAACTGAATTTCGCATGAGTACTGTAGCGCCGGTGGGCCGTGCATCTACGTCGGTTCCTGATCAAAAGGGTCGTTTCGGAGATTTTGGCGGACGTTTTGTCCCGGAAACGCTGACCCGGGCCCTCGATCAGCTAGCTGAGGAATACGAAAAGGCCAAGCGAGACCCAAGTTTTCAGCGCGAATTGGATGGGTTGCTTAAGACATTCGTTGGACGGCCCAGCCCGCTCTATCACGCGAAGCGAATGAGTCAAGCGATTGGAGGGGCACAGATTTGGTTAAAAAGGGAAGACCTCAATCACACCGGCGCACACAAGATCAACAACACGATTGGGCAAGCACTTCTGACCCTACGAATGGGAAAAACACGAGTGATTGCCGAGACCGGGGCAGGGCAGCACGGCGTGGCAAGTGCGACTGCTTGCGCGCATTTCGGCCTGCCCTGCACGGTCTATATGGGGGCTGAGGACATTCGCCGACAGAAGCCCAATGTGTTCAGCATGCGCCTGCTCGGAGCAACGATTAGTCCGGTTGAGAGTGGCTCGCGGACGCTTCGCGATGCGGTCAATGAAGCGATGCGAGACTGGATGTCATCAGTCGAGGACACTCATTACATCATTGGTAGCGTGATTGGTCCCCATCCGTTTCCAATGATGGTTCGCGACTTTCAATCGGTTATCGGTAAAGAAGCAAGAGAGCAGTGCATCGATTCGTTCGGCCGACTCCCTGACTGCGTCGTCGCTTGTGTCGGTGGCGGAAGCAACGCTGCGGGGATGTTTTATCCTTTTGTCAATGACGAAGGAGTTCGAATGGTCGGGGTTGAGGCCGGAGGGCGAGGTAGCAGTCCCGGAGATCATGCATCACCGTTGTCTTATGGTCGTCCGGGTGTGCTGCACGGTAGTTACAGTTACGTGATGCAGGACGATGACGGCCAAACCTGCGATGTGCATTCGATGAGCGCGGGCTTGGATTATCCCGGCGTTGGACCAGAACACAGTTACTGGAAAGACACGGGCCGCGTCGATTACACAGCGTGTCGTGACGACGAGGCCTTGGAGGCTTTTGATAAGCTTGCTCGGAGCGAGGGGATCTTAGCGGCATTAGAGACGTCTCATGCCGTTGCCAAGGCGATGGAGATCGCGAAGGAGATGAAGCCTGACGAGCATTTGGTAATCTGCCTTTCAGGACGCGGCGACAAAGATGCGATGGAACTTGCACGGCTTCGCGGCCAGTCTTGGGAGTAATCAATCTTGACTGTTAAGCTTACATGGTTGTCGCACGGATCGTGGTTGATCGAATCAGGCGGCTGTCGTTTGTTGCTCGATCCGTTTTTAACTGACAATCCGGCGGCGATATGCGAGGCAGACTCGTTGTCCGGTATATCGCACGTGTTGGTGTCCCACGCCCACTACGACCACATCAGCGATGTTGCGTCTATCGTCAATCGTTGTGGCGCAACGCTGGTCGGGTCATTTGAGGTGGTGCAGTGGTTTCAGAGCAACCACGCAATCAAACACGCTATCATGATGAATCATGGAGGTACCTGCCAATTGCCAGGCGGTAGTTTAAAGATGATCCCTGCGCTCCACAGTAGCAGTTTTCCCGATGGTACCTACGGCGGAAACCCCGCGGGGTTTCTTCTTCACTTGGAGGGAAAACGTATCTACTTTGCTTGCGATACCGCATTCTTTAGCGATATGCGTTTTTACGCACTGGGCGTTGACGTGGCAGTGTTGCCGATCGGTGACTTGTTTACGATGGGCATCGACGACTGTGTCACTGCCATCAAGTGCATTGAGCCAAAGGTTGTGTTGCCAGCTCATTACGGCACTTGGCCGCCGATCGCGAGCGACGCAGGGCAGTGGGCCAACCGTGTTTCGAGCGAGACCTCGTCGAAGCCGGTTGTATTGGGTGTTGGCGAGTGTTGGGAGGTATAGCTTCCGCTTGCCTCGAATGACGATCAATCGTCGTTGACTCGAACTTGGACATCGTCACCTTGGACGCGAACTTCGAATGCATCGACCTTTACCCTCGGGTTGTCTTCCCAAGTTCCGTCTTTGATGCAAAACCGCCATGCGTGCCATGGGCAGGTGACCGTGTTGCCATCAAGATGGCCCTCAGCCAGCGACGCGCCCATGTGGGGGCAGAGGTCATCGATGGCAAAGAATTCACCCTCTCGCTTGAAAACGGCAACCATTCGGCCGTTGACGGCAAATGCGCGGCCGCGTCCCTCCTCGAAATCAGCAGTTTTTCCAACGGTTTCAAAGTCGCTCATGTTGTTTCTCTTGCGTTGATACGCTGTCTTACAGGAAACTTTAGCATCCTACCGTTGGCCGCACAGCCCGCCCGGTTGGTTTGTCTCCGGGGCCGGTTATCGAATCACCTAGGTTAGTGCCATCATGATCCATCACGAACGCCGACGAATTCTTGAATCTCGAATCTGGCCTTACGTACAGACTCCTGCCCAATACGTCGGCGGCGAGCGAAATATTTCTGTCAAGGATCATCGCGCCGTTCGTGGAACTCTATGTTTGGGTTTTCCCGATGCCTACACCATTGGCATGAGCCATCACGGGTTGCAGGTCCTTTACTCGCTCATGAATCGTCGGAGCGATTGGGCTGCGGAACGCGTCTTTGCGCCCTGGCCGGATATGGAGGCTTTGCTTCGCAAGCACGGTGTGCCGCTTTATAGTTTGGAGACGTTCAGTGCGTTATCCGACTTTGATGTTATCGGCTTGTCGCTGCAGTATGAAATCAGCTCGCCAAATGTACTGACGATGATCGATCTTGGTGGGATCGCGTTAGAGGCTGTGGATCGCACGATGAACGCTCCGCTGGTAATCGCCGGGGGGCCATGTTGTCAAAATCCGGAACCGATGGCGGACTATTTTGACGTCATGATCATGGGCGATGGTGAGCCCGCGCTACCAGAAATATGCGATGCGTGGATGGACGAAAAAGAGGCTATCCTCGGACGAGACGGAGTTCTCTTGGAGGGTCAAGCTGGTCAGAACCAACGTGTGGAAGCGTTGGCGGCGATTGCGAAACGCTTGCCCTATGCCTACGTTCCTCGATTCTACCTTCCGGAGTATCATAATGGTCGCATCAAGACGCTATCCCGTACGCGATCGGATGTTCCCGAAACGATTTCGCCGTCCGTGATCGCAGATCTTGATGGCACGCCATTACCGACCAAGCCAATCGTACCCTACATCGAATGCGTCCATGATCGGATAGCGATTGAGATCATGCGGGGTTGTCCCCACCTTTGTCGATTCTGTCAGAGCACCGTTATCAAACGCCCGCTTCGAGTTCGTGAGGTCGAAACCATTGTCGATGCGGCAATGGAGAGTTATCTCAGCACTGGGTTAAACGAAATCAGCATCTTGTCGCTATCGAGTAGCGACTACCCGTACTTTGAACCGCTGGTGAAAAGACTGCATTCGGTTTTCCGACCAATGGGCGTGAACATCAGTGTGCCGAGCCTACGAGTCAACGAGCAGTTGCGGACATTGCCCGAGTTGCTTGGGAGTGATCGTCGCAGTTCGATGACACTAGCACCTGAAGTGGCACGAGATGACATGCGAGAACAGATACGCAAGAAGATCAAAAACAGCGACTTGCTCGAGGGTTGTCGCGCGGCATTTCAGAATGGCTTCGAGAGTGTCAAGCTTTACTTCTTGTGTGGGCTTCCAGGAGAAAGACCGATCGACTTGGACGGGATTGTCGAGTTGTCGGAGGAGATTGCGCGGATCGGAAAAGAGGTCAGAGGACGTATCGCGAAGGTGACGGCGAGTGTCTCCAACTTTGTGCCCAAGGCGCATACTCCGTATCAATGGAATGGAATGCAACGCCGCGAGTATTTCAAATGGGCTCACAAGTACATGTGGCGCAAGCGGCAGATTCAAAGCGTCAATATCAAGTGCCACGATATCGAGACGAGCCTCCTCGAAGGCGTGCTCAGCCGAGGCGACCGCCGGACCGGTCGCGCCATACGCTTGGCGTGGGAGCGAGGTGCGAGAATGGACGGATGGTCGGAGCACCTTGACCCCAAGCGTTGGTGGGATGCGGTTGCGGACGCGGGATTGGATGTCGATAAACAGGTCCACGAACCCTACCAACTGCTCGATAAGCTTCCCTGGGATCATGTGAATGTTAAGTTTGGCCGTGCTTACCTCGAAAAAGAGCAGGGCAGGGCGACAGTGCAACTTGCGGCGATGGCGACGGCAAGCTGACGTCGGCCGCCGCACGACTTTGACGGCCCCAATCCGGTAGAATCCTGGTTTTATTGGATAAGATTCTAGAAACTGTCGGGCACAGACTTTAAAGTGGTTCGTTCTTCTCTTGAGGAGACGCCCATTTATCGATCAATCGTTGCCCGAAGTTCTTTGATTTTTTATGAAAAACGAACCAAAAACGCCGGATTTGTTGTCCGGCAAAACCCAAGTGGCCTCCGATATGCCGGTCAGGAAGGCGGTCGTGCCGCAGCGAGTCGCTGCGCCGCCGGCTCCGCTCACGTTGGAGGACGTTGTCCCCGCCATTCGCCGTCGCCCGCGTTTGCAGGTGCTTTCGGGAAGTGGGAAATGGGTGGCTGCCTGTGGACTTTGTGCGTTACTCGGCAGTTTGTTAGGCTCGTTTCTGACCACCCGAACGACACAAATGCGGGTGGACAAATCCAACCAGAGATTGCTTTTGGCG
Organism: Planctomycetaceae bacterium; assembly: GCA_031411655.1. Lineage (GTDB taxonomy): Bacteria > Planctomycetota > Planctomycetia > Pirellulales > Pirellulaceae > UBA6163. The sequence continues at coordinate 30,618 of JANOBM010000056.1, forward strand.
CAAACGCTGGAGCAATTGCATGAAGCGGGCGTGGATGTCAAAGGAAGCATCAGCTTGCAGCCTGAGGCGGAGGCGTATGCGTTTCCAACGATCGATTTTTCAGACATCGCATCGACCCGAGACATGCGAAAGGCATTGCGAATCGCTTCAGCGCTACCAGGTGTGACGACACTAACGTTTTATTCACCCTCCAGTCCGGTAACGCGTGGTGGTGTCGCGGATGAGTCCGTCATGCGGGTGGTTGGAGATCATTTTCCGGTGCTCGACACACTCGATGTCAGTTGTGCGTCGGTTAGCGAATTCCGCGGATTGGAGGGAAAAACCGTTCGCCATCTCAAGATCGTCAACGCACCGCTCATTATGGAAAGCTTTACCAGTCTCAAGTTTATCAATGGAGTGTCCGAGCTGTCGGTAGGATGGCCCGATCGAAACATTCCGAAGGATAGCTTGGTGCGGAGCGATGGTTTTAGGAAGGCGTTGGTGGATGCGATGGCGACGATGATCGATCTGAAGAAAGTCAATCTTTACGAGGTCCCTCTCGATAAAGAAGATCGAGAGAAACTGGCTAAGCTGGAGATCGTCGCTGGGCGTTTGGCCGAGTGAGAGTGAACGAAAGTTTGATCGAACGATGTGCAGCCCAGCGTCCGCGATAATCAATCGGGGGCGTGCGGTTCAATATGGATGTGGACGTCGCGGAGCCTCGGGATTTCTGCGATAAGTCGGTCCTTGACGGCGTGGCCGATGCGGTGCCCTTCGCTGACCGTCAAATGCCCATTCACTTGGACATGTATTTCGGCAAAGTATTCAAGTCCGCTTTTGCGGACTCGAAGTTTCTCCACCTCGGCGACGTCTTCTACCCGGCTTGCGATATCACGGACTCGGGCGATGGTGGCACTATCCGCCTGTTGGTCCATCAGCTCGGCCGCAATGGAAGCGAACATTTTTATTCCCACGTAAACCAGATAGACACAAACAAACATCGCTGCGATGGGATCGACCAAAGCAGCTTTATCGCCGAGCAAGGGACTAGCTAGGAGTGCGACAGCGACAACGGCGGAGCCGATCGCATCGCTTCGATGATCGAGTGCGGAGGCATGAAGTGAAGCCGAATGGAGTTGCCTGGCGACGCGATCGGTGTAGCGGTAAGTGACTTCTTTTAGCACGGCGCAAATGCACGCGATAACGCCTGCTGACGCGGCAATGGGCTCCAAGTGGATCCGCAGTCGGTGACTCGTCTCGATGGCGAGTACACAGGCAGAGAAGACGACAAGGATCGCAACGCTCAGGCCCGCAATCGACTCAGCCTTGGAGTGACCGTACGGATGGTCGTCGTCCTCGTCTCGCTGGGCGACATGCAAGGCACCTCGAATCGCCAGGGCACCAGTGACGTCTCCGATGGAATTGACGGCATCGGCAACCAATGCTGCTGACCCGGTCAATATCCCGCCGGTCAATTTGATGACGACTAACAACAAGTTGACGCCGAGTCCCCAGATCGCGGCGCGTCCCGCATCATCGTAAACGCTTTGGCGACTTGCCAGAGCGTTTTCGTCAGCAGAGGAAGGAGGTGAGTGTTGCACAGATTCGCGATCAGAATGCCGGAGGGTGGGTTTTGAGGAAGCCATCGATCGCAGCCAACAACGGATCGATGGTTTGCGTCTGGATTCGGTGGGGTGGGTCCCAAGGGAACCACTGGAATCCTTGGTGTTCGGTACACTTCACTTTTTGAACGTCATCGAGGCGGCCAAGAAAATAGGTGACACGTTTGGTGAACGTTTGTTTCGTTGGAGCGGCGTAGGTAACGGGGTACTCCAGCGTGTACGTAAATCCGTCGACTAGATGGATTCTACTCGCCCGGATCCCGGTCTCTTCTTCCGTTTCCCGCAAGGCCGTTTCTCGCAATGTTTCGCCAGCTTCACAATGTCCTTTGGGCAAGTCCCAGCGGTCTGTATGGCGCATCAAGAGAAATTGCCGGGGACGACGCGGTGGCTGGCCATCGGCGACGACAAGCAGCACACCGGCCGCCTGGACGGTGCAGTGGTCGCTCATTTCCGGTTGCACTTTCGGTAAGGTCATTTCAGCAGCAGGGGCGGGGGCCGTCAAAATGCGAAATTTTTTAAAGCCGTGTGGATCGGTTGGGTTCGTGCGTTTCGCGTTCTCAACTTCGCATTACAAAGGTTGCAGTCTATCTGTTTTGCCGCGTGTCTGTTTCCAATGCTTGGCAGGATGTGCTGGTTCCGCACGGACGGCGTGCGATATCGGCGAGGGAGCGCGTGAGTTCTCAAGCGAGACGAAATCGTGCGGGGCGATGAAGACGCGATGCGACAAAATGTCGAGCGATATGATAAAACATTGAAATCAGCGATTGAACGACAGGCATCTCGCCGTTGGCAAGCTGCCACAAGGCATCGACAAGGCGTCGACAGGGCATTTCGTCTCGCACTTGGCACTAATTGTGTAATAGTGTAGCCAATATCGATTTTCCGCATGGACTCATGGAGTGACCGCAACGATGGCGACCGTTACCGCCGATCAGGCCGTATCTGCACCTGGAACGCACCATCCAGTCAGTGATTTATCGCAGCCCATCGATCATTACAGCTATGACGATTCGATCGTGCGCAGTTTTGTAACTGCGACCGTGGTCTGGGGGTTGGTCGCGACGCTCGCCGGACTATTGGTAGCCGTACTGTTGGTGATCCCGAAACTGTTTGAGCCCTTCGGGTTTTCGGCGCAGTTCCTTAGTTTCGGTCGGCTCCGCCCGCTTCACACGAATGCGGCAATTTTTGCGTTTGCAGGAAATGGGATTTTTGCTGCGATCTACTACAGCACCCAGCGGTTGTGCAAAGCGAGAATGTGGAGTGACACGCTCAGCTGGCTGCATTTTTGGGGTTGGCAAGCGATCATCGTCGCGGCAGCGATCACACTGCCCCTGGGGATCACTCAAAGCAAGGAGTACGCCGAGCTGGAGTGGCCGATTGACTTGGCTATCGCCGTTGTCTGGCTTGGCTTTTTTGGTACCAACTTTTTGATGACGTTGCTCAATCGTCGCGAACGGCACATCTATGTCGCCTTGTGGTTCTATATCGCAACGATTGTGACTGTGACTGTACTTCACGTCTTTAATAACCTCGTCGTTCCGATCGGTTTAGGCAAGAGTTACCCGATTTACGCTGGTGTTCAGGATGCATTCATGCAGTGGTGGTACGGCCATAATGCCGTAGCATTCTTTTTAACAACACCGTTTCTCGGTTTGATGTACTACTTTCTTCCGAAGGCAGCCGAGCGTCCAGTCTTTAGCTACAAGTTGTCGATCATTCACTTCTGGTCGCTGGTGTTCATTTACATCTGGGCTGGGCCTCACCACTTGCACTACACCGCGCTGCCCGAATGGGCCAGTACGCTTGGGATGCTATTCAGCCTGATGCTCTGGATGCCTTCGTGGGGAGGCATGATCAACGGCCTCCTCACACTGCGAGGTGCGTGGCACAAGGTCTCAAGTGACCCGGTGCTTAAGTTCTTTGTGGTTGGCATTACCTTTTACGGGATGGCAACGTTCGAGGGGCCGATGCTGAGTATCAAGAGTGTCAACGGACTGAGTCACTACACCGACTGGACGATTGCACACGTCCATGCGGGCGCACTAGGTTGGAACGGGATGATGATTTTTGGCATGGTCTATTGGCTTTTGCCGAGATTGTTCCAGGCCCCCTTATGGAGTAAGAAACTCGCAGAATGGCACCTATGGGTTGGGACGATTGCGATTCTTCTCTACATCGTTCCGATCTACGTCGCCGGTTTGACTCAGGGTTTGATGTGGCGAGCGATGGACGAAACGGGGCGACTCACCTACCCCGACTTCATTGAAACAGTACAAGCAACGATACCGCTTTGGTGGATTCGTATCCTTGGTGGCGCGCTCTTCGTCACCGGAATTTTGATGATGGTTGTCAATCACCTCATGACCTGGCTCGCTCGGCCGGCTACCTATGACGTGCCGGTCTATTCAGCACGCAGGTTGGCCCCGATGCCCTCGACCGTTACCGCCTTTGATACGCCAAAACCAACGAGCGAATTGAAGGATGCACCGGTCTTAGAATTTGGCAAAAAGCTAGGTGTCTGGAGTCAGATGCATTGGCACCGGCGCTGGGAGCGATTGCCGCTTCGGTTCACAGTATTCGTGGTGATCGCAGTGGTAGTTGCTAGCCTCTTTGAGATCATCCCAACGTTCTTGATCCGTAGTAACATTCCGACGATCGCGAGCGTCACTCCGTATACCCCGCTGGAGCTTGCGGGCAGGGATATTTATGTGTCTGAGGGATGCTACAACTGTCATAGCCAAATGATCCGCCCCATCGTGGCGGAAACCAAACGCTATGGCGAATACAGCAAGCCAGGTGAGTTTATCTACGACCGTCCGTTTCAGTGGGGAAGCCGCCGTATTGGTCCTGACTTAGCCCGTGAAGGTGGTAAACAAAGCAGCTTGTGGCATTGGTTGCACTTCGAGAATCCTCAGCAGGTCGTCGTCGGAAGCGTGATGCCCTCCTACCAACACCTGCTTGAAACCTCGATGGATTTCAAGAAAGTTTCCGACCGAGTGTGGGCTGCACATCTGCTTGGTGCTCCCTACGATCGGGAGTTAACCGAAGGACCCGAGATGGCCCAAAAGCAGGCAGAGGAAATCGCGGCACAGATCGTGTCGCAAGGTGGGCCGGTCATGAGGCCCGTTACCGGCGGTAAAACCCTGTTGACGATGGATTCTCAGGCGGTTGCATTGATCGCTTACTTGCAGCGGGTCGGTGTCGATATTTTCAAGCCCGCACCCGCCACCTCACCGACTGTCGAAGCCAGTCCCGTGGTCGAGGCGCAGGGCGTTCCAGCATCCGAGCCTAGCGTGGTTCCCGTGGCAACTCCCCCGACGGAACCGTTACCCGGTGACAGTCCCGCCGGTAACCAAGAGAGTGAAGGAAGCTAAACATGCTCACCGATTTGATTCGTGCGATTGATTACAGCGATTGCGCGGAAGCGGCACTGTTGCTCTTTTGCGTTGCCTTCGCACTGATGTCGTACGCCACGCTTCGGTTGACCCGAAATGCAACGGATCGATTCGCGTCGATCCCGTTGAGTGATCTGCCGCAAGATCCACGTGTTGAAGAATGAGACTTTAACGATGACCAATGATACGATGAACAGCAACTCCGAAACGTCCTACGCTATCGAAAACGAAGGTTTGACCGGTCACAGTTACGATGGCATTGAAGAGTACGACAATCCGCTTCCTGGTTGGTGGACGTGGTTATTCGTGGGGACCGTTTTGATATGCCCACCGTATTGGGCATATTATCACTTCGGTACAGAAGGCCGGTCTGTGACCGATCGTTTTGAAGTGGAACTCGCCAGCAATGCGAAGTTGCAATTCGCCGAGATCGGTGAATTGGCCGGCGATCGAAAGACGCTTGTCCAGTACATGAATCAGAAGAGCTGGCTCAGTTTTGGGAAAAGCGTTTTTCAAACCAACTGCGTTTCGTGCCATAAGTCCGATGGAAGTGGTTTGGTTGGGCCCAATCTTACTGATGAGCAATACAAAAATGTGAAGCAGATCGAAGATGTCTTCACAGTCATCGTCCAAGGCGCTGGCGGGGGTGCCATGCCGTCGTGGAAGAACCGCTTGTCCCAAAACGAAATGGTTTTGGTGGCTGCCTACGCGGCGAGCCTCAGGGGTAAACCCGTTGGAGGTACCGCTCGACCGGCGGAGGGCAATGTGATCGATCCATGGCCCACGGTTGAAGAAGTCTCGGAAGAAAGTTCAGCCACGACCGAGTCGGTGCCCGCGGACACGACTAAAGCGGAGGCATCGCTGTGACCAGCGCACATCCCTCGCGCTCGGATGGCTCCGGACTCGTGCAGATATCCCTATCTGCTGCTGCAGAGGCGGCACCAGCGAAAGGGCAGGGGGGGTGTGGACGTTGTGGTACTTGTGCGTCTGACCCAAGCTGCGAAAGCAACCCGGTCCTTGCCCAAGGGAGACAGCCCGGAAGTAATTCACTGCTGCCTTCGCCGGACCATGTACTTAGCACGTTGGAGAAAGATGGCTCGCGCCGATGGCTGTGGCCAAAGCTGTCGCCTGGACGTTTTTGGTCGCGTCGACGGTGGGTCGGCTATGCGTTGATTGCGTTCTTCGTTGCCCTTCCGCACCTACGCATTTCTGGTAAGCCTGCGTTCTTGATCGACATTCCTGCAAGGCAGCTGATCGTTGCTGGTTACACTTTTCTACCAACGGACACTTTGCTCGTTGCCTTTGGAGGTATCAGCATTTTCTTAACGATCATGTTGTCGACTGCGCTGGCGGGTCGAGTGTGGTGCGGCTGGTTTTGCCCACAAACGGTTTATATGGAGTTTCTGTTTCGTCCGATCGATCGATTGTTTGAAGGGACCAAGGGCAGGGGAGGGGCGCCGCGGCGGTCGATCATTGGTCCGCTTGCGATTTTGCGGTATGTGATTTACCTGATACTGGCGATGGCCCTTGCGCACACCTTTCTTTCCTATTTCGTCGGCACCGATCGCCTTGCTTACTGGATACAAAGTTCGCCTGCCAAGCATCCTTTGGCATTCCTTGTAATGACTGGTACCACGGTGGCCATGCTGTTTGACTTTTTGTTCTTCCGTGAACAGCTGTGTTTAATTGCGTGCCCTTATGGCCGTTTTCAATCGGTAATGCTCGATCGACGCAGCTTGATTGTTGGGTATGACACCAAACGGGGCGAGCCTCGCGGAAAACTAGCGAAGTCAAAAACTACTGATGGTGGCTCATCGGAGCAGGCTCAAAAAGGTGACTGCGTCGATTGCAAGATGTGCGTTGCGGTCTGTCCAACCGGCATCGATATTCGCAACGGACTACAAATGGAGTGCATTAATTGCACGCAGTGCATCGATGCTTGCGACAGTGTGATGGACAAAATTGGCAAACCGAGAGGCTTGATTCGGTATTCGTCACAGGATGGTTTGGACGGAAAACCTTCAAGTATTCTTCGCGCTCGCACGTTGATGTACCCGGTGCTTCTGGCGATCTCTTTTTCTGCATTTCTATACGTTCTATCTACGAAGTCATCCTTTGATGTGACCGTGATTCGGGGTGCGGGCAATCCCTACACGTCGATTGGCATTGGACGTGTCCAGAATTCAGTGAAGGTTCGGCTCGTGAATCGTTCGGATGCGCCCAAGGTATTCCAGATTGCGGTTTCCACTCCTGATGGTGTCGCGATTGAGGTGATCGAGCCGGAGAAGTTGGCGTTGGAGCCTGGGAAGTCCAGCGTCGTTGCCGTTTCATTACAGTTTGCTTCGAGCGTTCTGGCGGGGCAGGGGGGGCGAGCGGATGCGATGATTGTCGTGTCAGATCAAACCGGAAAAGTGAAAGCGCGGTCATGGCAATTGTTGGGACCGAAGTGATGGCGACATTGACCTCGTTGAGTCGAACCGAAGACGTGCCCTTGTCGAGAGAAGCTACGAAGCTTGCCGCTCATCGTGCTGCATGGCTTTGGGGAAGCATCGTTGTATTCTTCTTATTGGGGCAAATCGTCATCGGAATAACGGCGATCATTCTTTCGAATAGCGACCCGACCGTTGCCGTCGTGCCCGGTTATCACAGCAAGGCAATGTTGTGGGATGATTCAGTGGAAATTCGTCAGCAGAGCCAAGAACTGGGTTGGCATGTGAAGTATCGCTGGTCACCGTGTGCCCGTGGACATCGTTTAACTTGGACCGTTTGTGATGTTGACGGAGTTGAAATCCAAAACCCACGCGGCTCGCTGACCCTCTATCACCATGCGAGGGCTGGGGAACCAATCGTCGTGAGTGTCCAAGGTCCAGAACAGTACGTTGAACTAGAGCGGGATGGCCTTTGGCAGGCAGAGCTGTTGCTGGAGTCACCTTCCATCGGAAAACGTTTTTCGGATAGCCAAGTCGTCGAACTGACGCGGGGACGATAATGTTCGCATGGCTTTCAGCGGTATTCTTGGCGAGTTTGCTTGGAAGCTTTCATTGTGTTTGCATGTGTGGGCCAATCGCCATTTGGTCCAGTGGCTCTACTGCATCAGCGACCCAACGCAAGATACCAGCCATTGCTCGGATTACCGGTTACCATCTAGGGAGACTGTTAACCTATACCGTTCTCGGCGTGATCGCAGGACTGGCAGGAAGTGCCTTTGGACAAATCGGAAGCCTGTTCGGTATTCAAGCTTCGGCTGCTCGGCTTGTCGGAGTCCTGATGATTGTCATGGGAATCGGGCGAGTGATCTGGTTGGTACGTGGAACGACCTCCTGGAAGCCGTCATTCATCGGGCTCGCAAAGATCTCAAATTCGATAGCTTCGACAGTAGCGAGTATACGTCCGCATGTGCTCAAGTTGCCGCTTAGTTTGCGCAGTGTCGCGACGGGTGCATTAACCGTTTTGCTACCCTGTGGATGGTTGTATTTATTCGTATTGGTCGCCGCAGGTGGAGGGTCGGTGAGAGCGGCGATTCTTCTGATGTTTGCTTTTTGGCTTGGCACCGTCCCTGCGTTAGTGGCTCTCGTCGCTGGCTCTCTCAAATTTGTCAGTCTCAGTCGAGGCAGCACGCCTTGGTTGATGCCCACCATCGGTGCCATAACGCTTGTCGTGTGCGGTTGGTTTACGGCGACAGGGCGAGCCGCAGCTGATCTTAGCTCGCTTGGTTCGCGCGGTCGGTGGCTTTCTTCCGAGATTCAAGTGGAGCCATCGAAAAGAATCCATTTGCTTACCAGCGGATCGCTGCCTTGTTGTGAAAATGCAAATTGACAACTCGCGAAACCATGCGACAGTGATGATCAATCGATCCTCAGATGCATGTGATCATTGCGGACTACCGGCACCGCCTCGCAAGGCGGGAGAGACGACATTTTGTTGTCAAGGATGTCGTGGCGCATTTCTGCTTATCCACCAATGGGGTCTTGAAGACTATTATGACCTACGCGATCGATTGATGTCGGATGCCGGAACTCCCGTTCAAGCAGATTCGTCCGTGCGAAGTCGCTTCGACGATCTCGACGACCTAAGACTGCTTGGTGCGTCGGCTCCCCGTATCGTTGGTCACGATGGGAGCGACCGAGTGTTGTTATGTAGTCGGCTCGCCGTTTCAGGGATTCACTGTGGTGCGTGTGTTTGGTTAATCGAACGCATGGCGCCGCTGGTCCCTGGTTGGAATAACGCACGGATCGGTATGCACGATCACAGCATCGAGGTGACGTACGATCCTTCGATGGTGCGATTGAGCGAAATAGCCAAGACGCTTGCTGGGATCGGATATCGGGTTTCGCCCTGGACCGAAGGTTCGCAAGGGGAGAGGTATCGAAAGGAAAACCGAGCGAGATTGGTTCAAATTGCCGTCGCTGGGTTCTGCGCGATGAACGCGATGTGGATTGCGATTGGGATTTACGCAGGCGAGTTTTCCGGTATCGCCGAATCACAAATGATGCTTTTGCGGACAGCAGGCGTACTCCTTGCTCTTTTAGCGGTGTGTGTCCCAGGGCGTCCCTTTTTCGTAGGTGCTTGGGCTGCATTACGGACTCGAACGCCCCACATGGACCTACCGATCGCGCTGGGGATCGGTGTAGGCGCGGTCGCAGGTGTGGTTAGTCTTTTCGTAGGGCATGCAGATGTCTATTTTGACTCCGTTGCCGTGCTAGTGTTCCTGTTGCTGGTCGGTCGATGGGTTCAGTTCAGGCAGCAACATCAAGCGGCCGATGCGGTATCGTTACTGATGAGGATGTCGCCGCCATCTGCGATGCAAATTGACGACGAGGGCGGTTTGCAAAGGGTGCCTGCCGATTCGCTTCGTATGGGAGATCACGTGTTAGTGGGCGCAGGGGAGGGCATTGCGGTCGACGGGTTTGTTCTGCGAGGCGTTTCATCGGTCGATCGATCGTTACTAACCGGGGAGAGTATGCCTGTCCCCGTTGGAATAGGAGATCAGGTGGAGGCCGGCGCATTGAACCTGCAAGCGGCGATTGAAATGGAAGTCACAGCGCCTCGTAGTGAATCTCGAATCGCCAAACTCATGCGTCTTGTGGAGCAAGCGGCGATCAATCGAACACCGATCGTGCAATTGGCAGACGCAATTGGCGGTCGATTTGTGTTGGTGCTATTGGCCCTTGCATTGATTACTTGTCTGCTTTGGTGGCCTGTCGATCCGATGCGAGCGGCAAGTAACACCGTGGCGTTGTTGATCGTTGCTTGTCCGTGTGCGTTGGCGCTCGCTACGCCTCTTGCGATTGCGGTCACGCTCGGACGCGCCGCCCGGCGAAAGCTGTTGATTCGCAGCGGCGACACACTTGAACGATTGTCAAAAGCAGGGATTGTTTGGTTTGACAAAACCGGAACGCTGACTGAAGGACGCCCTCAGTTGGTTTCGGAAAGCATGGACGACGACACACTCACCCTCTGTGCGAGCCTTGAGCGCCAGTCATGCCATCCGATCGCCGTGGCAATCGTTGATGCGGCATCCCGCCGCCAACTGGAATTGCATCCTGATGAATGCATCACCGCGGTGCAACAGAAAACAGGTGGTGGGATTCGTGGTCTGGTCGATGAGAAAACCGTGATTGTCGGAAGCCTTGCATTCGTTCGTTCCTTTGGGGTGGATGTTCCTAGCGATCGCATCGCTGAGGTTGCCCGCATAGCCAAAAACGGAGTGAGTCCCGTTTTGCTGGCTGTCGATGGATTGATTGTGTCAGTCATTGGCATTGGCGACAAACTGAGACCTGAGGCGATGGAGACAGTGAGCGAGTTGAGAAAAAGAGGCTGGCAGGTGGGAATATTGTCAGGTGACCATCCAACCACTGTTGCCTCGGTAGCGAGTTCGCTGTGTATCGTTGACGAGATGGCACAAGGAGGGTTATCACCCGAGCAGAAACTGCAGTGGATCGACGATTCACGTCGCAAAGGTTCCACGGTCGTGATGGTGGGCGATGGGGTCAATGATGCCGCTGCGCTTGCCGCCGCCGATGTTGGCGTCGCGGTACGTGGTGGCGCTGAAGCTAGTCTGCAAGCGTCGCCAGTGTATCTGGCCAGTGGTGACCTGCTGTCGATCATTCAGTTGATCGACGCGAGTGCGGCGACCATCAACGTTATCCGTCGAAATTTTCGAGTTTCGCTTTGTTACAACTTCCTTGCCGTGACGTTGGCGATGACGGGCATTATTAATCCTTTGATTGCTGCGATCCTCATGCCGATTAGTTCGCTATCCGTCCTCTCACTCACGCTTGCAAGTAAGACATTTGCTGACCCAAAGTTCGTTCGAGGAGTCCGCGAATGAGTGTGATTTTCGTAGCGTTGCCTATTGCGATCCTGATGGGGGCGGCAGCCGTAATTGCCTGCGTCCGATGCATTTCAATTGGTCAGTTTGATGATTTGCAGTCTCCACCGTTGCGCATGCTAATTGATGAACGGCCAGAGACACAAAGCAGACCTGAGCCTCAAGACGCTCAAAGCGAGAGTGAGCACGGTGACGATGCGTTGTCTCGCTCCGATTCGATCACATCATAATCAATGGCGAATGCTTTCTACACGAATAATTAATACTAACTTCACGATGTCAAATTAGCCGCCGTTTCCTTGTTTTTTTTGATGAGTGACGTGCGCGAACGTCCACTGAGACTAATTTGATGGTGCCCCTTGCGACCTATTCGAGTAGATTTTAGGTTGGACCTTCAGGCCATCGAACCGCTCGACTGGGAAGGTGAGATAGGGGCTCTCAAGTCGCTGATTAAGAATTGACGAAACAAAAAACAGTTGAACCGGTACTGGACGAACAAACCAGGGAGTTTGTGCGTCTGACGCTGAACGCTGGACTGGTAGAGCTTGCTGATTTGAAGAAAGTGGTCGTTTCGTTGCTTGCGGAATCCGATTCGATTTCACGCGAGCGATTGGCAAGCGGACTGCTTGGTTCCGGGATGCTTACCCAGTGGCAAGCGAAAAAACTGTTGGCAGGGCGTGGACGTGGCTTTTTTCTTGGGAGCTACAAACTCCTGAGGCCGCTGGGTAAGGGTGGGATGGGCGTCGTCTATCTGGGCGAACACCGAGTGATGAAGCGTCCGATGGCACTCAAGGTGTTGTCCTCGGAGTCTGCATTGGACTCGCGGCGAATTGAACGGTTTGAATCCGAAGCAAGAGCGGCAGCGCAGCTAGATCATATTAACATTGTTCGTGCCTACGACTTTGCGAAAGACAATGGAAAGCTTTTTATCGCAATGGAGTATGTCGACGGAATCGATTTGCAACACCTTGTTCAACGCGACGGCATGATATCTATCGCCGCAGCATTAGATGCGATGAAACAGACGGCCGCAGGTCTCGCTCATGCTCATGGTCGAGGGATTGTTCACCGCGACATTAAGCCTGCCAATTTGTTGTTGCGTGGCGATGGTGTTTTAAAAATCAGTGACATGGGATTGGCTAGAATTGGGTGGCAAGGTGAGTCGCCGAACGACGCTGGACGGTCAAGACTGCTTGGCACCAGCGAGTTTCTTGCGCCCGAGCAGGCACTTGATAGTCGAAGTGTAGATGGCCGTGCCGATATTTATTCGCTCGGCTGTACGCTTTATTATCTTCTCACCGGCTTGCCTCCGTATCCGGGAGAGACGCAGGTCCAACGAATCGCCAAGCATCAAACGGCACCCGTGCCCGACATTCGTAAGAAACGCCCGGATTGTCCTGCGGCGCTTGCTCAGCTTGCGATACGGATGATGGCGAAACGCCCCGAGGACCGGATTCCGAGTGCGACGGAGTTGTTGTCACAGTTGGCGCAGATCAATGGTGGGGCAGGGCAGGGTGACGGATTGGGAGCACTCCGCCCCGTTGCGATGGCTGGGGACACGGTCTCCGATGCGTCCATCTACCAGGCAACGATGAGCGATTCTTCTATCGGCAGCGAACTTGACGAAGTGGCGGTCGTTGAGGAAGGTACATTTTTTGATTTTAGTTCACTTCCGCCCGTCACCGAGACGACGCCACTCACGACATCCACCACTTTCCCGAGTGGAGCAGGCAAAGCAGTTATCTCAAGACCAGCTCAGGTTCAGGCTCCCATTCTTGCCGTCTCCCGACCCGGGACAATGCAGCCCGTTGATCATGGCATCAATCGGTTCCAAGGGAATCAGCAAGTGATGTTAGGCATTGGACTGGCGATGGCTTTCCTTGCATTGCTCGCGGTTGTTGGAATTGGAGTGGTCCTCGCTCTACGTCCAGAGGAAGAAAATCGCCCCATCATCAAGTCGACTGAGAGTCGAGACGGCAACCCAGTCGTCATCATTGGACGCTAGATTCTATGGTCACGATCACTAACCAACCTCGTACCGACGATGAAGTCCCCGGACCTCCAGGAACAACTGGCATTCAAAAGGTTGCAACCGTCAGTGAAGGTCCGAGTGCAGTTAAGTCGCCAATTGACGTACGATTGGTTGTCGGCGAAGGTACGCACGCGGGAGTGAGTGCGGAGATTCGCGTCGGCTTGTACCTGATCGGGCGTCATCAAGAGTGCCAAATTCGCCCCAAGAGTCAGTCGGTCAGCGACCGTCACTGTTTGGTGCAGCACCAAGCGGGGACAGCTCGGGTGATCGATTTAGGAAGCGAGTTTGGTACCTACGTCAAAGAAACGCAACTCGCGCCGATGGTGTGGACGGTGCTCAATCATGGCGATCGTTTGCGATGTGGAAAGTATTGGTTCGACGTAGTGATATGCGATCGTGGTAGCAACGATGGCACAGATGATACGGATACAGGAGATGACTTACTGGGAGATATAAAGACAGCGGACTTGAAAGGCGCGATGGGAGTCGAAGCTGATCGGTTCGATGATTCCAATTTGGTCTCGCAAACTCCCTATGCGTCTAACGACTTGCCGAATGCTGATTCGCTTGCCCCGTCTCATGAGCTCGCCGCAACAGGTCGATCAACAAGTGAGAAGCGGACTTCAAAGGTCCCCTTACCGAAGCCAAAGATCAAGCGATTTAGCTCCAGTTCCTCACTAAACGCATTTTCGCTAGACGTCGGGGCGGACGGTTGGAAGATAGCGATAGCAGGGATATTGGCGGTTTCGATTATCGGTTATGTGGGATTATCGATCTATCGCTTCCAAAAAGGTGCTCCCGCGAAGGTCGTTCGCGGCCTTGACTGATTACAATTTTCTGCATGATGCAGACGCCCGATACCGCTCTCCCATCGATACCCAATTTTCAAGGACGGCTCGTTTCGTTTCTGCGGCGCGCCAAGCCATTCGTAGTAACGATTGGGGTTTCGTTTGGCATCGTTGCTCTGCAGCTAGCGCAGGGTGTTCTGTTGGCGCGGCTCTTAGGTCCGCAAGGACGTGGGGAATACGCTGCGGCGGTTCTATTCTCCCAGACGCTTCTCTACGTTGGACTCTTTGGCGCGATTGAGATTGTGTGTCGTTATGCAGCGATGAGCACGATCGACCTTCGATCCCTGCAGCGTTCGGTTTTCCGCTTGGCGCTCCTTACCGGATTCCTCACGACGGTGGTGGCGATAGCCTGCAGTCTTGTCGGCCTTCCCCAGGAAAAGAAATATGTCTTTCCCTTGGCAGTGATTTGCTCGCTCTCTTTGATTGGCCAGCAATTGGCGCTGATGCTGTCTGCCATAGCGCGCGGGACAGATGATTTTTCGAAATTCAATCGCTGGCGACTATGGGCTGCAGCATCCTTTCCTTTGTTATTGTTTCTTTGGGCGCTCTTTGCCGAGATGACAGTAATGATTGCAAGTTTGCTGTTTCTCGTTGCGTCCCTAGTCTCGGTATTGCCCTGTTTACGTGGGCTCGGTGCGCAGACCGGTGCTCCAGCGACACCAGGAACTCCAGCGGCACGGGTAGCTCCGGCGGCACGGGTAGCTCCGGCGGCGCCGGGGGCCATGCAGATGTTCCGTGAAGGACGGCCTTATGCGCTGGCTATGTTGGCAACAGACGTTCTTGAGAGACTCGACCTGCTGCTAATGCTCTGGCTGACGCCGATAGTAACTCAAGGTTACTACAGCGCCATGTTACCAGTGGCATATCCATTGACGGTGATTCCAAATACCCTGGGCCTTTACCTTTTCAATGCCGGCGCTCGACAGGGAACCGCCAGTTCGCTAGCACAGTTTCGCCGCCTGTTTTGGCTCGCGATTGGCTTTCAAGCTTTGATGACGGTTGGGTTTGTCTTGCTTGTCGGACCAGTTGTTCGTTTTTTTTATGGCCAAGAATTTTCGCCCGCCATCGTTTACGCCGTTTGGCTAGCGCCGGTCTCTTCGATTAAGGGGGTCGTTCAAGGCCTGGAAAGCTATGTGAAGGGGAGGGGGCGGCCGATGGCGGCGGTTCGTGTTCGACTATTCTCCGCCCTGGCCATGATCATTGGTATTGCAGGGCTTTATCCTTTGTCGGGCGTATTATCGATTGTGCAGGGGGCACTCATTGGCCAAGTCATATGCCTGATCGGAATGGTTGCGATCGTTTATCGCGACGCAGTACGAAGCGAATCTGAGATTGTTGGGCAAAAATCAGCGGAAAAAAGTGGGTTCACGGAATAGGATGAGGGAGTCAGCGGAAAAGCCCCATTTGCCGTTGATCAAGGCGATTCTCCGTACTGTTGCACGATGCTGAAGCTTCACGAAAAATTACTGACAGACGTTTCGCAAGGCGAGATTTCGAGTACCACCGCACCGGTCGCGGATGCTTGGAATCGCTTGCCTGCGACGAACGTCGTTTTTCTCGTTAACTTTGTTGCCCCCAATCTGCTGGACGTGTTTCGAGAACTCTCCAAAAGGGTTGGACGACTTACGATTGTTAGTTCAGTTGCAATCGAAGGTAATCGCGATTGGAAGCCAGAGACAGACGGTCTTGAGGTTGTCGTTCAGAGGACATGGACCATCACTCGTACGGCAGTCCATCCGAGCGGATATCGCGAACCCAATTACATTCATATCCCATTGGATACTTTCCATCAGTTGCGTCGGATCAAACCCGATGTGATCATTTCACTTGAGTTAGGTGCACGAACGTTTTTATCGCAACTGTACCGAAGAATGCGTTCGAACGTGGTCCACATCGCCGGTGTGCTTGCGTCTGAGCGAAGCGAGGCTGGTCGAGGCCTTGCCAGAGTCGCATTGCGCAAGGGTTTACTTCGAGTTGTTGATGGAGTGACCTACAACGGTCCAAGCTGTCGTCGATACCTGCTTTCGCTAGGTGCGGACCCATTGATGATGTCGCCTTGGGATTATGCTGCTGACCGTCGTAAAACGTACGATGGCCCATTGCCAGACATAGAGGGTGGCCGTGATTTGCATCGGATCCTCACCGTCGGACAGTTGACGGAACGAAAAGGTATCGTTCAAGCGGCGGCGGCGCTGCAACACTTTGCGAGTGAACATCCCGATCGCAAAATGCAATGGAACGTGGTAGGAAATGGACCGCAACGCGAGGTCTTGCAGTCTACCGAATTTGCACCAAACCTAAAACTTAATTTGATTGGGCACTGCGATCCGGAGCAATTGCGTGTTCATTACCGCGACAATGATCTCTTGCTTTTCCCAACGCTGGGCGATGAGTGGGGCTTGGTGGTTGATGAAGCCTTCGCTTCTGGGTTGCCGGTTCTTGGAAGCATTCACAGCCAAGCCGTCGAGACTTTGATCACGGACAATCACAATGGATATAAATTTGACCCAGATAATCCAATGTCGTTTTCGATGGCTCTGAATCGGTGGTGGACTACGAATACTGTTGAAAGAGCCGCGATGCGTAGTAATGCGAGAAAGACAGTTGTCTCGCGAACCGCAGTACGAGCAGCATCGCAATTAGTGGATGCGATAGCAGTCGCGATGCGACAGCGTGGGATTCGATGCGAGCAGCAAAGAGTGGACGCCAGCACTCCGTGCGCCGCTCAAGCGGTGCTTACCTGTGAAACGACGACTTGTCGAGGAGCGGAGCCTTCGTGAGTCAATCTATCCCAGGTTCACCTTGCCAAGGGCGCCCGATTCGCGTTGCCGTTTACCTTGCGGACCAGAACCCTCATCGTGATCGCAGTTTGGGTATCACGTCGATGACCCGTTCGCTCCTTGATGAACTAGGGCAACGAGACAATGTCCAACTTACGATTTTAACTTCCTCCAGTTCGTTCGGTTCAACTGGGCGTCAGGAATTGAAATGCCGGCTACCTTTTCGGACCGATCGTCCCTTTGGGCGTTTGGTTTGCGATTCAATGCACCCCCTTTTTCTTCGTCCCCAGTGTGACCTCTGGTACTATCCGAAAGGATACCTATCACTTTTGTCTCGACCGTCGGTTCCCGTCGTCGGTACGATGCATGACGCGATTATTCAACACTATGCCGACCACTACCCCCAATCCCGAAGCGCACGCCAGTTTCGCTATTGGATACGAGTGATGAAGAATAGTCTGGTTCGTTTAGATTCGGTGATGACGGTCTCCGAAAATGCGAAAGGCCAGCTTGAAGAGTTTTGTATTCGACAGGGTATAAAACCACCACCGATTCACGTTACCTATGAAAGCAGTTCATGGGAGAAGTACCTTGGACAGAAGGCAGCGAAGGGCAGGGCGGTGGTGCATCTTGCGTCAACTTCGCCGCATAAGCAAACGAATCGAATGTTAGAAATTTGGAGAGAGCTAGGGCGTTTGCGATATGACTTACCTCCACTTCGTTTGATCGGTCGTCTTGACGAACATGGCAAACAACTGATGGGTGAACTCAAGCATGTAGAATTATCTCCACCGCTCGATGAAGCAGAGTTGGTAAACACGGTTCAAAGTTCTCTGGCTTTGTTGTTGCCATCGGAGATCGAAGGCTTTGGACTTCCCGCGCTCGAAGCATACTACGTTGGAACACCTGTTTGCTACGTTGCTGGTACTTCGGTGGAAGAAGTGGTCACCAAAGCAGGCAACTTTGGCGCTTTCGAATTGTCAGACCCTGCGTCTCTGTATCGTGCCCTTCTTGCCGCGTTGAACCAAACGCCCGATCAAGTTTCCTCCATTGGGAACCTGCTGTACTCTCGCTTTTCGAACGCCCGCTTTGCGGATCGAGTGATCGAGACCTTCTCGAACGTGCTTGGAAAGACCAAACTGTTGTCAACGTAGAGCGAGTCTTTCTGTTTTTGTGAGCCAGAGCATGCGAGTCATTCACATCATTACGCGCATGATCATTGGCGGCGCGCAAGAAAACACTCTATTTAATTGCGTGGATCTCCGACGTGAATATGGAGATGAAGTATTGCTTGTGACTGGGCCGGCCATGGGGCCGGAGGGCGACCTTTTGACACAGGGCAGGGCAGGGGACTTAGCGGTTAATGTTGTCCCTGAACTCGTTCGGGCAATCTCTCCAGCGAAAGATTGGGTGGCGTTACGAAAGTTGCGACAGATCATTCGCGACTTCAAGCCCGATGTCGTGCATACGCATAGTGCAAAAGGTGGTTTACTTGGCCGACGTGCTGCGTTCGTTGAGAGCGTTCCAGCGACAGTTCACACGGTTCATGGCGCGCCATTTCATCCATACCAGCCAGCCCTGGCACGTGCTTTTTTCCGTATGTGTGAGACCCGCGCAGCGAAATGGTGTGATCGACTTATATCAGTGGCCGATGCAATGACGGACTTATTGGTCCGCGCGAAGGTCGCCGATCGTGAAAAGTTCGTCACCATCTATAGCGGGATGGATGTGGAGCCCTTTATTCATGCAGACGAGAAACGGGATGCAACACGCCGGTCGCTGGGCATCCTGCCGAATCACGTCGTCATCGGAAAGATCGCAAGGCTGTTTCATCTGAAGGGGCACGACGACTTGATTACTGCCGCCCCATCGATCGTGGCCGCATGTCCTGACGTGAGATTTTTGCTTGTGGGTGACGGCGTGCTGCGTTCCTCGCTACAGTGTCGTATCGATTCTTTGGGACTCGGGTCTCACTTCATTTTCACCGGTTTAGTGCCTCCGAACGTTGTACCAAGCATGATCGGGGCGATGGACACACTGGTTCATACGTCGTTCCGAGAAGGATTGGCCAGAGCACTTCCTCAGGCCTTAATCGCTGGTCGTCCCGTTGTCAGCTATGACATTGACGGAGCGAGAGAAGTCGCAGTTGACCATGAAACCGGGTTCTTGGTGCGTCCCGGCGACACTGCGCAGCTGTCTCAAAGGTTGATTGAACTGGTGGCAGATGACGTCGCTAGGCACCGGATGGGAACGACCGGGAAGGCAAGATTCACGGAACGTTTTCGTCATGAAACCATGACCCGAGAAATCCGTAAACTCTACGAACAATTGCTTCGCTAATGCTTGAGCACCTGGTTGTCGCATGTTTTTCGGACAGCCCAAACAGTTTCGACAGCCGGAGAGCCAGTTTCTGAGCCTTCGCCTTCCACGGAAAGTGCGGTTTTGAAAACCCCTCAGGTTGGTATTCCCCCCGGGAAACGTTGTCCCGCTTGGCTCGGGCCGACGGTTTGGGAGAGGGGCAGGGGAGTGCAGACCTTTCGTTCCCGCCGACTTTTCAACTATCATCTCTGCTCAGTTTGACTGATCGTTACGACCCGAAATGGCATGCTCACAGATCCATGACTAAAACACGCGACTTTCTCGGGCCTTTTAGGCTCGCCCGATTGATCCGCGCCGGAAATACGTGCGAAGTTTGGGAAGCGGTCGAAGAGCCCAGTCAAAAACGTTACGCGCTAAAAGTGCTACGTCAAAAGGTTCGCGAAGATAAAAATGAGATTTCATCGCTGAAGTTTGAGTACACCGTTGCCCGTGATCTTGACAGTCCGCGAATCATCAAGATTCATGAGTACCGCGTCGAAGGTGGTACGCCGTTTCTAGTGATGGAGTTATTCAGCGAACTGAACATGAAGCAGGCGCTTCGTCGCGGCCCAGATTCTCTCGCCTTTATGTTGGACACGATTGTGGAGCAGGCCGCTGAAGGTCTGTATCACATGCATGAAAAAGGCTGGATCCATCGCGATATCAAGCCGGACAATTATCTTGTCAGTCGCGAAGGTGTCACGAAGCTAATCGACTTTACGATCGCTGAAAAAAAGAAATCGGGATTCGGGCGCATGTTCCACCGAGCGAGCAAGATCGTTCAGGGGACACGGAGTTATATGTCACCCGAGCAGATCCAGGGCAGAGTCTGCGATGAACGATCCGATGTGTATTCGTTCGGATGTATGTTGTTTGAGGCGGTTACGGGTAAGGCACCGTATACCGGGCAAACGCCCAACGACCTGCTCACCAAACATCTCAACGCATCCATTCCAAGCCCATTGGTTTACAACGACAATGTCTCAGCGGAATTTGCAGCGATTGTAAAGCGAATGATGGCGAAGAAAGAGGATCAACGTCCCCCATCCATGTATGAGTTTTTGAAAGAATTTCGCAAAATCGAGATTTTCAAGAAGCGGCCCAAACCGCCAGAGATCAGTGTCTTTGACGACATGCCGTCGTTTAAGTCTCCCGATGACATGTTCAAACGCACAAAGAAAACAGATGGCGGTTCACCAAAGCCCGATGACGGTGAAAGTGAAAAATCAAAACCGGCAAGCTGAGTCGAATGACATTGCTTATTTTACGGCGACGAGGAGCTTTGGTTGCTCTTGTCGCCAGCACCAAGTGTGATTCTGCAATTTTGGATGGTTGACTGATGGATGTTGGAATGGGATTGGATTTTGAACGCCATGTCACCGAGCTGGATCAACAGATCGCAGCTCTCGAGCGTCAAACGCAACGAAGTGACGACGAAGAAGCGAGTCTTCGGTCTTTGCGGCTAAAGCGAGTTGAGCAGCTTCGGGAAACTTACGCGAATTTGACTCCGTGGCAGACGGTTCAAGTCGCGCGTCACAAGAACCGACCTTACACGCGCGATTACCTCAACCTTGCGTTTCAGGAGTTTGTTGAGCTTCACGGCGACAAATTCTTTGGTGACGATCGGGCGATGCTTGCCGGCTTTGCCAAAATTGACCGCTTCAAGGTCATGGTACTTGGACATCAAAAAGGTCGTACTTACAAGGAGCGCGCCGCATGCCATTTCGGTTGTGCGCACCCGGAAGGTTATCGCAAGGCCATGCTGAAAATGAGTATGGCCGAGAAGTATCGGTTGCCGCTGATTTGTTTCATTGATACGCCAGGCGCCTATCCAGGAATCGGTGCCGAGGAACGCGGACAAGCTCAAGTCATCGCCGAGAGTATGTTCAAAATGAGTCGGCTGCGCACTCCGATCATTTGTGTTGTGATCGGGGAGGGCGGTTCCGGTGGAGCCCTCGGAATCGGCGTCGGTGATCGCGTGGCGATGCTGGAGAACTCGTACTACAGCGTCATCAGCCCAGAAGGGTGCGCGGGGATTTTATGGAAGAGTCACGAGCACGCACCGAAGGCTGCAACGGCGTTGCGCTTCACGGCAAAAGACCTTTCCCATTTTGGGATCGTCGACCATGTGATTGCTGAACCACTTGGCGGGGCTCACCGCGACCACCACCAAATGGCTACTCGCTTGAAAACTTATCTTTCCAAAACGCTTGCCGAATTGGAATCGCAAGACACGGAAACAATGCTCGAACTGCGGTACGAAAAGTTTCGTCGGATGGGTGTATTTTTGGATGATACGACGGTCAGCTGATTCCCTTTTTTTGCCACGTGTGGGTGTCGGTGCGGCGTCGTTTCGAGTTTGATCGCGCCAATTTTTTTAGCTAGGTGAATCGCCATCTTTGGCGACCGGCGAGTCGTTGGCGGGAGCTTGGCAAACGCTACATGAGCGACGCCTTGATCAGCAAGCCAAGATCGTTCGTCCAGCACGCGTTGGGTGGACAGGAGGGATCGAAACCTGTGTTTTTGCTCCCCCGGCAACGTCCGATAATGCCCCTTATGTTGTATGCAGTATCTAAAATACATGAGGATAAACGCATTTCGCGGTTCTCATGATTTCGCGTTCCGGTCCGTCTCTGGCTGGACGAAGCCTGCTGCCGATCGCTGCGGTGAAGCAATCTCTTGAGTGGATTCGACGTCTTCAAGACTTCCAAGCGTCGAGATTTGTTCAGCGATTGTTCGCTGGCGAATAGACGCTGCTCCACGGTCTTTCGGCCTGTTGAATCGGATTGGAAAACGCTTCACTCGGCGCGGAGCTTGATTGCCGAAAGACTGGCAACGATGGCCCACTAGGAGGACGATTGGAGCCATTGAACCAAGGGTTGATTTCAGGCGTCGAGTCGCTTCGTGTGGGCGTGATTTGGTTGCCAGAAAACGGAGCCGAAAAGGAGTTGAGATTTTGGTTTTCGATCGACTGATTCGCCCACGGTAAAAACCTTTCGCCAATGCTCGGTTTCAATCGATCGTCGAACCGTTCCAAGTAAGGTCCGATCACCTGCCCTATCTCCTCGGGTATGATCGCCTCGCTTCGGTCGAGTACCTGGGCGATGTACCGCCCGCTTTTCGATTGGACGACGATCTCTCGGCTGGTTTCACCCAGCAACGTGACTGCGAACAGCGTGATCAACGTGCAATACAACGCACCCTTAGCCAGTCCGAACAAGGCTCCGACCTGGCGATCAAATTCTTTTAGCCGAAAACGATCAATCGTTTGCGACACCATCCGAAACGCCACCCAAATCAGTAATGACGTGCCGACGTACAGAATCAGCATCGCCAAGAATCGGTTCCATGGAGGATCGGCTTGGATGGACTCGCTCAGCGGTTCCCGGAAATTGTAAGCAACGACGTAACTGAGGATGATCGACGTGATCGAAGCGAGTTGCCATGCAAATCCCTTGATCGCTCCGAAGAGCATGGTACCGATCAAAACGACCAGCATGAAAATGTCGTACTTTTCCAATTGCGGCGACCTCCGTGCCGACGACGATCAAATCGATCCAAATGATTGCAATGCCCAGTGGAGACGGGCAGGGTGCGGCGACTATAGCGAACTGGGGGATTCGTTCGAATAGCAATTTTTTGAGGTGATTACCTATTTGTCTAGCGTCGACGGTTCGAGAAACCTTATAGGCAATGCATCCAATCATGGCTGATTTCAAGACACACATCACCACTAGCACGATAGTCGGAGCCGGTTACGGCTACTGGGGTGTGTTTTATCAGGGCATGACAATTGAAAGTGGGGTGCTTGCCGCAGGCTTGTGTGCCGTTGCAGGAATGTTGCCAGACCTTGATAGCGATTCGGGTGTGCCGCTCCGTGAGACGAGCATGTTTGCATCAGCGACCATTCCGATGTTGATGATCGATCGCTTTCGTGACCTCAATCTTTCTCACGAAGCCATGGCATTGGCCGCGATGATCATCTACGTGGCGATCCGTTTTGTCGTTGTCGAGTTTTTTCGTCGTTACACCGTCCATCGCGGTATGTGGCACAGTATTCCCGCGGCCGCCTCGGTCGGGGTGCTTGCTTATTTGGTCATGCCCTGCCCTTCGGAAAGCGCTCGAGTTTACAAGAGTCTTGCGGTGACCCTTGGCTTTGTCGTTCACCTCGTGTTGGATGAAATCTGGAGTATGCAATTTCGGCATGGTCGGTTTCGGTTAAAGAAGTCATTTGGTACGGCACTGAAATTTTGGGGCGAGAGTCCCTGGGCCAATATCACCGTTTATGCGAAGCTCGCGTTGTTGGTCTACCTTGCGTGGGGCGACACCGACATTCCACAGCGTCTGAGAGATCGTGCCCGGCTCGAGATTCCCTATTTGGCCGATCCGAGTGACAAACCGCCCGCATGGCAAGAATGGCTTCAGCGTCGCTAAGTTGTCCAGTGCTTAGGGATACGAATCGTATTCTCAGCTGATTCCAGTCAGAGTCACTTAGGATCTTCTCGATTATCCCAATCAGCTGAATCAAGAATGATCGTCACGGGGCCGTCATTCGAAATCTGAACTAGCATGTCGGCTGCGAAAATGCCGCAAGCGACCTGAATCCCTGTGGCCCGGCACCGTTCGACGAAGTAGTCGTAGAGTCTTTTGGCTTCGCTCGGTAGCGCCGCGTTGGTAAAAGCGGGCCTTCGTCCGCGCCGACAGTCGGCGTAAAGCGTGAATTGGCTGATGATTAAAATGGAGCCACCGATATCCAGCACACTGCGATTCATCTTACCGTTCTCATCACTGAAAATTCGAAGGTTCACAAGCTTGTCAACCATGCGATCAATCGTTGCTTCTGCGTCCCCCTGCCCTACCCCAGCCAAGACGACCAATCCTTGCTCGATCCTGCCGACGCACTGGTCTTCAACCGTGACTGCCCCTTCGCGAACTCTTTGGATAACCAACCTCAAGATTTCTTTATCCTCGCTGAGTGATTCAAACCTGTTACCCACGTGTTACCATTGAATAGGTTAGCCTATCGATAGCCCGCGACCGATATCCCTTGTTTATCTTCACGATCCTTCGTCGATTTCACGCGGATCCAAATGCCTTACTTGTTTACCTGTCCGCATTGCCAAAGCAAAACCCTCGTTGAGGATCGCTTCAGCGGCCATATCGGCCGTTGTGCGACATGCGATGGAAAGATCGAAGTACCGCATTTTGTGATGAGTAGCGCATCGTCCACTTCGCAGCCGGTACCGCAGGACCATATTGGACTGACAACGCGTCGAATCATCGCATCGATTGTTGGTCTACTGATTGTCATCGGACTTGGCGGGGTCCTCATCCGATACGCAACACCCGCGGTGACCAAGCTGTCGGCGGTGCGACAGCGCACGCAGACGATACGGAACTTAGAGCAAATTGCAGCCGCCCTGAACGCCTACGCAGCGGATCATGGAGCCTATCCGGCCCCGGTTGTTCGCGATGCATCCGGTATGCCAATGCACAGTTGGCGAGTAGCGATATTGCCATACCTTAATGAGTCACAACTCTACGTTTCCTACGATTTTAATCAGCCGTGGAATTCGCCAAGCAATTCGCTGATCGTTGGTTCGATGCCGAGTGTGTATGCGTCGCCGCATATCAGCGGGTTTTCATCAAACCAAAGTCATTATCAATTAGTCAGCGGCGACACGACGCTATTTCCTCGAACTGGGCCGCTCGGTCCTAAGAAGTTGTTGGATGAAGCAGCCAAGACGGCTCTTGTGGTCGAGGCATTTCCCACACCGAATTCATCGGCTGTCTGGACTGAACCCGTCGAACTCGACATCAATGCGATGTCTTTTGTGATGGGAGCGAATCCTGGTGTTGAGATCGGCGGTGTTACCGAAGGTGGTGTTGGGATTGCGACAGTCGACGGCGAGGGTCACTTTCTAGAAGAGACAACCACGCCGGAAATCATTCGCGCGATCCTAACGGCAAGCGGTGGTGAACCGCTTGCGGATGATGTTCTTGACTAACATGAGGGCCTTAATACGGACGAGGTCTTACCGAGCCTTGTACTCGGCTGGGCAAACCTTGAATGCGTAAGAACCCTTCGGCGTCGTCTTGATTGTAGCTGCCGCCGCCTTCCATCGTTGCAATCGCTGCGTCGTAGAGGCTCAATGGGCTCGAACGCTTCGCGACGCTGATGTTTCCCTTGTAGAGCGAAAGGGTGACCTCGCCGGTCACCGTCGACTGGGCCTGTCGATTGAAGGCCATCAGTGCGTCCATTTTTGGTACGTACCAGAACCCGTAGTAGACCATTTCCGCCACTTCCGGTGCCATGCGGTCACGCAAGTGCATTAGGTCGCGATCCATGGTCAATTGTTCAACGTACATATGAGCGTCATACAAGACGGTCATACCCGGCGCTTCGTATACGCCGCGGCTCTTCATGCCGACGAATCGATTCTCGACCATATCGATCCGCCCTACCCCATTACGTCCAGCGATCTTGTTAAGTTTTTCAACCATCTCAAGGGCCGATACTTTTTTACCATTGAGACTGGTGGGCACCCCTGCATCGAACCCGATGGTAACTTCCTCTGGCGTGTCTGGGGCCTGCTGTGGACTGACGGTCATGCCGAAGTCAACCAGTTGCACGCCGCATACATCAAGCTCTTCTAGCTGCCCGGCTTCATAGCTGATGTGAAGTACGTTTTCGTCGCTGCTATAAGGTTTGGAAGAACTCGCCTTCACAGGAATGTTGTTCTTTGCACAGTACGCGATCATGTCGGTACGTCCTGGAAATGCATCACGGAAGGACTTCATTCGCCATGGCGCGATCATCTGAATCTTCGGGTCAAGCGCCTCGGCCGCGAGTTGGAACCGGCATTGGTCGTTCCCCTTTCCGGTCGCTCCGTGTGCATAAGCCACCGCGCCAACTTCGCGAGCCACTTGCAGGCATACCTTGCTGATGAGCGGCCGTGCGATGGACGTACCTAGGAGATAGATTCCTTCATACTTGGCTCGCCACGCCAGCACTGGGAAGGCGAATTCGCGACACAGCTCTTCTCGAACGTCGACAATCCGAGAAGTCAATGCACCGCATTTCTTTGCTTTGTCAAGCGTTGCCTGCCGGTCCTCGCACGGTTGGCCAAGATCCACGTACACTGCGTGGCAGTCGTAGCCTTGTTCTTGAAGCCAAACCAGAATCACTGACGTGTCCAGTCCGCCCGAATACGCTAATACACAGCTCTTTCTCATTTGCTCTTATTTCATTTTTTTGGGATTCGTGGGATTGGCGATTGAGCCGTCTCCGCCGACTATTGTGTCGGTGATGCCCAAGGGATGACAACCGGCCTAAGTTTTTACATGAAAAAATCAGCCCCCCCCTCCCCTGCCATCCTAGAAATCCTGACGTCCGTCTCGTCGGGGAGATTGACCGTGGACCAAGCCGTTCAACGCCTGCGGCAGGACGAAACCGTCACAATCGAGGGGGCAACGATCGATTTGGGACGTGCCGCTCGTTGCCGTTTTGGTGAGGTAATCTACGGGGAAGGCAAATCGACCAAGCTGATTTTGGATATCGCTAAAGAACTGATCGCCAACGGGCAGGCTGTGTTCATCACTCGCTTAGCGGCCCAGAACGCCGACGAAATCGCCTCGCACTTCGAGTATTCGTTTTATCATCCCGAAGCCAGAACGATGCGGATTTTCGGTTCCGAGATTTCCCAGGCCAGCATGGATGGGGCCGAGAATACAACGTCGGATTTCGAACCCGTTTGGCGGCATCGCGTCGTCGTGGTGACCGCGGGAAGTACCGACGGTCACGTTGCTGCCGAAGCGTGTCAGACGTTGGGTTGGATGGGAGTGGCCACCGAGTTGATTTGTGACGTCGGTGTGGCTGGCCCCCAGCGACTGCTTGCCGTCGTGCCACGCTTGCGGTCTGCAGCGGTCGTTGTCGTCGTAGCTGGCATGGAGGCAGCACTCGCAAGTGTGGTCGGTGGTCATGTTGCCTGCCCCGTGATCGCGGTGCCCACCAGTGTCGGGTACGGAACCAGCTTTGGCGGCGTCACCGCATTGATGGGCATGCTTTCATCGTGTGCCTCTAACGTCACCGTTGTCGGTATCGACGCAGGGTTTAAAGGTGGGTACGTCGCAGGCTTGATCGCAACACAACTTGACGATTTGTACCGTGAGTCGGTCCTGGCAAAGTCCTGAGCGTCCCTTTTCACCTTTAAGATTGAATTGGAATCCGAGTTGAATACGTCTATCCCCTGCCCTCCCCTGCGGCTGACCTACCGAAAGCATGACTCACACAAGGGAGACTACGGTCGCGTGTTGATGGTCGGTGGATCAAGAGGCATGGCGGGTGCTATCTCGCTATCGGCAATGGCGGCCCTGCGAACGGGTTCCGGATTAGTCTCTGCTTTTGTACCCGATCGCTGTTTGGATACGGTCGCAGGGTTCGACCCGTGTCTGATGACGATTGCTGCGCCGGACAACGACGATGGTCATTTCTCGCAGGACGCTACCGCCGTACTGAAAATCCATTCAGCGAAGGCTAATGCGATCGGGATAGGTCCTGGGATGGGTACCGGAGCCGGTGCCGCGTCTCTGGTCGCCATGATTTGCAAGCTGCAATCGATTCCTCGCGTCTTCGATGCTGACGCGCTCAATCTTATCTCCCGCTCTGGCCCTCACGCCGCTGAAACGCGGATTCTAGGCCCCGCTGTGTTGACACCTCATCCAGGTGAGATGGAAAGGCTGACCGGTTCTAAAGCTACCGACCGACTCTCTCAGATCGAAGCTGCGGTAAGCTTTGCTTTGAGTCACGATGTAGTGCTTCTCTTGAAAGGGGCACAGACCTTCGTCACCGATGGGAAGGAGCGGTGGTTCAACGAGACCGGTAACCCGGGTATGGCAAAGGGAGGAAGTGGAGATTGCTTGACTGGAATCATTACTTCACTACTTGGTCAAGGAATACCGCCCTGCCCTGCTGCAAAGCTTGGTGCTTTTTTACATGGTCGCGCTGGTGATCTCGCAGCCGCTGCCATGGGTGAAAGTGGGATGACGCCAATGGATCTCCTTCATTTCCTACCGGTTGCGTTGCGAGAATCGACCGGTAAGTGATATTCCCGCCTTTCGTGATCGGGTGACATTGTTCGTTGGGTTTGCTTCGCTTCGTCCGCCTCTCGCCTCAAAAAACTGAGCTTCAGGATCGCGGTGTGCAACGTTTTGTACGGTCGTTGAGTCCGTGTAATAAATCCAGTTCATTGCGTTACCAATCTGGCTGTCGGCATCGCGTTAGTCGGCTTTACCTGATTCGGAGGGAGGATAGAGTGCTTTTTGGAGCCAGATCCTTGCTTGCTGGCGTTCGGTTGAATCGATAAGCATCCACCGATCCGTGTGGCAAGTGAGCATCAGTGCGTTGGGAACTGCTGGGAAAATCTTCTTGATCGGGATGGCGAGGAAAGTGAACCCGAGTTTCTCAGAATCCCCTCCGATCAGTTGCTTAGTGGCGTCCACGCCACCTTCTTCTTCCGCCTGGCACACCAATACGGGGCGCATGACAATCCGCTTACGGCGAATCGCTGCCGCTTCTCGGTATTCGCTTTCGGGGTAACCCCATTGGGTTCCGGGCCATTGCCTGACGCCATCGTAATGGTCATGACACATGAAACCGCACCAAAGACTGGCGATCTGATCATCGTAAAGCCCTATGTAGTTAACAGCGATCGCACCCCTCGAAAAACCACAAATCACAACCTTGCTGGTATCGCCGCCAAACTGTGCACAAATCCGTGGAACATTCCGTTTTGCGTATTCCACTGTTGCTCTTTCATCTCCCCACCACGTAATCTCGTTTCGCTTGCGGTCGTCCGAAATGAACGGCAATACAACCCAAATGCACTGTCCTCCACCGAGCCCGTATCCAAGCGCTGCGCCTTCGACCTCCCCAGTCGATCCTGACTTTGGGAAATGGTTGCCCGTGTACTCGACAATCACCGGCCAGGATCGACCTTGTTTCTTCCAATCCGGATCCCAATCTGGCGGAAGATAGAGCAAGTGGTGAACGGACGACCCTTCGTACTCGGGTGCGACCACGGCGACACGCTTCCCCGCAGCGGGTTCACCCTGCCCTAAGGATGGAATCTCAAGGTCAACAGATGGTTCGAAAGCCTCAAGTGGAGGAGTGGAACCTACGGCTAACCATGTGAGCAAGGTGAGCGAGATGGCGACAGATGGTTGCATAGGTAGAAACCGTGCTCTCTCAACCGATATTACGGCACTCCATGGTACGACAGCACACGGCGACATTGCCAAGACTTACGCTGTGATATGCTAACAGCATACTTGAGTCACCTGGCACGCCTTCGGTGGGTTGTTGCGAAGGATTGAAATCGTAACCGGTAATTCGTAGCGTGATGCGTTACTTGGTGGGCAGTATTTGTCGAGGACTTTGTTTGATGGGATTTGCAATGCGATCGTTAGGTTTCAGTTTGTTGGTAACGGCGCTTTGCCTGGGTAGGCAAGTCAAAGGCCAAGAATCTCTTCATCCAATCGATGCCACTCCGACTGGCGAAGTAATGAGCGCCCCCGAGGCGGCTCCCGCAGCAAACCCGTTGATTTCGAGGATTGCATTCGGGTCCTGCTCGACGCAGGATGAGCCGCAGCCGATTTTGCGCACCGTGTTGGAATGGGAGCCTGATTTGTTCATTTATCTCGGTGACAATATCTACGGCGATACCCGTGACATGAAATTACTGGAAGCCAAGTATGCCAAGTTAGGCGATAAGAAAGAGTTCAAAGCACTTCGAGCGGCGGTACCGATCGTTGCGACCTGGGACGATCATGACTACGGTGACAACGATGCGGGTAAAGAGTTTCCATTTAAGGTTGAATCAAAGGAAATTTTCCTTCGGTTCTGGAATGAACCAAATCCGAGTCCGCGCCGTGAGCATGACGGGATTTATGTTAGTTACCGGTTCGAAGATCCAAAAGTCGGCAAGACGTTGCAGTTAATTTTGCTTGATACAAGAACGTTCCGAGATGCACCATTAAAGAACCCGTTTCCTTCCTGGAGGAATGATTACCTTCCCGATACCAATCCAAACAAGACGCTGTTAGGTACCGAGCAGTGGTCATGGCTCGAAGAACGATTGCGTGAGCCAGCGGATTTGCGGATCATCGGAAGCAGCATTCAGTTTGGCCATGAGTACAACGGCTACGAATCATGGACCAATTTCCCACTCGAATTAGTCAAGATGGTCGACCTCATCAAGTCGACAAAAGCGAACGGCGTGGTGTTCATTTCCGGCGATGTACACTGGGGGGAACTTTCTATCTTGAGGGCACCCGGTTGCTATCCGCTTTACGATTTGACTGCCAGCGGCCTTAATCGCGATTGGTCCTATGTGGAGCCCAACCGGAACCGTCATGGCGAAGCTTGCATGGACTTTCATTTTGGGATGTTGGATATCGATTGGGCGGAAAAGCCAACTGTTCAGTTTCGTATTCACGACATGACCGGACGGTCCCGGGTTCGAAAGACGGTCCCATTCAAAGAACTTCGTTTTCAGCCGGATTGATTTTGTGTGCCGACCTCGCCCTATCGACCTGGCCCGCATTCGCGTCATAATCGAAGCCGTTTGACCGCACCGATTCGTGCTTGTTTCCCACCAATCTTTCTTGTGACCTTTGCACCGCCGCAATGGTGATTCGATACCGAACCGCAAAGAACGTTGATCCCTCTCTTCGCGGCGGGGCGGTTAGCATCGGCAACTTTGATGGTGTCCATCGCGGTCATGCGGCGTTGTTGAGTCGATTGCGGGCGATGGCCGATCAACTGAAAGGCCCGGCGATTGCGGTCACGTTTGATCCGCCACCTTCTGCCATACTTCGGCCCGGCGTGATGCCACCTCAACTGACAACCATTCCGCGCCGCGCTGCGTTAATCGAAGAATGCGGCATCGATCATGTGATCGTTTACGAAACGGACTGGGATCTGCTTCAGCAATCTCCGCAGCGGTTCTTTACAGGTCTAATCGTCGACGGGCTTGGCGCTCGCGGTATGGTGGAGGGGCCAAACTTTTTTTTTGGCAAAAACCGTGCTGGTGATACCCGACTATTAAAGCAATTGTGTCGTGGACATGACATTGAGCTAGAAATTGTCGAACCCCAAAAACACTCTCAGTCGCTTATCAGTAGTACTCGCGTGCGGGAGTTGATTTTGGCTGGCGACGTTGAACGCGCTAATCTTCTGTTAACACAGCCGTTTCAGATCTCAGGGACGGTCGTGAGCGGGGCCGCTCGTGGACGCGAAATTGGATTCCCAACCGCGAACCTTGCGGAAATCAGTACGATTATTCCAGGGCCTGGGGTGTACGCATGTAGAGTCTGGTTAGCTTCGGGTTGCTGTGTCCATGCCGCGACGAATATCGGCCCCAACCCAACATTCGATGATGCGGGATTAAAGGTCGAAGTGCATTTGATTGGTTTTGACGGAAACCTGTATGGCCAAACGTTGGCATTGGAGTTTTTAGCGCGTGTTCGCGACGTGGCCCGATTTGACTCGGCCGAGGCTTTAGTACGTCAATTATCCAGCGATGTGCGATGGATTGACAAATTTCTAAGTAGCCAAGCAAGCGAGTAACGAGACAGCGCATCTTTATCAAGCCGGCGCAAACGGCAGCGGTTTTTGGTCTATACTGAGGCAACTCCCTCTATTAGGTATAGAATTTAGTTCCCTTGAATAACGACTGTTGTGCACATGAGCGTTGATTGGAAAGCCTTTGTAAGCCAGGTAAGTCACTATGAGTCCTTCATCTTAACAAGCCACATCCGCCCTGATTGTGATGCGTTGGGCAGCGAGTTGGGGATGGCGGAAGTACTTCGCGCGATTGGCAAAAAGGTTCGTATTGTCAACGCGCATCGCACCCCGCCGGCGCTGGAGTTTCTTGATCCGGCGGGCAATATTGAGGTCTTGGGTGACAGTGTACAGCCGGAGGATGTCCATGCTGACTGCATCATGGTTCTGGATACGAGTGCTTGGGCACAACTGGGAGACATGGGAGACGTCATTCGAAGGTCACGTGCAGACAAGATGGTCCTAGATCATCACGTTGGTGAGGACGATCTCGGGGCACGGATGTACAAAGATTATGTTGCCGAAGCAACCGGCCACCTTGTAATTCAGGCCGCTGATGCACTGAATGTGCCTCTGACACGAGCCATGTCCGTACCGATTTTCGCCGCGATCGCTACGGATACAGGTTGGTTTCGATTTGGTAGCGTGACTCCAGCGACCTACCGAGTGATTGCAAGGCTGCTCGAAGCGGGCGCCGTACCTTCGGAGATTTATGGCGATCTCTACGAGAGAGATACGCTTGGGAGGCTACGTCTGCGTGGGCTGATTTTGTCTCGCACCGAGGCAGAAATTGAGGGTGCCTTGGTGCATACTTACGTGTTGAAGGAAGACTTTGAGACCACGGGTGCTTTGCCGAGTGATACAGAGGATGCAATCAACCTCACCTTGACGATTGATAGGACCAAAGCAGCGGTGATTTTTGTGGAACAGCTTCGCGGAGGCTTTAAACTCAGTTTCCGCAGTCGGTGTGCGATGGACGCTAATGAAGTGGCCAAGATTTTCGGTGGTGGCGGCCACAAAGCGGCTGCAGGCGCGTTTCAGGAAGGCACTCTAAAGGACGTTCAGGCACGCGTGCTCGCGGTGGTTCGCGATCACGTTTCGAGGGCAGTTGGTGCCACTGTTTAGCGCCACAGTTTACTTCAGCAAGAATCCGTCCAACTGCCAGCCATCATCGAGAGTACGTATGTAGGTGGCGGCAGGCCTAAAATATTTCTCAACTGTTTCCATTGGCGGGAGCAGTTTTGCGCTCAGTGGGTCGTCGCCCTCTTCGCCTAATTTTTCAAAGCTGCGGCGAAACAACGACGCTAATAACGAATCGCTGTCTCTCAATTTCCCTTCGCGAAGGAGAGCATATTTGGCGCGAAGGCTAAGGTCAGTCCGTACCATCCGTTTCATGGAGTAATCGTCGCCACCGATTGCGATTAGATGGGAACTGACGGATTGAAATACAGGAGTTTCGCCAAGGCCGTCTTTTGCATTGGTGACGATTCGGTTTGCCGTTTCGATAAGCAGTTCAGGATGTGAAGAGAACAGTAGGTAGCCGCTTTTCTTGTCTGCTGCCGGTGCCGATTCGACCACCGTAATCGCCCATTGGTTGAGTAGTGGTGGTGCCGCATCGGGATCGGCTTCGTCTTCAAGGCCCAGATCGTCAAATAGTTCGGCGTCAAAGTCGCTTGGCTCGTCACTGCGTTGGACTCGATAGACATCGGCCCCAGGAACGCCTTCGATCAAAGAGGCATCGGGTTCGACATCCATGGCTCGTTTCACCGCATCTCGCAAGGCTGGCGCATTGGTGACTTCAATGGCGACGATCAAGCGTTCGCTCGCTTCACTCGCAGGCAATTGGTTATCAGTCAATAAGATCAGATGATCTCCGAGATTGGGGATAACGTTTTTCGCGACGTCGATCTTTGGACCATCTTCGTCATCGCGAATGCCATCGAAAATATCCCGGAAAATTTCGTCGCCAAACGCATCGTTGACCAGTGTCTCAGCGGCCCAAAACGCCTCTTGCATATTCCAATTGAGTCTCGTGTAGCTTGCGATCTGTTTTCCCACCCAAGCCGGAATCGGTTCGGTCTTTGAGTTGGGGAATTGAAGCATTTTCGCAGCAAGCTTGTACTTCGACGGTTCTTTAGTGACCGGTGGCGCCAAGACAAAACCATGATGCAATAGGTCGTAATCCCCATGTCCGATGGTGAACTGACCGCCTGCGGCGCGGACCGCATCGAACCCTTGTCTCTCTAGCAAACTGACCACTTCAACTTGTTTTCCCCGATCCACACCAAATGCATCCTTGGCGATTCTTGCGATCGCCAATGGTCGTGCAAACCACTGTAGACCAACAACACCATTGCCCCCATCGGTTTCAGTCAGTTTTGGCCGGTCTTCAATTTGGCTGCGGATGCGTTGGTATTCCTTGGAGTTCAATAAGCGAGGCGCAGCTGTTTTTCCCGCAACCTCATCCAAAATCGCAGTAATCACGGTGTCTCGGTCCGAAGCGATGATTCGATCCGCATTGATCGTGATGGCCACTTGATCGATTTTCAGCTGGCCTGGAGTTGGTTTGATTGAATAGACTCTGACTGTTTGGTCTGCGTAGTTGATGTCCTTTCGCGTCGCGCCATTGGCAAGGAGATCTTTGTCGACCTGTTCGATCGCTTTGTCCGCTTCGGCTTTGAGTTCGCGGATATCGGCGACCACCACCAACGAATAGGGTCGACGCGGATCCTTGAAAGGGAGCCATGCGATCACCGCTTCCCCCGAGGCAATTTCGAGTAAGTCCTGAAGTTTGATTCCGATTTTAAGGTCGGCGGCGAGGATTTCTTTCTCGGCGCGAGCGTTCTGTGCATCAATGAAGGGCTTCATTGAAGAATCATTGGCGAAGCCGGAAAGTGTGGTGGTTTTCCACGCCTCACAAAACTGCGGCATATTAGGAACGGTCAAAACCCCTGCCGCAGTATCAGGGATCAGGCTCAAAGGTGATAGATAATCGGCGCTCTGGCCGCTTCGGGGCGTCAGAAAAGCCGCAGCGAGGAAAATACACGCGTAAGTGATTACCCCGAAAGGTCGCGGGCGTCGGTATTTAGTTGACTGGATCATTCCTGCCTGTGCCATCATCAAAGTCGCGTGAAGGTTAAAAACGTCGCCTGTTCCCTCGGCGACAGCGTCCTTATGTTATCGGATCGGATTTGCCACCGAAATGCCGTTCCCCGTCCCGAGTTGGGGCCATCCGCCCCAAATTGAGCAAAGTAAGCGTTTTTATGCCAGAAACTTCGCCGAGTGTTTACCAGAATCCGCTCATTAGTCGCTATGCCTCTCGCGAAATGGCCTCCTTGTGGGGTGATGATCGCCGTTTTCAGACATGGCGGTCGCTTTGGGTCGCGCTTGCGGAAACCGAGCAGGCCCTGGGCCTGGCGATTACGGACGAGCAGGTTTCGGAGCTCCGTAAATTTCAGAATCTGCTCAACCTGGACGTGGCGGCGAACTACGAACGCAAGCTACGCCACGACGTGATGGCACATGTACATGCCTATGGTGACCAATGCCCGACCGCCCGACCGATCATCCACCTTGGCGCCACAAGTTGCTACATCACTGACAATGCAGACCTAATTTTGATGCGAGAGGCGCTTCGGATGGTCGCGAGTCGGATTGTATCGGTCATTGAGCGGTTGGCGAGTTTTGCCAAAACTCACCGTGCCCTGCCCTGCCTCGCGTTCACGCACCTACAGCCTGCTCAGCCTACAACCGTCGGAAAACGATGTTGCTTGTGGATTTATGATCTAGTCCTCGACTTGGAGGAGATCGAACGACGAATTGACAGCTTGAAGGCACGCTCGACCAAAGGTACGACAGGGACGCAAGCGAGTTTCCTTCAATTGTTTAACGGCGATCATGCAAAGGTGCGAGAGCTTGAACGCCGTGTGGCAGAGCGAATTGGATTCGAGGAAACCTACGCGGTCACAGGTCAGACCTATCCACGCAAAGTGGACAGCCAGATCGTTGACGCACTATCCGGTATCGCCCAGGGGTTGCATAAGACGGCTACCGATTTGCGCTTGCTTGCTAGCCGCAAAGAAGTAGAGGAGCCATTCGAGGAGAACCAAATCGGTAGTTCAGCAATGGCTTACAAGCGGAACCCAATGCGGAGTGAACGCATCTGTTCTTTGGCTCGGTTTGTCATGAGCCTTCAATCGAGTACGGCAGCAACGGCTGCAACTCAGTGGTTGGAGCGAACACTCGATGACAGCGCTAATCGCCGCTTGGTGATTCCACAAGCATTCCTGGCGATCGATGCATGCCTTGTGTTGATGCAAAACGTCGCCGAAGGCCTAGTCGTCTATCCCAAAACCATTGCCAAGAATCTTCAAACTGAGTTGCCGTTTATGGCTACGGAGAGCATTTTGATGGCCGCCGTTTCCGCGGGTGGCGATAGGCAAGAGCTTCACGAATCGATTCGTCAACACAGTCAGGCGGCGGCCCTTCGCGTGAAGGCTGAGGCCGGAGAAAATGATTTGCTGAGCCGCCTCAAGAATGACCCAGCCTACCGTCAGATCGACATCGACTCGCTATCCGAGCCATCAAAATTCGTAGGTCGCGCGCCAGAACAAGTCGACGATTTCATTGCTGAGCAGATAACGCCGATTTTGTCACGGTATCAGGATGTAAAGCTGTCTGCAGACGTTTTCGTTTGAGCAGGAAAGCTATTCCGTTTGTCGTGGTTGATGGGTCTCAAAAGTCGTGTGCCCACTTTGCTCGGCTCTTTTCTGCGCATTGACAGCCCGGTGATAGAGTACCGCCTGAGCACGGACGGGCGGTTTCTTTGCGGTCGGCGCCAAACGCTCGTAGCTACCCGATGCATTCAGACGCCAAGAATGAGTGTTGTCCTTGAAGTAGGTATGAAGTGTCGCGATCAATCGTTTGCGAAGCTCTGGTCGAAAAACGGGGATCAATAATTCAACCCGTCGATCGAGGTTGCGAGGCATCCAGTCTGCACTGCTAATGAAAAGCTGTTCGTCGCCACCGTGCTTAAAATAGATGACCCGCGAATGTTCCAGGAACCGGTCAACGATCGATACGACTTCAATCGTTTTGCTGAGACCCTTCACTCCAGGAACCAAACAGCAAACGCCGCGTATGTTTAAACGCACTCGGACGCCGGCACTGCTAGCTTCGTACAAAGCATTGATGATGTCAGTATCAACCAACGCATTGAGTTTGCAAATGATTTCCGCTTCCTGTCCTTCTCGGCAGCGTTGCGTTTCGGCCTCGATCAGTCCGATCAGTCGCGAGCGGAGCGTGGTGGGCGCCGCCGCAAGGTATTGCATCTGCTTGGGTTGACTTGCACCGGTAATGGAGTTGAAGAATCGTGTCGCATCTTCGCCTAAAGCCTCGTTGCACGTCAGCAGCGAAACATCGCTGTAAATGCCCGCGGTAACTTCGTTGTAGTTGCCGGTACCAAAGTGCATGTATCGCACAAGGCCCTGCGGTTCGCGCCGCACAATGATGCAAACCTTTGCATGAGTTTTTAAGCCACGCACACCATAGATTACTTGAACGCCCGCGCGCTCCATCTCCCTCGCCCATTCGATATTCCTCGCCTCGTCGAATCGTGCCTTCAATTCGACGATCGCGGTCACATACTTTCCACGTTCGGCTGCTCGTTTAAGTGCTTCTACGATGGGACTGTCGCGGCTGGTACGGTAAAGCACTTGTTTAATTGCTAACACATCCGCGTCGATCGCCGCTTCCTCTATCAGTCGCAAGATCGGATCGAACCGTTCATACGGGTGAATCAACATGCAGTCGCCGCGCGCAATGTTCGTGAACATCGATTCGGCTGCTTCAATCGAAGGACTTCCTTGTGGTGGCCATGGTTCGCTGCGTAACGATCGGAAGCCTTCGATCGAGACGAGCTGGAATAGGTAGGTCAAGTCGAGCGGGCCATCGATTCGAAAAAGATCTTGCGATGTGATTTCGAGCGTCTCGGTAAGGAATGCGACTGTCTCATCGCTTGCATCGCTGCTTAGTTCAAGTCGAATGCAACGGGACTGCCGCCGGCTTTCAAGAACTTCCTCCATGCCAATCATCAGGTCTGGTGCTGCGTCCTCTCGAAGTTGAACGTCGGCGTTGCGAGTGATGCGAAACGGTGTGCAGTCCAGGACATTGCGGCCAGGAAAAAAGTCGGCGATGTTTTGCTTGATCAAATCTTCAAGCAATACGAAGCCGTAGCCTTTTTCGATCGGCAGCGCGATCAGTCGGTTGATCACTCGTCCGAGTGGAATAACAGCGAATTGCCAAGCAGGTTCAGGGGCTGGGTTTGACCGCCTTTCTCCGAACTCTTTCGTGACCGGTACCGATTCAAGCCGAATACAAAGATGAAGTTGCAGTCCTTGCAACATTGGAAACGGGAGGTCGTGATGAACCGTTTGCGGGGAGAGTACGGCGAGGATTTCGTTTTGAAACCACTGATCGGCCGCTTCGCGTGCACGTTGGCCAGACGTCTCAAGCGAGATACGCCGAATACCCGACTCGGCTAACGCAGGTTCTAGCAATTCGTTGAGGATACGGTATTGGTCTTGTTGAAGTTGGTGGCAACGATCGGCGACCGAATGCAGTTGTTCGCCGATCGTCATCCCCGCAGGGTCACGTACCATCGGGTTCCGCTGATATTGCATTTTTAGACCGCCGACACGGACCATGAAGAATTCGTCAAGGTTTGATCCGGTGATCGCCAGGAACTTAGCTCGCTCCAGCAGCGGTTGTTCCGGTGATTCGGCGTGTTCTAAAACTCGCTGGTTAAATTCCAGCCAACTGAGTTCACGATTAAAAAAACGGCTTGGTAGCGGGTCGCTGGCAGGCACGAAGTCGAGTCCGAAGGCAGTGGAATAGGAAATGCGCGGCAACGACAGCAAGAATATCGTCCAAACCGCGACACGGCATCTATCTCTAGGATAAACGACCGGCGACCGACAGGGTATCTCGGGTCGCTTACGAACCCAGCGTTTTACCCTCGGAAACTGCTTAAGAAATTGGCAGCAGGCGGTCATTGGTGTGTCTAAACCGACGGTACCACGCCGGCATCAACGTCAAGAGGTATCGGTCCTAGGTTCGCTTCCACGCCCTAACGCATTGCAGTCAGGCGTCTAGCGGAGCTACGCAAATTCCCGAGATCGCTCTGGCATTCGGTTCGCTAATGGTAGTAACTTCGGCGGCTGTTCAATGAAGAACTTGGGCCGGTGTTTTTTGGTTCCTGCGAGGGAGTTGCAAATGTACGCCATTGTGTCCGTTGTCTTATTGCTTTCTTCGTCGATCGTTTCGACCGCGGATTCGTCCGTGATCAAAGACGATGTCGACTTGGTCGAAGTGAATCACTACCACGATGCGCGTGGGGAGCATGTCTTCGACCAGCTCATCTTCTATGATTGGAGTAGCCAAAAGCGTCGGTTTCAGGTTCGCGCCTGGCGTTTAATCAAGTCCGAAAGTCAGCTTCCACGGCGTGATCACCGTCAAAAAAACTGGCTTGTTCGCTGGCACGACGACGGTGTGCTACGAGAGGTCACGGCAGCAAGTCGCCGTGAAACGTGGACGCAATACGATCCCGAGTTGGTCGAACGAGAAAACCTTGCTCAGGATCAGCGATTGGACCTGTCCCGTCTTACGGAGCCCGCTTCCGACTAAAAACATGGTTCGATTCCCGCCCTGCTAACATCGCTACCTTAATCCGATTAAGCTTTTAAGAACTTGGCCCCTGATCATGGGGTGAGTCCAATGCTGTCGCATTGAGAGTGTATGGGAGGATGAGGGAAATCAGATGAAGACAATCCGCCATCGTGGAACCACCCATTTTCCTAGGCTTGTTTCAATCGGAACGATGCTATCGCTCTTGGCTTTTTCATTCGGTGGATGTTCATCATCCGTAAACGTGTCGACGGACGATAGCGTTACCCGTCAGTCGGAAACGGGAGCAATCAGTCCTCCGACCTTTGAGGTGGAGGCCGTCAAATTGCTAGAGGCCCGTTTGCCCTTTGAAGAAACATCACAAGGGTGGGTCAGGCTCTTTGACGAGCAAACTTTGTTCGGGTGGGAAATTACTTCGCAAACAAATTGGCGCGTCGAAGATAAGTCGATCGTTGTTGACTCTGGCGAACCAGGGCTGCTTTGTACCTCGGTTG
The DNA here is from genome assembly GCA_031411655.1 of Planctomycetaceae bacterium. Lineage (GTDB taxonomy): Bacteria > Planctomycetota > Planctomycetia > Pirellulales > Pirellulaceae > UBA6163. Next base: position 70,762 of record JANOBM010000056.1, read on the forward strand.
CGTGGGCCGACTTTGAGCTAAGGTTCGAATACAAGGCGCCAGTGGAAACTAACAGCGGTATCTTCCTTCGAACTCCATTAGAGCCCTCCGATCCGGCGCTAGACTGCTACGAAATCAATATCGCGCCACCGAGCAATCCCTTTCCTACCGGTAGCGTTGTCAAGAGAAAGAAAGTCGAAGCTGGACAACCAGGTTCGGAGCAGTCGCCGCTTGATCCTGAGCAATGGCATCTTTACGAGATCAAATTGCTGGGCGGGGAGATGACACTTAAAGTCGATGGCGCTGAAGTGTGTAAATACTCCGATGCGATGCCTCTACCACCTGGACGCATTGGACTGCAGCACAATTCGGGACCAGTGGCATTTCGAGATATCCGTATCCGTCCGCTCGGTTTTAAAGCGTTGCTTGATAAGGACCTGTCGCAGTGGAAGCGATATCCAGACAAACCGGGTGATTTCGTTGTGAACGAAGACGGAGACCTGCGAGTCACTGGAGGTCGTGGGCAAATCGAGTCGTTGGGAAGCTACGGAGATTTCGCCGCGTTGATTGAAGCAAAGACCCAGTCCGAAAAACTGAATTCAGGCATCTTTTTTCGTTGTATCCCTGGGGAGGACATGAACGGATACGAATGCCAAATCAATCATGGGATCAAGGATGCCAATCCGCTTGCGCCGGTTGATTGTGGCACCGGAGGCATTTTTCGCCGCGAAGATGCAAGGATTGTCGCAGCCAATGATCGTGAATGGTTTTCAATGTTGATGGTCGCGGACGGTCTCCAGATGGCTGCCTGGGTCAATGGTTTGCAGGTTACGGACTGGAAAGATACGCGACCCGCCAATCCGAATCCTCGAAATGGAAGCCGAGTGGCCCCCGGTACCATCATGCTTCAGGCGCACGATCCCACGACGGACATTTTGTTTCGCAAAGTCGACGTTGTCCCCCTTCGCGTTGCTGCCCCCTAATCGTATCGATCGTCCGCTTCGTTGGATCCACCGAAGCGATTCCTGCTGCGTCGTCGTTACCATCGGAACCTGCATCGGCCATGAGGCCCCATTTTTCATGGTTTGATTGAAGTTCTTGCCCTCAAAGATTCGAAGTCCGCTTACACGCTTGAGTTTCCCTTTGATTTCACCTTCTTCTACGAAAAGAATACGAATGAGCTCGATCGGAAACGTACCCCCTGCAATCAGCCAGTTGATTCAAACCTTAGGGGAACAATCGCAGGCCGAGTCAAAAATCGCATACGCGGTAGCGGGGAAACAGCTTCAAGCTGCAAGGCAAACGGGCGAAGCTGTGATCCAGCTTCTGGAACAAGCCGTTGACGTTCAATCTCAACTTGCAAGCGGTAAGTTGAATGTACGTGCGTAGGCTTGCACGTGCGCACTTTTATACGTGCGTAGGCTTATACAGGCGTAGCATTCCTTGTTGAGAAATGTCGAGTCTTACTTTGCAGATAGGCCGCGAAGCGCTTTAGGCAACGGGAATTGCACCTTCTCTTCGCGAATCATTCGCGATTCGACGGTTGCATTGAAATGCGTGATTAGCCAATCAACCGTCTCGTTCACCACCGATTCGGGCGCGCTTGCGCCGGCAGTGATCAGAACTGTATTCGACGGTTCGAACCATTCGTGTCTCAGGTCCTGTGGACCATCGACAAGGTAGGATCGTTGTCCTTTTTCGGCTGCAAGTTCCCGTAGCCGTTGGCTGTTGCTACTGTTTTGGCTTCCAAGCACGATGACGATATCCGCCAATGCCGAGAGTTCGCGGACCGCTTCCTGGCGGTTTTGCGTGGCGTAGCAAATGTCTTCTTTGGGTGGCGACTGGATGTCGGGAAATCGTGCGCGAAGCCTTGTGATAATCCGATTGGCATCGTCGACTGAAAGTGTTGTTTGAGTCAAGAAAGCTAGTTTGGTACCCGGAGGAAATTCGAGCTTGTCCACGCCAGCTTCGTCTTCCACAAGAACAATGGCTTCGGGGGCTTCGCCCAGCGTTCCAATCACTTCATCGTGGCCCTCGTGTCCAACCAGAATGATCTTGTAGCCGTCTTTGGCGAATCGGATGGCTTCGAGGTGGACTTTCGTTACCAATGGACAAGTCGCATCAATGGCATTTAGCCTGCGGCGTCTGGCGTGGTTGCGAATTTCTGGCGAAACTCCGTGAGCCGAAAACAGCAGCGTGCTGCCCGGAGGCACTTCATCGAGATGGTCAACGAAAACAGCGCCTTTTTCGCGGAAGTTCCGGACCACATATTGGTTGTGGACGATTTCATGGTAGACGTAGACGGGTGGCCCAAACGCTTGAAGGGTCAATTCGAGGCTGTCGACCGCCATATTGACGCCGGCACAAAACCCTCGCGGAGCGGCAAGAATGATTTTCATTTACAAGTGGTGGACGGTAGTAGAGGAATCGAGTCATCTTGAAGATAACCGCTCGTTGCCCTCTAAGTCCAACGGTGCCTTCAAAGTCCAACGGGATTGTCACTACTTTGTCCGATAAACTACCGACTCTTCCAGCTGCAGAACGGTACTGCCGTCGAGTCGCCAGGAGTCATTACGAGAATTTCATTGTCGGCAGTATTTTCCTGCCTAAGTCGATGCGCCAACCGTTTTACAACGTTTACGCGTACTGCCGCCACGCGGACGACATCGCAGACCTTTCGCCTTCGCGGGAAGAAGCAACGACAAAACTGATCGACTGGAGAAGGCAATTGGCCGATTGCTTTTCGGGGGCCGCCCTCCACCCCATTTTCGTCGCGTTAAAGGAGACGATCGAACAGTTTGACTTGGTGATGGAGCCGTTTGATGATCTTATTTCCGCGTTCCTACAAGACCAAACAAAGCTCCGCTACAAGACCCATGACGAACTTATCGATTACTGTCGGCGGTCCGCCAATCCGGTTGGAAGGATTGTTTTAAAACTGGCCGGGGCGGCATCCGATGACAACGTTTTGCTCTCCGATTCGATCTGCACGGGACTTCAGCTTGCCAACCATTGGCAGGATCTTCAAAGAGACTTCCAGGCTGGACGAGTGTACCTGCCAAGCGAAGACGCTGGTCGCTTCGGCGTCGACTTGGAGCGGCTTGGAGACGCTGAACAAGCGCTGGCAGTCCGTGAAATGGTTCAATGGGAGTGTGATCGAGCAGAAAAACTTCTGCGCAGTGGTCTCGGATTGGCAAATCAGGTGCCCCGTTGGCTTGCCAAAGACATACGGTTGATAGGCCACGGTGGAATTTCTACTTTGGATGCGATTCGAAAAATCGATTACCGAGTGATGAGCACCAGGCCAGTCGTGTCCCGTTTGGAACAAGTACGTTTGGTGGTTGCGGCGTTTTTTGGGTGTCTTGACTAACCGCGACAAAACAATGAGTTTGACGGTTATGCGCCACGTCGACGCCAATATTGCGATCAGTTATCGAAAAGTCCGCCTCATCGCAAGGAAGTCGGGCAGCAGTTTTTATCGTTCCTTCTGGTTGTTGCCAGCGGAAAAGCGTTCTGCCATGTGTGCACTCTATGCGTTTGCACGCATCACCGACGATATCGGTGACTGCGACGCCCCGGTCTCGTTGCGGCGAAAATGGTTGCAGTGGTGGCGGCAGGCGACCGCATTGAACCTGCTCGTCGATCCCATTGATTGTGTTTGTGTGATACCGGACGGCCTACCACCTTCCACATCAGATTGGCCAGTCGATCTGCAGCGACGGGTCGTCGACATCCTTCCTGCCATGCGGGATGCGGCGGGAAGATTTGGAATTCCTAGTCGCTACCTTCTTGAGATCATCGATGGCGTGCTCGCCGATCAACGTAAAACCAGATTCGATACCTTTGAACAGCTTGAGCACTATTGTTACTTGGTCGCATCCGCAGTGGGAATCGCCTGTTTGCACATCTGGCAGTTTGAATCACCTTTGCCCATGCGCGCCGCCATCGATTGCGGGCTTGCATTCCAGCTCACCAACATTCTTCGTGACATTGCCGAAGACGCTAAACGCGGCCGAATTTACTTGCCCCAGCAGCACTGGGCACAACATGGGCTCTGTGAGGACGATCTCCTTCAACCACGTCCCGACGATCGGATGCGTTGTCTGATTTCCGACGAGGTCAAACGGGCATCGGATCTTTACAATTCGGGATGGCGAGTCTGGGATTCGCTTCACCCGGACGGACGTCCGATGTTTAGCATGATGTGGCGTACGTATCGTCGATTGCTTTCGCGTATTGAGGCGAATCCCGGTGCCGTGCTCTCGGGACGAGTCCAGTTAACTGCTTTGGATCGACTGGAATTGGCATCAAGCCACTTCATTAGGCCAGTATTTCGCCGGTTGCCCGTACCGCCGACAGAAGTGGTGCAAGAATGAATGCGAACCCAACCAGGGTCGCAATCATCGGGGGAGGTCTTGCGGGTATGTCCGCAGCGGTGGCATTGACCGAGGGCCAGCGCGACCTTGACATAACCCTGTTTGAAGCGAAACGGATTACCGGTGGCCGAGCAGGATCGTTCATTGATCCTCGCTCCGGTGAAAGTATCGATTACTGCCAGCATGTCGCGATGGGGTGTTGTACCAATTTGTTGAAGATGTTGGAGCGATTGGGAATCGAGAGCCCTTGGAATCGCTACAGCGAATTATCGTTTTATCATCCGGAACATGCGCCAACACGATTCACCAAATCGGCCTGGCTTCCACCACCATTGCATCTTCTTTCGTCCTTTATGCATTTGCGTTACTTGTCTTGGGATCAAAGAAGTCAGATCGCCACGGCGACATGGGCGATGATGCGCGCTCGCTCGGAGGCACTCGGAAGCGTCACCGCTTCCGAGTGGCTTTCGAGCCATGGTCAATCGTCGGCGACTATCCAAGATTACTGGAACGTCGTGATCGCTAGTGCTCTCGGAGAAAGTTGCGAACGAGTGAATATGGCATCGGCACGCAAGGTGTTTGTCGATGGTTTCCTCTCCAACCGCTACGCCAGTGATATTTGGGTGCCGAAAGATCCATTAGCAAAACTATTTGGAGTCGACCTGCCGAACGCCATAAAAAATAGAGGTGTAACGTTATGTACTGGATCATTGGCCCGGTCGATCTCGTTCCGCACGGAGCAAGTTGCAGTCGTCCGTATTGACGATGAGGCGTTTGAGTTCGATCGTGTGATCCTGGCGACCCCGGTATTTGGGTGGGAAAAGTTGCTTGACCAAGCGAATGCTCTCGCAGCGGGTCTTCCAAAAGATCGCTTTGCCTCGGTCCCAAGTTCCGCGATTACTGGTGTTCATCTTTGGTTCGATGTGCCTATCATGGATCGGCCACACGCGATTCTGGTGGGCACTCTGGCGCAATGGGTTTTTAGGCAATCGCAACCCAAGCAAGGTTTGACAGAGCCGCTAAGCCACTATCTTCAAGTGGTGATCAGTGCATCCCGCGACTTGCGTCAATTACCAGCAGACGAGATCGTTAATCGAATCGTGACGGAAATCCGCCACGCCTTCCCGCAGGCAGTAAACGCAAAGCTTCTGCGTAGCCGAATCGTCACCGATCCGCAGTCCGTCTATTCAATCAGTCCCGAAGTACAAGCGATGCGGCCTGCATCGCGTACCGCCCTGCCCTGCTTCCATTTGGCAGGTGACTTTGTCCAAACCGGATGGCCAGCGACGATGGAGGGTGCGGTGATCAGCGGGCGGATGGCGGCGTCGAGTGTCCGACAATCGCTTGGGCAGCAACCGATAGAGGTAGACGCCGGTCTTCCCCGATCGTGGTTAGTGAACCGTTTCATTCGACCTTGATGAGCGCATTAGCGAAGCGCCGAGTGAGCGCCGAGTGAGCGTCGAGTGATTCGAAGGTGAGTCAAGGCAGTAAACTGAATGGGGTCGAGCCGTGGTTTGAAAAAGCCGGCGACTTTTGGGGGGGTAGCCCTGCTGCTAAGGTTTACTGTGAACTTTTGGAAAGTACTGGACTGGAACTTTAGGAGAGTCGGTCGCGTGGAATTTACGCTTCCCCCATTTTTAAATGAGCGTCTACGGTGGATCGTGGAGCCATCGGCGAAGATCACTGGTGAGTACGTCCTTTACTGGATGCACCACGCGGTGAGAGCACACGAGAACCCTGCGCTGGATGCTGCCCATTGTCTGGCGGTTCAGATGGGCTTGCCGCTTCTGGTTTACCATGGTGTGAGCGAAGACTACCCGTACGCATCGGACCGCCATCATGCGTTCATGATGCAAGGGGCTCGCGATGTCGAACGCGAATTTCTTGATTTAGGCGTGAGATATGCTTTTCACCTACAACGAGACGGAGCTCGTGGACCGCACCTTCGCGAGTTGACTCGGCGAGCCTCGATTCTCGTCACTGAGGAAATGCCGGTTGAACCCGTCGTTGGTTGGTTGGAGAGACTGCGGCTGGCGTGCGCGACTCCGATCGCAACGGTGGACTCTAGTTGCATCGTGCCGGTCTCGCTTTTGAAGAAGCCGTTCACGCGGGCATTTGAATTTCGTGATGCTAGGAAAGCGTATGCGGATGCAAGATTGTCCCTCCCCTACCCTTCCCTTCCGTCGCCGGCTGACCCATTTACGGGGACGCTTCCCTTTGAGCCGATCGATTTACAGCGAGCTGACCTTCGTGATTTGATCGGAAAGTGTCGCATCGACCACTCCGTAGCTCCGGTCATCGATACGCCTGGAGGCAGCCGAGCTGGTTATGACCGATGGGGCCGATTTAAGGCGACGGCACTGCGCGAATACTCGAAACGCCGAAACGATGCTGCTGACCAAGAGGGAGTCAGTCGCATGAGCGCTTATCTGCATTATGGAATGGTAAGTCCCTTCCGCATCGCGAGAGAAGCCGCTGAATTGAACGCAGAAAAGTTTCTTGATGAACTGCTGATTTGGAGAGAGCTTGCCTTTCATTTCTGTTTCCACAATGTTGAGGGGCTAGACTCGCTTGACGGTGTACCCGATTGGGCGAAACGATCGTTAGCAGTCCATGCGAGAGACATTCGGCGATCCGATCATTCCTGGGAATCACTGGCGCGTGGGCAAACGGAGAGTCCGTTATGGAATGCATGTCAAAGGAGCCTGCTCAAGCACGGTGAGCTTCATAACAATGTTCGTATGACCTGGGGGAAATCTTTTTTGCACTGGACCAGTTCCCCAGATCGCGCCCTATGTATGGCAATCGACTTGAACCATCGGTTTGCATTGGACGGACGGGATCCAAATAGTTACGGCGGGTTGTTGTGGTGTTTTGGACAATTCGATCGACCGTTTGAGCCTGAACAGCCTGTCTTCGGTGTTGTCCGACCCAGAAGCCCCGAGGAACACACCGAACGAATCAGCATGCCAAAGTTCCTTGGTGTCATTGATCGTCCTACCGCTGCGCGAGCGACTCGAATTGCGATCATCGGTGCAGGAATCGCTGGACTGGTAGCCGCTCGAACGCTTGCAGACCATGGGCTCGATGTTCAAGTGTTCGAGAAGTCTGGCGGAGTCGGCGGTCGAATGGCAACTCGCCGTACGGTTGACGGCTTACAGTTCGACCACGGCGCCCAGTACTTCACGGCGCGAGGCGAAAAATTCTCACGGCATGTTCATTCTTGGATCCATGACGGGTTGGTAAGACAATGGGATGGTCGAATCGTTGAGTTGAGCGATGGCACGGTAATGGCAGAAAAACAGGAGACGGCACGCTACGTTGCAGTCCCAGGAATGAATGCGATTGCTCGCAGTCTCGCTACCGATCTCAACATCACACTCGACACCACGATTACAGACCTTCGCCGTATCAAAGGTGTCGAAAACGATCGCTGGCACTTGATCGATCATGAGCAGAATAGATGCGGAGAGTCTGATTATGTGATCGTCAATTGTCCGCCATCCCAAGCGGAGCCACTTTTACGCGATCACACTCCGATCGCCAAGACAATTGAGTCAGTAGAAATGTTGCCCTGTTGGGCGTCGATGGTGCGACTGGAAGCGAAGATTTCCTTGCCGTTTGACGGTGCTTTTGTTCAGAACAACCCACTTGCTTGGATTAGTCGAAACGATTCCAAGCCAGGGCGCCCTCGAGTTGAGGGCTCGTGTTGGGTTCTTCACGGCTCTGCCTCTTGGTCAAAAGCCAACGTTGATCGTGACGCTACAGCGATCGAACCACTTTTACATCAGGCTTTCCGAGATGCTGTCGAGGTACCACTAGGGGATATTGAAAGTTTCGGCACTCATCGATGGAGGTACGCAATCCCCAGTACTGTTTTAAATGAGCTCTGTTTGTGGGACCCGACGTCGAAACTTGGCGCTTGTGGAGATTGGTGTGGCGGCCCGCGCATCGAAGGGGCCTATCAGAGTGGAGTTGCGATGGCAGGCTCCCTGTTGCGTGATCTAATGATTGATCGCAAGCCCCCGGAGCGGATCGCAACACAACCGTTGCTGCCGTTCTAATCCAGGCCGTTCCAGAGTCAACGAAGGATCAACGAAGGATCAACGAAGGGCTCACCATCGGGCCATCAGCCAATGATCGTTACCACTCGGATCGATCCGCAGACGATGCATTGGGGCTCTAGTGATTCATTTGCCGTTGGAAGAAAGAAAGATTCCAACCAAGCCGAGCGATTCTATTTCTTGCTGGATGTCTGCTGTACCCTGCTGTTCCAGAGTGTCCATAATTTCTCCTTCTAGCAGGCTTGCGAAGGCAGCCTTCGCGTTGACTAGAAGCTGCCGAATATCGTCGTGCTCGACGTGTAAGTCAGTCTCTGTGTTGATCCTGATTGCCAACATGGCAGCATCCTCATCGGGATGCTCGGTGGCGGTACGAAGTACAGTGTAAAACGGTTTGTTCAAGTCTTTGTGTTCCAGGCGTTCCAAACTGCGCCATGCTCGCATGAGCAGGCCTTTTCTCCAGTTTGCTATCCAAGATGGCGAATCGGGGACCCACACAGCGAAATCAATGGCAGGGCGATTCCTTTCCGGCAGATCGGCAATGACGGATTTGGAAGCGGAGCGAATCCCACGCATCAAGAAATCTCTAATTCGTCCTTTGCCGTGGGTGCCAAATCCCTGACTCACAAGGTGGGCGATCAGCCGTTTTAAGCATTCATCGGCTTGTGCCTCGTCGCCGAGCCAAAGCACCAACTGCTCTCGCATCGGTAAAAGATAGCGCAACACAAAACCCGCCGCACTTTCTGCCGCTGTCCATGGCTGTGTCGGATGGGAAAGGCCCGCTGAGGAAGACACCGATGATAAGTTCATGACCGTTTTTCGCAACTGTGACGTAGCGAGCGAATCACCTTAGGGGGAGGATGGTTTAACACGAATCGCGAGGCCGGCCGCATGCTCTGGCTTGCCTTCGCGCGAGACAAACAGAGTTGGCTTGTCGCCTGATGAAGTTCGGACCAGCAAGAGGGTGACAGTGTCTTTCGCTTGTCGAACATAGTCATCTAATGCGGAACCAAAAATCCTAATTTGATCGGGTTGATCATCTCGTGAACCGCCAATGTTATCGAATTCAACTTGCCCCAGAAACGGAAGGGACTCGGTATTCATCGCGGACGGGGATGTTGACCAACTTAAATGGGCGTCACCTTTCTCGACCCAATCCGCTGCAAGACCTTCTGAAATTCCATAAGCGTTAAGCGTCGATCTCCCCTGGAAACTATCTTTGGCAACTGTCAGCAGTAGCACCGCACGATCCAGCTGTGCATCGCTGGGAATCAAGCCACTCAAGTCAAACCTCAGATACGTGTGCTCCAGTGTAGGCTCGTTATTAACGGTGTGCAAATGAGTCGAAACAAAAGCACGACCTCCGAAATCTTCATCCGAGCCTTTGCGAACAAACGTGTCCCCGCCCCTGCCCTGCCCTACTCGTTGCGTCTGAAATCCTAGCAACTCACCGCTCACTAAGTTCTCAACGATCGAGAATTGTGACGTCACTTGGTGAACCACGGCACCTTCAGGGGACTGCAATTCAAAAGTGACGTTGTAGTCGCCAAGCGGTAAAGCATCAGTACCGAACTGGATCTCGACGGTTCCGGTTTGGCTCATGGCTGGAAGTTGTGCGGGGCTTAGTTTTCTTGGAAATGCGGGGGCGGGACGGCGTAACTCTCGATCTCGCTCTATGTACGCTCGCACCTGGGCAATAAATTTCGCTCGCGAATAAATGACTCGTGGATCTGCGGTGCGATCGACTGAGGTGTTGTTCAGTTGCACTTTGAAGCGGGCAGGCTGCCCCATGGGAACGGCCACCGAACCGGCTACATCACCGAGTTGAAGCGGTCGGAGTGTCGATGCCAAAATCGCTCGCTCCACAACCGGCTTTTTGATATCCATCGGTTTATTAGCGATTTTACGCTGATTCAACAAAAACCATAATCCGATCACCAGCATCACGGATGCACTGGCTAGGGAACCCCAGATCAACGCTTTGTTCGGATGTTTGCTTGATTTACTTTTCGAGTTGGTCGTCTGCGGATTGGCTGCAGATGAAGGCGGCGACGCCGTGACGATCTGCATCGCAGCGCGGGAGTGGTCGTTAATGGCTTTCATCGTTTCCTCGACCACGGCCTCAAGCTTCTTTGCAGATCGTATTCGCTCGCAAGGTTCTTTTGCGATCAGTTGCATGATTAGATCTGCATACGGTCGGGGAAGGTTCTTGTTAATCTCATCGGGCCGCTCCGGAACATGTGCAATGATTTTTATCAGTTGTTCAGGTACGGTCTTCGCAGGGAAAGGTAGTCGGCCGCAACACAACTCGTAAAGCACGACTCCAACGCTATAGAGATCGCTTCGATCGTCAAGCGGTTCGCTCTGCGCTTGCTCCGGCGAAAGATAGCCGGGAGTGCCAACAACGGCCCCACGACTTGAGAGTGAATCGGAAGGACCGATTGCTAGTGCCAATCCAAAATCGAGGATTTTTACTCGGCCTGTGGGTTCCTCAATCCAAATGTTTGCTGGTTTAATGTCGCGATGAACGATGCCGCGGGCGTGGGCAGCTGCCAGGCCGCTGGCGATCTGTCTGGCGTAGGAAAAAATTTCGTCAAAGCTAAGTTGTACATTTTCCTGGGTCACCTTTTCGAGTGAGTGTCCTCGTAATAGCTCCATGGCCAGGAATGGCATGCCTGCCGTTTCTCCTACTTCGAAAACGGTCACGACGTTATCGTGCCTAATCGCAGCCATCGCTCTCGCTTCGTGGATAAACCGCTTGCGGCTCTGCGCCGTGTTGGTGAATCGCTTGTGCATGACCTTCAGCGCGACGATCCGCTCCAGTCTCGTGTCTTCGGCACGGAACACCTGCCCCATTCCACCACGGCCAATTGCGGAAAGAATGCGATACGCCCCCAGCCGCCCGATCTCCTCGGGAAGCTGGGGCGGTTCAAGGTAGTCGAAAGTTTCAGTGCCAGAAGACATCGAATGTTTGTCGCCGTTTGCTACTAGATCGTGCGAAAACCAACCGGAGCGGTCGGAAAACTATGGAGGGTAAACTCGGCGGACATAGCAACAACAGACGCATGGATCAGGGATCTAGCTCGCTGTCCGTACAGTGACAGTGAGTATGGTTTTGAGTTTGGAACGAAGCCATCGGCCTGTAGTGTAGATCGTTGCGCTCTTAAAGTCACGCGGCGCGAGATTGACCCGGTGATTCTTTCACCGATTCCCTTCAATTAGCATTTGGCGATTAGCAGCAAGCGTTCACGCCAAACTCGGTAAATAATCGATTTGCGATTCAGGTGCCGCAGAGCGTATCGGGAAAGTGGGAGGCCGGTGTTCGGTCTGCGACGGCCACAGGTAGCGAGGGCTTTAGCATCGCCAAGAAGCGGAAATGCTCGCTACAAAATGACCAGATGAGGCGCCAACGACTCGTTTTTGATCGCTACCCGACAACTCGATTTCGTCCCCAACGCTTTGCTTTGTAGAGATTCTCATCTGCAAGATGCAATAGTTCGTCACTTGACCGCAAGTCGCCAGGGTTGAGACACGACAACCCAAAACTTGCCGTGATGCTTAATGGCCCTGCTGTTGTTTTAAAGGGCGTGGCTGCGACGGTCAGACGGTTTCGTTCGGCAATGGCGAGGGCATCTAAGCGTTTGGTTGAACAAAGCACTAAACAGAATTCTTCGCCCCCATAGCGGGCCAATAGATCATCGTCTCGCGAAATGCGTAACACACGGGCACCGAATTCGCGCAGGACTTCATCACCTATCAGATGGCCAAACGTATCATTGACCTTTTTAAAATGATCGATGTCGAGCATCAACACGGAAAGTGTCTCCCGTTGCCGGCTGGCTCGGGCAATTTCACGGCGTAGCGATTCAAGGAGATATCGCTTATTCATCGCGCCTGTTAACGCGTCTCGGGTCATCGCAGAGTACACGGTTTCGTGATACTTGGATTCGACACTTCCGGCCGATAGAAACTTGAAGATGTACGTACCTATCTGAAGCGTATCGCCGGAACGCAGTAAGGTCTCTTTGATCTTTACTTCGTTGACGAGTGTACCGTTCATACTGGCGAGGTCTCGCAATCGATAACCTGACGAGTCACGGATGAACTCGGCGTGCTGGCGAGATATACTAGCATCGGCGAGAACTAGGTCAGCCGACGAGTCACGTCCAACCACCCAGCGTTCCGCCTCCAGTAGCATCATTCCGTTGACAACTTCGGAGGGATAAATCTGGACGAGACAGCATTCTTCGCTCGCAGCCTTGGGCCTTGATTTACCCACTTGCTGCCGTATTGTTTCACCCGACCCATCGCCTTTCAACGGTTCGATCAGGCGACAAAGGCTACCGGAAAAACTGTTTTGAGTAAGTATCGACATAAGTTGGTCGCCAGTGAGAACTCGACAATTCGGTACCACCGTCACTTGCGGCATATCAGTACAACGATGGCAGTTGAAATCTTTCAAAGGTGGGTCACGGATTGGAGGCTGGTAGTAAACGTCCACCACTATTCCGGCAATGGCGAACGTCGCACATGCAAGGATAATTAAGAAAAACGTTTGTGCGGGTCGTATCGCCTGCGTTGGCAGCAGGTCCCGGCGAAGAACCATTTTCCGGCTACGGTACGAAAATCGGAACTCGGGAAGCAGTAATCACTAAACCGTATCGATGACGAATGCCCTTCCCATTGCCCTTCCCATTGCTCGTATCTGCTTGGCCGTGTCTGCGACTCTCCTTGAGTTGTTGTGGATGTTCTTTGGGAACGCCGTGGATTGGTGGTAGGTTTGCCGTGGACGTTTTAGTTTTGGGGCAAGATGGTAATGAGCGTCTGGAGGTTGTTCTCGAGTTGTAGTATGCGATGTGCGTGCTCCGGATCGAACGCGGTCCCCTTGATGACGTCAAGTTGTCTGTCTGCGGCAACAACATGGCTCCGCGCTGAGTGTTGATCTTGCAATACGAGTTGCAAGCTCGCCCCTTCGATGAAGTTTCGAGTCCACTCCATTCGATCGACGGTGGTTGCGAGTTGGTGATCCTCCAGGGTCTGATACGCCATGTTCGCTGCGTCGAAGTGTGATGCTGCCAAGTCGGGACTCGTTCGTGCCAGTACGGACGCGAGCGATGCTTGGGCCTCTGCTAGTTGTCTGAGATTATCGGCGACAGCCTCTTGACGCTGTGCTTCCTGATAAGGAGACACAGAGTGCTTCAAGGCCCTTTTGGCTTCTCCACGGATGTCGGGTGAAACAGTGCCGATCAACGTGTCGACGGTGCGTTGAGCCGATGGGAAATTCGTATAGTAAAACGAATCTGCATCGAGCATTCGCCATGCGGTCTGTAACTCGGAGATGGCGATTCGGTATTGGTGAGCAACTTCTTGATATTGTACTGACTGAGCCTGGGTGGAGGCCTGAGTGATGCACTTGGCTCGCTTCATTCTTGCATAAGCTAACGATTGAAGCCGATCGGGACGCGGGTCATTTGATTGGAGCGATTTTTCAAGATCGGCAACCAGGGTTGCCCACACGTCGCTTGCCTTTTCATAATCGCCCTGCCCTTCATACGCTAACCCTAGTTCTCTCTGTGTCATCTCGGAAAGACGCAGGTCACTCAGCTTGCCTCGACGGTTTGTCAGCCATCGAGCCCAAGTCACAGCACGGGTGAAACTCGCAAGCTGGTCATGCAATAAGGCATCGTTGTTTAGGCGATCATGGGTCGCAAGTTCAAGCCTGGTAAGAGCGGATACAACTCGATAGGTGAGGTCAGTCGCCTTTTTCTTTTCAGAGGAAGACACCGCGTTGAATGGGTCTACGCGTTCGAGATAATTGGTTAGCCATCGACGATGGGTTTGAAGATCGTTGTCGTACGTCGCCATCGGCGATTTGGCGAACCCTTGCTCATGATTGGTTTCAGCACTGGCGATCAATCGCAAGCCGATTGCAGAATTGATCTTCTGCAGACGGACATAGCCACGAAACTCGCCAATTGCATTAACCGACTCGGCATCCTCCACCGAGTTGAGCGGGTCAGCGAACGGGGTTTGCTCGAGGACAGCGGCGAGTTCACTGGCAAGTAAGTAGCTTCGTATCGCTTCGGTATCTCGTTTGGTCAAACGGTAAAGATCGCCAAGACGAACGAGGCATTTTGATTGCTCGAGTTTCAGGACAAGTTCAGGGCTGACCGACGTTAGTAAAGTGGTCGGATGATATTGCGAGCGGACAAGGGTGGATGACTCTTCGGCTATTTTTTCATATTGCTTAATCGCTTGTGCAATCATTTCAGCCCGGATTGACTGCAGTCCAGGATAGAATTCCAGTGATTCGCTGAGATCAACCAACCAAGCATCGGTGGCGTCGCGCGCCTCGCTTAAAGATTGAATTGCTGAGTGATTCGCAATTTGGGTCTCAAGATGGGCCGCTTGCTCATTTTGGTGAGCGCGATGTACGACCGATGCGGTAACGATCGAAGCTGCAAGCAAAATAAGGGTCGATATCGACGCTGTCATGACGATCGTTCGGTGACAACGACACCAACGATAGACTCGCTCAATCGGCGATTCCTTGTAAGCGGAAACGAGCTCGCCGGCCATGTAGCGACGGACATCGTCGGCGAGCAGTTGAGCTGACGTATAACGTTTCGTTGGATCCAAAGACATTGCGGATTGGCAAATGGCTGCGAGCGGTTTAGACGTAGACTTCTGAGGGAGCATGGGAGAGTCCCAAATCCCCATACGAACTCGCGTTAGGATTTCGTTTGTGTCGAAACCGGCGTGTGGATTTCGGCCAACGATGATTTCGTAAAGGATTACGCCCAACGAAAAAATATCTGAACTCGCATCCAGTTCATCAACTTCGCCTCTGGCTTGTTCAGGTGACATGTAGGCTGGCGTGCCAACGATCGTCCCTTGAGATGTCGGTTGGTGAGATGTCGGTTGGTGAGATTCCAGTAAAGCCCCCGTCGTTTGGCTGACCGATGCAATTTGATCGATTGCGCGCTTCGCATCACAGAGCATCTCCGTAGTGCATCGGCCCTTTGGCTTGTCACATGGAGAACCCGCTTGACCGAATCGTTTGGCGAGTCCCCAATCGACGACGATGGTCTCGCCGAACCCACCGACCATCACGTTGGCAGGTTTTAGGTCCCTATGAATGATGCCGCGTTGGTGAGCGTAGGCGACTGCGTTACAAATGTGGATAAAGCGATCCAGTAGCGGGACGAGCGCCGCGTAGAGTGTGCTCGCCGTCCATCGGTGGTTAGCATGGGATGCTGCTGCGTGTTGGTCGCGAATATGCTTTCTAAGCGTGTCACCCTCGAGCAGTTTCATGACGTAATACGACTCGCCACTGTCTGCTGTTCCGAGTTCGTGCACCGGAACGACTCCTGGGTGCTGGAGTTGGCTAGTGATTTTTGCCTCGTGCAGAAATCGTTGGCGCATATCATGAGTGACTAGCGTCGAGCCACCAATTCGCTTAACGGCAACTTCTCGTTCGAGCTGTCGATCGATGACACGGTCCACGACACCCCATCCCCCGCGCCCCAATTCTGCGACTCGATCGTATCGGTCGGATGGCTCGTTAGAGGACTTCGATTGTGTTCCCACTGAAAGTTGTGACAATCCACCGGACGAGTTCGGCTGGTAGATCGGTCCTTGCGCCTTGCCAGATTGAGGAGGTGTTGCGTCTGCGCCTTGAGAGCATTGGGATGCCGATTTTGAGGGTGATGGCGGTAGCAGTGGCAATGAGGTATTTACGGCTTGGAACGGTATTCGTGTGAGATTGTCATTGCCGAAGCTGTCGATCGGATCGACTTTCGTGGTGGCGTAGGGATCTTTGCTGGTCATCTGGCTGGGTTCACAAGTGTTTTGATCCACGCAGGATGGCTGGTTCTTGGTGGAGAGATGTCCGCCCGAACGTGTTTCTCTATCGGGGCTTGCGTCGAGTCTCGAAGGACCTACCTACCCTTATTTTTCATCGGCGCTAGGGACGGGCGTTCGGGGCATTCCGTGCCGGATCCGCGAACGTTGATTCTGAAAACCTACGTCGAACCAGCGCCGATGCACTTTCCTTGCGAACTGAAAATAAATTTTCGGTTCATTTTACTTTGGTGCCCCGTGTCTCGGCGTCGGAGAGGTCCTGCGTTCTAATGCGGGTGGAGTGCCGCAGGCGGTGTATGTCGACTTTTTCTCGGGTCACTTCAGGAGTTACAAAATGTCTTGGATTGGTGTGTTTGACTTATTCAAGATCGGAGTGGGGCCAAGTAGCTCGCACACGGTTGGTCCGATGATTGCGTCCCTCCGTTTCGCTCTGGAACTTGACTCTCTTAACCTGCTTCACCTGACATCGAGTTTGCGGGTGGAGCTATTTGGTTCACTCGCGTTGACGGGCGTTGGGCATGCGACCGATTCAGCGGTACTGATGGGCCTCCTCGGCGAGCATCCAGAAACGATAGATCCAGCGTTGATTATTCCGAGAAAACAATCGATTGTGGTTTCCAAACGATTGCGAATACTCGATCGGCGAGAGATTGACTTTGATCCTTCGACCGAACTTATCTTTCATCGAGACAAGTTCCTGCCTGAACATCCGAATGCGATGAGGTTTACTGCATTTGATTCCAGTGGCCAAACACTTCTTTTTCAGCAATCGTATTCGGTGGGAGGTGGCTTTGTCGTGATCGAAGGGAAAGACAACTTAGTATCGCCGGGCTCCGATAGCCAGGCTGAGATTCCCTTCGCGTACACATCGGCGAATGATCTATTGTCTCACTGCAAACGCACTGGTTTGAGCATTAGCCAGATCGTACAACGCAATGAGTTGGTCTACTGTGACGAGGCGGAGATCACGAAGCGATTGGATAAAATTTGGCAAGTGATGGAGGAGAGCATTGCCCGCGGAAGCGAAGCGACCGGAGTCCTGCCTGGGGGACTCGGTGTGCGGCGTCGGGCGAATCACCTCTTAAAGCGACTGACTGCATCCACGCCGGATCAAGGTATCCTGGATCCGATGCGATACATGGATTGGGTCACGCTTTTCGCTCTAGCCGTCAATGAGGAAAATGCAGCAGGCGGCCGAGTGGTGACAGCGCCAACCAACGGCGCAGCCGGAGTGGTCCCTGCAGTGATGGCCTATTACCAGCGTTTTATTGCGGGGAGTTGTCGGGAAGGCCTGCATGATTTCTTGCGTACCGCGGCGGCAATTGGGTCCCTCTATAAACGCAATGCATCGCTATCAGCGGCAGAAATGGGGTGCCAAGGAGAGGTCGGAGTCGCCTGCTCCATGGCTGCCGGTGGGCTGGCGGCCGTGATGGGAGGGACGCCCGAGCAAATCGAAAATGCAGCGGAAATTGGTATGGAACACAATCTCGGATTGACCTGTGATCCGGTCGGTGGATTGGTTCAAGTGCCTTGCATTGAACGCAACACCATGGGAGCGATCAAAGCGATCAATGCCGCTCGACTTGCCGTCCTTTACGGTGACGGCACTCATCGCGTTTCGCTCGATCGGGTCATTGAAACCATGCGACAAACGGGAGTGGACATGCAATCGAAGTACAAAGAGACCAGTCTTGGGGGACTCGCAGTCAACGTCATCAACTGCTGACCGTACATGCGGCATTGGGCCTTTGCCCTGCTGCCAAAATTGTCGAATTGGCCAAAATTGTCGGAGTGTAGGATCATTCTTGAACAAAGGATCTTTCTGCAATGATTCGATTGACAGCGTTGAGCATTGCCAAGATCGTTGATTCGACCGTATCAGTGCTCGCGCCTACACCTCGGTAAGTTCGACCTTTATGTTCGATCTCAACGTTCACTTCGCCGATCGCATCACGGCCGAGTGTCGCGCTACGAACCTGGAACTCTTTGCAAACGACCTCGATTCCTGTGATCTTTTCGACCGCCCAAAAAGCTGCATCGATTGGCCCATCCCCCTGCTCCACCGTCTCCGTTTTTTCGACGGTACCGTGACGCAGGGTCAATTTCACATGCGGAGTTCTTGTGCGGGCGCTGGTCACTTCATAATCCACCAGCGTCCACTCGCGATCGCTACCGACACTGATTTGTTGCTGGACAAGGGCGATGATGTCTCCATCATAGACCTCTTTCTTTTTGTCAGCGAGCGTTTTGAACTGTTCGAAGACTTGCTGTAATTGCTCACCGTTAAGCGTAAAACCGAGTGTCTTTGCCCGATCGGCTAAAGCGGCGCGTCCGCTATGCTTGCCGAGCACAAGATCGGTCTTTGATACCCCAACATCCTCAGGAATCATGATTTCGTACGTCGTACGCTCTTTGAGCATTCCGTCTTGATGGATTCCTGACTCGTGAGCGAAGGCATTTCTGCCCACGATGGCTTTGTTGCGTTGGACAACCAGGCCGGTTGTTTTGGTGAGTAATCGGCTGGTTGGAACAAGACGCTTGGTATCAACCCGCGTTTGACAATCAAAGAAGTCAGCGCGAGTACGAAGAGCCATTACAACTTCTTCCAAGGCGGCATTGCCTGCTCGTTCGCCGATGCCGTTAATCGTGCACTCAATCTGTCCTGCACCGGCGCTAACCGCGGCAAGGCTATTGGCAACTGCCATCCCGAGATCATCGTGACAATGGGTACTGATCACTGCACGATCGATATTCGGAACACGGTTTCGAAGCATGGTAATCCGCTCGAACACTTCGGCGGGAGTCGCATATCCTACGGTGTCGGGAATATTAATCGTCGTAGCGCCGGCATCGATGGCTGCCTCTACAACACGACATAAGAAATCATGTTCAGTCCGACACGCGTCCTCAGGCGAAAACTCGATATCGTCGCAGTAACTTGCTCCGCGTCGTACACCCTGAATCGCACGATCGACGATCTCATCCGTTGACATCCGCAATTTAAACTCGCGGTGAATTGCACTAGTCGCAAGGAAAATGTGAATTCTTGGTTGCGGCGCATGCTTAAGGGCCTCCCATGCGCGATCGATATCCTTTTCATTGCACCGCGCCAAACCACAGATAGTGACACCTCGCACGGATTGTGCAATTTGGCGAACCGACTCGAAATCGCCGGGTGACGCAATGGGGAAACCCGCTTCGATGATGTCGACGCCAAGTTCAGCAAGTGCTTGCGCAATTTCGAGCTTTTCAGCCAAGTTCATGCTTGCTCCCGGCGATTGCTCGCCATCGCGAAGCGTCGTGTCGAAAATCTTGATCATACGGGGCGTTGAAGTCATGGAATCACGTCAGAGGCAAAGGAAATTCGATTCGAATGGTGAGGGGAGACAAAGAAAAAACCCCGACCGTTCCGGGGAAACCGGAAATTTCGGGGTTTGGTTGAAATGTTGAAGGGCTTTTACGCGACAGCCCATTATTCTCGGGCAAGTATTCTCGGCGAAGCGAATGACTTACCCAACCGAACAACCAACCAACCCCGGCAGCAGCGTTAGCTGCGCCGGAAGCAAAGTAAGACGGTCGTATGGCGAGTAAGCATTCATGTCTCAAGGATAAGCAGGCACCGGCGGCGCAGTCAAGCGATTCGCCGCGCGAAAAACAGATCGACGGTTACGTTACATGCCTTTTTTCATGGATCGGCATTCCGATTCGTTCGGCTCGCGCTACATCAGTCGGCCTCGAAAAAGCCATCCTCGTTGGTTCCACGGTCGCCTTTGGCTTCATAATCAAGGCGTTTGCCTCCGGCATTTTGCTTGACTTTAATCACAAACGACTCTCCTTCGGCGTTCTTTCCCGTACCTGTGAATCCGCCCTCGCCGTTCGAAAGATCAATTTCATCCAAACCCATTTTTCGTTTGATGTTCTCTTCCATCTCCAACTCCGTCCAGATGCCGGGATGTGGCAAAGATTGGCTGCATCCACAAAAGAAGGCTCCGAAAACCAAAAGGGTGATCGTCGGTAGGGGGCGTAAGAATCGCATGAATGAATATTACTTTCAGGTAAACAAGCAATGAGGAGTATACGTCGGAGCTTAGTTCGAATCTGTGGACGGTAGTGCGACCTGATGGAGACTCTGCAAATAGGCAAAGAGGTCGATTACCTCGTCGTCCTTGAGATTGGAGAGAATGCCCTCAGGCATCATTGAGACGGCGGCCACCTCTCGAGATTCAATTTGCGAGACAGCGATGGTAACGGGTTCGTCGCGGTCCGCAATGCGAAGCTTGAGTTGGCGATCGTTTTCCTCGGCAGGGATACCGGAGTAGATTCGACCATCGTCGGTCAGCACGATATGCATCTTATAGGCGTCCTGAATGATCGCACTCGGCGTCAAAATATTACTTAGCAGGTACTCCTGATTGCCACGATTGGCCCCAGTGATATCCGGCCCGGTATTGCCACCAAGACCATGCAACTTATGGCATGCTGCGCAAGTACGATTAAAAATCGCTCGACCGTTTGATGAATCAGCCGTGCGAATGATGTCTGGCTGCAATAGCTCGCGGTACTTAACAAAAAGGGCTTCTTTGTCGGTTCCAATCTCGTCGATGGGACCCCAAACATCGACAAAGCGGTTTCCTACGATGCGCCGAAGCAAGCGAGCAACGTAGGCTGGTATGTCTCTTTTCGGAATGTCACCCTTTTCGAGGGCAGCGGTCAACTCGAGACCGTACGACGATCGTGATGAAAGTGCGTTGATCGCCTCTTGCTTTTCGTCGACCGACAGGTTGGGGTATCGCTTTAGTAGCTCTTGTGCAAGCGTAACGTCATCGAAGGCGCTGATCGATCGTATGGCATCGCGGCGGAGTAGCGCATCGTCCAGAAGATCGACAAGTGATAAGCGAAGTTCCTCACGTTTTCGACCGGCCAGACCTTGTAACGCTTCGCGACGGTCCTCCACTGCGACCGATGCGTCTTGGAGCGTTTGCATCATTGATTCCGCAGCTACCGAGTCACCGAACTGCTGTGACAACTGAAGGGCGATTCGAGCGCTTTCACCACCGGCAGCTCGCAGCTTTTCGTACGCGGTACCCCACGTGTCAGGCGACTTCATATCAAACCGACCTTCCGTGGCGTCGCGCAATCCGAGAAGCAAGTTGAGTTGATTCTCACCGGTCGCCTCGATGATCCCACCTAAAAGTGGTTTGAATCGTTCGGCATCTCCGATCCGTCGTGCGATGTGCCTGGTCAACAGCGGTAACTTGGACGACTGTGCAATCGCGAGTGAGCGCTCGACATCGGTCATCACAAGCGGCTCCATTCCGAACCATATCATTTTAGGAAGATTGTGGTCAGTAGCGTCTTCTGCATGGGTGGCAAGCGATTCCGCGATTCGCCATTTCGTTTCGGCGTCCAGACGCTGAACAGCTGAAGCGAGGTAGAGTCGCACCACCGGCGATGGGTCGGACGATGCCATGACGACGAACTGCTCAACCACCTCGATGGATGGCATGAAGTCTTCACAAAGAAGCTGAATAGCCCATGCACGGATGTGCTCGTCTGGATCATGGAGTGACTCCCCAAGTTCATCTTCAGGCAACTGATTGGTGACATGGAGCGTCCACATCGCTCGCAGTCGTATGTCGACGCTATCCTTGCCCGTAAACAGCTTTCGCAGGTTTGTGATGGCGGTGTTGTCGATTTCGCGAGTCTGCGCGCGATGTTGCAGGATCGTCCGTGCTCGCGTCGCATGCCATACACTGTCAACGCTCTGCATCAGCGCTAGTGTGCCATCGTCGAGCGAGTCGAGGTCAGTGAAACGACCGTCAAAATCGACGGCTGACGATTCCTTGGCCGCAATTCGGAAAACACGACCGGTGTCTTTGTGGAGTACTTCCTTGCCGCAGATATCCGCATCATGCCAGTCCAATACATAGATGGCACCATCGGGACCGACTTCCATGCTAAAGCCGATCCATTGTGCATTATTGGCGAGCATGAAGTCATCACCGTGGTGGCCGACGAAGCCACTTCCTCTGGATTCCAGTACATCGGTTAACACCGCGTGTTCATGGATGTTAGCCATGAAAATGCGTCCACGATACTTATCAGGAAAAGCGTCCGATTGATAGATTCGAGCGCCCCCGTGGGCTGACTGGTGGGCATGGTCAGCGATGGTTCGAATGTCGCTATAGACATGCGGATTGAAGTGAGTACCGCCTTGGCGATGGTAGATACCGCCCGGGATCACATGCCAAAGATGAGGGATTACACAGGCGGTGATGAACAGTTGGCCTTTTGCGTCATAGTCGATACCCCATGGGTTGCTGAAGCCATGGGAGACGACTTCAAAGCGATCTTTCGTCGGATGGTATCGCCACACGCCACCATTGATATCGACGGGTTCACCATCAAATTCAACCTGCTCGGGAAACGGATCGTTGTGCTTATAAAGCTTTCCCTGGCCGCGCGGTTTACCAACTTGAGACGGAGTCGCAAAACCTTGCAGGCCATAAAGCCATCCGTCTGGTCCCCAAATGAAACTATTGAGCGTCTCATGGCGATCACGAATGCCCCAGCCGGTCAAACGAATCTCGATGTCGTCGCGGTCTGCTTTGTCATCATTGTCACGATCAGGGATAAACAGCAGATTCGGTGGCGCCCCGAGCCAAAGCCCTCCCATGCCGACGGCAATCGCCGCAGGGAATGGAATTCCTTCGAGAAACACCTTGCGTGTGTCGATTTTTCCATCG
The DNA here is from genome assembly GCA_031411655.1 of Planctomycetaceae bacterium. Classification (GTDB taxonomy): domain Bacteria; phylum Planctomycetota; class Planctomycetia; order Pirellulales; family Pirellulaceae; genus UBA6163. The sequence continues at coordinate 93,787 of JANOBM010000056.1, forward strand.
CGGTCGGTATCCTCTAAGATCGAAACTCGGCTGGTACCGTCGCTCGAAAAACCAGTTTGGCGAGTCTCGTAGTCCAGGTTTTCAGCGATCCAGAGTCGACCTTTCGCGTCCCAGCAAAAGGCCATGGGTTGGGCGATCATCGGTTCGGCAGCGTAGACGTTGGCCTGAAATCCATCTTGGAGCGACATGCTTTGGACGGCTTTTTCGGGCGTCAAAAATTCTGCGGAACGCCCTTCCTGTTGTGCAAGTTGCCACTGCGCATACGTCATACCCTGTCCAGAAAACGCAGACCACTGTTCGGTTAATGCGACGTCATTCAACTCTCCGGTCGAGACAACGATTTGGTGCTTGATGAGTTCTCTCTGTCCCATGGGGATGTTCCAGTCGCCCAGTCTTGCACGAACAGGTCCAATACCCAGTTGGTCATCCACACGCCATGGCTGGGGAAACCCTTTGTTCTGAGGATGATCGAAAATGGCGATGTGTGCCAAATCATCTCTGCCGTCGACTTGGATTCCCACATCGGTCCATACGGCACGTTGACCTTCTGCCCGCTGATTAACCTGTCGAGCGTTATTGATTACTTGGCCTTTCACACCTGGTTTCCATGGCATTCGTAGAAACAATCCGCCATATTCGTACTTGCCTATCGTGATATCGACGGTAGCCTCTCCGGTCCAATCGAGGTCAAGGACGTACTGCGATCCGAGATCACGCATGGTCCAAATCTGGGATTCACGAAGAATCGGGTGCCCTTTGTCGTCGAGCATGTCATAAACCGTTTGCCATTGCACGCTATCGCCTGCACGTGCTGCTTCGGCTTTGAGGAGAGTAGCCGAAACACGCTTCCAGTACGCACCATCGGGGTGGTGAAAGTAGTCGCGGCCGTTGACGCGAGTGAAGCCCCAGTAAAGTCCGGTTTGATGCTTATGATGATCGGGACTGAACTCAGTCAGCACACCTTTGCCATCGGGCGAGACGATCGGATGCAGATAAGGACGGAAATCAGCCAACGCCACTTGTGTTACAATCGGTTGGTCGCTTCCGACGCGATGGATCCGAATCCGGTCTCCTGAGTCATCCATCGTCGCGCGGAGTTGCAGCCCGCCATCCGCAACAGCGGAGCCAAGCTGGATGCATAGGGCCATTACAAACGAAATCGCCAAGTAAATCGATCGTTTCATCATGGTGCGGTGTTAGTCTACAAGGACGGAACTGCTTAGTCGCCGGATCGCATTATAATAGCGAAAAGGCTGTGCCGATTCGTATTCACGATCGCTCAAGCAGGGATAAATTGGATGAATCGTCCCGCTTGACACCGAGGGTCGCTCAACTCGCCAAGGCGGGGCATAAACTCGGACAGAGAATCATGTTCCCGGGAAGATTGTTACATCAGTAATCAAAACACCTGGTTGGGCCAAAGCACTCGGCGGACTATTGCATCTTGCGATCGATTCCGTCGCCATTACAAAGAAAACAAAACGATGGCATTTTTTCAGAAGCTCTGCGCATCTTGGGTGATGTTGGTTTGCGGTCTTGGAAGCGGGGCAGGCTCCGTCGCCGGAAAGGATTACTTCCTCACTATCGGAGGTGGCTATGCTCCGGAGGGTAATCAAGCGTCCTTGGAACGTAACGTCCTTTTTTTCCAACGCGTACTGAGTGAAAAGAATTTACAGGGATCGCCAAAGGATGTCTTTTTTGCTGATGGCCAAAATAACGCGACCGACTTGCAAGTAATGGATCAATCATCGATCCCAAAGCCCAACCGCTTGATGGCCGAGTTTTTTGGGAGTCAGGAGGACCTCGGGCTTTCGTATCGCGACCATCAGGTGCCTAACGTACGGGGAGAAACAAGCTTAAAAAACATTCGCGACTGGTTTGAGAATACGGGCTCAACAATGAGTCGTGGTGACCGGCTTGTGCTGTACGTGACATCCCATGGAATGGCGAGCGTCACCAGAAGTGAACCTTACAATACGTCCATCTCGCTTTGGAATCACTCTAGGATCACCGTACGGGAGTTAGTCGGTCTGCTCGATGATCTGCCTGAGGGCGTGAGCGTATTGACCATCATGGTTCAGTGTCACGCCGGGGGATTCGCTAGGTTCATTTACAATGAGGCAAACCCCGATAAGGGATTTTCATTGCAAAAGAGAGCCGGCTTCTTTGCAACCGTGCATGACCGTTCTGCCGCAGGATGCACGCCAGAGATTGATGAGGCCACTTACGTCGAATACAGCACTTACTTTTGGGAAGCAATCTCGGGCTTTTCTAGGACCGGACAGGCGATTGAACCGCCCGACTACGATAAGGATGGGGTTGTGTCATTTGATGAGGCGCATGCCTACACAATTCTTTTGAGCGATACGATCGATCTTCCTATCAAGACCTCGGATGAATTTTTAGGAGATCACGCAAGGTTTCAAAATGAGCGTTACTCGGATTTGTTGCCTAGAGAATTACCTTTTGACCAGGTGATCGACTTAGCAACGCCAAGCGAAAAGGCGATTTTGGAGGGCCTGTCCAGACAGTTGGAATTAGGCGGTCTGAATCGCTTGGAGGCTGCCGAAGAACGGAAAGCACAGATACGTGCTCGCGGTCGTGGTCGTTCCCGTGGCAGAGCGGAAGATACGCAAGCACAACTCCGACGAAAGATCGCGACGGACATTGAATCAAGGTGGCCAGCGGTAACCAATTTGATGAATCCACTCGTCATTGACTTGGTGACAACGCAGAGCGAAGAGTTCATACGCGCGATTGAAACGCATCCAGATTATCAGCGTTATCGGGGGATCATTGACAATGCTCCCGACGTGTTAAGCGATCAAGAGAGGCAGGTGAAGTACGAACGATTCGTTCGGACGATTGAAAATGCCATCCTTCGTGAAAACTTAATGCGGATGAAAGACGTCGAAGCAATCGCCTTCTACAAGTCGATGGTTGATGCGGAGTCGGCTACTTTGACGTCGGTCGATTGAGCGCCATTTCCTAATATCCAATCGAAGATCGGCGAGGCCATGAGGGTGGTGACGATTGCCATGATCACCAAACATGCGAAGAGACTTTCGCTGATGATGCCTCTTTGAAGCCCGATATTGATGATGATCAATTCCATTAATCCCCTGGCGTTCATGAGCGTCCCGATGCCGAGCGATTCTTTGGTGCTGAGGCCTGTCATGCGTGCGGCGATGGCGCAAGCGAAACCTTTTCCGATAATTGCAACCAGCAGTACGAGTAGACACATGCCCCAAAGGTGCCAAGTATTGATCAAGCCAATTTTGGTGTTGAGTCCGGAATACGTGAAAAAGAGAGGTAAGAGGAGAGCAACCGCCAGCGGATGAATCTTTTCCGCCAAGCCCTTTGCGATCGGTCCTCGCGGCATCATTGCGCCCACCACAAACGCTCCGAAGACGGCGTGCAGGTGGATGAGATCCGTGAACCAGGATCCTAAAGCCATGCACCCAAGGCCGACCGTAAGCCCAACTTCGCTCAAGCTTCCGGACTGGTCGAGCAATTTGTGCTGAAGTCTCGCGAGAATCGGTCTTAGCACAAAGATCGCTACCATTACAAAGATAACGCCACCACCAATCGAGAAGAAAGCACGCGCGGTGTTATCGTCGAAACTGGCCAGTACGACAGCAAGCAAGCACCATGCGGTAACATCATCGATCGCTCCGGCACCAAGTGCGACCGTTCCCATCAACGTGCCGGTCAAGCCTTTGTGTTGAATGATTCGGGCAAGCATCGGAAATGCTGTTATGCACATCGACGCACCGAGGAATAGCATCGCTTCCCCTAGGGTAGTCTTATCTGAAAAAAGCTCTGTTTGATGGAAGAAATAAACCGCCAAGCCAGCGCCAAGCGCAAAGGGAGCAATCATGCCTGCGAGTGATACCGCAATCGAGCTCTTGGCATGTTTCTTCACCACATCGGTGCGAAATTCCAAGCCGACGTTAAACATGTAAAGCGCGAGGCCAAGCTGTGAAGCCGGAAAGAGATAACTTTGACTGTCGCGGGTCGCTTGGGTTTTATCCCAAGGGAATAGCCACTGTTGCAGCTCGGGGAGTAGAAGTCCGAAGAGTGACGGGCCAAGTAGCACTCCTGCGATCATTTCCGCAACCACTTGCGGTTGCCCCATGCGTAACGCGATTGCACCTACCGCACGACACGCCAATAAGATGATGGCAATTTGCAAGAAGAATTGGACGGCGAGGTCAACGTTGTTCATCGACTACGCCTGCCCGACTGTATGGACCACTAGCAGATTGTGAGCCTTTTGCATCACGCCACTGCCGGTAACAAACACGACCTTATCGCCGGCAGCGAAGAAACCATTTTGACATCCCCAAAGCGAGATCTCATCAAAGAGCTTGGCAGTATCGTGCAGTTGGGTTACTTGCAGCGGTTTGATGCCCCAAAGGAGATTCATCTTTCGGAGAGTGACGGGGTTGTCACTGGCGCCGATGGTGGGGATACGGCTACGGCTTTTACTTTTGACCCATGCGGTTCCACCACTGTGTGTCGCAATCACAATCATCTTCGCGTGAATCGCCTCGGCGATCGACGTGGCAGCCGCAGTTACGGCCGACGTGATGGGATGCACGCGATTGGTCTTCCCACGCTCTTCGGGTTGCGTGACCAATAGCTTCTGCTCTGTATGGTGCATGATACGGTTCATCGTGGCTACGGCATCAATTGGAAAGTCTCCAATCGCTGTTTCACCGCTCAGCATGCATGCGTCCGTGCCATCGAGTATCGCATTGGCAACATCACTCGCTTCAGCTCGCGTCGGGCGACGGCTGTGGTGCATCGACTCCAACATCTGGGTAGCGACAATGACCGGTTTCATTTTTTCGCGACACACTCGGATAATCTGTTTTTGGGCGACGGGCGTTTCGGCGATGTCAATTTCGACTCCGAGATCACCACGAGCGACCATGATGCCGTCTGCTGCTTCGACAATTGCATCGATCTGCGCGAGAGCTTCGGGCTTTTCAATCTTTGCGATCACGAGGGCTGGAGAGTCATAACTGACCAAAAGATTCTTCAGCGAATGAACGTCCTCCGCGGTACGTACAAAGCTGAGGCTAATGAAGTCGATCCCATTCTTCGCGCCCCAAATCGCGTTGTCGACGTCTGCTGGACGCATTGCCGCAACACTTAGCTTGACGCCGGGTAGATTGATCCCTTGCCGGCTACGAATCTCGCCAGCGGAAGTGACTCGGCAAATGGCCTGATCGTTTTGTTTTGACTCGCATGATAGGGAGACGGTACCGTCAGCCAGCATGACGCGATCTCCCACGACGAGTTCGTCAACCAATCGCTTGTAGGAACTCGTAAGATGGTTCGGTTCGCTCGCTTCTTCACCTCGTACAAAGACGACTTGCGCACCCTGTTCGCAAAGGAATGGGTCGGTGTGTAATTGACCTAATCGAAGCTTTGGCCCCGATAGATCGAGCAAAACACCGATTGGAAATCCTGTCTTTTCGCCCGCTGCGCGAATGTTTGCAAGTGAGTTCTCATGTTGTGCGCGGTCACCATGCGCACTATTGATTCGAAAGATATCCACGCCGGCTTCGATCAACTGAGCAAGCATGTCGACCGAATCACAAGCCGGGCCTACGGTCGCGACGGTTTTAGTACAAGCTTCTTCAAGGGAATTTCTTGGCATTTGTATGGCAATCCGTGTGAGGTCGGTCCGTATGCGTCATCAGGACGAGTTTAAGCGTTTATGACTCGGTTACGAGTCCACACGCCGCTCAGATCGCAATGGATCGACGAATGGGTGCCCAAGACCTTTGCCGCTCATTTAGACTAGAACGATTCGGGTTCCCGTAACGGACGACTAGTGTGATAATAACAACCTACCCGTCATCGCGGTGCTCGGCGTCGAGCACTCACATCGCTTTGAAAACTTGGCCGCTTTCCCCAGAATCAGTGTCCTTTGGCAAACTTGTTGCCTCCCTCTGCATCTCGACGTCAACCCGTTGCGGTGGTCACCGGTGCCTCATCGGGCCTTGGGTTTGCGATCGCCAAGGTTTTTCTTGAGGCTGGTTTCGATGTCGCGGGAGTAGCACGAAATACGGCTAAGCTAGAGGAATCGGCGGCAAGGCTTGCGGAGTTCTCGGGCAAAAGTGCGAAAGGAAGATTTTTCCCTTTTGCTGCGGATGTCACCGTGGCGTCGTCCATTGTCCAGCTTTTCGGGCAAGTCGAAGAGCAACTTGGGCAAGTGGATGTGCTCGTCAATTGCGTTGGCCAAAGTGACCGCGGCACCATGGCAGCACTTGACCCAGCACGACTTGAGCAGCACTTCAGAACCAACGTTACCTCTGTCTTAAACTGCTCTCAGGCCGCACTGCCCTTTCTTCGTCAGTCCCGTGGGGTGGTCGTTAATATTGGATCGCTCGCGTCAAAGGTCGGAGCAAAGTATCTCGGTGCGTACCCGACCACCAAGCATGCGCTGGCTGGAATGACTCAGCAAATGCGATTGGAATGGAAGGATTTCGGCGTGCATGTGGCGCTGGTGTGCCCCGGACCTATTCGTCGGTGCGATGCAGGCGTTCGATACCAAGCGGCTTCTGTCGATGATGGCGAGCAACTTCCAGCAACCGCTCTGCAGCCTGGCGGTGGCACAAGGGTTCGTGGTCTGGGGGCTGAAGAGGTTGCAAAGGCAGTTTTGCGGGCCGCGTTGCGACGCTCACCCGACGTGTTGCTTCCTCGTTACGTACGGTGCTTGATCGTCATCGGACATCTTTCACCCCGTTTGGGTGATTGGCTGATTGGTAAATTCAGCAAACAGTAGTTGGTTGACCTGTTGGGCCAGATCAGGTCGTACAGTCGTTATTCTGGAAAGATTCCTCCCCTACGCCCCCATTGAGACGGTGTCCTGCAAACTTTCTTCTTGACGGTGCGTAGAGGCCAGGGGAACATCTTTGAAACCATTGTCTCATGTCCATCTATAGAGGGGTGTCCGATTGGCCCTCCTTTTTGTTAAACTAAATGGACGAGCCAGCAGGCTCGCTGTCCGATTTCCTAGAAGCCAATGCAATGAAGTTTGAATCTCCCTTACCGAGTACCGAGCGAAAACCTATTGCCGACCGACGGTTGGTGACAGATCGAAGCCCGGCACCGCAAGAGCCAGAGGCGGCGATAGATATTCTGCAGGTCTTGTCACGCCAGCGTTGGGTCATCGTTTTTTGCATGTGTCTTGGACTGGCACTCGGTGTGCTCTACGCGATGAAGGCTACCGTTTGGTACGAATCGACCGCAAACGTATTGATCAATTCGAGAAATCCGACGTCGGATGCGGGAGCGAGCGCTTCGGACATGCTCGACGAGGACGTCCTCGCCAATCACATGGAGATCTTGCGCAGTCGAAAAATCGTCGAGGCCGCCCTTACCAAGGATGGGTTGATGGACCTGCCTTCGATTCAACCGTGGATCGACAAGGAAAAGGGGGAAGACGCCGCCGATTACGTGATAGAACGGTTGGAGATTGTTAAAGGTGGGGAAGGTGCTGCCAAGACGGCTCGTAGTCTCCACATTGCCTTCGCCCATACGGACCCTGCCGAGACAAGGCAGATTCTCGATTCCGTATTGGTTGAGTACCAAACTTTTATTGCCAGTCAGCTTGAATCGGTCATGTTGAAGGCGAGCGACTTCGTGAGCCAAGCAAAGAATCAAGTCGAGCAAGACTTACGCGCCGCAGAGCAGGAGTACCTCGTTTCGCGCAAGGCAGCGCCGCTCCTCTTTCAAGGTGTAGGAAGCAGCAACGTTTATCAAGACAAGTATCGACGTCTTGAAGAGGAACTGCTGAGCTTGGACATCGAGGAATCATCATTGAGCACTCGGTTGGAGCGAGTTCATGAGTCGCTCAAGACCATGGGCACCGGTGGGGAGTTTGCTGACCATCTCGATAAGCTCGCTTTAATTGATAGTGACAGCTTGACGCGATTAGGTCTATTTGCGGGCCTGCAGATGAATACGGCCAAGACCGCTGATTTTCAAGCAGCCCAGCCGGCGCGGATGGCGGAAGCGCAAGCGCAGGTGAACGTTGTGCTCCAGTTAATGAGCGAAAAACAGCGTCTAACGCAGGTCTTCGGACCGGGGCACCCGAAGGTGCAGGACATTGAAGAGCAGATCGCCTTAACAACGAAGTTCCTGTCCGAAAACAAAGAGACAACCGATGTAGGCCTTGGCGACGGGATGCTCAATCCCGAGGCGTTATTAAAGGCATACATTGGTTTCTTAGAGCATGACTTGGCGGCGTTGAAAGAACGAAAGGTTGAACTGCAAATCCTTGCGAAGGACGCTGAGTCACAAGCGAAGGCTTTGATTGACTATGAGCTTCAGGACACCGTCCTAAAGACCAAAATTGAACGACAAGAAGCCCTGTTCGACGGCGTCGTACAGCAGCTTCGTCAAATGGATACGGCAAGCGGGTTGAGCGGATATATCTATGAGCTCTTAGAGGCCCCTCGCGTCGGTGTTAAATCTTGGCCAAAGCTTCCGCTCTGTGGCCTTGGCGGTCTGATGTTGGGGCTGTTCGGAGGATTGTTCTTAGCAGTCTCCAATGATCTGCGCGATGGGCGATTCCATTCGGCCGTGGAACTAGAGAACTTTGTGAACGTTCCTATCCTCGGACGCGTGGGGAAAATCAGCACGCCTCGGCGCGGCCCCGATGGCCGGATGGTCTCCGATTTGACGCCGGAAGCAGAGGCGATTCGGATGATGAGAACACTGCTCTTGCCAGATATCCGCGCAGGAAAACTCCGCACCCTTGGTATTACAAGCCCGATGCAAGGTGATGGGAAATCAACGGTTCTGTCGAACTTGGCGGTATCATTCTCTCAATTGGGCACATCGGTTTTGATCATTGACGCTGACCTTCGTCGTCCCTCCCTCCAAAACTATTTTGGAGGCAATCGCATCCATGGATTGAGCGAAGTCTTGATTGGTGAAGCGGCTGTGGACGACAACATCCGCGGGACCAACTTTGATGGCGTGTCGTTCATTGCTGCAGGCGGATCAACTACAACGCCGGCCGAGTTGCTCCAGTCAGATAAGTTTGACAAGTTGATCGCGGAAATGACGGCTCGTTTCGACGTGGTTCTCGTGGACTTGCCCCCGGTCTTGGCGGTTTCCGATCCGCTTGTCGCCGCTCCTAAGTTGGGCGGGATGATCATGGCGATTCGAGCATCGTCGGCAAGAAAAAGCGAAGTACTCAATTCGCTACGCCGGCTCGAATCGGCAAACGCCAAAATCGTAGGGTGCATTTTGAACACTTTCGGTGTCGGCAAGAAGTTTATTTCTGACGGCGGATCCTATGGCTACTACAACAACGGATATAGCCAGCCCACTCGGACTCCCCTTCGCCCGGCGCCAAGACCGCTAGCCGCCGCCAACGGCGAAGCTTTAGCGTCTCAAGCCTCGGAGCAGAATGACGATTTCCCTGCCTCGTAAAAGCGATAACGTCGGTACGGTATCGCTGATGAGGTCCGATGGGAACTTGTGATACTTGACGGTTAAGTTCACATCGCCCTGGTTAGCGTCGTCAAGGTTAGCGGTCGGAGCCTCTACCTCGCGCTTTGACAAGTCTACCTAACCTCCCCGGCCAAACTGCCAAACGGCCACACCTGCTAGCCGCCCGAGTGTCAATTCTTCTCGCCGGGCGGCTTTATCTTTTTGGGGCGATCGATGCTGTTCGGCAACTTTCCAGCTTACTTGTAAGCACGACTGTCATTACAAGTCGAATTAGTTTCTACGAGGTATGAACGACACGTTCACCCAATTGAAGAAACCATAAACCATGGACGACGCGGGCTTGAACTGAAGCAAAACAACATCTTCGTTTTGGATCACAATGCGTTCTTTTTCGTCTCGTACCGCGCGGTCAAGATCGACACGAATCTGAAGCTGGCGCCCGTCTGGAAGTTTGCGAAGGATCATCACCCGTGTTGGCTCCTTTAAGTTACCGACATTGCCGCTTGTTAAAGCTGTGCCAGACTGCCCTAGGGGACCGGCTACTGATCCGGTTGACATTGCAATCGCTTCCAAGACATCGATGTCCTCGTCACGAGGTAGTGGAATTCGAGCTCCTGGCAGTAGGCCGCCGGTCACGAAGTATTCGTTCAATCGTGGAATGAACACGACGTCACCATCATGGAGGATCACATCCTGTGGTCGGAATGGCACAGGTTGATCGGGGCATCCAACGAGGGGAATACGAATTACGGCAGGCGAATCAGTACCAGGCATTAGGTTTTGAATCATTTGATTCAATTGCTCTGCACTGATAAATCGGTGGTCATTGGATGGGTTGTTACGAATCACCCAAAGCTCGCGTTTCGCATCGGTTCCAGGAAGTCCACCGGACGCCGCTAAGGCGTGAAGCACGTCGTTTTCATAAACGGGAAGGTCGATCAGTTGACCGGAGCCTCTCTGAATATGTTTGATATTGGCCGGCGGGTTTAGAGCGACAGGTGCAGATGGCGTATCTTCGCGGAGGACGATGACGCGTTTGACGCGTGCGGTGATAAGGCCTACGGTGATTCGTTCGCGATCCTTCTGAATGACTTTTTCAGCAATGTACGTCTCACGAATTTTCTCGACGGCTTGAGCGATGGTGAGCCCGTCAACATTGATCGGATCTACCAAAGGAAGTTCGATAGTTCCGCCTTCTCCAACACGAACGGGAAGACCGGTGGTGGAGCCTACTTCGGTACCATTAGGCGGATAGTATTGTTGATTGACTGCTTGTGATCGCCCCTGAACAGGAGTTTCATCTTCCGATACGGGAAAAACTCCAAAGACATACACTGCTAGTACGTCCCCTGGGCCAATCAAGTGTTCCGCTACGGTCGGTTGCCCTAACGCTGAAAAAGGTAGCGGCGCCAGCTTTTCTTTCGGACAAGACAGCAGCATCGGATCCAAGCGATTTGCTGGTATCGCTTTGTTGTTCGCAGAGACGCTGACACAACCGGTCAAGCCGATCAGCCACCCTGCACACAGTACGGGCAGCGCGACGTGTCGTACACCTAAGGTTGTCCGATCGACACGAGGCAAGCTCGAATAGACAGTCATAATGGAATCCTTTCACGTGATTTGTTGTCGCTCGAGAGCTCGCGTCGCTTCCGTGCGCCGCAAAAAGTTAATAGCATTCGAGGTAAACCGATGAAGCAAGTTGTGGTTTTCACAACGCCTCGTTCTTAATCCTCGGCTTCGGTGTGGGTACATTGGTTGACAGCAGCGTCAATTTCGATCATCTGAAAAGCTGTCTCGTAACTGGGACCGTCTGGAACGACAATCGGTGTCGCCGGCGATAGGAGTGACGATCGCTTTTCGGATAGAGTCGGTGGCTCCGCAAACCGAACACTTGCTTTCTCGCGTTTGACCGAGCCAGTTTGAGGACTGTCGGGCACTTGTACTTCATTCACTGGATTGTCTGCGGGTGGGGCGAGATCGTCCGTCGGTGATGGTGTTGCTGCACCCGATCCGACTGGCGTTGCTTGCTCATCCGTGGGAACGCTTATTGTTTGATCCGACTCTGTCGATGGGCTGGGAGCAGGCAGGGAGGCCGTTGGTGCCGCCAAGTCTGTATCGATCGGCATCGGCAAGGGTTCAACGCTTGAGGGCTCGCTGAACGTATTCGCCTCGATTAACTGTTCGCTCCCGAACGAGTTAAGGCCAGAGCTGCCACACGGGCACGCGGTAGTTTGACCGCACTGATTAGCGCAGGTTGGCAACGGACACTCGCAAGAGGACCAAAGTCTTAGATAGTGCGTTTGAGGGTAACGCAGTCCGCAGGCGACCCCATCTTGGAAGCCGCTGTAGTAGGCTTGACGCCGACGATCACAGTCTTCCAGAATTTGTGAAGGATCCCAGTAGCAACAGGGAGCGACGACAGGCGGGCACCCTTTTCCACCGGTCGCAATATCATAAAAGCCATCTTGCCAACCTGATTTGTAATCACTCGCGAAGTCGGCTGGCTTGCAGTTGGAGCCATGATCTCGCCAAGCCGTTTTGGCTCGTGAGCGTTGGGTATGCTCATAGTGAAAGTCGCTCATTGAGGCGCACCCAGAAAGTGGGAGCGACAACAACCCGACGAAAATCCATTTCATTGAACGCATCATGCAACAACTCCTCCATGAGTAACGACAATCCACGCTGGGGTCATCGTCTCCAGGGAGTGGGGTGGCTGTAGAGTTTTGATTCTGCCCGCAAGGATATTCGCGAAGTGCCAATGCTTTTACTGAATAGTCGTTACAGCTAGACCTTGTTGCTGTCGCATCACAGATGGCGAACGAGGGCTCAGGAGCGGTTTTTCGCCTTGCCCCCGTTCGGACGTCCGAAAGCATTCCGACTTTGACAGTTGGTTTTTTTGCGCCTAGACGCGAGCGTTCTTGGCTGTTCCCTCATCGTCGTCGGTCCAAGTTAGGCGAATGCCTTGCCGGAAAATATGAGAATGCCCGCACAACTGATACTGCTTGTCAGAAGTCACTCACCAACTACTGGAAAACTCATAGCCGATAACCGCGTTTTTTGTTTGGAAAGGGCGTTTTAGCCGCCGGTAAGGTTGGGCAATGGATCTGTCACAGACGTCCGCCGAAACTTCGCTAAAAAGCATTGGCTCTGCACTGCAGGGGACTATGATAACGGCACATCAAAGTCGTTATAGGTGGGGCCGGTTCCCCGAGCCTCATGGCCCACCCAACCATCAAGCACCATTGATCCATGGCAACAGACCAAACTACCGCCGCATACGAAGCCGATGCGGTGCAAGATCAAGTTCCAGCCCCCAGGACTGTAAGACTTCCTGACGGTGTCATCTCGACGGATGCGATTGAGCAGCTCAGTCCATTTGTGCCGGGCTTGGAGCGTCGATTTGAGGAAGCGGATGCTGAGCCAATTTTCGAGTCTCGTGGCTCCTATTTTCGCGGTGGAGTGGAACGCGTACTTCTGACCGCTGTGCCGCTTCTCATCGGTGACCTTGGGGCGCTGCTAGGTTGTTTTGGAATTGGAGCTCTGCTGGTTGCGACGTTCTTTCCAACGGTTGGTGTTGCTAGCTTACTGACGTTGCTGCCATTAATCACTCTTACTTACGTTGGCATCGGTTTGCTTTTCGGACTGTTTCCGGCAACCGCCTTCAGTCCCATCCATGAGCTCCGACAATTGGTCGTTGCCGCATCCTTGACCTTCGGTTTCTCTTTGGCTTTCAACGTGATGGTCGGGGATGCAACGCTTGTGCAGTCTGCCGTAGGTGTTGCGTTGGCTGCTGTTGCCATTGTTACGCTGCCAATGATGAGAGCGATCGTACGTAAGATTTTCAGTCGCTTTGAGTGGTGGGGCGAAAAGGTCATTGTGATCGGTGCGGGTGCGCAAGGAAGAGCGATCTACAACTTCTACCGTCGAGCCGTTAAACGCGGCTTGCGACCGGTCGGCATTGTTGAGCAAGATGAGTACTCAGAAATCGCTCAATCGTTCGTCTCCAAAGACCCATGGTCCGGCGAGGAAAGTGCTATTCCAAATTTGGGTTCGGTTCTCGACCTAGGTAGTATTGCAAAACGGCATTCTGCACGCTGGGGCATCGTTGCTCCAGGAGGTTGCGAAGGGATGGATATGTTGCAAGTGATCAACCATGGCGCGGTGTTGCCACACTTGATCATTCTTCCCTCTCAATGCTCATTACCCAGTCTTTGGGTCAATCCACGTGAGTGTGCAGGAGTGCTGGGGGTTCACATCCGTGATCAGCTTAGGAATCCACTGGCCCGGATCTTCAAGCGGTTCTCCGATGTACTTGGGGCAAGTATTGGTCTTGTACTTTCCAGCCCAGTTTTCCTGGTTGCCATTGTACTCATCAAGCTTCGGTCGCCCGGCCCCGTTTTTTACGGACACCGTCGAGTGGGTCGTTACGGAGACACCTTTCCGGCCTGGAAGTTCCGAACCATGGTCAAAAATGCAGATGCGGTCCTGGAGGAGTATTTGGAAAACAATCCCGATATGCGTCAGGAATGGATGGAAGATCAGAAGCTTAGAAATGATCCACGAATCATTTCGGGGATCGGCCACTTCCTACGAAAAACAAGTCTGGATGAACTACCGCAATTATGGAATGTGCTCAAAGGTGAGATGAGTCTTGTTGGACCACGCCCGATTGTGAAGTCCGAAATCGAACGCTATCAGGAAATGTTCCCGCTCTATTTGCGTGTCCGGCCAGGTATCACGGGGCTTTGGCAGATTTCAGGCAGGAATGATACTAGTTACGAGCAGCGAGTTAGGCTCGATAGTTTTTACGTATGTAACTGGTCCATTTGGCTTGATGTGTACATTGCTGTACGCACGATCAAGACCATTTTGTTCCGCGAAGGCGCTTATTGATCCAAGCTGAATGAAGGCGCTGAATAAGGGTTTCGACGGCCGGGTGTATGACCGGCTTCATTTGGCTTAGTGTGATCGTCGATGAGTCGCATCAGCCGACTCCATCGAAGTGCCGTCGGTTCTTTGTGGCGAGATTACACGTTATTAGTCCTTTGCTGGCGAAGTCTGCCGGCATGAACATTTTTGCCGTGCTGTTAGCAGGACGCCTACCTGTCTCGATGTGCGATCAACATCGTGCCTGTGGGACTTGCCCGCCCGACTGAGTCCGGAACGGGCCTACCAAAGTCAGGTTGTTTACTTCAGTCGATATGACAATCGGAATGGATACCCGATCGGCTTTGTCGTTTCAAAAAAAGCCCAAGCAGCCGATTGGTTATCGGTAGATTCCCCCGGGCATGGCCGTCAATTTGCCATCACTACGCGATGACGGGAAGGCTAGCCTGTGGGCCCATTTCCTTGACAGATCTTGGATAACTGGCATGGTTTTCTGCATAGTCGATCGATACGTCGAGCGCTTTTAAAATCTTGTGAGTTTGTTTGTCGAAGTGCAAAAACGACCCCATCATGGTGTGCACATATTCAAACTTAGCGGGGCCCATCATCGCGGCCTTGAATGCATTTCGCAGGTAAAGTCCTCGAGTTCGTCGATCTTTCAAAAGGTGAATGGCAATGGTGATAAAGCCCCTGAGCATTCGGCGAAATTCCCATGCATTCGGAACGTGCTTATTGCGAATCTTTAATCGACGGCTTGTGTCGAGGATGCGGTCCATGAAGGCTTGTGCAGTATACGACGCTGCAATGATGGCTCGGAGTTCTTTATAAATCTCAACACGGTCACGTACCGTAACAAAGTTAAGTCCTCCGATCGTTTGATCCGTGCCGTCTGTGCTTCGGAACTCGTAGAGCAAGTTTTCGTCATGGATCCATTGATGGTTTGAATCGATGAGGCGTCTCTCTTTCGCTAATCGGCGCGTCAGTTGGGTGTTTGGAAGTGCGCTTAGCAGCCCAATCATAGAAAGTGTGATACCGCTTTCTTTGATGAATTGAATCATCGGCACGTCCGTGCCCGCTTTATCGCTGTCAAAGCCGATGATCAGACCTGCCGCGACCGAGATTCCATGATCGTAAATGGTACGAACGCGTTCGATGATTGGGTGGACCGTATTGATTCGCTTCTGCGTATGGATCAGCGTTTCTTCATCGGGTGATTCGATTCCTAAAAACACATAACGAAACTGTGCTTCCTGCATCAGCTCCAACAGCTCTTTATCATCGGCAAGATTAATACTTGCTTCGGTTGAGAAAACAAATGGATAGTTTCGCTTTTTGTTCCACTCGGCTAACGCAACGAGCACTGGTTTAATGAGTTTGCGATTTCCGATGAAATTGTCGTCGGTGAAGTCAACCCAACCGCGATATCCCAGTTGATACAGTCGCTCAAGTTCGGCAACGAATTGGTCTGGATTTTTGACGCGCGGCCTTCGGCCAAATAGTTCAATGATATCGCAGAACTCGCAGTTATAGGGGCAGCCTCGCGAGGACTGCACGCCCACATGAAGGTAGTCATCAAACGAAATGAGGTCGAATCGCGGGATTGGCGTTTTGGTTACGTCAGGCTTTTCGCTGGCTTCGAACTGTCCATATGGGTTGCCCGATCGCCAGGAGTCAAGCCAAATCGGAATAGATGTTTCGCCTTCACCGACGATCACCACATCTGCCTCGGCGTAAAGCTGAGGTTGCGATGTCGGATCGGGGCCGCCGACAACGATGTACTTCCCGTCAGCCTTTGCACGTTCGATCAAACCTAAAATACCCGTTTGCTGAGGAAGCATTCCTCCCGTGCAAATGATGTCAGCGGAGTTCCACGATTCGGGCGTCACTGGGCTCACGTTAATGTCTGCAAGTTCGAAGTGCCAGTGTTGGGGAAGGAGCGAAGCAACCGTCATCAATCCCAATGGTGGGGCCGTTGCTTTAGCGCCAATGGCTTTTGCACTTTCGACAAAATTCCAATAATTTGTCGACTCAAATAGTGGTTGAATCAGTAGACACCGAAGGCGCTCGTCGGGACTCTTTGGGGGCATGGTCGCCGATGCGCGTTTCGGTTGAGCCATCGTTGAGGTTAAGCAGTTTTTCATATTCATTTCGCGATTATCAACGATTCCGAGGCGGTTGATTCTGGCGTCTTGTTGGCAAAATTGAAGAATACAGAGCAGCGGTAAGATTACAGATCTGTTGGGGGTGTAGGACCTGTGCCCCTCACTCTTTTTGACGTTGTCTATAGGAGAATGGTAGTCGAGCGATCTATTTTCTGTTGGATACCAGCTTAACTCATCTTGAGGATCATTCGCTCATAAAACCGTTAAAGGCGTTGAGACCGGCATTGCCTCGGTTTGGTGCTTACTTTGAAGGCGGAATGATTTGGACGAGCAATTGCACACCCGAGTTTTAACTGAGTGAGATGGGCGGTTCGTCTGGGGTGGTTGTAGCGGCCAAAAGTAGCTCACCCAGGTATCCGGCGGATAGGAGTCGCTAGTATTCGATCGAGGCCCTACTAAGATAAATCGCCATGCGAACGCAAAAGGAGGGAACAAACGGTGATGATGCAGTAGCGTCTGTCTCGCTCTCGAATTTTGGTGGGCGTCGAATTGTATTTTATTAAACGCGAGTGCCGTGATCTTGATGAGTCAACTTCCTCGGATAACTAGACCCTACGTCCTTATTACCGGCGCGACAGGGATGGTGGGATTGCAGGTTTTAGTGAGGTTGCTGGACCGACATGTGCCTGTTGCGGTATTGGTTCGCGACTCGGTTGCTAAGGCTGGCGGTCGGGTGATATCTGCGGCAGATCGGATCGACTCTTTGATTGGGAAATTCGAATCGCACTGGGATAGGAGCTTGCAGCGACCGGTCGTTTTAAATGGTGATATCAATCGACCGGGGCTTGGCCTCTCACCGGATGCAACACAGTGGATCGCGACAAACTGCTCTTCAGTGCTTCATTCTGCCGCTTGTTTGAGTTTCCGTCCCGCAAGCGAAACGACTAACAATGAACCTTATCAGACAAATTTCCATGGGACGCGAAAGTTATTGGCCGTTTGTAAGCAATCGGGGATCGAGGATTTTCACTATGTTTCGACCGCCTATGTAAGTGGTTTACGAGACGGACTTGTATCTGAGGCGGATTTAGATTGCGGACAACGGTTTGCGAACGATTACGAGCGAAGCAAAGTGCAAGCCGAGCAATTGTTACACTCGGACCCGACGCTGCGAAGTTTGACGATCTATCGCCCTTCGATTGTGATCGATAGCACGGGGCTTTCACCTGTTCCCGAGGATCGAACGGTTTATGGCGCGTTTACGATGTTCCACACCTTGGCTTCGAAGTTTGGCTTGCCGGAGCGAGGAGAGTGGTTTCGCAATCTTGGTGCAGAAGGGGGAGAACGAAAAAACTTGGTCGAGGCGAGTTGGGTGGCAGAGATGATCACTGAAATCTTCTTGGCGCCCCAACTTCATGGTCGCACCTATCACTTAACGGATCCCACCGGGCTTGCGATGGACCAACTTGAAAAAGCGTTTTTCGAAGTCACGGAAGAAATGTTGCAAAGTCGAAGAGTGGCTGATTCGACTCGGCGGCAAGTCGTCCCGTTACCGTCGGCGGCACCGATACCGTCGGGCGCATTGAACTCTCAAAGCAAAGCAGGACGTAAAGCGATCCTGGATGCCATTGCAGCGCCGTTCGTGGAGATGTTCTTGCCCTACATTCGAAACGATCCAACATTTGGACGGGATAACACGGATCATGCGGTGGATGTTTTATCCTTAGACCCTCCGCTGGATGTGGACGCGACACGCATTGCTGACATGATTCGGTTGCGCGAGTCGATGTTGAGCATTCCTGTCACTGCGGTCGACTTGCCAATAGACAATCGCTTGCCTAGCCGAAAGCTTTTCAGTGCGACGCACAAAGGATGTCTCGATGCTTTGTCACCGAATGGCGCTGAGGAACCAAGCAAGGCTTGCGACCGCGGCGTGGATGGGAATTGCGGCGTTGATGGGCGCGAAGCAATCGACGAATGGGGACTTATATTATCGGGTCGTGGTGGTGGCGACTATCGAATGGATACCTCATCTGAATTAGGGTTTGGTTTGGGCGGGGAGACATGCACGCGGCGTATTTATCTGTCATGCGAGGATTTCGATGCGATCGTTGCAGACAAAAGAGATTTTTTAGAATTGGTTGAGCAAGGTCGATTGGTCGTCGAAAACGATGACGAGGTTTTCAAGTTGAGCAAAGAATCGTTAATCGTAGTATTTGGTAAACTGACGCAATGTTTTTGTACGCAGTCGGATGCGCCTGAAGCTACTTCATACCCAACGACGCGTCTTGGGAGTGAGTGGTAATGAGTGACAATCAACTTGATCCCATTGTGATCGTTGGCTGCGCAATTCGGTTGCCTGGTGGCGTCGATGACGTAGCGAGTTTTGAGCAGTTGCTGTTTGAAGGACGTTCCGCGATCGCGAAGGTTCTGGAGGATCGCTTTGATCGTACGCTGTATTTTGATTCAGAAAAAGGTTTGCCTGGAAAGTCATATACGGATTTTGGTGGCTGCGTTTCTGGGCGACCGCTCGATGAATTTGTAGAGCAAAAAATAGGGTCGTTCGGTTCATTCGATTTAACCCACCGACAGTTTGCGCAAGTAGCGGCGAAGGCTTGGTCCGAAGGTTGTCATGCAGTCGCTGGATTAAATGAGAGGTGCGGTGTTTATGTCGGCCACTCCGGTGGAACCGACCAAGGTGGCCCTTTGGCTATGGCAATGCTTGCCGAATCGGCAGTCGATAACGTTCGAGATATCGAATCGTTCAAACGGCTAGGGGCTGTCGCTCAGCAAAAGGTGATGGAGAACACGATCCGTGGAATCCGTACCAATCGGCCAGTGAGGACGGATGATTCCATTCATGTGAATGCTTATAGCGCTGCGTCACTGGTGAGTCGATTGTTGGGGTTGGGCGGACCGAGAGAAGTGATTGATGCGGCATGCGCCTCTTCATTGCTGGCTCTTTCACATGCATCGGCGGCAATTTCCCTGGGTCGAATCGATGCTGCCATCGTTGGTGGAGCCACCTATAACAACGTCGACAACTTAATTCTTTTCTCGCAATCGCAGGCATGTAGTGATCGGCACTCGTCTCCGTTTGACGAAGGGGCTAGTGGTCTCATCAGCAGCGAAGGTTACGTTGCGGTTGTGATCACGCGTCAATCGATCGCATCTTATGCTGGTTTACCGTTGCTTGGTGTACTTCGTGGCGTCGGCGTGGCATCCGACGGTCGCGGAAAGAGCCTGTGGGCACCTCGTACCGAAGGACAGCAACTAGCGATACGCCGCGGATATCCCTCCCAATCTCCTCTTGCGATTGACTACTTAGAGGCTCACGCCACAAGCACTCAGGTTGGTGATGCCACGGAATTGCGGTCACTGGCTTCCATCCAGAGTGCATCGCATAACGGGACGTTGAATACTGAAGATCGTCCAGCCGCGGATGGACGCATCGCGCCCTTACTGGTGGGTAGCGTAAAGAGCAATCTTGGCCACACGTTGGAGGCGGCGGGGATTGTCGGTTTGGTGAAGTTGCTGATTGCCATGAGGCGAGGCGAGATTCCTGCGACGATTCATTTCAAAAACCCCACACCCGAATTCGATTGGTCGACGGGTAATCTGCGCGTCGTCGATCGAACTGTTCCATGGCCGTCCAAGGGGAAAGTAAAGCGATGTGGTGTCAACGCATTTGGGATAGGTGGTTTAAATGGACATGCGGTCATTGAGTCGGCGACGGCGACCGTAAATTCGCAATCGCTTTCCAATGGTCATCATGCCTCGGCTTATGTACCCAGCGGATCCGCGAAATTCAGTCGCGAAGAGGAAATGGAACCTATCGCTATTGTCGGTCGAGGAGTCGTGCTGCCAAATGCCTTCAGCATTGCACAGTTTTCGAAATTGCTTGTTGGTTCTGAATCGGCGATTGGAAGCCCCTCCCCTACTCGTTGGCGCGGCCAAGTGGGAGTGGCGGCTCATCACTCCCCTTTCCATACACCGACGGTTCAAGGTGGATACATCAACGAGTATCAGTTCAATGGTCAGCCCTACCGAATACCACCCAAGCAAGTACAGCTTGCGAATCCAGTCCAAATGATGTTGATCGATGCGGTTGAGCAAGCGATCGGTGAAGCTGACGGTGGAAAATGGCTTAGCGATAGGACTCGGACTTCGGTGGTCATCGGTGCCATCTTCGGCGGTGAGTTTTCAAACCATTTGCAAATCGGTCTGAGGTTGCCTGAGATTTGTCGCACCCTAACCCG
Source organism: Planctomycetaceae bacterium (assembly GCA_031411655.1). Classification (GTDB taxonomy): domain Bacteria; phylum Planctomycetota; class Planctomycetia; order Pirellulales; family Pirellulaceae; genus UBA6163. Next base: position 114,518 of record JANOBM010000056.1, read on the forward strand.
TGAGTTAATTCAGACTGGCATGTCCCCGTCTGCGGCGGCTGACATAGCGACAGAGTACCGAGGCTTGATGCTACGACGTTATCCAGCATTACTCGACGAGACAGGTAGTTTCACCGCTAGCACCCTAGCGTCTCGTATCGCAAAATCATTTGATTTGATGGGCGGCGCATGTGCTGTTGACGCCGATGATGCGTCGGGAAATTTGGCACTTATGCTTGGTGTCGATCAGTTGCGTTCTGGCAGTTCGGATGCGGTCGTGTGTGGCGTTGCGCAGCGGTCGTTGGATCTTGTGGCATTCCGAGATCTGGACCTGCAGGGTCGACTCGCTCGCAGTGGCCGAACCGACGAAATTACGAATGACTGTTCTCGTGTGCTTCCCGGTGAAGGCGTAGCCGTTGTGATCTTGAAGCGACTGGCCGATGCTCTCCGCGATCGACAGCCGATCTTGGGGCTGATCGACGACATTGATTGTGCACTTCATTCCGATGCTTCGGTGGCACGGCACCTTGCACTCGGTGAAGACGCAATCAACTACGAGATCGTTCGTCGCATCGGCTATCTGGCGGGCGCTCATGGGGTCGTGCGATTGATTGCCGAAACGATTCGATGGGAGGGGGCGCAACCATCGCGCACCGCTGTCACGGCTGTCGCACAGGATGGTTTTACGATTTCGGCGTCGATTCGCCACCCGTCTATTCGGAACAAATACGAAGAAAAACGCCATAACGGCGTCACGTTCGTCCAGCCAAATGCTGACGAAAACGGTTTGTCTACTACACTGGGGGCGGTCTTATCGCCCCAACCGAATCGCATCATGAACTCCACGATACCAATGACTCGAACCATCCGCCTGGAAGCCGATAATGAAGTCGACTTCGAACGCATACTTGTGCAAACGGCGGCAAGCCCGGAGGAATGCTTTGCTCGAGCAACGGCGCGACCATCAGACACCGAAAATAGGGCCAAAGATCAGGCCCGGGGTTACTCGGCAAGTTCGCGATTTCGTGGCGGCATAGTGGCTGCGTCCGCGCAGGAATTGGGTGTTGCCGTAGCGGCTCTTTTGAAGGCATGGCAGCGCGGTGAGCGAGGGGTCGTCATTGACCGGCATTTGGCTGTTCTTTGGAATCACGGCGATCGATGTGGACGCATCGCGTGGGCATTTCCTGGGCAGGGCTCACAGTATTCGGCCATCCCGAATGTGGTCTCCGAAGATCCGATGGCGAAAGAGTATGTGGCGAGTCTGGATACGGTGCTTCGTGACATGAGACTACCGCCGGTTAGCGACAAGCTAGACGACCGCGACCAGCAACTTGGTAATGACATCTGGTGGACTCAACTTTGGGTACTTGCCGTCAGCGCCACGCTAGCGGATTCGCTCGTCCGAAGTGGGCAGCGGCCTGATATCGTGTTGGGGCATAGTTTCGGTGAGTGTGGTGCGGCGCTGCAGGCTGGCATCATGACTCCCAAGCAAGCCATTCGGTTTGCAAAACTGCGAAGCGATGCCGTCGTCATGACAACAGGAGAACGCGGGCAACTGTTGTCCATCCGGGCGACCCCTAGCCGCGTTGAATCGATATTGGCCTCGGCCAAAACTGGTGCCAGAATCACGCATCACAACGCGCCCGAGCAGACGGTCATTGCGGGTACTGCGAGTCAAATCGCTGCCGCGCGCCAGGCGTTTTCAGATGCATCGATCGCCTCGATAGTGATCGCCGTACCTGCGGCCTTTCACTCCCCTGCGATGGAAGCTGCTCGACAGGTGCTGACATCGAGTTTCGGTGGCGAACGATTTCGTCCTCCGCGGACGGGGTACTTTTCGACGATCCAGGGCCGCTACCTCGCTGAACCCGATGAGATCCGCAACAGCCTGATCGATCAACTTACCAAGCCATTGACTTACTGCGGCGCGATTGAGCGTCTTGTCGATGATGGTTGTGATTTGATCATCGATGTTGGACCAAGCGATCTGCTAAACCGTCTTCATCAGAGCATTGTCGGCTCGCGAGCGTTATGTGTATCGCTTGATGGGAAGGAGCACTCTCATCATGCCCGTCTAGCGCTGGTTCGCTTGGCTTCCGAATGTGTTGCTGGAGCCGAAAAAGTCGCACCGGTCGTCATTGCGTCGAGAGATGTAAAAACCGTCGGTGCAGTCGTTGTGCCAGCTGCCGCAGGGATGGTGAAGCATGCGGATGTCGAAATGGTCGATGTGACTCGGCGTGGCCGCAGCAAAAGTACTTCTTTAGGTGCTCAGCCGAGAGTCATGCGAGAATCATTGCCGAGTCAAGTAAATAGGGCTCAGCCTGATGTTGTGTCAGCGTTAGCGCCGCGATTGAACTCGAATGCCAGCGAGGTTGCGCCGTCACAACCCACAGCGGCAAGGCAAGTCGGTTCCCCGGTACCTGGAGCGGCGGTTAAGGGAGCTCCGAATACCGTCTTGCCTGGTGGCGCGGTGGACCGGTTCCTAGTAGATCTCGTTGTCGAGCTAACAGGATATAGCGCCGATCTCATTGACTTCGATGCCGACTTAGAGGCCGAGCTTGGCGTTGACAGTATTAAGAAAGCACAGATCATTGGCGAATTGGCAGAGTGGGCATCGATCGAACTGGACCTCAAGCGAATGAAGTTATCAGACTTCCTTTCGCTAGCTGATATTCGAAAGCTTGCCTCGACGTCCAACGTTGATTTTTCGGAACTGTCGAGTGAGTTTTCACGGCCAGAAGAGATCGTTGATTCTGGTTTTTCCGAACCTTTGCGGCAAGGTCCGTTGCACTTAGACAGCGGTAGCGATGTGACGAGGCCTACCGGTGATGAGACAGCGACATCGGAAATCGATCCTATCGCCGCGCTGATGATTGATTTTATTGTTGATCAAACGGGTTACTCACCATCGATCATCGATATGGATGCTGACTTGGAAGGTGAACTCGGAATCGACAGTATTAAAAAAGCGCAGCTTCTGGGTGAGCTTGCAAGTCACTTTGAACTTGAAGAAATCGATTTGCGGCGCGTTCGGCTGGCGGATTTTCCCACACTCGAATCGATTCGGACGTTTATCGTTCAGCACTCGTCGAAAAGTGTTAGGGAACCGTCTGCAGTCGACCCATCGAACGAATGGAAAGGACGATCGTCGGACCTTGCGGCATCTAAAAAAAAAATGATTCGTCGAGCCCTTCGGTCGCTCGTTGATGAACCGAAGCAAGAACCGCAGCAAGCTTTGCTGAAAGCCTTCAGTGAAGGCGAGTTGAATGAGATGCGATCGCAGGGAAAGGGCGGATCGGCATTGATTGCCCTCGCGAACGACGTTGGCGTATTGCAGGAATCTTTGTGGCACTGGATCGATACTGATGCGTTGCAGGCAGAAACTGCGAAGCGCACGGCAAGACTGCATGGTTCGGCCAACCATGGCGGCTTTGCTGGAGATCGGGACGCAAGCAAAGTGCCCGCGCCGACTCTGCCAATTCCACGAAGAGGAACCTGCCGTTTCGCCCTCAAGGTGGTTAATGCCCAACGACTCAGCGGCATGCCCAGGAACCCAATACTCCATGGACCATCGCTAATCGTTGGTAACAATCCGGTTGCCGATGCGATCGCCCAGCGACTGCATGGTTTGGGTGTCAAGTCTCATCGACTTGATACAAACATCGCGATGGCCCAACTCGATTCCGTACTTGACGCCGTTTGGAAAATGGGTGAAACGCCCCACCTCTTTTTAGTGTCGGCCTATGACGCGAACGCGATGACGGCCCTGTCGACAAGTGACTGGCTTCGCCGACGTGAAGCCGCGCTGTCCGTTCCGTTTCGAGTTTGTCAACGATGGATGCAGCGGATGATTGACGGCGACTGGATGAATCGTGCGTCGCTCGCCACCGTGGTTCATGCGGGTGGCGATTTTGGTTTCTCCGCAGCGCGGCCGGGCACGTGGGAGTCGGGTGGCCTTGCTGGGCTGACAAAGGCGATGTTGATTGAAGCCTGGATGCGGGGTTTTTGTGAGACTCCGATGAAAGTGGTAGACGCAGCCGAAGAATCGACGGTGGAGGGCCTTGTCGAAGGGGTTTTTCGGGAACTGGCATTGCCGTCACATGATGAAGAAGTCGTGGTGGACGGTGAGTTGAGATTGGCGGTACGACCCGAATATTGTCCGCTTGGGCTATCTGAAGAAGTCGTTGCTCGTCCTCGCGTGACTCGCGGCGGCAACTGGGTGGTCTCGGGTGGCGGACGTGGGATCACCGCAATGACTTCGATGGCTTTGGCAGAGAAGTACGGATTGAAACTTCATTTGCTTGGCACCGCACCGGTTCCGCATTTGACGGCAGCGATTCGTGATCGCGGTGCATCGGATCGGCCAGCACTTCGCAGAGAAGTGATGAATCAGGCACAGCGGAACGGCGAGAATCCGATCGAGCGTTGGCGTGATACGGAGAAGGCGATTGAGATCGAGATCACACTAGCGCAATGCAGAAGCCGGGGCATCCGTGCTGAGTATCACAGCGTCGATGTCTCCGATGCAATGGCGGTCAGGCATCTGCTCGATCAAATTAGGCATCAGCACGGGCCGATCCGTGGCGTGATCCATGGGGCAGGCGCAGGTCAAGATGCGAGATTCGATCGCAAACGCATGGATAAGGTTGAAAAGTGTATACGCGCCAAGGTTGATGGTTGTCTCGCGCTCGCCGAAGCAACGAGTGAGGATCCGCTGGAGTGGTTCGTGGGATTTGGATCGATCAGTGGGCGGTTCGGGGCAAACGGTCATACCGACTATTCACTTGCCAACGACATGCTTGCGAAGGTCATTGGGTGTTTGCGCAAACAACGCCCCGAAATCAGGTGCCTGACCTTCCATTGGCACGCGTGGGGCGATATTGGGATGGCAGCTAAACCTGAGGCGAAACTTGCATTGGAGATGATTGGGATGGAGTTTATGCCTGCGGAAGAAGGCTTAGCGCATTTTATGGCGGAATTTGAGTTCGGTGGTGATCAAAGCGAAGTGTTGATAACCGACCGCAACTACATCCGTAAGTTCTTTCCGGGACTCGAAACAGACCATTCCCGAGCCGTTACGTTACCAATGCTGGATCCGAATGGATCGAAGTCGAATGTCTGCGTCTCGGGCAGCGTGAATTCGTCATCCGGTGGACATCCCAATGAGAGTTTTGCTCGAGTGGATGCTTGGACGGTGACGCTTGATCCAACGTCGGATCGTTTTTTAAGCGAGCATTGCGTAAGCGGACGTCCGACGTTGCCATTCGTCATGGCGTTGGAAATGATGGCAGAGGCCGCATGCTGGAAGGCGGGTGGAAAAAAGATTGCTCTCTGTCGCCAAGCAGAGGCAATCCACCCATTGAAATTTATGGGTGACGACGCGATCGCGGTTGAAGTGGTCGAAGACCGACGCGATCCTCTCGCCAATGCGTGGAATTTACAGGCAGACCTCAGGCGAAGGGATGGCCGGATTGTGGATGCCGGCCGTGTGCATTTTCGTGCTTCTTTTGAAGCGTCGTCGAGAATGCCAGACAGGTTGCCGAATTTTCCGTCCGCTGATCTGAAGTTTGAACCTGTTGTGTACCTTGGTCCAGACGCGCCGATTTATCATGGTGAGTCACTTCAAACGTTGAAGTCAATTGCCATTTCCAGTAATGATGCAGTGGGAAAAATCACGGCGCCCTCCCCTGTTCAACTGGGCGGTGTGCAGAGGCCGGTGAATGGCTGGGTGATTCCGTGTGCTGTGATGGATGCAACGCTTTACGCGTCTGCAATACTTGCCTTTCGATTAAGTGGTCGACCAAGCCTTCCAGTTCGATTTGAGGAGATCCACATTGGGCGTTCACCCGAGCCCGGTGAACCTCTACAGGTTCATGTCCGTGCGAACGTGGCCGATGATTCCGGTATAACGTTAATGGTCGATTTGTATGGTCTCAATGGTGATCGTTTGCTGGTGATCCGCGGCTATCGAATCCATTGGTTGTTGTGAGACGGTGGACGGCGCGATTCAGGTGTCTTGCGTCGTCACGTTTGCGATTGAATGGCTTGTGGAAAGGCTTATTGCTCTCCATGTTGAAATGTAGTTGCTTATGAATCAGGGGAATCCATTGTTAGACTTGCAGGGAAAACGAGCTTTGGTGACGGGCGCGAGTCGCGGTGTCGGGCGCGCATGCGCCCTGCGACTGGCCCAAGCTGGTGCTGACGTAGTGGTGAATTTTTTGAATTCTCAGCAAGCAGCAGCTGATGTCGTTCGCGAAATACAAGGCTACGGTGTGAGAGCGATGGCGATACGGGCCGATGTTGCCGATCGCGACGATGTCTTCGCAATGGTTGAAACCGTAACGGAGCGGTTGAGTGGACTTGATATCGTTGTGAGCAATGTGGCAGCGGGCGGTTTTCGAGGGATGTCCGAAGTAACTCCTGCCTCTTTCGAGGCGACCATTCGAACTAATTCGGCGCCGGTGATTTGGCTCGCTCAGGCGGCGATGGAGGCGTTAGCAGCTTCCACGTTTCATGGAAAGGTGGTTGCAATATCGAGTCACGGTTCGCAATGGGCAGTTCCCCATTATGCAGCGATCGGTGCGTCAAAGGCTGCGTTAGAAAGTTTGATCCGGCACCTTGCGCTCGAGTATGGTCCGCGGGGAGTCAACTTCAACTGCGTGTTACCTGGTATCATTGCGACCGACGCAGTGCTTACGATGCCGAATGTTGAGGATCTCATTCAAGCGGCTCAGTCTCGCATGATGCTAGGAGCACGATCGTTAACGCCAGAGGACGTTGCTAACGTTGTCGCGTTTTTAGTGAGCCCACTCAGCGATTTGATTCAAGGCCAAGTAGTGGTCATTGATGGTGGAGTGAGCATCCGTGTCTGAGTCGTCAGGAGGATCTTGGCGATCGCTGGTGACGACTGAACGCTACATGCTTCGATCGGAACAAGCGGGTGGCGCGATGACATTTTCAACCACCTTCGACTTCTTGGGGAACGTCGATGTGGATGTTTTTGAGCAAGCCGTTCGGACGGTAATTGCGGATCATCCGCTACTGGGGTGTGTTTTTGAATCGTCACCATCCGGACTCGTATGGCGATCGGTTTCAACTTCAAACGTGTTTCGGCACCGCCGAGAAATGCGATTGCCGGGGCGTCATCCCACGCCAATCGAGCCACTGGATTTGTCCGCTGCGTCTGGAGTCCGCGTTGAATTAATATCCACTGATGATGGCCGATGGAGGGTCGATGCGCACTATCACCACGGATGTGTCGATGGTCAAGGCGCGATGCGATTCTTGCGGGACGTCTTTGTCGTGTATGCTGCGATCATCGATGGCCATTCGTTTGCGTTGCGAGTCTCGTCTGAAGGACTCCAGGACCGTGGATTGTTTGCTGTACCTCCTGGTGAGAGACCGATCGGTATTGTCGAAGGGATGCGAAACCTTTGGACAACCGTTCGTGGCAAAAACGCAAGGTTCCCGCCAATGGAGGATGGTGACGCGAATGGATTAGCCGGAAGTCATGTTGTTGAACTGATGGTCGATTCGGGTCTCGATGCGAAGGCACGGGCCCTCGCCGAACGAGGTTACACGCTGAATGATTTGGCATTGGCTGCTACCTTCTTGGTCTTGGCCGGTACCGAATTGTGTTCGCAAGAGGATCGATACTTGTCGATTCTAAACCCGGTTGATTTAAGATCCTGGGGTGATCGGAGATTGCCTGCAGCCAATCGAATCGGGCTCGCTTTTCTTCGACGACGACATTCAAACTGTTGTTCGGCGCGTGAGCTTCTTGAGTCCGTGACCAATCAAATGAAGTACGTCCGCAGGCGAGGAGTTGCGGCGGAATTGATGAAAGGAGTGAGTTTGGTGGAGAATGTGCCCGGCCTGTTGGCGTTCATTGAGAGAACCAAGCGATTCGTACCGACCGCGACACTTACCAGCATGACGAATCTGAGGCTCGGACGGCGTTATGGCATGACCCAGGACGAACAGGGATGGCGGCTTGGCGGCGCCTTGGTTGAAAATTCATCAGGTTTTGCACCGTTGCCTGCGGGTGTGCCACTTGCCATTGCGATCATTGACTGCGTCGGACCCCTTTCGATTACAATGCGGGGCTGTAATCGGCATTTTAATGAGGAGAGTTTGCATTCGCTGGCCCGTCGTTGGCGAATGGAACTCGAGGTACTCTGTCAACAATACGAATGAAGCCACACCATGGTCTCCAACGGCTTGCTTAAGTTACTTTCAGTGCTGCTTTTAATAGGTGCGATCGGAGTGATCGCTGTCGATGTTCGGAAAGAAATGCTGTCGAAGTCGAACGGGGGCGAGGGACCAGCCGATTCCGCAAACCAGGATTCGTTGGCGACATCCGATAAGTTACCTGGTTCAACCGAGGGTGATGCAGCGGGAGGAACGCAGTCGTCAGGTGTCGATCTATCAGGAACGGAAGATCAAGCGTCAAGCGACACTTTGTTAAACGAACCCCAGAGTCGTTTGGTCGTCGGCGTGATTGGTGCCACTCCAACGGCCGATCAGATTCATTCCATCGCCGAAGTTCCTTGGCTGGAATCGCAGGTCAATCGTGCGTTCAACCAATCGAAAGAATTTGCCTGTCAGCTGTTGGCATCGGATGTGCCTGTTAAACCCATGGTCGGTCGACCGTCGCCCGGCAAGCGAGGCATGCTCGGACGAATTCCTGCCGTTACCGTTGGTTTAGAAGTGGAACCCGCATCTCGATTAAAGCTTCCTACGGCGTCGCGCGGTGCGATCGAAGCCTACCTCCGAGATCACCGGCTGGCGATTGAGCCAACGATTTACCAGGCTGACGATGGAACGCATTACATTGGAACCGATTGTCGGACGGCGTTCTATCCACTTTCTGATCCGACGACCACCATTAAAGCCGAGCCGATGATTGAAGATGCCATCGGGCGCTTTCGAGCCTTGGGGACACTTCGAGAGACGAAGGACGCTGATGGACGAACGTTGGTTATGGCGTTTCGCTACATCCAAGTCGAACAGGACCGCGCCGTGCAGTTAGGTCCTCCGAAGGAGGTGACCGAATTGCTGTTTATACATCTCTCTCCCCATAATTCGGGAAGACTTCCAAAGATCGAAGCTTTTTCGACCAGTGATGCACGTCAAAAACTACACCGTCTCATGACCGATGATGCGATCACGACCCACCCAATTCCAACGATTTCGGCAAGTGTTCGCTTTGAAAAATTCGTCCTGATGGGTCTTTATCCGGACAAGCCGATTGTGACCAATGTCAGGCCACGCGCGAGCGGGGTAATGAGTGTCGACACTATTTTGCGGCTTACTAAATCCGGCAGCGAAGAGAATCGACTCACTTTTCAACAGGTGCTCGATCAGTTTGCAACCATTACTGATGGTGTTTGATTGAAGTCGAACAATCGATTGCGCCGCTATGAAATCAATTCTTGTTACAGGAGGTGCCGGCTTCATTGGCAGTCAATTTGTGCGACAGACTATCGCGGCCCAACTGGCAAAAGTGATTGTTCTCGACTCGTTGACTTACGCCGGTAATCTCGGAAATCTTGAAGAAGTTGCGGACTCGGCGCTGCTTCACTTTTATCGCGGCGATATCGCTGACGGCGGGTTGGTAGCAGGGCTGTTGCTTAAGCATCAATGTGATGCCGTTATTCACTTTGCGGCTGAGACTCACGTTGATCGTTCGATCCGGAGGCCAGGAAAGTTCGTCCAGACCAATGTCGTGGGGACATGTTCATTACTTGACGCAGCGTTGCATCATTATCAATCGATGGATGAAGTGGAGCGTCGCTTATTCCGTTTCCTTCATGTTTCCACTGACGAAGTTTACGGACAGCTTGGTGAATCGGGGCAATTCTCCGAGACGTCGTGCTATGCCCCATCTTCTCCCTATGCTGCTTCAAAAGCATCGAGCGACCACTTTGTCAGGGCTTACTTCAAGACCTACGGATTCCCCTCACTCATTACCAACTGCTCCAATAATTACGGCCCATTTCAAAACGTGGAGAAACTTATTCCGTCGACCATTTCCAAAGCGATTCGGGGAGAAGCGTTGCCCGTTTATGGTACTGGTAAGAACGTACGAGATTGGTTGCACGTAGAGGATCATTGCCGTGCCCTACTAATGGTTCTTGAGAGTGGTCGGGTCGGCGAGACCTATAGCATCGGAGGTGATTCGGAGTTGGCCAACATTGATGTTGTACGACAGATTTGTGCACATCTTGATAAGACGATCGGAGTACCGGATAAGTCGTTTAGTGACTTAATTCGCTACGTAGACGATCGTCCAGGCCATGATTTTCGATACGCAATCAATCACTCTAAGATCACTAGCGAACTGGGCTGGCGCCCCAAAATTGAGTTTCACTCAGGAATCGCGAGAACCGTCGATTGGTATGTGCAAAACAACGGCCTCGCTACCCAATCGGGTTCGTCCCCCTAGGGTTGTAAAACGCTGTCCGCAACCGCCGAAACCTGTCGACTGCAAGGGAATATCGTCGTGTGCCCGAGTTCCCTGCCTGAACAATTGTCGATCACCTCGAGCGTCCGCAAAGTGTCATCGTCAGTTCGTTTCACCCGCATAGGATCATCGTGCCTGTAGATTTCGCGCGAGGTAAACTTCCGCCCGGAGTGACTGCGCCGGGTTGCCGATTGAGCATCGAAATCGGATATTAAGGCACGTACGTCTTGAGCCACTTTCCCTTTAACCCTGATGTAAGATCGAATGTCTGCATTTCCGAATATCCCAAAGATTGAGTACGAAGGCCCGAAGAGCGACAATCCACTCGCGTTTCGCTGGTACAACCCGAACGAAATCATCGAGGGAAAGACGATGCGAGATCACTTGCGATTCTCGATCGTTTACTGGCATACATTTCGTGGAACCGGTAGCGACCCATTTGGGCCTGGGACAGCGGTTCGGCCGTGGGACGACGGATCGAACAGTGTTGAGAATGCATGTGTTCGTGCGCGGGTTGCGTTCGAGCTGTTCGAGAAGTTACAAGCTCCTTTTTACGCGTTTCATGATCGCGATGTGGCACCCGAAGGAGATACCCTCAAGCAATCGCACAAGAACTTTGATGCCGTCGTTGATGTTCTCGAAGAAGAGCAAAAACGATCGGGTGTAAAACTTCTCTGGGGCACGGCGAACCTATTTAGCAACCCTCGTTTCATGCATGGTGCGGCGACAAGCTGCAATGCCGATGTGTTTGCCTATGGCGCAGCCCAGGTCAAAAAATGCTTGGAAGTTACCAAACGCTTGGGTGGTGAAAATTATGTGTTCTGGGGCGGACGAGAAGGTTATCAAACGCTCTATAACACCGACATGAAGCGAGAGCTGGATCACTTGGCGAAGTTTTTTCACATGGCGGTGGACTACGCCAAGAAGATTGGATTCACGGGGCAGTTTTTGATTGAGCCCAAGCCTAAAGAGCCGACCAAGCATCAGTACGACAGTGACGCAGCCGCATGCATTAACTTCCTAAGAGCATACGGCCTGCTCGACAAGTTCAAGTTGAATATCGAAACCAATCACGCGACGCTAGCCGGCCATACAATGATGCATGAGCTGGATTATGCGGGGATCCAAGGGGCGTTGGGGAGCATCGACGCCAATACGGGTGACCTGATGCTCGGCTGGGACACGGACCAATTCCCGACCGATTATTACCTCACGACCCAATCGATGCTTGCCATCCTTAAGCATGGCGGAATCGCGCCCGGCGGTGTTAATTTCGATGCCAAGGTGCGGCGTGAGTCGTTCGAGCCAATCGATTTGTTCTACGCGCATATCGGTGGGATGGACGCCTTCGCGAAGGGCCTCAAGATCGCAGCGGCGATTCGTGCTGACGGTGGCGTGCAAGACATTATTCGCAACCGATACAGCAGCTGGGATGAGGGCATAGGAGCCAAAATTGAAGCAGGGAGCGTCACGCTGGCCGATTTGGAAGCTTACATGCTCGAAAAAGGCGAAGTTGCTCCCAATGCCAGTGGTCGCCAAGAAATGATCGAGGCCTTGATCAACAAGTTCGTCGATCGGGTCTGATTTCCAACGACCCCGAACGCGACGGCTGGGATCAGTCCAGCATTCGAGTATCAAGGCTGTTCAACAGCCGTCGGTCTAAACGGCCTGAGGTCCAACGACTTTTTTCTTGACCCAGGCTGCGGCGCCGATGGCGCCAGCATCGTCGCCTAGCTTGGCCGCGACGACATCGAAACGATCCTTGTAGGGCGCCATAACGTTGGCCCTCGCCGTCTTCTTGACCGTGCCCACGATTAGTTCTTCCATCGCTTCGACTAAGCCACCACCAAGAATGATTTTGTCGGGCGCGAGCAAGTGAACAATGTTGACAACTGCATAACCGATCGTTTCGGAGGCGGTCTCGACCAGTTTGCGAATCGACTTATCTCCTTTTTCGATCGCCTCAGCAAGCGTTCCACTTCGGATGTCCGATAGATCCGTTCCGCCCAGCGCGAGAAGATGTGGCGCATCACCGCGATAAGCCGCTTTGATGGCTTCGGCTGCGATCGTCAGGCGGCTGGCCTCGGCCTCAAGGGTACCCGACAGTCCGAATCCGCTGATGCGAGAACTGCTGCTTATTCGAGTGTGGCCAATCTCCATGCAGGAAATTCCAGCGCCCTGTAAAATGTTGCCCTCGTAAACGCAGCCACCACCGATTCCCGTCCCTGGAAAAATACCCACGGAGCAGCGTGAACCGACGGCTGCTCCAAATCGGTATTCTCCGTAAACGCCGGCATCAACGTCATTGAGAACCGCGATCGGGCACCCAAAGCGTTTGCCCAGTTGCGCGGCGACGTCGACGTCGGTCCAGCCGAGGTTGGGGGCATGGAGAAAGCATCCGTTTGCCGTGTCGATCGGTCCAGGACAACCAATGCCAATGCCCGCGAGACGCTCGGCCGAGATTTCTGATTCTTCCAGGGCTCGGTCAATCGTCGAAATCACTCGATCCATTCCGCTGTCGGCGCCCTCACTTCCGCGTGTTTTGCGGCGTCTGCGCCCCAGCGGTTGAAAGTTGTCGTCGTAGAGCACGACAAGCATTTTGGTGCCACCGAGATCGAATCCGGCCCAGACTTTTTGTGAATCACTGCTCATCGCTTTTACCTTTGGGCCGGGCATTTCGAACAAACGTCGTGCCGTGGTTCGGACAACGCTGTTGGCGTTCGGCAAGAATGCCATCAAACGAAGCATAAATTCAGGAACGAACCGCTGCCAGGGGCTACACGACGGGACCGCGGGCAAATGTGGGATAGCGAGCAATTGTGGGCGCCAGTGATCCCAGTGAAATCCGCCAGTGGGTTATGATTCGACCGGTCATTTTTAGACCGGGGGGCCTTTGGCAATGCGTGACCGCGTTGAGTCTCCTTGTTTTAGTGACGCGGTCGCACCACTCCTCCGTCGCCGCTGCTACCAATCTTTTGCGTCTTCACGACATGTGTGAATACGCCGGATCACGGAATTGATGAAAAAAGTAGGCGTCGATGCAAATAAAACTCTCTCGACCTCGCTCCTTTTCTAGTGACTGAGGCATTCAATCGCTTTGACGAGGATTCGCACCGCCTTGATGCGGATGCGTTTGCCGCATGCTACCAGCAGTTCTCTGGTGGTGTGCGGGCTGCGCTGCGAGCGAGATTGAGAAGCGAAGCTGATGTTGATGACTGTATGAGTCGCGTGTTTGAGAAGCTTTGGCAGCACGGTCCCTCGGTTCATCCTGCAGCCCGAGGGGCTTGGTTGATGGTGGTGGCCCGGCGTGAGGCAGCGATGTCCTGGCGGACTCAGAAGCGAGTGGATGCGGCCTTGGAAGGTTTGCAAACGCAGTTTGAGGAGATGTCCGACGGAGATCAGTCTCCCGTTGAAGGGATGCTTAAGGCGGAAACGATTGAGAAATTGAAGCAAGCGGCTAGCGAGCTTCCGGCGGACCAACGCGAAGTGCTCCGGCGGCGTTTTAGTGACGGATTGTCGTTTCGTGAGATCGCCCAAGAACTTGATATTCCGTTGGGTACCGCGTTGACTCGCTTGCACACGGCCTTGAAGCGACTGCGAAAGTTATTGAACGAAAGCTAATGGGAATGGGACGACTAGGTATCGCCCAACAGAAAAATTTAACGCAACTAAAAAATATGAACTCTCCATCCGATCGAATTGGCATCGCGTCTGATCGCTATCAACCAAGCGACGATGATTTGATTGAGTACCTTTTGGGTACTGCAACGAAACCCGCTTGCGAGTTGATTGAAACATGGCTGGCATGCAACGCGGAGAATGCGGATCGCATGGAACAGTTTTCGGCGGTCCTTTTGGTGGCCTGTGATGCATCGAAAAATTTTCCCCGAGAAACTGTCGAGTTGGCCCATTCCGGTCGAATGAAGTGGTTCCCATCAACCGTTCAATCGGTTCGTTGGTTGGTGGTAGCAGCGAGTATTGCCGTGCTTCTGTTTGCCTTGGATCGGTTACGAACCGATCGTGTTGCTCAGGAGCAGATCGCGATGGTATGGGCGGATTCTCTGGCGGAGTCCAATGAGTCGGAAGTCCTCAATGAGTTTCCCGGGTGGTTGATGGCTGACTCACCGGCCGACGAGGCAGAAGGGGCTTCAGCGGTCGTCGAAGACGAGACCGATTCGTCAACGGATTCGTCGGTGGGTTTTGGTTTTTCAACGGAGGGGCCACCAGAATGGCTTTTGGCAGGCGTTCGTGAAATGCAAGTTGTGGGTACTGAGTTCGAAACCGATGAGGAAACGCCATGAGCTTCTTATCGATAAATCGCTCGAACAATCGATTGAACCTGTGGATAGCGATCGGATTGTGCATTTTCTGTTTTATGGGGGCGGATGCGTTTGGTGAGTCCGGACGCACTCGACTCAGTCAAGCAAATCCGATAAGCACCGATCCGGACACTTCAAAGAATTCGACTTCACTTGGTGGACTTTTACTTGCCAATGAATACTTGAGCGAGTTGGTTCCGGTGCTTGAGCACTTACGAAAGAAATCACCTGATCAGTATGGCAAGGCGATTCGTGACCTGGATCGCGCCGCCAAGAGACTTGAGTCGATCAAACGGCGCGACGTTAAGCTGTTTGAAATTGCGCTCAAGGAATGGCAAACTCGCGGGAAGGTGGATCTGCTCAAAGCGAGATTGCGAGTGGAGAAAAAGGCCAAGGCCAACGAACCCGAAATGCTTGCGCTTTTGCAGTCCCTTCGCAATATCGAATTGGCACGCGTCGATCGTGAGATCGAATTGCTAGATCAAAGGCAAATCGCCAATCAGGATCGGCTCCGGCAAACCGAACAATCGATTCGACGTGGCGAAGAACTGCGGACCCAATTGACCGAACATCGGCAACGATTGCAGGACGAGCCGGTTAGTGAAGTATCCCCCTCCTATCTGCGTGCGATGGGGAGAAATGATTCGTCTCGCCCTGCAACGCCAATCAAACCGAAATCGATAAAGGTGTCCGAATGAGTCGGCGTCCCACCCTGTCCGCATTCGTATTCTTCCGATCGGTCTCGCTGATTGCGTTGTTTTGTATTGTCATCGAAGGAAATGCGTCGGCAAGCGAAACCTTGCCTCCCTTGTCTCATCGATTTCTGACCGGCCCACTCCAAGAATCGGTCAGTGAGGTTCCTGACTTCCAGCGACACATCGGACCGCTGCTCGGGCGTTTGGGATGCAATGGACGTGCATGCCACGGGTCGTTTCAAGGTCGCGGCGGTTTTCAATTGTCTCTGTTTGGATATGACTTTAAAGCCGACCATGCTGCCTTGCTTGATCAAAACGCCGGACGTGTGAACACAACGGATGTCGATGAAAGCTTGATCCTTGCGAAGCCGACAGACGCTGACGCGCATGAGGGAGGGAAACGTTTTGAGATGGGGTCGTGGCAATACCGCGTCTTACAGCAATGGATCGCGTCGGGGGCATCATTTTCGGGTGAATTGCAGTCGCTTCAGCACATCGAAGTGACCCCCAAGGAGATCGTTTTCGATAAAGCAGCCGAGTCGGTTGCGTTGCGAGTGGTTGCCCATTGGAGTGACGGTACCAAAGAAGATGTGACGGAACTTTGCCGTTTCACAACGAACGATGATTCAATCGCGAACATCGACGATTCGGGTTTGGTTCGGTCAGAGGGCACCGGTGATACGCACGTCGTGGTCGCCTACGACAAAGCTGTTATGCCCGTTGCAGTGATTCGCGCAGATACTCACTCAACAGATCGCATCGAGGTGCCTCCAAAGTCGACCCATCCAATTGATCAATTGGTTGATGAAAAGCTAAGTAAATTAAACATCATTCCGTCAGCTCGCTGTAGCGATTCGGATTTCATACGCCGAGCGTCGCTCGATATCACGGGCCTTTTACCCTCTCCTCAAACCGTGACAGCTTTTCTTGCGGACAATCGCGCCGACAAAAGAGCATTGATGATCGACACGTTGCTGAACGAACCCAGTCATGCCGCGTGGTGGGCGACCCGTTTTTCGGATTGGACCGGCAACAGCGAAGCACAGCTCAATAATTACTTTCCCGTGCGCGGAGCGGCCTCCCAGTTTTGGTTCGCGTGGCTGGAGCAAAGGCTGGGTGAGAATGTGTCGTATGACAAGATTGTGGAAGGATTGGTGATGGCCGAGAGTCGTCTGCCCGACGAGAGCTACGGTGAGTATTGCGAGACGATGTCGATGGCCTGTCGTGAAGGCGATGAAGCTACGTTCGCTTCAAGGCCAGGGGTACCACAGTTCTGGGCCCGCAATAACTTTCGCTCTCCCGATGAACGCGCTGTAGGTTTCGCTTATTCGTTCCTGGGTATTCGCATTCAATGCGCACAGTGCCATAAACATCCGTTCGACCGTTGGAGTAAAGAGGATTTTGGCCAATTTGCGTCCCTATTTTCTTCGATTCAAGCATCCGCCAGCGGAGTGAGCCGCGACGCCCGCGTTGAGCGCGACCAAATGATTTCGTCACTGACTGGAGATACCGATCTGAAAGGCGGCGAGCTGCGAAAGAAGATTGCGGAGGCGGTACAGGACGGTAGTGTCGCACCGTTTCCCGAGCTGGTCGTGATTCAAGATTTTCGTGTCAGAGCCGAGAAAGAGAAGAATGCAGATAAGGCAAAAAGTAAGAAGCAACAGCAACGAGCCGCAGTCGTCTCAGGAAAGATTCTAGGCGAATCGGAGACCATTGTTTTACACGATGATCCACGGTCAAGCTTGATGAGCTGGCTGCGCGAACCTGCCAATCCGTATTTCTCCCGAGCGGTTGTCAATCGTGTTTGGTTCAATTATTTCGGTGTTGGTATCGTTAACCCGACCGATGATATGAATCTGGGGAACCCTCCGAGTAACGCCGCGCTACTTGACTACCTTTCAGATGAATTCGTACGGTCCGGATATGATTTGCGCTGGCTTCATCGCACGATCGTTTCAAGTGACACGTACCAACGTAGCAGCGATCCAAACGTAACGAACGTCTCCGATACAAGAAACTTCAGTCGACATGTCCCGCGGCGATTGCCTGCAGAAGTGGTCCGTGATGCTGTTTATCTGGCCACCGCCACCGACGAGGAATCGCAACGGTGTCGCATCGATGTAAGTGCGTTAGCGATCGGTGGACAACTCGATTCATATCGATCCAAAGATAAAGACTTCGCGCTTCAAGTTTTCGGCCAATCCAGTCGTGAGTCAAACTGCGACTGCGATCGCAGCGACCAGGCAAATCTGCTGCAATCAATCTATTTGCAAAATGATATCGATATGCACCGACGACTCACCCAAAGCAATGGTTGGGTGGCGAAAACGTCGTTTGAATTGACAGGAAAGGCGATGCGCTCCATCGGCGAATCAAACGACCGTGGTAAGAAGGATCAAGCTGGTGCATCACTCCGAAAACAACTCCTGGGTCGAATCGCGTCGTTCCAAAAGCAACCTCTGCCGCGGCAAGAACAGCTTCGTCAAAAGTTGGAGAACGAGCTTCGTCGTGGCAACGAACGACTCATCAGGCTGGGAGCCGAGTCGGTCGAATGGGAGTTAACTCTGAGCGAGGTAAATCCATCCAATAACATCGCCGTCTCGCCGTCGATTTTAGAGACTGCTGACCACTCGTTGCGTTTTCGCGAGTGGGTTGATTCTGCTTACCTGCGAACACTGTCTCGATATCCGGATGCAGGCGAACGAGAAATTGCGGAAACGTTTATCCGTAACGCAGCTCAACCATCCGAAGGACTCGAATCGTTGTTGTGGTCATTGTTGAACACCAAGGAATTCATCCTTTCTCACTGATAACAGTCGATTGCTCCTTGTCCGTCTTGATTGAATTCCACTTAAAAGTCTTTTGTAATGACACAGAATCGAACCTGCGATGGGTTAGTTCGTCGTGACTGCCTCAAAGTAGGAGTCCTTGGGGTTGGGGCGTTTACTCTCGCGAATTACCTACAACGTGCCACTGCCGGCGACATACGGGATGCCAAAGCGGATCGGGCGATTTTTATCGAGCTTCCCGGCGGCCCGTCGCATCTGGATAGCTTTGATCCCAAGCCAGACGCACCCGATACGATTCGCGGTAAGTTTAAGCCAATCAAAACAAATGTTCCTGGCATTCAGATATCAGAGCACCTCCCAAAGCTGGCCATGTGTGCTGACAAGTTTGCGATCTTGCGAGGTGTCAGTCATACGCTAGCCGCTCATGAGTTGGGGCGGGAGTATGTTAATACGGGCAGTCGTCCACTGGCATCATTGGAGTATCCAAGCTTTGGGTCGACGGTGAACATGAAGCTTCCTACCGATGACGATATCCCGGGCAATGTAGCGATTCCCCGCGCAAGCCAAGGACCAGGTTATCTCGGGATTCGCTATGCGGCATTGGAAACGAATTCGGTGCCGAAGTTCAGTCAGCCTTATCAAGTGCGAGGGCTTTCGATGAGCGGAGGGATTTCAGTGGACGAAATTCATCGACGGCAATCGCTGCTTAGTAAGTTAGACAGGAGATTTGCATCCGTTGAGTCGGATCGACAGTTGCTCGATGGATTGGACCGTTTCGGTAGTCAAGCTTATTCAATGATCACTAGTCCTCGCGCTCGGCAAGCGTTCGACATAAGCAAAGAGCAGGCGAGTTTTGCGGCTCCATTCGGCGAAGATAGTTTTGGCCTGAGCTGTCTGCTTGCGCTGCGATTAGTGGAAGCCGGAGTGCGATATGTGACCGTTCAGCTGGGCGGATGGGACACTCACCAAGACAACTTTACCAAACTCAGTACGGATCTTTTGCCCAAATTAGACGCAGGGCTCAGCGCCTTGTTCAACGGTCTTGAGCAGAGAGGTTTACTGCAATCCACGGCTGTACTTGCTACGGGCGAATTTGGACGGACACCAAAGATCAACGATCGGACTGCCGATGGCGGACGAGATCACTATCCTCGCTGTATGTTCATGCTGATGGCAGGTGGAGGTGTTCGTGGTGGCCAGGTGGTCGGCGAAAGTGACGAAACGGCTTCGGCACCCAAGCATGAAGCCATCTCTCCCGATGATGTCGCGGCGAGTTTTTACCACAACTTGGGGATTGATCCGGCACAAGAGTTCCAAACCGAATCCGGCCGCCCCATCACACTCGTTCGCGACGGAAAAATCATTCAACAACTATTTGGATAGAAAAATTACGTCAGTACCTCGGGGAAAAATTTGAGCTAGGTTTGGTAATGAGCTAGTCATTTCCTCGCATGAGCCCCCTGATGTTTAAGCGAATTGCCCAAACGGTATGCTGCGGGACCGTCTTTGCCGCATGTTATGTGATCGAAAGCCCCAACGCTCCGCTTGGCTTGCTGGTCAGCTACGTCGGAAAGCAGACCGTGGCAGGCGATGGGGTGGGCCGAGACCAAGAGGGCGCCCAATTGGCGGGTATAAACCAATTGGCGGGTATAAAGATGAGCGACATTGGAAAGGCCATCGATAACAATGCGACCAGCGGTAGTCTGAAAGGAGAAAGCGGGCCGCGATTGAAGATGCGTCCAGCTCCTGTAGCCGTCGATGCGGCAAGTAGGAAACTTTCTAGCTACTTTTTCGCCGACGAAAAGACCGCAGGTGAGTCATCCGGAATCTCTCGATTCAAAGTCCCGTTCCTCTCAACCAAGGCGGGCACTGATTTCGAGCAAGTCGATATGGGGCCTAATATCCAGACAAATCCATTCCTGAAGTAGGCTTTTTGAGAAGCAGTAGAAGAGGGGCCATGGTGAAGCCCTCCCTGCCTCACCATGGCCCATCAATCGTTGGAACGATGGTACCATTTCGTTCCACCCTCCCAATCCATGGTACCGTATCTATCGGCACATCGACGGGAGGTCCTGGAGTCGATTTTGGGCGTCCCGTTCGATTTAAAGGACGACTTTCCAACTATTTCATACCCTATTCGCACGTCTTTTTGCATGCTTGGCATTGAGAGCAACCATGGGTATGGCCGCCTGCAAGCTTTTGCTGGATCTTCGCACAGTTAGCTGCAGCTTCGCATGAATATCCATCCCAAACGTTGGCGATGCAGGGCGATGCCTTAAAATACCCGCGTAATGATGTAGGAGAAGGAAGGTTGGGAGCTTGGTACTGCGGGTGTACACATTCCCGGCGCGGAACCGAGCCTTGGCATTTCTGGCAACCTGCATTGTAAGACACCGTTGGATCTGACAGGCCGATATCCTGCTGCTCAAAAAGATCCTCCATGGGGATAGTTTGCGGGACCTGAAGTTCCTGGGCTGAAGGAGGGACGGGGGCTGGAAGTGGGACGGGGATGTTTTGTTCGTCGATATTCTCCCCATCCTCCATCGGCTGCAGCGCTTGCACTTCGGAGGCAGATGTGGAGGGACCGCTCGGTACCTGCGCTAAGTAGGTCATTTCGAGAGAAGGCGGTGTCTTGGCCTTGCCGGCTTCAACCGCATCCATGAAATCATCGTAGTCGTACTGCGCTCGAGCCAGGGATGAGAGGGATGTGAGGGATGCGATCAGTGTAGCGGTTAGGAGAATGCGGCTATGCATGTAAAACGTCCTTGCATGCGATGGCCAAACGCCATGGAGAGGACCACAAGTCGCCCCGTGCGGGCGTACGTAGCGTCGTTCCGTGACAACAGCCATCTGTGTGGAGGCGCCCCGCCGAGTTAACGTGCAGGGACACAGGCAGTAAGTTTGATCCGAATCGGTTGCATGAGGATGGGCTTCGGGTAACCATTTCATGTCAACTGAAAGATTGCCGCGCACTGGCAACAGTGCAAATTTTTTTCTTGAAAAGAATCAGCGATTGCGAGGCAGACTCCATAGAATCGTCGAACTTGGGATTCTTTCGCTAACCGAAAAACTCAAGTTGACTCATTGGATTGTGATGTGACTGCGGCGAGTAGGGCTTGTTGGATTTGCTCTAGTCGTCCGGCATCAACAATTTTGTGATTTCCCAGCTCGGTGACGTAAAAGACGTCGACCGCTTGATCGAGGTGTGTATCGATTTTCGCGAAGTGAAGAACGATTCGAAGTTCAGCGAACGTCGAGGCGATCGAAGCCAGCAGTCCTGGTCGGTCGTATGCGAAAAGAAGGACGACCGTGTAACGATCCATCGTTTCGATGTCAAAGCTCACCTTCGCTGGTTGGAGCTTAATGGAGGCGGCCTCTGACTTGATGGTCGGCGACCAGTATCGGCGATGAGCCAAGATCGGTCGAGACTCGTCGATAATGAAGTCCCGTACCTTTGACGCGACTCGCGAGATTCTCTCATCTGACACACTTGCGGACTCACGATCCTCAACTAGGAACGTATCCCAAACCCAGTCGTCAGCAATGGTTTCGATTTCGGCTCGTAAGATGGAAAGTCCAGAGTCTGCAAGAGCTGCGGTTACGCGCGCGAAGGTTCCGATGGGGCGATTTTGCTGGTTCGTAATCACGGTGTATTCCGTAGCACCGCGGCTCGCTTCGAATCGACCGCTGCAAATAGTAACCCCTTCGTCCCTTTGGTCGGTGGTGATCCGAATCAACCTTGCCAAATAGTCGGCTGGACTTTGCAATACGACTGCCTCGCTAAGTCCCGCAAGGATCGACTGAGCTAGTTCGGGATGTTTGGCGACGCCGATTAATTTCTGGATAGACTCTCGCGCGACGATCGATTGCGCGCTTGGCTGCCCGGGCAATTGGCCAGTCTGGAAGAAGGCAGCGGTACGCGTGTAAAGCTCCTCGATCAGGAATTCTTTCCAATCCGTCAGGATGTCCGGCCCCACCGCCGTTAGGTCTGCGAGAGACATTAACGATAGTAGTTCTAGCCTCTGTTGTGTTCCCACTTGATCGGCGAACTTGCTGATGATTTGCGGGTCGCTGAGATCATGTCGAAACGCCGCGTAGTGCATAATCAGATGTTTATGGATAAGCCATTGCAACGTCTGGCTAGATGCCTCATCCAGGCCGAGACGCTCGGATGTTTCCGCCGCGATGCGTTTTCCTACATCACTGTGGTCTTCCTCGTAACCCTTTCCTAAATCATGGATAAGCAGTGACAGGTGCAGCATCAACTTGTCGCCGAGTTGACGATAACGGTCACCGATAGGACCTGCTTTGTCTTCGAACCGCGTCGCCGCTTCGACTGCACGGATGCAATGAGCATCGACGGTGTATTTATGGTACTCATTGAACTGCAGCAGACCGCGAGCGCGTTTCATTGCTGGAATGAATTGCTCGAGCACTCGCAGTTCATTGAGGCTCCGGAGTAAATCTGCTAGTTGGCCCGGGCGACTCATGAGTGATAGGAAAGACCGGACCGCTGAGGCGTCGGGAATTTCCGGTTGACGAGTGATCATCGCTTCTCGGATCGCCTGCCAAGTCGGATGGGAGATTCGTCGACGGTAGCGATTGGCAACATCCATCAAGCGAAGGACATTGGCGAGATTGGAAGAGAATTCACCGAGCACGCTCGGTTCAACCCAAACATGGAACGGTCCCAATCGAATGGACTCGTCCAAATGCCTTGACATCAAGCGTTCCACCGCTCGCGAGATCAATGGCAAGGGGCGAGCGTCTGCGTAAACGTAGGACGACGCATAGCGGACGTTGCGGGTGTGTTCGAAGTAGTCTTGCATGAAGTATTCGACGGGCAGTCGGCCTTCGCTGGGCTGGTAGCCCCACTTTTCAGCGATGCTCATCTGGGTCGGGCGGTCGAGAACGTCTTGTGACCGACCGTGAACAAAATGCAATTCATTCCTCACTCGCAGCAAGAAGGCATAGGCTTGCCGTATGCGGCGATAGTCGTCAGCCGGTAGCCGTCCGAGCTTCACCAAGCGATCGAGTTCCGTTTCACCATCAAGTGTGAACCCGATCCAGCGGATGAACTGTAAGTCACGTAAGCCTCCACGAGACCTTTTCACATTGGGACGAAGCAGATAATTGGTTTCGCCCCACTTGGCTCGTTCTTCCCTTCTCGCCGTTTGCAGTGCGTCGACGAGAGCTCGGCGACGCCGTCGCGCGCCGGCGCGTAATGCATTGAAGAATCGACTGTATACCGTGAGACTTCCCGACAAGAGCCGCGACTCGGAAAGCGACGAGTAGATGACGGGATCCTTCCACGCGAGTCTGCAGGCTTCATTAGGACCGCGAACTGAAAAACCCAGTTGGAGTCCAGCGTCGACAATGTCGCGTGACAGTCGTGCCGCGATGGGCTGGATGATCGAATCCGCCCCTCGCAACGGCACCAGCATGATATCGACATCACTAAACGGTGCGAGGTCGCGACGTCCATAGCCACCGTGGGCGATCAACGCGACCTGAGACCGGTGCAAGGGGGACAGCGCATGTTCGGTGGCAGCGTTCCAAATATCTAACACAACCCCATCAAACAAATCGGTAATTTGGGCACACACCTGGGGGCCGGGAGCTCCCTGGTCATGCTGTTTGCGGATTTTCTCCCGCCCTTCCTGGAGCCGCCGCCGCGCGTCCAGAACTACCGATTCGATCTGGGGTGAAGTTGCCATCGATGTGGTTGATCCGGCAACCAGCGAAGCGGGCCGTTAAAGGGCATCCTCTCCACGCTCGCCGGTGCGAATGCGAATCGCATCTTCAAGGTTCGTCACAAACAACTTCCCATCACCGATCTGGCCGGTCTGCGCCGTTTGCAGAACCGTATCGATAACCGTTTGGAGATTATCGTCGGTGCAAACCACCTCAATTTTAACCTTCGGCACAAAATCGATGGCGTACTCGGTTCCGCGATAGATCTCAGTATGCCCCTTTTGTCGCCCAAAACCGCGCACTTCACTGACGGTCATCCCATGAATGCCGTGCTCCGTGAGGGCGTTTTTGACGTCTTCAAGTTTAAAGTGGCGTACGATGGCTTCGACTTTTTTCACGGCCTTGGAATCCTCAGTTGAATAACGATGCGTGGAAATTTACTTGGGACCATCCACACCTACCGCCATTTTGTATGGGAAGTCGCAACCCGGCAAGCCGTGACGCTCAAACCCGCGTCCCCGGCGATTCTCCCCTCTGATTGTACCAAAAACTTAAACACTGATCTCCGGTTTGACCCATAAAACTTCTGGCTGGCTGGCCCTCGCATTCGCGACGCGACTGAGCACAAATAGGAGGTCTCCAAGGCGATTCAAGTAAATCATCAAATCCTCGCTCACACTTGCTTCGTGGCGTCTTACCAGTGTCACGACACGCCGCTCCGCTCTCCGGCAAACCCCGCGTGCGACATGGAGATGTGTCGATGCCGCAGAGCCGGCGGGGAGGACGAAATGCTTCAGCGGCGGCAGCGTCGTTTCGTGTTCATCGATAATTTTCTCCAGTCTTTCGATATGGCGGGAACCAATCAAACGGACTTGAAATTTGTCGGGGTCAGGGGTGGCTAGCTCGGCCCCCATCGAAAAAAGCTCACTTTGAATGGTGGTAAGTTGCAAGTCGATATCTTCGGGTACTCCCGACGACCGGGCAGCACCGATCGCTGCGTTTAACTCATCTACCGTTCCGTAGGCCTCAATTCGGTCATCATCCTTGGAGACTCGTGGTCCGCCAAAAAGACCTGTGCTGCCCATATCGCCAGTTCGAGTGTAAATTTTCATCAGATTGCTCGTCGCATTGGTTTAAGATCAGTGGTGGGTATTCCGCGTCGGTCCTCTTGTTTTGAAGTGGAGGATCGCGCCGCTCCGCTGGCTTCTGCAGTTTAGCGTTGATGCAAGTTCCGTTTGGGGATGAAACTTTATGTCAGGAAAAATAGCTGTGTTCGCGTCAGCCTTCGTTTGACCCTTCGCTGCGATTATTCTACACCCGCGTTTTTCGGGTCGGTCGTTACGGCACGAATTGATTTTTCTGATGCATTCATAGACGAAAGAGCCTTCATTGCTTTCAGCCGAGATCTATCAGCGAAGTCTGGCGTTACGAAAATATGTTGGCCTGGATGCCACGCAGATCGCCTTGGCAATTTCCGGCTGGCCCTACATTGAGCCCGACTTGGATTTTTTGGTGGACGACTTTTATTCACAAATCCTTCAGCATGAGCCGGCCCGACGCGTTTTCAGCGGACCCGAACAAGTGGCACGGTTGCAAGTTTCGCTCCGACGGTGGCTCATCGATCTCTTCAGTGCGGAGCATGATGAGGCCTTTGTGGCTCGACGTTGGCGTGTGGGGCTTCGTCACGTCGAACTTGGTCTGGAGTCGATTTGGGTTTCAGCTGCGATGTCGCGACTGCGAGACCAAATGATTCGGTCAGTCGCATCGAGATATCCGAAGGACGGTGCCCAGCTCTTCGAAATATCTTCCGCGATCTCCCGATTAGTCGACCTCGACTTGGCGTTGATCCAAGACGCTTACCAAGCCGAGTCAGTCGCCAAATCGATCGCTGGCGAGAGAGACTTTGCAGAAGGTGTGATCGAGACCGCGCAAGCCATTGTCATGATGGTCACTCGTGACGGTGCGATCGTGCGAGGAAATCAGTTGCTTGCAACCGAACTTGGATGGCGAGCGGATGAGCCGTTGGAGGGCGCTTCCGTAAACTGTCTCAACTTGTTGGCGCCCCTGGAGCGAGAAGCGTTCAGAGAATTCATCTCCCGCGCTGCGGATGGGGAAAACCAAAAACCCCTCGAAACGCAATTGCTTGGTTCTCGAGGCAGGTTGCCTCGCGTCCGTTGGCATGCACGCAGGTTTCATCCACCCGTCCTCCTCGGTTTGCCAGAATCTTCAAAGTCGATACCAACCAAAGCAGACGGAATGCCCGAGCGCTCAGAATCATCCCTGACGCCTCTGGTGCTTTGTGTTGGTCAAGATATCACCGAATTGAGCGACGCCCAGCAACGCCTGGTTCGCTCGGAACGACTAGCGGCCATCGGCGAAACCATGGCAGGCCTTGCTCACGAAAGTCGAAACGCGTTTCAACGCAGTCAAGCTGCGCTGGAAACGCTTTCACTCGAATTGGAGGAACGCCCTAGTGCCGTCAAACTTGTCGCGAGAATCCAGCGAGCCCACGACCACCTGCTGCATCTTTACGAGGAAGTGCTGCAGTTCGCCCGACCCGTTCGCCTTGAAGTTCATCCCGTCAATTTGGTGGCGATTATCAGTCAGACCTGGGAGCATATTCGGCAAGCATCAAGCGAGAAGGCCGTAGAGCTTGACCTGGATATGAATTTCCAAGCTGAACTCCGAGCAGACCGGTTTGCACTTGAACAGTTGTTTCGCAATCTCCTTGAGAACGCCGTGGAGGCAAGTCCGCAAGGGGCCGCGATTGCAGTGACGTTTGCCAATGCTTGGGCCGGTGTCGATCGATGCGTCGAAGTACACATTCGCGATTATGGCGTGGGAATGTCATCCGAATCGATCTCGCGTGCCTTCGAGCCTTTCTACACCACCCGTCCGCGCGGGACCGGATTGGGATTGCCCATTGCCCGTAGGCTGATTGAAAGTCACGGAGGAACGTTAGAACTTGAACGAGCGCAACCGGGGCTTATTGCGATTCTGAAGATCCCCCTTCAGTGTCGCCCTGTGGAGTTTGCCGATGCGACCCTGCAACTGGACCACCGCCGGACCCGAAAAGACGAATAGGCAAAACTCGTGACGGATCGTGCGGATTCGCTCGCTAATCGCGTGCGGCTCGGCCTTTCCGTGCCACAGTGGTTGCCCTCGCCTGACGCAAGCGGTTGCCTAAGTCTTTTTCAATCAAGGGCTTGTGGCTTTCGGAATGCCGCTTTGACGCTGTGGCGCGACGGTTGCTGTTAGGATGAGAGCACCGAGACTCGCCTTGTGGTGTCTGGGACAAGAATTCAGTCTCGATGCTGGTCGATTTCGCCAGCCGGATCGGCAGTAACCCTCAACCACCTCCCTGAGAATTGACGTGATGACCGACCTTCAGAACCGTCAACTTAAGGGTGCATCGTCTGTGGGTGCATCTCAGTCTAGCGAGCTTGCTGCTTCGACTCGCGAACTTTCTGCGCCCTCAACCGGCAATGCCGAGGCTGCGATTGATTTGTTGTTGATCGATGACGAAGACGATTTCCGTGACACGGCGGCCGATTTCTTTCGTCGTCGCGGGCATCGAGTTACCGCTGTTGCCTCCGGCAAAGAAGCTCTTCGCGCGATGAGTGGGACGCAGTTCGAGGTTGCGGTGCTGGACGTGCATATGCCCGAGTGGGATGGAGTTGCTCTTCTACCTCGGTTGCTTGAGGAAGATGAGGAACTGCAGGTTTTAATGCTAACCGGCGGCGCGACAGTTGACACCGCAGTGGCATCGATGAAGGCGGGCGCGGTCGATTATGTCACCAAGCCGATTCGTTTGGCCGACTTGGAGCGATTGATCCGTAAGGCAGCGCTGACATCGCGACTCAAACGAGAAAACACGCGGCTGCGACAATTGCTCAACCGTCAAACGACTTCACAGACGCAGATCATTGGGCGTTCACCCCAG
Organism: Planctomycetaceae bacterium; assembly: GCA_031411655.1. Taxonomy (GTDB): domain Bacteria; phylum Planctomycetota; class Planctomycetia; order Pirellulales; family Pirellulaceae; genus UBA6163. Next base: position 142,402 of record JANOBM010000056.1, read on the forward strand.
ATGAAGGAAGTCGCTCGGCTGATTGAACGCGTCGCTTCGACCGATATGCCGGTCCTCATCGAGGGAGAAAGCGGTACGGGGAAAGAGCTTGTCGCCAGGCAGGTGCACGCCCTTAGTTCGCTTGCCGATCACCCGTTGGTGGTTGTGAATTGCGCTGCACTGCCAGAACCGCTGTTGGAAAGCGAATTGTTTGGGCACGAGAAAGGTGCGTTCACCGGGGCGACCGCTGCGAAACCAGGACTGTTCGAGGTTGCGGATGGAGGAACATTATTCATTGATGAAATTGGTGAATTGGCGTTGTCGCTTCAGGCCAAGATCCTTCGTGTGCTGGAGGACGGTATTATCCGAAGAGTCGGGAGCGTCAAAGAACGTCAAGTTCACGTTCGTATGGTAGCCGCTACGAATCGGAATCTTGCGGACGAGGTAGCTCAGGGACGATTTCGCGAAGACCTTTATTACCGTGTAAACGTTCTCCGAATTGTGTTGCCGCCACTATGCCAACGCACGGGCGATCTGATGCTACTGCTAGAACATTTGGTTGGACCGGATTGGCAAATCCAAGAGGACGCAGTTGCAGCGATCATGAGTTACAGCTGGCCAGGCAATGTCCGTCAATTGATCAATGCAATCCAGCGAGGCAAGTTGCTCGCCGACGACGGAGTGATCCTAGCGAAAAACCTTCCGTCCGAAGTGCTCAATAAAGTCAACTTGCGAAAAGCGACATCGGAAATGTCGGCCTCGATTGCACCCGCAATGGGTAACTTTGATCCGGTCGCGGCAGAGACACCACCTTCCGACGCCCCTGTTGCGCCAAGCCACGCCGGTGACATAGCCCCAACGGTGTTTCTAGAAACCGATGATTTGGCGAGCCTTAACCGCCGGTTCGTTCAAGAGACTCTCGCTCGCGTAGGTGGTAACAAAGCTGAGGCGGCGAGACTGTTGGGGATTCACCGTCGCTCGCTTTACCGACTTTTAGAACGGTTATCACTGGATAAGACTTGATCTGTCCGAAAGAAACTCGCGAGTCTGGTTCGAAACACTGGTGCCTTCGCATTCGACGTATGTCAGGTAGGGTAACGACAGCAGCGGAATCAGTCCCTCGTCCGTGATCGAAGTGTGATCGATTCCCAGCCCAGTCAATAATCGAAGTTGACTTAGCGTTTTTAGGTCGGCATCACTGATATCTGTATCGGCCAATTGGACTTGGCGAACATTGGGAAGTTCGATCAGCCAGTCAAGCAATTCTGGATCGACGTGTCCCGGCGAAAACTTTACCGCATAAACCATGTCCCCGGCTGATTCACGAAGCATCGTTGCTCCACCGCGAGACAACGCAAAAATGGCTCGCTGCAAGTCGAGCCCTACGCCAGCTACCTGTCCGTTTTGAGCGGCAAAGAATTGATCGACATCGATCGGTTGTGCCGTCCGAGATCGGCTCAATAGGTAAAAATGATCATCAACCATTCGCCGAGGATCAGCGATGTGGAGTTTTTCACCGGGGTTCGCGGTGAGTTCAAAGTATTGCCTCAATGCCCTCGCATTTTGTGGGAAGGGGACTGCGAGGGTATCCGGCGCATTGATCCTCCGAGTCCCGGTAGTTGTTGTAATGAGACCTTTGGGCAGTGAGTCAGAATAAAGCACCGCAGCACAGCTACGGTCGACCCACCCAAAGTAAAACCCCATGGGTAATACCAGCAGGAGGCAAGCTATCGCTGACTCGCCTTTGGATGTCGAAAAGGGTGTTGAGGCATTTCGCAAGCAATAAAACCCGCCTATCGCCATCGCAATGTTCCACGGTATGACACTTTCGTTTTTCCCCACACCGATCGGCGACATAAATAGCACAATTCCGATATGCAAAGCGACGCACAGGGGTGCAGCGAGGCGAGGTCGAAAGATGCTAAGGACTCCAAGCGATACTTCCGTAATGCCAACGATAATCGCGAAGGGAAGATAAAAGGTATCCGGTCGAATGGAGAGTTCTTCGATTAATGACCATGACGTTGGGCCAAGCCAGTCGGGTGATACTAATTTGTGTATGCCGGCCCAAAGCCACGTCGATGTTAAGTACCAGCGAACGATTCGCCTGCCGACTGATCCCACGCAAGCGAAGAGCAGTATCGCCAAACCAATGAATTGTGGTTGCGCGCGGAATTGGTCAAAGGCAATGGCGAGAACGAGCGTCCCTGCATGAACCCCAATGCCATGTTTTGGCCGAGCGATGACAAACGCCAGAGACAGTAACATCGGCCAACTCATCGCAAAACACCGGAGCGACGGGAGAAGGGGAAGATTAGGGGGATCGATTCGGATCTGCCAAAGCGGCCAACTCAAGGCGATGGAAATCGCTTGGCAAGTGACAACGATCAGAAGTAAATACTTTGGGAAGTGACTGATGAACGGTTCAGGTGTAAGCTCGTGTGCGTGTTCCATCGGTGTCAAGCCAACTGGATGGTCCTAGATTGTCGGAGCGTCCGTTCGACATTGGCGCAAAAGCAGGGCACATCCATGCTTGAGGCGGCATACAACGACGAACGGGCGGCGACCTGGATCATTGGCAACTCAAAAGTCATAGTCCACTCGCATCAAACACAGGCCGTGTGGTGGCGCTGTCGGGCCAGCGAGGTTACGGTCGCGTGCGAGTACGACCTCCGTGACCCACGATGGCGGTTGTTTACCGCGCCCCACCTCCAGCAGAGTGCCAACGATGTTCCGAACCATGTTGTAAAGAAAGCCGTCTGCCTCCACTTCGATTCCGACGTAACGGCCTTCGCTGCATGTTCCCTGTCGATCGCCATGATTGTCAGACGGCGGCGTTCGTGGATTGACCTGTTCGACGATTACTAAATCGCGAACATCGCGAACGGTCGTCTTGCGATCACTTCCCGCCGCTTGAAAACTTGCGAAGTCATAACTCCCGATGAGGAGGCTTCCAGCTTCGCGCATGCGGTCGAGGTCAATTGGGCCCGGTAAGTGCCAGCGATATCGGAATTCGAACGCGTCGCGCGGGCCACCAACCTGAAGCTGGTAACGGTAACGCTTGCCGCGAGCGTCGCGAATCGCATGGAAATCCTCAGGGGCGTCAACAATGCTGCGGACGGCGATATCGCTCGGAAGCTTACTGTTTAATGCTCGGCAGAGGTCGTCGGCGGTGGCGTTCCAACGCTGAAGTGCGAAGCTCGCAACCTGGCCAATCGCATGCACTCCTGAATCGGTGCGACCACTTCCCGTGACCCTAACGCTCTCGCGACAGATCTCCGTGATCGCCTTTTCCAGCATTGCCTGGATCGTGATCCGACCCGGCTGTACCTGCCATCCGGAGTAGGCGGTACCGTCGTAACCGACGGTCATTTTGAACCAGCGAGCGCCAGGATGACGACCGGCTTGAAGGGAGACGTCCGTCAAAGTCTGCGACGTTGACGTCAAATCGGGCTTCGTTCTCTGGGGCGAGGCGTTCACGCAACCGGCACGTTTTTGACTAGCAGTTCTGCAATTTGAACAGCGTTGGTAGCAGCGCCTTTGCGAAGGTTGTCGCTCACGCACCAGAATGCGATGCCATTTCCGCCACTGATGTCCTTACGGACTCGACCGACAAAAACGTCATCTTTGCCTTCACAGTCGATCGGCATTGGATATTGCTTACTTGCCAAATCGTCAATCAGCGTCACGCCGTCTGCAGCAGCGAATAATTCACGTGCTTCTTCGACGGACAGCGGTCGCTCCGTTTCAACAAGAATGGATTCGCTATGTCCGAAGGCAACGGGAACGCGAACGCACGTGGGGCAGACTTGAATCGAGTCGTCTCCCATGATTTTCCGAGTTTCGTAAACCATTTTCATTTCTTCGGAGGTATATCCCTCATGCTTCTCGCTCCCAATCTGCGGGATCAGATTGAATGCGATTGGATGAGCGAAAATGCTGGGTGGGTGAGCCTGCTGGTCGAGCACACCGCGAGTGCTTTTGATAAGCTCATCGCTGCCGCTGAGCCCTGCGCCGCTGGTGGCTTGGTAGGTACTTACAATGACACGTCTGACTTTTGCGGCACGATGCAGCGGCGCGAGTGCGACGACCATCTGCGTTGTACTGCAATTCGGGCTAGCGATAATGCCATGGTGATATTCGATCGCTTGTGGATTTACTTCGGGAACTACCAGCGGGACTTTCGGGTCCATTCGCCAGTACCCACTTTCGTCGACAACAACTGCACCCTCTGCGACGGCCCATGGAACAAACTCCATGGCCACTTCGTCTGGGGTGCTGGCGATGACTAGGTCGACATCTTTGAACGCACCAGGCTCAAGCAGTTCGACTTTGATCGCATGTCCGTCAACCATGACGGTCGTTCCCGCGGAGCGAGCGGAGGCGAGAAGGCGGAGTTTCTTGTAGGGAAATCCTCGCTCTTGCAACTGCTGCAAAACGATTCTGCCAACGGCACCGGTGGCTCCCACTAAAGCAATCGTCTCGTACACGTTAAGTCGAACTCTCTGAAAGGTAAAACAAATCATTTGGCAAAGGCAACGCGCCTTTGGATCCGGTGGACAGCCAAGCTGTCTCTTGTAAGAAAAATCAGACTGTCCCGCGAATCAACTACTCGAGGCTTTTGATAAGCCGGGGTAGATCGTCATCGACAAGGCCGTAGCCACCGCGACCACTTTCAACCCGCGTCTGAACCTCATTGATGGTGTTGGCAGCCGAGGCTTCCCAAAACTTTTTGATCGTGGCCGAATCGAGTGTCTGATAGGAGCGAAAGATGCGAAACCCAACTCCGCGAGACGGATCGGAGGTAAACCACCATGGGCTGCGTGGAAAGTTGGGGTCGTCTTCCTTCCAGACTTTGTCATCCGATGGAAATCGCACGGCGGACCGAAGTTCTACAGCTTCCATCTCCCAGCTTCCTCCACGGACCACGCACGGCGATGACTGCTCGGGCCATTTGACCGTTTCGATGGCGTTAAGGTTCTTCTTGCCCGCCAGCCACGCATAGCCGTCGGCGGTGTATTGATTAACGGTCCATTCCGCGGCGCCACCGTGCATGTCATGCAAGCCAAAGCCATTCGGTTTCTTTGTACCAACCATGGGAAGCGCTGAGTCGCAGTTGTCAAAATACCAAGCGTAGTCGTCAATCGAACCCGGATCATCGCCCCAGCTATAAGCGGTCGTCGTTCCAGCACGGCATGCGTATTCCCACTCGGCCTCCGTGGGCAGGCGATACTGCGCATCGGTAAGTAAGCTCAGCCATTTCGTGTATTGTTGGGCGGCGTATTGAGTCATCGTGACTGCAATTTGCTCAGGCTCCTCGCCGTATTCATAGGTGTAACTTGGTTCATACAACTCGGTGGGAGCAGTGATTGCATCCGTCAAATCATCTCGATTGACGGTTCGTTCACCCTTCGCTTCGAATTCCTTGAAGACGGAATAGAGCTTCATGTATTCCTTATACTGCGCCCAATTGACCTCGGTTTTGGCAACCCACATCGGATCGACATGGACCGGTATTTGGGGCCCTTCGTCCTCGCGGTGCTCGGCTTCGTTTTCGCTGCTGCCAAACAGGAAGTCTCCACCTGGAATAGGAATCATCTCGAACTGAACATTGCTTCCCGGAATGGTGACGGTGTAGGGGACCATGAATTTGCCGTTGACTTCAACGTAAGGCATCGCAACGGGCTTCTCCGTTGAGATCCCTAGCGTCGATGGGGCTGCCTGGGCCGGGGAACTGGTATCCGCTTTTGAGGTGCAGGTAAATGCCATCCAGGCAACGATCGCAAAAATGAGATGGAAATGGTTAATTGGCATCTGTGATCGCAAGTGATATTAAGGTTTTGAGAGAGAGCGACCTTTTGACCGGCGGACTTTTCCCGATCTTTCAAGCATCGCCGCGCGTTAGCAATGGGTCGGGAAACTCATGGTGCACACCGGTTTCAGGGCATCGCAATGTGCAAAGTATAGTCGGTTCAAGGCGTTTCGGCCATGCAATCGCCGTCCGGTGACCAATGAGTAGCCCCCTATGGGCGTCGCGATGTGAAAACGCGTTTTTCATCAAACTTGAATCATTCTTCGAGGCATGAAACGACCGTGAAAAATGCCCCGTTCGCCGAAAGTCCCAAGTTATCGCAACGGTTTTTTAACCACTTCACGACCGCGGTTGAAATCGGGGGTAATGATCTCAGTGTCGAACGAACGCTTCCTCCCCCTCCCCTTCGTCGTTTGCTCGACTTTAGAAACGCCCCCTCCCCATGGTACGGAAAATAACGCCCATGATTAAAAAGTTCACTTTTGCATTTGCTGCTTTGATCGGGTTTTCGACGCAGAGTTTCGCATGGCAGCCGTACGGAAATGATCCGATTTCGGATGCCCCCTCTGTGTTAGTGAAAACCGATGCACCTGTCGCTGATGCAGCTGCCGCGGATGTGCCCGCAGCTGACGTACCTGCTGCAGTAGAAGACGCTCATGCGGCTGAGACGGCCGTCATCGAGCAGTCGCCCGCATCGGAGCCAGTGGCGGACGTTGCAGCCCCGCCGATGGCCGCGTCTGCGCCGGTGTCTCAGTCGGCTCCGATGTACTACCGACCTGCTCGGCGTGCCAACAAGAGCGTGCTCGGTGAATTGGTGGAACTCGAACGTCGGAAGAATGCGTGGCTGAAGCGAACGTTCTTGGGACGGTAAGGGTTCTGTTGTAAGCAGCAGACAGCAAACGACGGTAGAACGCGTCTGGTCACTGTTTCACTAGCTTAGTACTTCACCTTGACCGGCCCGATGCGTTGTCCCCAATCGCTGTCACTCGCCGGTAAGTTCGGGACGTGCACCGACAACTACGGGCAATGTTAATTTCAATTGATCGCGGCGCAAGTCGACCGTGATCTTTACCCCTGACGGCATTTCGCCAATGATTCGCATCAAGTGTCCCATGTCGTTGATCGGTTTTCCGTCGATGTTCTCAATGATGTCACCGGCGAGCAATCCAGCGATTGCCGCCGGTGACTCTTTTCCTGCTAACGATGCAACGATCGCTCCCCGTTGGCGATGATTGTCACCTTGTAGCATCTCATCTGGCACTTCGGCGAGCGCGATTCCCAGCCACCCTCGTTCGTACCGGCCCGATTCTCGAAGGCGCCGATAAACCTCTTTGGCGACGTTACTGGGTATAGAAAAGCTCACGCCTCGATACGTGTCGCCGACAATCGCCGTATTGATCCCTACCAAGCGTCCATGGATGTCGATCAGTGGACCACCGCTGTTGCCTGGATTCACCGCAACGTCGCTTTGCATGAAATCCTGATAGCGTGTGCTCGCCTTTACCATTCGATGTTTTCCGCTGAGGATACCGAACGTTACAGTTCGATCCAAACCGAATGGACTACCCACAGCCCAGACAGGAGTTCCCACGTTGCAAAGATCGCTATCGCCCCACTCAATGGGCATCAACCCGCTTGCATCCACCTTCAACACAGCCAGATCAGTCAATGCGTCGGTGCCTACCACGACTGCTGGTACCCTGCGTCCGTCGCTCAGGCCGATGGTGATCTCGTCCCCGTCGGAGATCACGTGCCGGTTAGTCAAAATAAAGCCACTGCTGTCGACGACCACACCACTACCTTGATCGGCGAGCGGGACGAATTCATGAACTGCAGCCCCCGACAGAAAATTCGCCATTCCGACTTGTGAATCTTCGTTGCTACGACTGACGTCAATGTGGACCACACTTGGTCCGACGTGGTCGGTGACCATTTGGTAAGCATTGCTTAATGCTGAAAGAGATACGTTTTTAAGCCCATCGCCGCTGGCTTCGTATTGCGCTCGTAACTCTCCCCGGTGCCACGCGTAGCGAACCTCTTCAACAATCGACGGCATCGCAAATCGGGCCGCGGCCAGCATCGTTCCCATCGCGACCAGAAAAAAAGCCGCTTGACTGAATGCCGTTCCTGACGAGGTTGAATTCCCAACGGGTTCGGCGGAATCTGGCTCAACGCCAAGCTCTCCCTTTTGAAACGTATTGCTACTCACTTGCACTCGCTCAGCCGCGGGAGGCCAATGCGCCAACTCAAAGGTCTCCGAATCGGCTTGTTCAGCCTGACGGGGGATTCGGTCGGGTTGATGGGTGAATGGGGCTGGCTCATTGAGCCCATCGCTTGGTGATACCATCGATAGTCGCTCCTGCATGGAACTTCGTGCGAATGCGTAGTCGCATTGTAGCGCGGACAGTCCAAAAATGGGTGAGTTTAGCTGAAGAGATTTCCCCAAAATCTTTTTGCGAGTTTCGAATGGTCCGGCCGCCCCACGGGGGGCGAATGGAATTCAGACGATTTTTATGCTTGTTTCGATAAAATCAGATCGCAAAACCGAGTATCCTCAAGGACTACCTTGGCATCCCGATCTACTGGATTTCGCATTTCGTAACCTGATTTAAACCATGTCATCGACTCGTCACCAGATTTTACAGGCGCTTCGCGAGATTCGCCTGATCGATCCGCATTCGCACATCGATCCGCATTCGCCAGCTTCGACGACATTGGCAGATTTGCTCGGTTACCACTATTACACCGAACTGGCTCATTCCGCAGGCATGCCAAAGTACGAGATCGAATCTCCCGGACTTTCGCCTCGCGAGTTGGTAAAGAGGTTGGTGAAGGGCCTGCCGCACCTTTCGAATACGGCACAACACGCGTGGTTAGTGGATATCTGCCAGAAATTCTTTGGATTTACCGGTGACGTGATCGATGAGTCGAACTGGGAAGATCTGTACGACTCGGCCGAATCGACCATGCGCCTTGCCGACTGGTCCGATGTCGTGCTCGAAAAGTCGAATGTCGAAGCTGTTTTTCTCACCAATGACTTTGACGACAAGCTGACGGGGTTTGATACCAGAGTCTATGTCCCTTGTCTTCGGACTGACGATTTAGTCTTTCATATCAGCAAGATTGAAGTGCGTGATCGTTTGGCCGCTTGTTCAGGCATCGACATCGACGGCTCACTCGGTTCCCTTCGAGAATCCCTCAATCAACGTTTTGAACACTTCGTTGCTCATGGCGCGAGAGCCTGCGCAATTTCTTTGCCACCCGACTTTTCTCCTGCCCCGGTGTCGGACGGCCGAGCGGCAACGGCTCTCGATGCCGTCATGCGACAAGGAGCTTCAGCCGATGGATCGCACCGCGCTGCGCTCGCGCGACGAATCTTTTGGACGATTGTCGAACTCTGTGACCAGTATCGTTTGCCGATGGACCTGATGATCGGCGTAAATCGTGGCGTCTATGAACAAGGCGTCCATCAAGGACGCGACCTGTACGACAGTCGAGTCTCACTGATTCAGTATCGAGAACTTTTTAACGCATTCCCAGAAGTCAAGTTCCCCCTATCGGTTCTGGCAAGTGTAACCAACCAAGAACTCGTCAGTTACGCATGGATATTCCCGAATGTGATCACAAACGGTCACTGGTGGTACAGCAATACGCCCTCGTTCATTCGACGGGATGCAGCGGCTCGACTGGAGGCAGTACCGAGGAATAAGCAGATTGGCTACTACAGTGACGCCTACAAGTTGGAGTTTATCTTTCCCAAGTTTGATATGTATCGCCGCATATTGGCTGGTATCCTTACCGATGACTTTGTGATTGAACGCGGTTGGTCCGAAGAACAAGCCATTGCGCTAGGAAGACAGATTTTGAGAGGGAATGTCGATCATGTTTTTCCCGATCGCTCGCCACGTCCTGTAAGCGAACCAATAAGCCCCCCTGCTGGTCCCTCCGTTGTTAGCGCCGCATCTGCGACAGCTGCCTTTCTTGCCCTCGCGGAAAAAACCTCGAGTCCCGATGGGGCGGAGTTCAGCACGATATTGCCTGCGTCCCTTGGTACATTCGGTGGAAGCGAACCGAGCGAATCGCAAGGCGTTGACGGGACCATCGATCCCTACAAAACGATCGATTTTGGCGATGACGATCCAATGGCAACGTTGGATAATGTTGAGCTATACCAATCGCCCATGCGTACTGAACCCCAAAGCCCCGATGGTGCGCCTCAGTTCGCTCCCCTCTCCGAGCCTTTCGAGTTCAAGGAGCCTTTCGAGTTCAAGGAGCCTGTTGAGTTCAAGGAGCCTGTTGAGTTAACCGAGTCTTCCGAGTTAAACGAGCCTGTTGAGTTCACCGATGAAACCGAAGACGAATATGAGCTAATCGCGGACTTCGCCGATGAAGAATTTACTGACAGCGCCGATGTGGCTCCCGAAATTCGGTATTTCCGCAATGATGAACAAGTCGGTGAAGGTACCGATATCCCGGACGATGCCAGCACAGAGACTCCGCCAGACATCACTGATTCATTCAACTTCTCACCCCACGCGTCCACTAGTGGACTACAAGCCGACCCCGTGACCGGCGAACTCGTTTGGCCAATCAGTACTTCAGCTTCAGATGCCGATGCGGACGCCGAGCTTGCGGACACTTACCTGCTGCCAGAGGAACCAGAAATGGCATCGGGCGACGCATCCGCAAGTCACTTTGCTGAGGATTTATTAAAGACTGTTGTTCCGGACTTTGAACACGGATTAGGGGAAAGCAAAGAACTGCCGGACGAGCCATCGGATTGGGAAGATTTAGAATTGGCCCCAATGGACGGGGACTCGCCAGATGGATTCGGCAACGAAGTGCTCCACCTTGATGAGTCAACCGGTCTAGACGATCCGATCGATTTTGACTTCGAGGGCGGCGAGGCTGAACCGGACAAGAACGAATAGGTTATCATTCGTTTTTGTTCCTCCTTCTCCATCTATTTGCGTGGACCGTTTGATGCAAACTCATGCTTATATTCATCGCGTCATTGATCTGCTTCGTCCAAGCGGTAATGTCCTTCTCAACATGAGTTTTGAGCAGGCCCACGAATGCGTTTCCTCGGGTGACGCAGAACAGGTCAAGCGAATCGACGGTCAGTTTGCGATTTGTGCCCAAGTCGATCGCATGGTTCGAATGGCTCGGTCCATCGGCAGACCAATGCGGTACTTTCTTGCCAAAAAAGCAGATGGGCCCTGTCTCATTGTCGCGGAGACCATGGAGGAGATTCGCCAAGTGCTTCGAAGGGAAGGCTTGCTCGATCAGTTTCATCCGTCTTATACAAGAATGGTCCCAGCTCACCACCTGTTGCAAATTGAGCTGGTCGGGTGCCCTGACCCGAATCCGAAGTACGATCGTTTTTTTGATCCCAAGCGCAACCGTTGGCCGTCGGATCTAGATCAAATCGGGCATGAATACATCGAACGATTGTCCAGAGCGATCGATTCCTGGCTGGATCGTATTCCAAAACAAGCTCCCATTGGGGTCTTGTTCTCTGGGGGTGTGGATAGTGGCGCCGTATTCCTTGCTACCTATGATCGATTGCTTCGGCGAGGTGAGTCGCCCGCCCGGCTAAAAGCGTTCACCTTAAGCGTTGACCAGCATTCAGAGGACGCAGCTCAAGCAAGAGCGTTCTTGCAGGCCCTGAATTTAGAGTTATTCCTTGAGGTCATCGACTTAACGAGTGACCAGCTTGATTGGCGCAAAACCGTTCGAGTCATCGAAGACTACAAACCGCTTGATGTTCAAAGTGCCACCATGGCGATGGCGCTCTGCGAAGCCATTCGCAATCGTTATCCAGATTGGAAATACCTAATCGATGGCGACGGTGGCGATGAAAATCTGAAGGACTATCCCATCGAGGAAAATCCCGAACTAACGATTCGTAGTGTGCTGAACAACTTGATGCTGTACCAGGAAGGTTGGGGCGTTCATGCGATCAAGCATTCCTTAGTTCATAGCGGTGGGCAAAGTCGTGGCCATATCCGTACCTCCGCACCAGCCCGACACTTTGGTTTTGACGGCTTTAGTCCTTTTGCGACACCGAAGGTGATTGAGGTCGCTGAAGGGATACCGTTTATTGAATTGACACAGTGGGACCATCAGAAGTTGTATGCACTGAAAGGCGAAATCGTTGCTCGCGGAATTCGCTCCGTCACCGGTTTGGAAATGCCCGTCTTTGAGAAGCGTCGCTTTCAACATGGTGCGGTGGATGCAGGACGCTTTGCTGAAATCTTTCCCGTGACCGAAGCGGAATACCGTGCCGAATTCTTAGCCCATTGGCAGAGCCTTAGCAGCGAATAGTAAATCCAATCTTTGATGCTGCAAATCAATCGCCGCGATGTCGAACAGCTCCGTGGTCCTAAGCGATCGCTACTGCCCAACCAGCCATTCGATGTCGTCACCGAATTCGAATCCGATGAAGATCGCAAACCGGTTTCAGTTCTCGCTGTCTTTTTGACTGGCGCGGAATGCTCTTTTCGCTGCACGTTTTGTGATCTTTGGCAGTACACTCTCGACATTCCAACGCCTCGCGGTGCACTGGTCGAACAGCTTGAGTTGGCACTGAATCGATATCCGAAAACGGACTGGATCAAACTCTATAACGCGAGTAACTTTTTCGATCCCCGCTGTGTGCCGCCGGATGACGTGCCCGCGATAGCGATGCTTTGTAAATCTTATTCGCGAATCATCGTTGAAAACCATCCGAAGTGGACGAGACCCAGCATCCTTGAATTCAGAGATCAGCTAACCGGCAGGCTCGAAATCGCGATGGGCCTAGAGACAGTCGAGCCGAGTGCCATCAAGCTGTTGAATAAAGAATTTAACCTAGACGAGTTTCGAAACGCCGCTGATTGGCTTCGAGACCATGAGGTCGACCTGCGGTGTTTTGTGCTCCTGCAGCCTCCCGGTACCCCTCCAGAAGCATCCGTCGATGGTGTTGTCGAGGCCGTTGCATTTGCCAATATTTGTGGGGCTAGGCACGTGAGTATCATCCCCACGCGAGGTGGAAACGGGGTCATGGAGCAACTGCAATCCCAAGGCCTCTACGTCCCCCCTTCCGCTGGCAAGCTTGAGCAATCATTTGCTGCGTGCTTGTCCACGTTTCAGCAGATGCTTATCAGTGTTGATCTTTGGAACTGGCAGCATCTGAGCGGGCACTGCTTGAGATGTAGCGAGCCGCGAAGATGCAGGCTTGAGGAAATGAACCTCTGTCAATCGGTATTGTCGATGCCGATGAATGAATGCAATTGCGTTCTTTGATCATGCTCCGAGAGTAATCCCATAAGGGTAATCCCTGAGAGTCATTCCTATGAAGCGAGCACCATGACCGTTCGTTACTTCGCTGTTGTCGTCGGGTCTGGATTTTCCGGAAGTCTGATCGCGTGGATTCTACAGCGTCAAGGTAAAGATGTTTTACTCATCGATCGACAGTCGCACCCAAGATTTGCGATCGGAGAATCGTCGACGCCAACCGCTGATTTTCTGCTTGCATACCTTGCCGATCGTTGGAATCTACCCAGTCTTGGGCCACTGGCTAGTTGGGGGTCCTGGCAAGCGACCTATCCACACTTGGGTTGCGGAAAAAAGCGGGGCTTCAGTTACTTTGGTCATCGACGCAACGAAACCTTTGAGGACGACCTTCAACATCGGCGGTCTTTGTTGGTTGCGGCAAGCGATGAAGAGTACACGAGTGATACTCATTGGTTGCGCAGCGATGTCGATGCATTTCTTTGTGAGCAAGCGAAGAATCAAGGTGTGCTGTACCACGACCATTGCGAAGTCATCGACGCGCATCGCGATCAGGCGACAAAGCTTTGGCGCGTGCAATGCCAATCGAAACGAGTGGGGCCGATTCAAGTTGAGTCCAGTTGGTTAATCGATGCCACGGGCAACGGCACAGCCCTGGCAGCATGGACCGATTCCTACGATGATTCGCAGTGGATGCGTACTCATACAGGATCTTTATTCGCACATTTTCGCGGTGTGGGTGCCTTCGGTAACGGCTCCGCGAACCCTTCGCAAGATTTCAATCAGCCAGAGCCTTTTCACGGCGACGATGCGGCTCAGCATCATGTGATTGAGAACGGTTGGTTTTGGATGCTTCGCTTCTCGCAAGGAGTCACGAGCGTTGGCGTAGTGAAGCCCACCGAGGACTGGCGCAAAGAACTCGGAGTTGATTCGGGGTCGCCAGGCAATCGGAGGGCAGTTTGGGAAAGAATCATTTCAGATTACCCAAGCGTCCAGGCGTTGTTAAAGGATGCTTGTATTGACGAGACGGGTGGTCCGTTGCGATTTGCGGAACGATTGAGTAGATGCCAGTCGAAGGCTGCCGGTCGCGGTTGGTTGTCCCTGCCAACTACCTACGGCTTTGTCGATCCATTGCACAGCACGGGGATAGCGCACGCACTCAGCGGGGTGAGTCGCGTGGCGGAAATGCTTCTCGGTGGTGATGTCAGCGATGAGTTGCTACGTCAGTACGACAGCGACCTGAGATGCGAAGTCGATTGGCTTGACACCCTGGTTTCAGGGTCATACCAGATGCTGCCAAGTTTCGAAGGATTTATTAGCTATGCGGCATTCTATTTCATTAGCGCAATCGAGTTCGAGAAGGACCTGATGGTGGATCCATCGAGTTGGCCCAAAGGGTTTCTCCATTGTCGCAATCAATCGCTTCGCGGCGTGGCCCAATCGCATTGGAATCGAGGAGATCGCGAGTTTTCAGAGTGTGACGTTGAACTTTGGGTCCATCGACTTCGACACTCGATTGTGCCGTGGAACCGCGTGGGGTTGCTGGATCCAGCAAACAAAAATCGTATTCCGCATACCGTACCGCGGCGGTTGCCAGGCAACTTCGCCCGTCGCTAAAGGAACTTCCAAAAAGATTATCACCGGTCGCTATTTTTCATTGTCTTGACCGCAGAAATCGGTAAGGTATTCCTCGACAATCTGCTTGAGCGGGGGCGGTTGCGGCAGGCCAAGACGAATTGCCGTCGCACCGTCGATACCGGTTGCCCAGCCATCAACGATTCCTTGAATGCGAGGGTCAAAAGCATCAACGAGGGGACCGATCGTCAGGCCCCGTTCCTCGCCCACTTCACGAACTATTTGCTCCGCTTGTAAGGGCGTTACACAGTGTGCGGGCAAGCCGCAGGCACGATCTTTCCCGAACGAACTTTCTGGTAGGTCATGTAACGCAATCAGAGACTCGATCACCGTCCGATAGCCAGTCATGGGATGGCTTTGCGCGCGACGGATCGGTAGCAAGCAAGGTTCGCCAGCAAGAGGTTCACGAAACATACCGCTAGCCCAACTCGACGCCGCTGCATTGGGTTTTCCAGGACGGACGATGACAGTCGGTAAGCGGGCTGATCGTCCGTCGAAATGTCCCTTTCGAGAGTGGTCATTTACCATCAATTCACAAATGGCTTTGGTCATTCCATAGGTCGTTTGCGGCAATTGCTTTGACTCGTCAGCAAACGTCTCTGGGATCGAGTCTCCGCCGAAGCAGGCAATACTGCTGGCAAAGACGACTCGAGGTTTGCCAACGACTGCGCGCGCGGCCGAGAATACGTTTCGGCCACCATCCAGATTTACTCTTAGCGCATCGTCGAATCGTTCTTCGCATTCGCCGCTGACCATCGACGCCAGATGGAATATCGCGACGCCATCACTTCGGCCGATTGAAGAAAAAACGGCATCGCGATCACTAATATCACAGACGGTTTGCAGTACCCGAGAATCTTTGGCATTGGATCGAAACGCGAAGTCCAGAAGAACGACCTGATCGATGGGCTCCAGCGAAGCCGATGGTCCAACAAGGTTTCCACGCTGGAGCAATCGATCACAAAGCATCGATCCCAGAAAGCCGCCGCCACCAGTAATAATGACTCTCATGATGCATATAACTTAGTAAGGATCGATCATGCTGCATTCGCAGCCGATCGTTGTAAGGCATTCAGTGCGAAGGAAGGCAGTAATGAACGGGCGACTGACGAATCAAACTATCGGATTTATTGGGCTTGGCAACATGGGTGCCTTGATGGCTCGGCACCTCCAAACGGCTGGTGCCGATGTGGTTGTTTGGAACCGAAGTGACGGTCCCGCCGCCGCAGCGGTTGCCGATGGACTTCGTCGGGCATACTCACCGCGTGATTTGGGTAAGACGGTTGGCGATGGAGTTGTGTGTGTCAATCTGACGGAAACGAAAGTGGTCGAGCAGGTCGTTTTTGGTAGTGATGGATTGGCGGAATGTCTCGGTCAAAATGCATTGGTCATCGATTTTGGGACCACAAGCGCGATCGCTACAAAAAAGTTTGCTGAGCTGTTGCATTGGATTGACGCTCCCGTTTCTGGCGGTCAAGTAGGAGCCAAAAATGCCACCCTATCAATCATGGTAGGAGGGCTTATCGAAGACTTTCAACGATCGCTTCCCATTCTTCAAGTCATTGGAAAGCGGGTTACGCACCTCGGGCCATCGGGCGCGGGGCAAGTGACAAAATTAGTCAATCAACTGATCGTTGCCCAAACGATCGACGCCGTCGCGCAGGCGTTGCGTCTGGCCGAACTTGCTGGCGTTGGTGCAGCGGCAGCGCGCCAAGCGATGCTAGGAGGTTTTGCTGACAGCCGAATCCTTGATCTCCATGGTGAGCGAATCGCAAATCGGGATTTCGTCGCAGGAGGGCGAGCGGCTTTACAACTCAAGGACGTTCGGCTGATCTGTGAACTAGCGGAATCCGTTGGCTTTCAGTCATCGACTCTCGCTAATTCGCTGGGCCAATGGATAACTCTGGTTGATGAAATGGGCCTCGGACACCTTGATCATTCTGCACTTTACAAACTCTATGAGTAAAAGTGTGTTGCGATTTCGGTGCCTTTTAGGAATGCATTACCTGGCCGCCGTCGATGTTTATCGTTTGCCCTGTGATGTTCCTCGCTTTGTCGGAAGCAAGGTACACCGCCATCGCTGCAATTTCTCCCACGGTCTGCCATTGTCCTAATGGTGAAACGCGACGAACTTTGTCCGTTCCCCAGGTTTCATAGTCCTGTTGAGCGGATGGCGGAAGCGTTCTTTGACTGGCCTCCCAAACCGAATGATTCAAATCGGTCTTTACCATACCGGGAGATAACGCATTGGCGCGAACTCCGTAAGCAGCGAAGTCCTTTGCCGCACACTGCATGAAATTGATCAACGCAGCTTTCGACGCGCTGTACGGTGGATCGGTCTGCGAACCAGTTTGTCCGGCCACCGAGACGATGAAAAGCATCGATCCTTGGCGGCGGTCGATGAGTTGCTTTGCGAACGCATGCGCAACGTTCACCGCGCCGATTAAGTTTACCTCCAGCGTGCGTGACCAGTCCGCAGGGTTCAAATTCCAAAACGGGAATCCAAATTTGCCGGACCCGCCCCCGACTGCAAACACGACATGGTCGGCGGGGGCCATCGAGTTTGCGAACGCTGTGACCTGCTCAAACGAGGTGACGTCTCCGAGAGTCGATTCAAGTGCCCAGCGGTCGGTCTCGTTCGCCACCGCTTGGCGATCGAATGCACTGACCAAGCATCCTTCGGCAGCAAATTGCTCAGCGATAGCTCGGCCGATTCCTCGGGCTGCGCCAACCACTGCGATTCTCTTTCCAGCAAGGTTCATCATCGCAAAGTGCCTTCGGTGAGTGTTTTCAATAAGTCAACGGTTGCCAGTCTTGCGCGTACCTGTCCGTTACGTACCCGTCGGTTACAAAGAGGAATGGTGGATAGCATCTGGACGGTGTCAATCGAGGAAATGAAGAAGAGGCTTTGTGGCGAGAGTCCGTTTGTAGCGTTCATCTGCAGAGTCCACCTACACCGGGCGGTTTGACTGGACAGCCGACCCTTTGCTTGGTGAATCGCCAAGGGGGCACAAATCGGTTAACGGGTACTGGGCGCCAAAAGATTGATGACAAGGCTTTTTCCGCCCCAACGGGCCTGAAACCCCTTCGATTTTGATGCTACGGCCAAGTTTTTGCGGTATTTTTCGGTCCAATGTCGAATCCATGGCGGCGGACATGACGTTTGGCGTTGCAGATCCGGTCAGAAACGCTATATTTCGAGGCCCTTTGCGGGTAAATGTAATATTTTACGACCAATCGCAGCAGATAGATAAAGAGCGTTACGATGGCTCGCGCGTGTGAAGTTTGTGGCAAATCCGTTCAAGTTGGCAACAGCGTAGAAATTCGCGGCAAGGCGAAATACCTCGGTGGAGTCGGTACGAAAATAACCGGGATCACCCGGAGAAAGTTCGTTCCTAATCTGCAAAATGTTCACGTGACATTGCCAAACGGTCAAAATACGTCGCTCCGCGTATGCACACAATGCATTCGTAGTGGTGCCATTCGGAAGACTGTGAAGACGAAGCCATTTGAGCTGGAAGTCAACAAGAAGAAGTCGGCAAAAGCCTCCGCCTAAGGCGAATTTTTGATCGTCCTATTTTGAACGGTACGATGGCACTGACTGACCAAGAAATTCGCTCGCTTGCCAACCTAGCAAGGCTTGAGTTATCGGAACTCGAGTTTCAAACCATTGGCCCGCAGCTTGAGCAGATTTTAGGTTTCGTGGCCCAACTTTCGGAACTCGACACAGACCATGTCGAGCCGATGACGACCGCTCTTGATGTGATGAACCGTTGGGCGGACGATATACCCGCACCTAGCTTGCCACATGAAGACGCCCTGAAAACGGCACCTTCCCACGATGGTGACTACTTCTTGGTTCCGCCCGTACTTGGTTCGGGCGCTTCTTAAGATTCCTCCGAAGCATGCACTTTCTGTCTGACGCGACCGCGTGTACGGGTCAGGCCTTTTTTCTTGAGCAATGTTCAGGGTGATGGGGAAAGGTAGATAGCAGATGGGGGACTATGGACTGCTTAGCCTTTTGCCGCCCCTCCTAGCGATTTTGTTGGCAATTGCATTTCGCCAAGTCATAGTACCTCTTTTGCTGGCGATCCTTTGCGGGTCCGTGATTCTTGAAAGCGGATCAGGTAGTGCGATCCAACTCTTTCTAAACGCCGCTCAAAGTTTTGTGGGATTCATCTGGGATTCTGTTACTGAAGCGGATCATCAACGTGCTTTTGTTTTTAGTCTTGCACTAGGCGCGATGGTGGGTGTTCTTGAAGCTGGCGGCGGAATGGTGGCGCTTGTCAACCGATTTGCTTCTCGTGTTCGTTCTCGTCGTGGTGGACAGACACTGATCGCAACATTCGGGTTGGGTATCTTCTTCGATGACTACGCCAGCACACTTTTGATCGGAGGGACGATGCGGACAACTGCCGATCGATTTGGAATTTCCCGTGCCAAGTTGGCGTACTTAGTGGATACCACATCCGCACCGGTTGCTGGCTTGTCACCGATAAGCACGTGGGTGGTGACCGAGGTCAGCTATGTCGCGGCCGGATTGGTAGCTGCCTCGATGACCGACGAATCCGCGTTTGCATTGCTGATCGCGTCGCTTCCCTTTCGCTTTTACCCGATACTAGCGTTAGTGATGGTGTTTGCGATTGCGATCAGCGATCGTGACTTTGGCCCGATGCTCAACGAAGAGCCGATTGAGGTGGCCGATGATTCCACTTTGTTAAATTCTGCGAGCTTACCATCTCGCTATCTGGGGTGGGCCGCGATTGTGCCTGTTGCGGGCTGCGTATCGGCTGTCATCGTCAGCTTGGTTTGTACTGGATGGATTCAGTCAAGCGATTTGTCAGAGACGGTGCTCCAGCGGATCGGTGGAATCATCAGCAACGGCGACAGTTATGGCGCGTTGATTAACGGTGGAGTACTGGGTTTGATTTTGGCGATTGTGATGCATCGTTGGCTTGGCAAGCTAAGCTGGAAACAGCTGTTTCATGGAAGCAGACATGGTGCCATCCAAATGATTCCGGCGATGGCGATCTTGTGGTTGGCCTGGGCGTTGTCCGCACAAACCTCCTCGGACCAACTGAACACGGGCGGCGCGATTGCAAGTTGGCTTGGCGACCGGGTGCCGGCGATGCTCCTGCCAACCGCCGTATTCCTAGTCTCCTCGGGCGTTGCATTTGCGACCGGTACGAGCTGGGGAACGATGGCGATTTTAACTCCTATCGCGATGCACCTTTCGATCACCGTTGCTGGTGGTCTTCCCAACGATCCCATCGCTTTGGCGACTTTAGGAAGTGTGCTCGCCGGTGCCATTTTCGGCGATCACTGCTCTCCTATTTCTGATACTACGGTATTGTCGAGTCGTGCTAGTGGTTGTGACCACATGGTCCATGTACGAACACAGATGCCCTACGCGTTAGTTGTCGGTGTTATTAGTATCATTGCCGGCACGCTCCCCGTCGCCTGCGGCGTTTCACCTTACGTATGCTTGGCGATCGGAACAGCGGCCACGATTGGGTTCGTCTACCTGTTCGGAAAGACGACGTCAAATCCAGTAACGACTAAGCAATGATCTCGCGCCGATTCTTGACGTAATCCCATAAGACGAACCGATCGAGATTCTTTCCGTTGGTAAAGAATACGCGTCCTTTTGTGCTCTCTGCGAGCCGATAAGCGAACTTGATGTCCTCTTCGGACTGTGACCAGCTTGGTATCAAGAAGAGATTGATCGTGATCCCTTCCTTCATGCAAAGTGCACCTTCTCGCATCGTCGCTTGTTCGGTCTTCGGATGCGGTGGATAAAGCATGTAAAGCATTTGGTCTTCGAAGTGCGCCGTTGGAAGTCCATCAGTGATCAGAACGATCTGTCGATTCGGAGTATCGACGGTGGCAAGGTTCTGACGGGCGAGCTTTAACGCATGCTGGATGTTGGTGAAGTGAGGGTGGATCATATGCTCGCCAATGTCTTGCCGGCTCATATCAGCGGCAAGTTGGACCCACGGATCGTGGATGGTAACCGGCTTGGGCATCATCTCAATGATTTCACCAGGCTGGCGGAGCTTCGCGAAGGTGTACATTTCGATGAAGCGAAGGAAATCCCCGGGAAACTCGCTATTGATCAACCCTTGTAACGCCAATGCCATTCGTTTGACGTGGATGTATTGGCCGTCGTATCGCATCGATCCGCTCATGTCCATGATGACACAAGTGGCGCATTTGGGATGGTTTCGCGTCTTGTGGACGACAATGTCTTCACTCCGCAATCGCAGTGGGCGTTCGCCGCCGCTGCGAAGCAATGCATTGACGATGGACTGGGGAAAATCCATGTTTGCAACACTGTCGCCAAACTCATATGGCTTCGTTTGCTGCAGCTCAACCGCGCCTTCCCCCACAACGTCGCCTTGATGTCGGCCCGATCGGGATTCTTTTAGCTCACTAAAGATGCGAGAGAGCAATCGTCCTTGGAAAATCTTGTAAGCCTTGGGGGTCAAGCGGAAGGCACCGTTTTTCTCGCGATCAAGTCCTTGGCGTTCCGCTTGTTCGCGCAGCAAGTTTTCAACTTGGCGGCGCAGCTCCTCAAGCTGTTGCATATCACCGGGGTCAGCGAATTCACTCATCGTCTCCATATCGATGACTCCAATCTGAGCAGTCTTGGAGGCTTCCTCTATCTGTCTCAGCAGTTCATCAATCTTCTCAAGCTCTTCCTTGATAGCAAGAGCTTCCGGCACACTCATGGATGTTACGCCGGTGAAGTCGTACTTGGACACCAACTCCTGCACTTGGTGCTTCTCGATCATTCGCTCATGGACTTGCATGAGACCTTGTGCAAATGGACTGTTGTCATCTCCTGCGCGATACCAAAGTCGCTCGATGTCATAAGGTTGTTCGTGCCTGACTGCGTTGTCGAATCGCTGCTGCAAATCTTTGGGAGGACGGACCTGTTTGGCCGCTCCTGCCAAGGCCTTGCGAGCTTTCTTTTCAACCGCTTTGGTTTCATACGTCTCAAGTATCTTTCGTTTTCTCTCCTGAAGCATTGCCCGAATCGCGTCTAGGCTCGGGCCTAGGCCGGCGATTTGTGTCGGATCCAATCGAATGGCTCGAGCAAGCTCCTCTTCGGTCAATTCTCGGAAGCCACCATACATCAGGGCATGTTCAAACGCCGGGCTGACAAGATCCGGAGGAGGTTGAGTCGGGCTAGGAAAGCTTGCCGGGTCGTATTTTTGGTACGAGTGAATGATTCCGCCGGGTCGGTAGGCCATGGGTCGACTTCGATTGAGAGCTGTGGGGTATGGCTAGTGGTTGCGATACATATTGGATAGGGCGCTCAAGTTTCGTACTCCACCTTACCGTGCCGTTCGCTGCGACTAATTCGGTCCATGCTGTATAGTCCCGCCAACACGAACTCAACGCAACTTGCGCGAACGGCTTCCGTTTCGCTGGCATTTACTTCAAACGCCTTCTCCCAAGCGGCAGGAACTCGCTTCAGCCTCTGTGCATATTCGGAACTCGGTAGCATGTCACCCACTTCGACACGAACCCCTTGGCGAAAGACCTCCGATATCTCGCTGAGTCCATGTTCTTCAACATACTCAGCAAAGACAACCTGAATGGCTGTGGCAATCACATGCTCCAACACCTGCTTCTCGCTCATCTGATGGCTTCCCATAAGGTCCAACTCGAGTTTCCCGAGAGAGCTGCTTGGGAGATGCCCTAGGTCGCTGATTCGGGGTACAGCGGGTTGTTCGCCAAGCAACACACCACGATGTCTCGCCGAGGCCACCATGGTGCGGAAGTTCGCGAGTGAGAAGCGTGCCGATACTCCGGAGGCATGATCTACATACTTGCTTCGTCTGGCCTGATTGGTGATTTCTTCGATTACTTGGTACATAAAGTAAGGAACCTGTACGGGATAGTCACCACCAAGATCCTTTTCAACTTCTTGCCGAAGGATCTCAATCCCCTGCTCACGATCGGCAGGATAGTGTGTCTGTACAATCGTTCCAATTCGGTCCTTTAGCTGTGGAATCACCTTACCAGACCGATTGTAGGTTGACGGATTCGCGGAGAACAAAATCGCGATGTCGATATCGAATTGAATGGGATAGCCGCGGATTTGAACGTCTCGCTCTTCAAGAATATTAAAAAGCCCGACCTGGACGAGATCATCTAGTTCCGGCAATTCGTTCATGGCGAAGATACCACGGTGCATCCGGGGAATGAGGCCGAAGGATAGTGCTTCTTCGGCGCCCATGCTGACACCTCCCGTGAGTTTTGCAGGATCGATTTCACCGATGATGTCAGCGAACTTGGTGCCTGGACTAAGGCGTTCAGCGTATCGACCGTCACGATGCCACCAAGCGATAGGGATATCTTCTGGGTCATGCGTCGCGACAAGCTGTTTTCCCAGCTTGGTGATCGGTTTTTCGGGATCCTCATGGACAGACAGTTCCGGGTGGTCGATGTACGGAACCCAAGGGTCAAGAAAGCGAGTGAGCATCCTCATGATGCGGCTTTTCGCCTGCCCTTTCTCACCCATGAAAAGCATGTCATGGCCGGCGAGGATCGCGAGATTGATTTCCGGAATGACCGTATTGTCATAGCCGACAATGCCAGGAAAAAGCGTTTCGCCAGAAGCGAGCAACCTCAAGAGATTGCTTCGCATTTCCTGTTTGACTGTTCTTGTCGTCCAACCGCTTGAACGCAATTCTCTAAGATTCGTTGCTTCCGGGGCATCCACTAACGTGCTCATGCAAATTCCAATCGCCTGAAGGTACTATGCTGATCGACCGTCGCGATCATTGTACGCACGCCGCCAAGCGGGAAAGCGAAAGCCTAACCTGAAACCACGCTAATCTTGAGTTTTGTCGGGCGCTTCGCCGGATGCTCTTCCAGCGAAAGGGGAGGATTTGTCAGTTCGATCTTTGCACCGCTCAATGGGTCTAGCAGTGAAAGAGAGATCGGATTCTGCATATCGACCGGTGTGATCCATCGAACCGTCCAGCTACCTCGCGCGAGATCAGCACGATAGGTTAGTGGAGAATCCGGCGAGGTCTCAGGGTCGGGCGTGAGCAGACGTCCATCGATCGCTAACAACTGGGTCGAGCGATCAACAAATCTTGGAAGCTGGAGGGAAACGGCGGTAGGGTTGTCAACGCTAATCATACCTACTAGCTCAACGGTGGCTTTCGCGAGATCCGCTTTCGCTTGCTCGCCGATTTGTGTGATCACTTTTCCTGTCAGAGGGGTGCCTGGCTCATAAGTCAACAATACGCCGATGTCATCATTGCCAACGCGGATACGGCCAACCATTCCTCGGATCGTAGCATTCTTTATTTCGACAAGGGGTTTCGTTTCCGTGGCCACCGGCTTTGCCAGGACAAGACTCGACGCCGCCGCAAACGCCCATGGATGATCTTTCCGTAGTTGGCCTTTGACACGTGCTATCGCTAAAAGGTCGGTCTCGGATGCAACGGGTTGTACATTGCTCAAGAGTTCGTCCGCATGCAGGATAAATGAATCATGCATCCATCCCTTAGCTCGCTCAGCAGCCGCGATGTAGCCATTTGCAAGATGGATTAGTTCTTCGACATCTGGTGAGCCACCCATCAACGACTCATTGCTCGCGAGACTTGCAAATTTAGCATCGCTCCCTTTCGATAAGAGTGGCAACGCCTGAACCCAGTTTCTTCGCACGAGCGCCCAATATCGACCGGCGGAAAATTGATCACCCGGTGTCACCTCGGTAGCGGCCGCCAATGCAAACTTCTCCGCGGTTGATTTGAATCGAATCATGGTATCGAGTGTGTCGACCGAATCGTTGGTCCATGCCGCCATTTCAACATTGCCGCCCGTGTCTGCGGCTTGTTGAAGTAAGGTCGCGATCAACTTGGCGCTTTGCAATTCGCCATCGAGTAAAGCTCGGCCGAACCCAGTGGCCAATGCCGCGATCAGGTGTTTCTGCGTTGATTCGTCGGCTCTCCCATCGCTCGCAATCGTTAACCATTCGACAGTGGTGGCCCAGCGATCTAACCCGAATGCCTTCGTAAACTCAAGTAAATGTCGATCGGCTTCCGCTTGGTCTCCCAGTCGGATCGCGAACACGGATGCCCACTTGGTACCAACCCAACGCTTTGCGTCACCGACCGAGGCTTCGCTCATCCACTTCGTTGTTGCCAACTTTCTTGCTGTCCAATCGCCTTCAGGCAATCCATCCAGCACTTGCAAAAGTTCTTGTTGACATTCTGCAATTTCATCTTGCGTGGGTATCAAGATTGGTGTGAGATCAGGCTCTTTCACTGCAACGCTAGGCATCACCGCGTCAGCGATGAGACCGACCGGTGGGCTCCTATCGATGAGTTCCAGTCCTTCTTCGACGTCAGCGACCAACAGGTCATTCAAAAAAGGTGAATTGACGACTGGCTTGGGCGCGAGAAACGCAACGGGTTCAACACTCGTACTTAGCGGTGGCATTGAACTCGCGACCGGTTCGATCGGATCGCTCGATTGATTGTGATGTTCGGACGAATTGACTACCGACTCCGTTGCCGCTTCGGTACTCTCTGAACTTGATAGGGGCCGGACTCGGCCTGCATTTTCAGCAACACTCGTCGCTGAATTCTCCAAGTCCGCAGGAGAGGCTATTAGGGGAACCATTACCGCTTCGTTTCTAGCACTTACCACTACCGCACGCTCGGCGCTTCCAAAGTCTTTTGTCATCCGCCAACTAGCGAGCGAGACCGATACCATTGCCGCAAGGGTGGCAACCGTGACGGGGCGATAGGCAAGCCAACGTCTACCTACTCTTATCAGGTGGCGAATTGGTCGATCGACAAGCAGGTCAGTCGATTGAAGGGACTGGCCCCATTCACTCGACGGTTGCTCCGCGAAATAGTGATCGCCATGATGGTGCAGCGGCCGGAATGGTTTGGGAATAAGACCCCCCACCGTAAACACGCCCTCTTCCATCGTGTCGGATTCAACAGAAGACTGGTAGTTACCCTTCGATTGCGCGAGCCGGACCGCTTCGTCGGTCAATTGGGGATGAATCCGCCCAAGCATCATCCGATGAAGTGAGTCCTCGCGACGTCGTGGATCGAGCAAGCGATAACCTGTCGCTATCACGCTAGCAAGCTTCTGTTCATTCGTCGTGTCAGGATGCGACAGATGCAACGATGCGAGCGGTCGGGCAGACTTTGCCATGGCGCGTCGGATGACGGCAGGCCGAAATTCCATCGGGCGCACACCGATAGTTTTATAATCTTCGATTTGTAGTGGTAGCATGGTGACCATCGGTTCGTCCGTGTTTGGCGATTGATCAGATGTGGTCGGATCCACTTCTTCGTCTCCTACGTCGAGCGATAGCTCTCAAGGACACATCGTGCAAGAAACAGTCTCGCAAGATGTTGGGCGACCAAACGGTTGCCCAATACATTCGATTGGGGGGTGTGTTAGGGTTGGGGTGGGATATCTAAACGTTGCGATTTTCGGTTCTTCTAGGGAGTCTTCCCATTTTTGTTCGGACAGTGAGTTAGGTGCATCGCTGGCCAGCCTGCAGGTAATCGATTATCGCGGGTGCGACAGTGGTGCCATTTCGCGTCCCGCGCTGTTGCTCCCATAGTAGACACCGCAGTCGCAATCTGGTTCCTCAATTCGGCGTGCACTTATCGGATCACACGTCGCACACCTTTGCAGCATGCGCAAGGGCGGAGATCGGATCATTCCAGGTTGGAATAAACTCCTGGGCGACGTAACCCTGATACCCGGTATCAAGTATCGTCCGAATCACTGCTGGATAGTGAATTTCCTGGGTTTCGTCTAGTTCACCCCGACCGGGATTGCCTGCCGTGTGATAGTGCCCCACAAGGTCGTGATAACGGCGTATGTTACGGATCAAATCACCATGCATGATCTGCACGTGATAGATATCAAACAGCAATCGAAACTGCGGCGAATCAACGCTTTTTACCAAGTCTACGCAGCGTTCCAGGTCGTCGCCCCAGTATCCCGGGTGACCTTTCATTGGGTGCGAGTCGTCACGGCTGTTCAAATGTTCGAGCACAAGGGTGATTTTTTTCTCCTCGGCGTACGGCATGACTCGCTTCCATGCCGATAAGCAATTGCGTTTTGCCGCCTCGTCGTTGATGCCCGGTTTTGACATTCCTGTAAAGGTAATGACGCTTGGCGAGCCAAACTTTACCGCTAAATCGATCCCCTCGCGAAGTTTTGCTTCGACCATCGCATGATGTTCCGGGTCGAGCGGACCTTGTTGGAACCCATGGCTACCCACCAGCGAAATCTTAAGTCCCATCGCCGTGATCGCTGGATAATCCGTTGATGGAACGCCTTCCATCGCCACCAGCCCGATGCGCTTTGCGTGACCAGCCAACGTGATCGCGTCCATCGGGTTGAAACACCAGCCCATTACCGACTGATGAACACGCCCGTTTGTTACCACCGCTGTGTTTTCCGAGGGAGATTCTTCTTGTGTCGCTTTTAGATCCAGGGCTGCGATTGCAATGGGTAGTCCAGCCGCGCTTCCCGCAGTCGTTCGTATGAATTCTCGTCGGTCCATTTCACCCTCGATGTGTTATTTTCTACGCCGACCTACCGCGACGTGTCTCGCATGATACCTCGTTTTTAACCTCGGTTGTCACAAAAATTCGTTATGACTCGTTCAAAGTGAACGAGCATTTCAACCACTGCAATGCGAGCAGTCGCCAACATCGGTCCTTCTTCCCAATTGTTGATCCATCGCATACTTTTGATCGATCTACTAGTGTGCGGCTCAACGTCTTTGCTTTTACGGATGAAATCAAGGGTTGACCAGTTCTGCCGTCCGTCATCATCGGCCAAGCATGTTCAAATACTACGCCGTGCGACTCTTGGCGGTAGCGATGATGTTGCCTGCTAGCGCGACTGAACCGGTGTCGTCACTACCTGATGGCATCATGGGCGGAAGGCTATGCAATTCAGATGATGTGCGAGACCGGGCTGCGTCGAACAGTATCGCGGCCAATCTGGTGGATTCCGAAGAATTGGCAATCTCAGCTTCGGCAGACCGCAACGATCGTCGGTCTTGCCTGCAAGATGCCGTTTCCCGCAGTGTAAACCGTAAGCTCGCGTGTCATGAACGCGAGCGATCCGCGGCGCAGGCCCTTGTTCTCTACTTTCAACTACTTGGCCTATTAAAACAGCGAGAATTGCTCGAGCAGGCAACCTTGATCGCCGAACGCCTACTTCAGATGGCCAAAAAAGCCGATGAACTTGAGCTTAAGGATGGCGATGTATTTGAACTCGACAAGCAACGCCTAAGTCTCTTGGATCAGCAAGAAGAAGCGGACTTAGGCATTCTCAAACTACGATTGTCTCTCGCGGAGTTGGTAGACAATCCCTGTACCGAGGACTGCCTCTTCGTGACATCCGAAGGTCCGATTGCGCAGGGGTTTGATGGCGATTATGCTGCTGCGTTGACGACGGCGTATGCCAGTCGTTGCGACCTTCAAGCTTTGGATACACTTTGTCGGTCGCTAAACGAAGACACACTCCCCATTGTCCGTCAGCTTTTGGGCTCGCTTCAACCAGGTCTCGGGCTTTCGCTTCTCCTAGCGACTCGGAAGCCGCTATTAGCTTTGCACAGCGACGACCGTTCCGACGCCGAGTTATGTCAACGGCGTAAGCAATGCCAGCAGTTGCGCCAGACCCGCCAGGGTCAAATAGAGACTCAAGTGCGCATTGCGATTGCAGAAAGGGATTCCTCGCTCGCACGTTTAACGATCGCTGAGCAGCGGTCACATATCGATTCTGAAATAGTCAATCAGCGAAAAAAAGCAATTGAACTTGATCAAGCGATAGCGGGCGCGGATTTGATCGCTGAGCTAGAGCATCTTCGTGCTCGAGGCCGTGTTATCGAGCGGGAAACGGCCGTCGCCGTAGCAAAGGTCAGACTGCAAGAGGCAATCGGTACCGTGTTGGACGAACCTTCATCACCTTAATATCCGTACTACGCAGTTAAAACCTGGTCGAGTTTTCTTGCGCTCAGTCGTCCAGCATTGCCATACCCCGCTGGCTCGTGAACCGTAAGTGAACGCGTTCCGGCTGGAATCTCCCAGCTTTGCTCATCAACCGGCACGGAGCACTATTGGCCAGATGCAATCAGTAGCAGTGATAAATAGCTTCTTGGTTCAGGTGTAACGAGGCCTAGGGTCATTGCCAGGTTTGTGACCGCTTTGCGTGCGACAGGAACGTCGTCTTCCCCTTTGGCAAGTACCTCCACCTCAACATATCTTCCTACAAGCTCTACATCATCGATCGCGACGGTGAGTTGTCGATCGCCGTAACTTAGGTTCATCGTACGGCGCAGTTTTGTTACTGTCGCAACCGGACCAAATCCGAGAAGTTCGAATAGTTGTTGTAACTGGTCCCCCTGAGGATCGCTGGGGTCGAGTTGCCACTCCAGCTCCCTTCGCGCCTTTACTGGTCCCACTAGGTGTGGCCCTTTGTAAGTGATTCTGGCTTCACCCTTGGCGGCACCCTGACCCGCAGGATCCGTTGTTAGATTGACGCGACGAATCCTTAACGCCTCGCGGGTTTGAGCGAAATCGCGACAAGGGTGTCGAAAGTAAGTGTCTTGATGCCGTTCAATCGGTCCTTCGATTGCACCAAGATTCACGAGTTGTTCAAGCATTGCGGCAGGTTCCTCGACGCGGAACTTCAGCTCTACCTCGATCGAGTTTAAGTCGTTGCTGTTCATTTGCCTGTTACCCGTTCCTTCGATGGAATTAAGTCAAGACGTACAAGCGGCGCAGGTTTGCCTTCACTCGTGACCCATGCGGTTCCGTTTTCGGTCACTGCCAATGCCTCAATCTGCTTGAGCTTTGGTAGGTCAAAGGCTTCAGGCGTCCGCTTGTACCAATCCAGTGGGGCGGCAAGTTGCGAGGAGCGAAAACGAAACACTTGAAAGTAGTTAGACACATAGACCGCGCCCATTGCAGGCTCGATATCCATTGCAGTGACTAATGGGATGGGGAGGAAGCCTTCTTTGTGCAGTGTTGCTGGTGTGAGACTGGACTCATGGTTGTCTCTTAACGGAAGTGCCATCGAATAGATCATCGCGATTGGAATAAGGTTCTTGGTAACGAACCAAATCTTCCTCTGCTGAGTGTCCACGGCGACAGCTTCACAATCACGGGGCCCATCGGGATAGCAAACATTGAACTTCGAAAACGATTTCGCGACACTCTGGGTGCGAGGATCGGGCTCATCAAGCAAATACAAGGTGACGAAACCTCTGCGCGATTGATTATCACCCACATCGGCGATCAGCAGCCGGCTTGTACCGTGATCCACAAACGATGACATGTCTTCCCAGTCGATCGGTTTTACATCGTCTAGACGCAAAGAGCCAATTGTTAAACCCTCGGAATCAATGGAAATCAACTTTGCCTTTCCACCGGAGTCGTTATGCGTCCAAAAGCAATCAGGTACTCGCCTTGATACCGCCAGTCCGCTCGATTCCGTGATGCCCTTATCTTGAATTTCTAGATAGCGATTGGACTGAGCAAATAAGTCAGCCGAAGTGATCGCTAATATCACTCCCCAAGCGACCAGCGCAGGCAATGTCGGCCGGAAAACAAAACGACGGCGGCGCGTAACGCCAAACAATGAACGTCTATCAGTGAACTTCAGCATCGCATCAACGTTCCGGTCGTATCACATTGCAAAAGGTTGCAACCATCCCAAGGGAATCGGACGCGTCGAGGATTGCAGACGAGACGGCGACTCCGTGGATTCCAGTTTGCATAACATCAAAGGCGTTTTCTGACGAGATGCCGCCGATGGCATACGATGGCAGTGAAATCTCATCGGCGACCTGGCGAAGAAAATTCAAGCCCGTGAAAGCATTGAACGACTTCGTGCGGCTGGGGAAGGTCGGACCACAGCCGATGTAATCGGCACCATCGAGTACCGCTTGGCGTGCCTGCTCGATATTATGCGTCGAAATACCGATCAGTTGGTCTGGTCCAACGATTCGTCGTGCCGCTTCAAGCGGTAATTCATCTTGTCCAAGATGCACTCCGGATGCGCCGGAAGCGGCTGCGATATCGGCACGATCGTTCACGATAAAGAATTTCTCCATTCGTCGCGCTATATCGGAGGCAATCTTTGAGTAACGATACAATGTTCGATCGTCGGCCTGTTTATCGCGTAATTGAATGAGGTCGACTCCAGCGGCAAACATTTGTTTCACCCGCTCGCTAAAAGCGATTTCTTCACCATCGGCTGTGATGATCAAGTACAGAGTCGCATTTTTCAGAATCGCCGTTCGGCCCTCGGCAAGGCAAAGTGCGCTAGCCAATGTGTACGACCGATATCGGAGGGATTGAATGCGTCGACAATCGAGTTCGCCAAGCAGTTTTCCATATTCTTCGATACACCGTAGTGCTTCCTGGACGCGTGCCGCAGCGGCATGAACGACGCTGGTGATTTCGGGACGCGACATCTCGCTATTGGTTTCAATGGTCGTCCCGCAGTCGCTGATCACGGCGCGGGCGATCAATCGATCCTGCGCGGTAAGTACCGAGATCGAGTCGCGCAGATCGTGCCGCAAGTTCTTAGCGACTTCGCTTAGGTGTCGATCCTCAAGGACAAACCTCGCGTACTCTTCGAGCGTCCGAAGCCCTTCGGACGCTCGGTTAGACGATGCATCGATAATGCGAAAAGTGGCTAAACGAGGCGTTTGTGACATCGGGCAAGCAAAAAAAGGCAGTGGAAGGACGATCGTCGGTTTTAGGCACGCACAAGAGTGTTGACGAGGCCTAAAGAATCAGGGAAAGTTTACACAGGTTACCGTCCCACGTCGCGGCTGACCGACGACGATTCGCCCTCGTAGCTCAGTTGGATAGAGCGCAGCTTTCCTAAAGCTGAGGCCACAGGTTCGATCCCTGTCGGGGGTACTGGCTGATGCAGAAAATACCTAAATAGCTATGGTTTTAAAGGTCTTCCCCGCCGTCTGACCGTTGGGGAACGATGGAAAGACGGCTTGGTTGATGCGGTTCTTGCCTCGACTCGTGGATTCATTTTTTCCGTTGTACGCCGCGTTGCTTGCACACCGACTAACCGAAGGCCGGATCTCTGTTTCGCTCGACGCGATAAGTAAGAGCGGTTGGATTCCCACTTTTTAGGGACCGCGATGTGCCCCATCGCCACATCCATCGGATTGCCGAGCCAATGACAGACAATGTCAGTCAGGTGGCTCTCGCCATCGTTTGTAAACAAGTTAGCCCATCGATTCGCAAACGAAGATGGCCAAGGGCGTGCTACCGGGTACCTTGAATGGTTGCTGCAGTGTGGAGGTACACCGCGGAATTCACCGAAAGCGACGTCTAGTCAAGTTTTAACTCTCGCGCGATTGACCCGCGTGATCGCGTTCGCCGCTTGTTCATGGACTTGGCTCGTCGGGTTCATTAGGATTGTTTGACGGGCTGGTTTAAGTCTCTATAGGATCGCTTAGCGGACGGTGGATGAGATTATTATGAGCAGGAGATTGGTATGGACCTTGATCGCGATCCCAGTGCTATTGGCCATTGGTTGGATTGTCATCTCATCGCAACCTAACACGACAGTGACAGGGAGTGCAAAGCCAACGCGAGCGCCACTCGCGGCTTCGACTTCCACGACCGATGCGACAACTTTGGTTGCGGCCCGCCCCATCGTCGCCCGCAGCGATGGCTACCTCGGATCGGATGCATGTCAAAAGTGTCACGAGGATTACCACCAATCGTGGCACACCTCCTATCACCGCACGATGACACAGATAATCACGCCAGCAACTGCACCGGCGGCCATCACGGGTGGCACAGTCGAGGTACGTGGGCAGAGCTATACGTTTAGTCGTCGCAATGATGACTTCTTTGTGGAGCTCAATGATCCCATCGCCGACGGAAAACGCATGGTCCGCCGCTTGGTGCTGATGACAGGTTCCCATCACATGCACGTATTCTGGTACGAGTCGGGAGTAAACGAGACGCCCGCCCAGTTACAGATCATGTACATCATCGACCAGCAGCGATGGATTCCGCGACGCAGTGCATTTCTACGCCCTCCCAACATGGAGAAGGAGAACGAATTAGGACGCTGGAACGCAATTTGTTGCCAATGTCATTCGACTCATCCGCGCACAGGTCCTGAGCCAGATCAGATCAGTTGGGACACGCGGGTGAGCGATTTTGGGATCAGTTGTGAAGCTTGCCACGGCCCGGGCCAGTCGCATGTTGCTTTTCACCATCGAGATCCGAACGTTCCAACGCCAGCAGACGATCCGAAACCAGCCAAAGATCCGATCGTGAATCCGAAGGACCTACCTGCCAACACAAAATCAGACATTTGCGGACAATGTCATGGGATGATGATGGTCCACATCAAAGACGCCGCCGATCAAAAGAAGTTCTTCGCTCATGGCAGTCAATTCCGACCGGGCAATCGGCTGGATGAGACTTATTTTCTGAGGGTGGTCCGGGCGGGTGAGGAGTACCGTGAGAGCGAGACGTTTCGCCAGTTTGATGCTAACCCGGGAGCAACGGTCGGTCACTTTTGGCCTGATGGTGAACTGCGAGTTACCGGGCGTGATTACTCCAGCATGATCGAGTCCAAGTGTTTTCAGAAAGGCGATATTTCATGCCTCTCTTGCCACACGATGCACCAGCAGGATGTCTCGCTGCAATCGGACTGGAAAAACGATCAGTTGCTGCCTTCTAGGCGTGGCGACGATGCGTGCCTGCAGTGTCACCCGAAGTACAAAGAGTTGGGAACGGAGCACACGCATCATGCGATTGATTCCGAGGGCAGTCGCTGCATGAATTGCCATATGCCACATACAATTTATGGAATTCTGAAAACAAGCCGCTCGCACACGATTTCGAGCCCTTCGGTCGCCACCACCATCAAGACGGGGCGCCCCAATGCATGTAACCTCTGTCACTTGGATCACACGCTGGAGCAGACCGCGACGCAGCTGTCGGCCTGGTATGGACATGAGAAACCGCGACTAACCGCCGACGAACAGAGTACAGCTGCATCTATCTTGCATTTTCTGACTGGGGATGCCGCGCAAAGAGTTTTGCAGGTCAATGCGTTCCAGTGGCAACCCGCAATGGAAGCCTCAGGTACTGATTGGATGCGGCTCTATCTGCTGTTGGGTATGGAAGATGACTACGACGCGATTCGGTTGATGTCCGAGCGAGCATACAAGTTGCTTCCCAATGCCCCACCACTCGATTA
Source organism: Planctomycetaceae bacterium (assembly GCA_031411655.1). GTDB lineage: Bacteria > Planctomycetota > Planctomycetia > Pirellulales > Pirellulaceae > UBA6163. The sequence goes on from JANOBM010000056.1 coordinate 176,375, forward strand.
CGACTTTCTTGACTCGGCGCAAAAGCGTGGTGCGTTGTTTGCTGGCGAGTACCAGAAACTCATCGACCAGCGGCAGCCTCCTAACGCGGCCTTGCTGATCGACCCGCAGGGGCAGATCGATGGTGCGCGTCTTGAGGCATTGATGAGCCGACGCAATCATCGGCCTGTCTACTTACAAGAATGAGCTCACCGCGGCTTACGTGGTATTGCAAAATAAAATGGCGTCATGAGACCTAGATTTCGATCGGATAGGCCCATCCATGCGATGATTTTTTAAGTGTTCTTTCTGTCTGTCAGGTAGCAATGCTGGCCACAACGCTTCCCTGCCGGGACTCACATCGCATCATGGAGCGTGGGGGGATTCGAAGTGATTTTGTCCCTGGAGCTTGGTTAACCTGCTTCATCCAACTCGAAAAGCGGAGAAACGGCCAGGGCGAGATTCGTTGTGTGGGGTGGCCTGACGGATTCGCCCGTCGAAATACCGAAGCAAATGACCTCTGCTCGTCAAGCCTCTCAACATCGATCTACTAGGCGACGCCGAGGTGATGGCTGTCATCGCTGTCAGTTACCAGGCTGCCCAGAAGATCAACGGCAGTGACCTTGCCCGTGCCCTTATACGGGCCAGCCGTGACAACGACGGTCGCTTCAAACGTCCAGGTTTCACCGGCGTTCAGAATGTTGTCGCCGTCCCCCAGGTCGATGAAGTTCGTGATCTTGCCCAATGCGCTGTCGGTTACCTTGACATTGGTGAGGTCTACGTTGCCATTGTTCGTCACGAAGTAGGTGAAGGTGGCGATGCTGCCCACCGGTAGCAGCAGGCCTGGGGCCACGTCGGCATCGTCGCCATTCGTCAATTTCTCAATGTCAATCGACGAGGCCACGCCAAAATAACGGATGGCAACACTCCTATCTAGGCTGCTGCCAAAGGGAAGGTCATAGCCGGCAGTGACATTGACCGTGTTCTCAAAATAGCCGGCCGTGACAACAGCAGTCTCTTCGAATGTCCAGGATTCACCGACGTTCAGAATATAGTCGCCGTCCCCCCTGTCGATGATGTTGGCTACGCTTCCCTCGATGAACACATTCCTCAGGTCCATGCTACTGTTGTTGGTTACCACGTAGGTGAAGGTCGCGGTGCTGCCCATCGGTAACATGGGACCTGGAAAGGTGCCCGCGTTTTGGCCGTTCACGAATACCTGAATGTCGATCGACGAGTCCAACACTTGCATGAGGTCAATCACGTTCGGAAAGTAAACCTGAGCGACGCTAATGATCCGTCGGAACATATCTGGATTCAAAACAGATCCTCTGATCACAACGCTGCTTTGATCCAACGGTGTCACGTTGACGATCGCAAGGGGGAACAACCTGCTAAGGATGCCTTGCAATTCACGGAAGTCCTGCTGCACCCGGATATTGTTAATCACGTTCAGAAAGTAATTCTCAGCGATGCGAACGATTTGTTCGACCCTATCCATATCCGCCCTCTGAACCAATCCTGAGATTAAAACGCTGCCAACCAGCGGAGTCACGGAGATGTTCGCCGCGGGAAAAACAGTGTCGATCACGTCTTTTAACTGACGGACGTCCAGCTTGATGTTGTCGATCACGTTCGGAAAGTAATCCTCAGCGATGCGAATGATCTGTCCGATCATATCCGCCCTCGGAACAAATCCTGAAATCAAAACACTTCGAACCAGCGGCCGCACCGAGAGGACGGCGGCGGGAAATACGCCTTCCAGCACCGCGGCCAACTCACTGGCGTCTTGACCGAAATGCCGGCTATCACGGCTGACTGTCAGTTGATTGCCGAGCGGATCATCGGCGATGACCGTGCCCGTGTTTATGTACTTGTTTGGCGTGACGACGGCGGTCGCTTCATGCGTCCAAGATTCGCCGATGTTCAGAGTGGGGGCGGCGGGATTGTCCACCTTCGGGACGTTGGTCAATTTCACCATGTCAATCGACGTGGCGACGCCGAAGTGATGGCTTTCATCGCTGTCGCCGATCGTTACCGGCCTGCCCTCTTCATCGACCATGGCGGTGACTGTGCCCAAGTTCCTAAACGGGCCAGCCGTGACAACGGCGGTTGTTTCATACGTCCAGGATTCACCGACGTTCAGAATATTGTCGCCGTCCCCCTGGTCGATGATGTTGGTGATCGCGCCCAAGGCGCTGTCCGTCACCACGATATTTGTAGGTCCCGGAAAACTTGCAATGTCCGTAGGATTGGTGCCGATGTTGGTTACGACGTAGGTGAAGGTGGCGGTGCTTCCCACCGGTAAAATGGGGCCAGTGGGATTGTCCGCGTCCTGGCCGTTCGTGAATGTCTCAATGTCAATGAAATTGCCAGCAACCTGCAGGTTGTTAAGTACATCGCGGGGGGGGTAGTAGGCCTCAGCGACGCGAATGATCTGTCCGACGTCATGCCGATTAGTAACAAATCCTGAGATCACTACGCTGCGAGCCAGTGGTGTCACCACGAGGGTCGAAGCGGGGAACAAACTTCGAAGAATGTTTTCCAATCCACGGAAGTCCTGCTGCACCTGGATATTGTTAATCACGTTCGGAAAGTAATTCTCAGCGATGCGAATGATTTGTCCAACCCTATCCATATTCGCCCTCTGAACAAATCCTGAGATTAGAACGCTGCCAACTAGCGGCCTCACTGAGAGGTTTGCCGCGGGGAATGCGGCGGCAAGTACGTTGGCCAAGTTACTGGCGTCCACCTTGATGTTGTCAATCACGTTGGGATAGTAATCGGAAGCAACGCGAATGATCTTTTCGGCCATTTCCGCACTCGGAACAATTCCAGAGATCAAAACACTTCGAACCAGCGGCCTCACGGTGAGGATCGCGGCGGGGAATTCGGCTTCAAGCACACCGGCTAACTCAGCGGCATTCGCTTTGAAATTTTGGCTATCGCCGCTGACAGTCACTTGGTTGCGTAGCGGATCATCGGCGATGATCGTGCCGGCGTTCATGTTATGACGGACCGAGGACTTCGCGATGTCAATCGACGAAGCAACGCCGAAATGATGACTGGAATCCCGGAAGTAGAAGAAGTTGTTACCCGTTGAATCATCGGCGGTAAACGTGACTATGTTCTCGTACTGGCCGGCCGTGACAACGGCGGTCGCTTCATACGCCCAGGATTCACCGACGTTCAGAATGTTGTCGCCGTCTCCCTGGTCGATAATGTTCGTGATCAACCCCAAAACGCTGTCCGTCACCTCGACATTTGTCAGGTTTGCGCTACGGGTGCCGTTGTTGGTAATCACGTAGGTGAAGGTCGCTGTGCTGCCCACTGGTAACATGGGGCCTGGGAATTCGTCCGCGTCCTGGCCGTTCGTGAATGTCTCAATGCCAATTGACCGGTTGCCCACCTTAATGTTGTCAATGACGTTGGGATAGTAATCCTCAGCAATGCGAATGATCTGTGGTATCAAACTCGCATTAGTAGCAAATCCTGAGATCACAACGCTGAGACCTAGCGAACTCACAGAGATAGCCGATGTTGGAAACAAGCTGCTAAGCTTGCCTTGCAATTCACGGGCGTCCACCGTCATGTTGTTAGTGACGTTCGGATAGTAATCCTTAGCGATTCGGATGATCTGTTCGATCGTCGCGACCCTCGGAACATCGCCTGAGATCACGACGCTGCGAGCCAGCGAGCTGAAGGAGAGGTGCACGGAAGGGAATTCGGCTTCGAGCACGGTGGCCAACTCATGGGCGTCGACCTTGATGCCGTCGATCACATGCGGGAAGTAACCTTCGGCGACGCGGACGATCTGTCCGGCCATAAGGGAATTCGGCGCAGATCCCGAGATCAAGACGCCTCGATCCGCTGGCCTCACAGAGAGGACCGCTGCGGGGAATTCGGCTTTGAGCACAGAGGCCAAGTCGCTGGCGTTCGCAAGGGTCACCATTCCCGTAAGACTGAAGTTGAATGGACTCTCATTTGCATCGTTGTTGGCAAACGACAGCATTGCCGTTTTGAGGCCCACAGTCTTGCTGTCGAGTCGGATTACCAAATTCGCGCTGGCCCCTGGTGCGACCAATTGATTGGTGGTGAAGTTCGTCACAATCGCAAAGCCTGCGAGCGCAGTGACCGAGGCCGGTTGCAGCTTAAGATCCGACGTGCCGATATTCTTGATTGTTAGCGTCTTCAATAACCCGCCGCTAGTTCCCTGCAACAGCTTGCCGAACGCCACCGTGCCGGTATCATCGGCTACATTCAGTGCGCCGTTCAACACTTGAATCTCGGGAGCCACCACGCGGCCGGTAATCGCGAAGTTGAAGGGACGCTCGTTCGCATCGGTGTTCGCGAACGAGATCGACCCTGCTCTCTTACCCAGCACCGCACTATCCAGCCGCACGATCAGGGATGCTGAGCGGCCTGGTAGAACGGTTGCTCCCGTCGTGAAGTTGGTCGTAATCGTGTATCCGGTCGACAC
>JANOBM010000057.1:0-52993 GCA_031411655.1 Planctomycetaceae bacterium
CGCCTCGACCAAGCGACAAGCTTCGAGGACTAGGCCGCTACGTGGCATGCGGTGTAGCAGGTGTTGCAGCATCCGCTGCCGGAGTCGTGCGAGGAAAATCTTGACCGGATCACCACCCCGGGACAACGGAATGTACAGAAGCGATGATTTGCGGATGGATTCAAGCATCGATGAAAACTGTGCTCTCGCAGCAGCATGATGACCAGAAACCATGGCTGCGAACATTCTCACCGCATCCGCATCGTCCGTATTCATCGCGGTCGATGGATCTTCACTTATCGTACGGGGCAATACGGACGCTAGGCTTGGGGGAAGCGAAGATTCTAATGTTTGCCCGATGCGAGATTGCTCCGCGATCAGAACGCCAGCAATCACTCGCCTGGCATCGGCTACTTCAACGGTCGTGGCGATAACCCGTTCAAGTAGCGAGTCACGAGTCAGTCGCCTGCGGTCGTAACTTCGCATCGAATCGTTATCGGATCCCTGAGGCGATACGATGTAGGCACGAATCGAATCGAGTAATTCGAGCAAACCGTCGCGATTGATGGCGGCACGACCCGCCCAGGCGTGAAGGGCAGCCAAGCGGTCGACGTGTTCACCGGCTACGTTTGTTTCGCTTGCTTGACAATCCTGTCTTGCACCAATCGCATACCCAACATCCGCGGCGATTGCCCACATCCTCGCTAGCGACTCAAGGAAACTAAGGTGGTCAGCGAGTCGTTTCGATTCTGCTTCCAGATCGTCGTCGGTTTCGTTTAAGTTGATACCGTCGCCGAAAATGGGTGCATCGTTGCCGTCATCAGTCGTGTCGTGATAGGTTACTTCGTCGTAGGCTGCATCGAATAAATCCTTCTCGTCACTGCCGCCAGCGAACATCGCCTCATTGGCTTCTGCATCTTCGAGAGCTTCGTCCCAATTGCGTTTCTTGGGTCTCGCGGTTCCTAATGCAAACGTTGGAGCAGACCAATAATGTGCCGCATTGGCCTCAAGGTAATCAAAGAACTTTTTCGCCAACGGCCACGCATTTTGGAGTGGCGGCTCCGGTGCTGTCGTTGGGGACGATTCGAGTGCGCGTGCATCTATACCAGCGATAGGGTCGGCGTCGTCATGTAACAGGCCAGAGGCGATTCGCAATCGAACCATCCAACGAACCGCTAGATGCGGCAACGAGCTGCCGCCCAGTCGCAACCCCACTCGCGGTGCGTTATCCAGCCAATGAATCAAGATTGCCATCGATGCGATGAAGTCTTTGCGATCGAGCATCGCGTTGATCACTAAGGCATAGGCTCTGGGTGAATCAAACAAGTCTGCATGGGGTGCCCAAAACTTGACATCGCCGGCGGCAGCACCGCCGCGGTGCCAAAGTTGAAGTGCGCGTGCGACAAGCTTTGCAGATTGATAGGATTCGAGTGGATCGACTGCCTCGACTGATTCGACGGTATGGGCCGCATATTGTCGCCACCACTTTGCGATCCCATCGAACTGTGAGTCAACGGCTTTGAAGGTCGTTTCGTCATCGCGTGCGGCCGCTTCGCTCCAGACCCTCGCCATATATCCGAATAGCTGCTCGACCAAATACACAAGGTCGTCGACCCGATGGTCATGAACGCTGTTTTCGGGACCTGGGAAAAGGCTGAAGTTGCCACTGAAGTAGAGAATGTTCCAGGGATCAACGCAGGCACCGCAGTCAATCGCTCGGACCAGCATTTCGAAAACTTGATTGGGAACCTGCGACGCCGCCGCGAGGTCTCCTCCACGAAGGGCACGGAGGCCACCAGACATCAAGCAGTCGATTCGACACATCAATCGAGCGGATGTGACGGGCACATGATCGGCTTGCTTTTGGGCAGGGTCAGGGTAACCCATGCGGGCATAGAGTCGGGCGAGTTGGACGTGTTGCAATTGTTTGGCACGAAGCAGGGCAAGCGCCGCATTGAGGTGCTGTCGAGCGGCACCAAATGGTTGCCGTCGCTGACGCACCTCTTGCTGCAATCGCTCGCGATGCGGTGTCGGCAGACGATCAATTCGATCATGGTAAAAGTCGTCTCGATAGGCAGCGATCGGCTCCATCAGAGATTTAAGGGTGATGTCGCTTGTATAGGCTGCCGGCCCCCAACCACTGATACCGCTGCCCATGAGGATCGTGCCGGCAAGTACCGCAGCGGCTTCTTCAAACAATTGCTCGGCGGGCGCTTCTTCGCTTGCGTCCTCATCGATTCGGCTCAGTAAAGCGATCAACGTCACTTCACGGACGACGTAGCGTGTGTAATGGCCATCCTTGGAAACGCGGTCGGGATCCCATTGACCGAAGATGTAGTTGGCTCGCCGATGGACCGGATGGTCAAAATCGTAGGCTCGTGGATCGAACGCTAGTTCAAGCAGTTGTTCCGGATCGAACGCTGCTGCACGAAGAATCGCTTGATCCGTTTCCTTTAGTGAAACGATCGCGCGTTCAATGATTTTACGATAGGGGCCATCGGAAACGCCAGCGCCTGCGATGAACAGCGGCACTGGGCGAATGTACTCACCCGGATAAGGCTCTCCAGGAGATTTCTCAAGGCGAGGAACCGGTCGATAGCCGACATAATCATCGAGTCGATCAAATGAATCGGAGATGATTTCGGAATTATCCGTAAATCCATTAGCAATCGACTGAAGCAATGACTCGGCAACGCGACCGAGGAAGAAGCCGCTGAAGATCGATTCAGGGGGTTGATGGAAGAGCAAGTCCTTATGGCGGTCGACATAAGCGGGCAATGCATCGCTGAAAAGTAATCTGACGAGCAGGAAAGCTTGCTCGTAGTGCTTTGGGTTGGCGGCCGATTCAGCGAGCTCAGCGGTCGTTTCTTCCAACCACTGACGCATGACAAGCCAAGCCGGCGGCCCCGAAAGCGGCTTGCCATGAACGGCAGAGGCATACAGAGTGTTCCACGCGGCGAGCGTTCTTGGGTCAGACGTGCCGCGGGAGAAATTGAGATACCCAACCACTTGCTGCAGCGCGTCGCGAAGCGTTTTTTGTGGCGACGGGACGGACATCGTAAGCTTTGGCGGAAGGGTAAACAAACACGAACGAGTGAACTACTTTTTTGTTTTCTTTTTTGCAGTCACGGCTTTCTTTTTGGGAGCGGCCTTTTTCGAAAGTGCCTTCTTCACGGATTCCTTCTTGCTCTGCTTCGGTTTCGCCGCTGCCTTGGCCTCTACTTTTGGCTTTGACTTGGCGGTAACCGGCTTCGTTGCTTTCGCTTTGGTGCTCGCAGGCTTCTTCGCGGTCACCGGCTTACTTTTCGACTTCGTCTTCTGCTTGGTGGCGGCTGCCACGGGCTCGGTCGCCTTCTTCGTCGTCTTTTTTCCGCCAAACGCAGAACTCCAGCCTTCGCTGTAGGCTGCATTGGGTCCAACTCTTAAAATCGTCATCGGTCTATCTTGGCCATGTGAGAGAAATGAAACGTCTTCCGCATACGATCCGTCAGCAATCATTGCTTCAGGGTGTCTGGTTTTATCCCCACGAAATCATGGAGACATCATTGAGCGTGAATGCTCTTGTACCTTCGCTTTGCACCTTCCTCGATATCTTCGCCCATTCTCTCCCGTCGGGTTCGCTCATAGGTGTCGAAGTTCCCTTCGCACCAGTAAAGTTTCCCATCGCCTTCGAAGGCGAGGATATGAGTCGCGAGGCGATCCAAGAACCAGCGGTCGTGGCTAGTCACCACGACGCAGCCGGCAAAATTCATGATCGCTTCTTCGAGAGCTCGCAAAGTGTCGACATCAAGGTCATTGGTGGGTTCGTCAAGAAGCAAAACATTGCAGCCCCGCCGCAACAGCTTTGCTAGGTGAACGCGATTGCGCTCGCCGCCGGATAGGATCCCGACCTTTTTCTCTTGATCGGGTCCCTTGAAATTAAACTTCGAAACATAACTTCGTGAATGGAGTTGCTTGCCACCCATTTCAAGCACGTCGTATCCACCGCTGATCTCTTGAAAGACCGTCTTGTCAGGGTCGAGGCTATCGCGACTTTGATCGACAAAGCCAAGCTCCACTGTTTCGCCGATCTTAAAGTTTCCACTATCGGGCGTGTCTTGACCGGTCAACATACGGAAAAGAGTTGTCTTGCCTGCACCGTTTGGTCCGATCACGCCCACGATCCCGCCAGGAGGCAGTCTGAAGGAGAGATCGTCGATCAGCACCTTATTGCCGAACGCCTTGTGGATATGATTGCCCTCAATCACAAGCGAGCCGAGGTGTTTACCAGGTGGAATCTGGATTTCAAGTTCATCGGGCTGATCACTGAACGTCTGAGCCGACATTTCTTCGTAGGACTTGATACGCGCCTTACTCTTCGCTTGTCGTGCTTTGGGGCTCATGCGAATCCACTCCAACTCACGAGCAAGCATTCTCTCTCTGGCTTTTTGTGTCTTTTGCTCGACCTTCATCCGCTTGTCTTTCGCTTCCAACCAAGCGCTATAGTTGCCCTCGAAAGGGATGCATCGCCCGCGGTCGACTTCAAGAATCCACTTGGCAACGTTATCCAGGAAGTATCGATCGTGGGTGACGGCAACAACCGTACCGGGGTAGGCGTCAAGGTGGGTTTCTAGCCAAGCAACGCTTTCGGCATCGAGGTGGTTGGTCGGTTCGTCAAGCAACAGCAGATCCGGTTGGCGGATAAGCAGTTGGCAAAGTGCGACGCGACGTTTTTCGCCTCCCGAGAGATTGACCACCGAAGAATCCCCCGGCGGTAGATTCATCACGGCCATCGCAACTTCGACTTGACGATCCAGTTCCCACAAGTTGTTGGCGTTGATCGTATCGTCCAGCTCGGCCATCTCATCGCAGAGCTTTTGCATTTCGTCACTGTCCGTTACTTCGCCCAGCAAGCCGGAGATCTCGTTGTAACGATCAAGAATCGCGCGACGTTCGGCAACAGCGATTTGCACATTCTCAAAAACCGTTTTGGTCGGATCGAGCGGCGGTTCCTGCGGTAAATAGCCGACGGTGAATTTTTTTCCAATTTGAGCAACCCCTTCAAATTCGGTGTCTTGCCCGGCCATGATACGCAGCAGCGTTGACTTCCCGGCGCCATTGGGGCCGAGAACGCCGATCTTAGCGCCGGGATAGAACGCGAGGCTGACGTTTTCAAGCACGATTTTTTGAGCGTGCTTCTTGGTCAAGTTCTCGATTTGATAAATGTAGTGCTTCGTGGACATGGAACGGCTTTGGTGGAAACGGTGTCGGCCAAATCTTCAGATGGACGGTATTTTAGGTTGAGGCTGCAATTTGGAAAAGAATCGGGGGCTGCGTATCGTCTAGTAGACTGCTCAGGGTCACGTTGCGGAAGGCACATTACGAGTGCTTGGGATCAATTCATTTCCACTCAATGGCGTCATTCCCATTCAATGGTGGCAGGGGGCTTACTGCTTATGTCGTAGCAAACGCGGTTGACACCTGCCACTTCGTTAATGATTCTCGTGCTCATGCGGGCGAGCAAGTCGTAAGGCAATCGACTCCAATCGGCAGTCATGAAATCATCGGTGTCGACGCTTCGGATCGCGATCGTTTCGTCGTAAGTTCTTGCGTCACCCATGACGCCCACGCTTTGAACGGGGAGCAATACGGCGAAGGATTGACTCGTCTGTCGGTACAACCCCGCAGCTTTGATTTCGCTCACGACAATCGCGTCTGCATCGCGGAGTCTGGCCAAGCGTTCTCGAGTGACTTCACCCAAGCACCTGACCGCAAGTCCAGGACCCGGGAAGGGGTGTCGCCAGACAAGTGACTCGGGGAGGCCTAATGCGATTCCGAGCCGCCGGACCTCATCCTTGAAAAGATCACGAAGCGGCTCTACGAGTTCAAAACCTAGGTCTTTAGGAAGTCCTCCGACGTTGTGGTGCAATTTGATGGTTGCGGCAGGGCCATCGATGGCTGCCCCACTTTCAATGACGTCGGGGTACAAAGTACCCTGCGCCAAGAAATGGGCGCCTTTGATTTTGACCGCTTCGTCTTTGAAGCACTCGATGAATTCGTAGCCGATTCGACGACGTTTTTCTTGAGGCTCCGTAATTCCGGCGAGCGATGATAGGAATCGGTCTTCCGCGTGAACGACATGCAAGTCGGTCTTGAAGTGGGTGCTAAACTCACTGATCACCGCGGCCTGTTCGTCTTTTCTCAAAAGTCCGTTATCGACAAGGATGCAGGAGAGTTGAGACCCAATCGCCTTGTAGAGCAGCGCCGCGACCACCGCAGAATCGACTCCTCCGGAAAGACCGCAAATCACTCGTTTGTTACCAATAAGCGACCGCATGCGAGAGATGGCTGCTTCGGCGAAATCATCTAGCTGCCAAGTGCCATCGCACCCACAAACGCCAATAACGAAATTATGCAGAATCTGCCCACCAAGCGGAGTGTGGGAAACCTCGGGGTGAAACTGAATGCCATAGACGGGAAGTTGACGGTGCCGAACGGCGGCGTGCGGGCAGGTCGGTGTACGCGCAATGGTTTCAAACAGATCTCCGACACCAGAAACCTGATCTCCATGACTCATCCACACGTCCGTTTGCGATGGGAGTCCGGCAAAGAGAGGCGATGGCGTAATGATTTCACAGTGCGAGCGGCCATACTCGTGGCTCGGCGTGTGTTCAACACGGCCACCCAACGCATCACAAGCAAGCTGCATCCCATAGCAAATACCGAGGACTGGTATTCCGAGCTGGAATAGTCCCGGGTCGCATCGGGGCGCGCCGGACTCATACACACTGGATGGACCACCGGACAAAATAATCCCTCGTGGTGCCAATTCGCGGAGCCGCTCGGCAGAAACATCGTGCCGCAAAATCGAGCAGTAGACGTTTTGTTCCCGAACTCGCCTGGCGATCAGTTGGGCATACTGCGAACCAAAGTCCAGCACCACGATTCGTTGGCTGGTGAGCTCCTGTTCCGCTTCTGGGACGATGTTTTGGGAGTCGCTGTTCATGGCGTCGCTATGGCAAAGTTTTCGTATACAAAGCGGGATTTTAGGACCGCGCCGGCAATCACCCAAGGGGTTGGGTGAGGGGTTGGGCAACGATTGCCAGGAGTGATAGGATCTAAAAATTGACGAAAGCCACGTTTGAGATCCGAAATGAAGATTTTGCTGAGCAACGACGACGGCGTCTATTCACCTGGACTGGCGGCACTTGAACATCAACTCCGGCATCTTGGCGAAGTGTTCATTGCCGCTCCAGCGACCGAACAAAGCGGAGTTGGCCATTCCATCACTTACCTGACTCCGCTCCTTTGCAAGTCGATTCGGCACGAAGGTCGGCATTGGGCCTGGGCCGTTGACGGTTCACCCGCTGATTGTGTCAAGCTTGCGATTGTTGAACTTTGCCCGTGGAAGCCGGATTTGGTGGTAAGCGGAATCAATAGTGGATTGAATGCTGGAATCAACGTGCTGTACAGCGGGACTGTGGCCGCTGCTATCGAAGGAGCTTTTTTCGGAATTACCAGCATCGCGGTGTCGATGGAGCACGCGGAAGACCCTGACATCCAGGCGGCGGCTGTGGTGGCGAGAAACGTAATCGACGGGATCGTCAGTCACAACGTACCAGCCGGTCGCCTGTTTAATGTCAACATTCCCACTGCTGCCACCGTTCATCCCGCAGAAGTCAAGGTGGTGCCGATGGGCTTGGCACAATACGGTCGCAAATACGAAAAACGTAGCTCACCGGGAGGTCGCGATTATTACTGGGCAATGTGGAGCGAGCCGCCGGAGCCACCAGCAGTCGAATCGGACCTGACCGAATTGAGAGCTGGCAATGTGACTGTCACCCCGCTGGACTTCGATTTGACTCGGCACCGGGAAATCGAAGCGATGCGAGCTTGGGCCCTGAAGGCGTAGACTTTGACGGCGTAGATTTTCGTCGCTTTCTAAAGGTCCGGCCCAAGTGTGTAAAAAACGCGAAGACCCCCGACCAGATTAATCTCGTCGGAGGCCCTCGTTGTTGAATCAAGCGACTAGCGAAGGTTTGGCCAAAGGCCGCACCGTACTAGTTGCATCCGCAAGCTGGCTCAGCACCGCAAGCTGGTTCGCAACCACAAGCTGGTTCGCAGCCCGAGTCACAGCAGCTGTTGTGCTTGTGGAACAACTTGCTGAGCAAGCTACGAACTGGTTTGCTGCATGCTGAATCGCAGCCCGAATCGCATCCGCAAGCTGGGGCTTCGCAGCCACAAGCTGGTTCTGCACATCCGCAAGCGGGAGCTTCGCAACCGCAAGCTGGTTCGACAACTTCGCAACCACAAGCTGGTTCGCAGCCCATGTCGCAGCAGCTGTCATGCTTGTGGAACAGCTTGCTGAGCAAGCCGCGGACAGGTTTGCTGCAGCATGAACCACAAGCTGGGGCTTCGCAGCCACAAGCTGGTTCTGCACATCCGCAAGCTGGGGCTTCGCAGCCACAAGCTGGTTCGGCATCGCAACAAGCGTCACAGCTGCTGCCACCGAACAATTTTCCGAACAGGTGGCCCGCCGAAGCGTCCACGGTGCTGAAGGCTACGAAAGCGAGGGCCAACAGCGAAGGGGCGATAACACGACGCATCGTGGTGAACTCCAAGGATTGGGTTTAAGGTGTCTCATAAGCAGTGAGACCAAGCCGCACTTCATATCTGGTGAGTAACTGATCATCAGTTGCTCGGCCAAATTGATCACCGGATTCTGATCCGCAGTGAAATCGTCGCGAACGTTGCGTGGCGTGGGCGACGAATCGTTTACGTGATTGCGGGAACCGGAGCGTGGCGGCTTGACACACACTTCGTTACGGTGACATAGATCGCTATCGACGACTTTTTGCCAAACTCTTTGCGGTTCTGCCAAGATTTTGTGCGACAGCACTTTTTTGAGAACCGGTCGTGCCGCCTCGTTCGACGGTAACGATTATTCCGAGACCACCGACCCGCCTTTCACGTGGACCTGCGAGAATTCGCGTCGTGGGACGTCGTTGACTGGTGGCGCGGCATCATTTCCGTCGGCAATCGCCTTGCATCGACTGGGGGGTGCGCGCTCGGCTCGTCCGAAAGTTCCGCACCCGCATCGCTCATGACTGGTTTGGCTAGATATCTTCCCACCCGGACGATCATTAGCGAAGGCAGCAAAAATAAATCCCCAATCAGTGCAACAGAAAGCAGCCCGAACATCAAAAAAGCAAATTGCCGTGTCGGCACAAAGTCGCTCATTCCATACACCATCAACGATAAGCCACATACAAGCGTCGTATGGACCATCGCCATGCCACACTGTTTCATCGCACCCCAAGCGGCTCGTTGTGCCCCCATGCCCTTTGCGGTACGGCTTCCAAAACGGCTGAGCAAGTGAATCGTGTCATCCACTGCGATGCCTAAGGCCACGCTCGCGGTCATAACCGAGCCGATATCCAGCGGCATCTCCGCCAGTCCCATGAAACCAAATAACCAAACCGTCGGGAACAGGTTGGGAAGCATCGCGATCAGTCCGCCGACGATGCTGCGGAGCAATAGCATCATCACCACCGCGACCACGGCGAAGGCCGACAAGAAGCTCGTGAACAAGTCGTTGAGTAGGATTTCCTGGGCGACCTGTGCGATCTTAACGCCTCCGGTCATGACCACTTGAGGAATTGCATCGACGGCGAATCCCTTTTTCGTTGCCTCTGTAGTCACCGCCTGCTGGACAGCTATGCCGATGGCTTCGATCTCCGGTCCATAATCCTGTTGAGTCGTCATGGGCAGTCGAAAGCTGATCCGCCAAACCTCGGCTTTCTCATCTCTCGAGATGTACCCCAGCTTTCCCACAGCTGAACCACTGTCGGCTAGTTGCGCACGAATCACCGAGCGACTGCTCGTTGCCGAGAGGCCTTTTCCCGTGGGCACCGCCGGTAGAAAAGTAACTGCGGATAACACTCCGCCAACGTCCTTTGCGCGAGCTGTGGCGATGTGCGCTTCTCGAATCAAGGAAAGCCGTTCGATCGGGTCTGCTTCCGCGCCCTGATTTCCGTTGACGCCCTGATTTCCCTTGGCGGGTGGAAAACGCAGCAGCATCTCACCGTTGATAGTTGGCCCAAGATGGGTTTCAAACCATTGATACTGCGTCCGTAGGGGGTGGTCTGCGTCGAACATTCGCGGCATATTTACCGAAGTGTTCAGGCGAGTTAGCCCCGTCGCCAATAACATGGTTGCGATACCAATCGCAACAATAATTTTTGTAGGATGACGTAGTACCCTGCGAAAGAGCAATGCAATTCGCCTGCGAAGCGAATCTCTTATATCCGCGGGACTGAAGTTGCCGCGAAGCAATTCGCGATCGGTCACGTGTCGTGGCCCCGCGTATAAAACCATGGTTCCTGGAAGGATCAGGAGCAAAAGCCCCAAGGTAAGGATCAGCCCCAAGGTGGCGACACAGCCAAAGACTCGAATCGGCTCCAAGCGGACCAGCATCAGCGATCCGAGCCCAACCACGGTTGTACTTGCCGCAAGCAAACAAGGCAGGGTCCCCGCTCGCATCGCAATGGCAGCGGCTTGGGCACGCGTCGCGGCGGGAAACTCGGCGAGCGCATCCAGATAGTAATTGCTAAGGTGGATTCCCGACGAAACCGTCAGTACAAAAACCAATGGAGGCAATACGATCAACACCGCATTCATCGGAGTGCCCGAATACAACACCGCGGCAAGGACCATCCCCTCGCCAATGACCGCGATGATCGTGATGGCGGCGGTCAGTACGAAAGAACGTAGGCAGAAAAGGCACAGTAACGCAGCGACAATCGCAGATGGTGGTGCGAAGCGATGCACTGATTGAATCGATGCCTCATCGATCACTGCGCCGTCATGCGGACCGCCAACCATGGCAATCTCGCTTTGCTGGCGATGTAAATGCCGCGAGAGGGCTTCCCGAATGCCATCGAAAAGCAAGCGGCGGTTGAGTAGACCGGCCTCGGTCAACGAAATCACAAGGCAGGTCTGTTTTCCATTCGGACCGACGACAGAACCCGTCAACCGCTTGATGGCAGAACTACGAGAAAGTTTCGTTGGAGATGCGGTCATCTGCGAAACGATCTCAGTGCCATGATGCACCCAGTGCAACGGTTTCTTTCCAACCTTTGTTGCCAGATCGATAATCATCTGCATCGCTAGCGGATCTAGCGGGGAGGCTGCCTCGAGTCTTTCGTCGTGATGAGTCGCGCCGGGTTCCATCGAATTTTCGGATGCCGGCGGTGTTTCGACTTCACAAAGCGGCTTCAGAAGCCTCCCAGCCTCTTCGATCTGCTGCGAATCCAGGTCGGCGCCGTCCCATGACACCATTACCAGATCGGTGACTGAAAAACGTCGTGCGAAATCATCGAATTCCACTCGAACCGGTAGGTCGGCCGGGATCCAGTCCGATGGTCGGTTGAACAGGCTGGTGACCGCGGAATGGGAATCGACCGCAGCCGGCCAAGCCATCGCAAGTAGCAAAAAAATCCCAAACAGAAGCCGACGACGGTAACGTCGGGAAATCTTCGCGTCGTTGAGTGATTCTAAGTCCAAGAGGAATCCATCCGTGAGTCGTTTAGGAACACAGCCCGGCGGGAGGTTTTTTCATTGAGCATGGCCAGCATGCCCTGTTTCGAAATCCCCACGTTACCGTTTCGACCGTCGGGAGCAATGTCATTTCCGAACCTGTTATCCCAGTTCGTTGTTCCGGCTCGAGACCAGCGTTCAGTAAAGATCATAGCCGTTGGTGATGGCGAGGCGGAGGTGGCCACAAGGCTTCACTGTGTTGCCGAATCGAAACATTCGGTTTACTCCCCCAGGATTTTCCTCGTTGTGAAAATATGTCGTAAGGATTTATCGTGTAATGGTTTACGGCTGTTTTGTCGGCAGGTTTGAGCGGGCGTCGTCCCGCTGGCATCGGAGATGCATGCCTCAGTTCATTGGTATGCGACCAATCTCGTCTCCGTAGACTTCTCCATCGTCTGAATCTCTCATGCACTGCGTCGAGCTCGCCGAACTCGCTTCAATCCTTTCTCTTCGTGCGCCGGCGTTCATTGCAGCGCACTCGGTGCCATCGTCTGATTGTTTGACACATTATTGGGTCCAGTCTCGCAGACGACTGGACCTTTGGAATCAAGGACTTGGGCAATACACCGCCCTTGAATCTTCCGGACGTCCCCTGGCAATGCAGCTTTGGTGGCACGCGCACGGGCCGCTGCTGGAAGAGATTATTGTCTCCGACACGCTGACGCGTGTATTTGCTGCATTTGGCGCAGCGCTCGATGGCTCAATATCGCAACGCGAAGTTGAACCGGTGACTCATTCGGTATTCCTGTCACAACTTGAAGCTCGCAACCGTGTCTTGCAATTGATGCTCTTCGGGCGTGGCGGTTCGGTAACGCAGTCGATGCATCTCAATCGCCTTCGCCGCGTCACCGAACGCTGGACGGACCGACTTCTCGCACCGATTGTGGCAATTCAAGGCCGAGCGGCTTGCTACGCCATCGATGCCAACCGACTTGCTGCATCCATTCAAGAATGCGAAGAGGACAGCGGGGACGAAACAAGAATAATGGGTGATTGGCTTAGCCAAGCGGCACTCACGTCAGCCCTTTCCAGTCGCACCAGCGAATTAGCGGCGTCGCCAGAGGCGAATCGCGACGTGGCAGAGTCGATTGTTGCCTGTTTTCGTCCTGATTGGTTTGATTCGCTTGGCTTGCCTAGAAGTGCTCGTTCGATCCGAAACACGAGTTCTCACACCGATCGGCAGCTGGACCCGTCGACTGAGTCGCTGGCAAGTGTTCTGTTTCCTCGCTCCAAGCATTTAAGCATCATGCCATCCGAGAATCGCAGCGGTTTCTCGCCGCATTCCGCCCGATGGTTGCTCTAGCAGGTAAAACATCAAACCAAACGTTCAGCGGGTTGCAAGAATCCTGACCTCGGTTTGTTTTTCGATTATCAGAGTCTCTTTACGGTATCCTCATTCATTGGTATGACCGGGCTCTAACGCGTTCCCCGTAACAGCGTGATTTGTGGATCCTTCCCGCGGTGCAATGAAATCAGACATGG
Source organism: Planctomycetaceae bacterium (assembly GCA_031411655.1). Taxonomy (GTDB): domain Bacteria; phylum Planctomycetota; class Planctomycetia; order Pirellulales; family Pirellulaceae; genus UBA6163. The sequence continues at coordinate 13,039 of JANOBM010000057.1, forward strand.
ACGTCACCAACCCCATTCTTCAAGCAGATCGATTGCGGCGATGGCATGCCGGGCGAATTATCATGAGACAGGGGAAATTGGTAGCCGTTCGCCGCCGCTGGTATGCAGCGCCGGCGAGCATCATGAGGGTCTGGTGGCAGAGCCGGTGGAGACCGGGCCTGGATGACGAGTGCACTCTCGATTATCACGCGGGGAAACTAGGTGGATTCATGGTCCTTGATTTTGTGCGTTCAGGTCCGGGAACTCAGCTCGCAACCTTTCGAGGCGCCTGTCAGATTCTGGATGAGATCGCTCGTCTGCGAGAATCGGTGGCGATCGTCGCACACGTGAGTACGGAGGCGATCAGTGATCGTTTGCTGACCCGTTGGGGCTGGGAACAGCACGCAACAGGCATGCGCGGTCGGCACTGGATCAAGCGGTTCTATAACGGGTATCCGGCAATAAACTGCGAGCGATATCTCATCAAGTGATCACCAGAGCATCGCCGAGAGTCGACTCGGTTGAATACGTTTGAGAGGGCTCTGAAGTCGTACACGACTTATTCGTGTCGAAGTGCTTCGATAGGACTCATTCGCGCGGCGCGGATCGCAGGGTAGAGGCCGCTGATCAATCCTACCGCCACGGCGATGCCTACTGCCAAGGGAATGGTGCCATACACGATCGTCGGTTCGGCTTCGCGAATCGCATCGGGCAGTGATGCGAATTTTTCCGGCGAAAACCGCTTTACGCAGTAGATTAGCAGCCGATACATGGGTGGCCCGAGGAAGCCCAAGACAATGCCGAGGGCCGCGCCGCTGAAGCTAAGCACGAGAGTCTCGACAAGAAATTGTCTCACGATATCGCCTCGTTTCGCACCTAACGCGCGGCGAATGCCGATTTCACGAGTCCGTTCGGTGACGCTGGCAAGCATGATATTCATGATGCCAATTCCGCCAACGATGAGTGAAATACAGGCGATCAACACCCCAATGCCAAGGAACATCAATCTCAGATTGCGGGCCTGCTCGAGGAGTTCCAAGGGAACGACGACCGTGACGTCGTTCATCGACGCATGAAGAGGGAGGACAAGCGACTCGACCATCGCTGCGGTCGCCCGCACCTGCTCGATATCAGTGACTTGGAGAGTGATCTGATTCAATTCGATGATCTCCGTTTCGAACTGGCCACTACGGCGCGTGAAGACGGTATCGCCAATGCGTCGACGAAGTGTTTTGATTGGGATGTAAACGTCCCCGGAGAAGTCTTGCGAGTCGAGCGAGCCGCCGATTGCCGCCGAAGCGTTGCGATGTTCTAAGACGCCCACGATTCGATAATAGTCGCGGTTCTCAGGCAAATAGATACGTTTGCCAATGGGGTCTCCATAGGGAAAAAGCTTGTCGGCAACCATCGATGCGAGCACGCACACCGTATCGGCACGAAGGTTGTCAGCGTCGGCGAGGAAGCGTCCACTGCGAGTGGTGAGTCGGTTCACCTCCGCATAATCCGGCGTGCAACCCACCAGTCTCCCATCGGCTTTCGCATCACCAAAAGTAAACTGTCTGCGGATCTCACGAATCGGTAAGGCGCTGTCGATGGTAGGAACGTTGGAAACGATCAATTCCAAATCGCTTCGCCGAAGTCCATACTGCGCTGCCATACCGGTCATCTTGTCAGCCGACGGTTTGACGCTGCGAACGATGATCGTGTTAGCGCCGAGCGACTCGATTTGCTTTTGGACTTGATCGCTCGCCCCTTGGCTGACGGCCGTCAAAACGATCACCGCCCACACGCCGATCAAAATGCCAAGCATGGTCAAGCCGCTGCGAAGCGGATGGAGCATGAGGCTTTTGACGCCAAGTTTCCAGGTTCGGAGCCAAAGCATGATGTTTAATTCTTACGTTGAGCGAGGGCAATGACATTTTCGCGTTGCCGAACACGAGCCTCTTCACGGCTCGATTCACTGTTGATGCGATCGCTAGCAAGCAGTCCATCTCGGAGCCGTACAACCCGTTTCGCCCGTGCAGCCACTTCGTCCTCATGGGTTACCATGACAATCGTCCGTCCCTCTCCATTGAGTCGATCGAATAGCCCCAGGATCTCGTCGGTGGTTGCCGAATCTAAGTTTCCCGTTGCTTCATCGGCAAGGATAAAGTACGGGTCATTCATGAGGCTACGCGCGATCGCAACGCGTTGTTGTTGACCGCCTGAGAGTTGCATTGGCCGGTGGTCGAGGCGATCGCCAAGTCCTACCGATTTCGCCAATTCCACTGCTCGCTGCTGTTCCTTTGCCCCCAGCTTTCCCTGGTAATAAAGCGGAACCTGTATGTTCTCAACCACCGTGTATTGCTGAATCAAATTGTAGGATTGGAAAACGAAGCCGATGCGGCGGCTACGAATTTCGGCCAGCTGGTCATCGCTCATCGATGAAACGTCGTCTCGACCGAGGTAGAACCGACCGCTGGTGGGCTGGTCTAAACAGCCAAGCAAGCTAAGCAGCGTGCTCTTGCCACTTCCCGATGGGCCCATAATAGCGACGTAATCACCTTCTGGTACATCGAACGAGACGCCGCGTAAAGCGTGCACGGTCTCACTCTTCAAGACATACGCTTTCGTCAAGTCACGAATCGACACCGCCGGCAATCGCTCGGTTGCACTGTTGGCGTTCGTACCAGAGATGGGTTCCAAAGGTGAATCTCGCAAGGACGGAGCGGGCTGAGGGGGCGAAACAGTCGGGTAGGGCTGCAAGATTTATTCGCTTCCTTCGCTACTATCACCCGCAGCAGTGGCCGATTGGGCAGTGGCTGATTCGGCAACGGCTGATTCGGCAACGGCTGATTCGGCAGCGGGTGTCGTGAGGGCAACTTCAGAGGACGAACTTTCAACCGAAGGGTTCGTCGTGGAATCTGCCGAAGAGGCTCTGTCGCCCGTTGGACGTCCACCAGCACCTTCGCCTCTTGGGCGACCACCGCCCTTTTCATCGCTGCCCCTCTCCTCACCGCCACGGTCTCCGGCGGCTCCCGGGGCCTTGCCGCCCTCGGGACGCTTCTTTCCATCCTGCCAGTCCCCTTTCCGTGGCTCTCCGCCCTTTCCATTGGACGGACCATCACGGGGCGGCTGTTCCGTGGAGGCAGTGGTTGCCGCAGCCAAGTCTGCGTTGTCTTCTGGCTCAACCTTGGGAAGGTTCATCAAAGAAAGGTTTTGCCGAAGGTTGAGAATCACGTTGTCGCCGGGCTCCACACCGTCTTTGATGGTTGCCATTTGCTCGTTGGTTGCGCCAATCGATACCTCGCGCGTTTCGTAAGTGCTTTCACTCGACTTGATAAGCGAATAAGTCTTGCCGCCGTGTTCATAAATCGCTTGAATCGGAACTTGAATAGCATCGGGAAGCCGCTCGACAAAGATTTGAACCTCCGCTGTCATCCCGGTACGAATCGTTTGGGGTGGGTCGACAATTTCGATCGTCGTCGCATATTCTTTGATTGAGCTGCTAAACCAACTGCCGGGTTCCGCATAGCGATTTACTTTCGCAACGCGACCGATCAGTTCCATGTTGCTGACCGCATCGATACGAATTTTCGCTGGCATTCCTGGTTGGATGAGCGTGATTCGCGATTCATTAATGTTAGCGCGCACCTGCATCATTTTGGGATCCGGCAAACGCAAGATGGTTTGTCGCTCGCGAATGATCGCGCCAGGTTCGACAACAAACTCCGCGGTTCCACCTCGATTGTTGAACTCATTTGCATGGATGGCGACTCCATCCGCCGGCGCGAAGATCGTGCACAACTTGATCTGCTTTTCAATGCTCCTAAGGTCGGCTTCCTCTTCTTCCAAGGAGGCTTGCGCGGCGGCTAATTGAGCTTTTGCCGCATCGATAGCGCTATCGAATTGAACGAGCATTTTTTGCTTGGTAAGGTTTTGTAAAACCTTTAGCCGACCTTCGGCTCCTTCTAATAAGTTGCGATTGTTGGCGACGGCAAACTGATCGGCTTCGAGTTGCAAAGACTTAACCAGTCCCTTCGCGACTAGCCGCTGCGTGCTCTCCAAGGCGAGTTGTGACTTTCGCAATCCTTGTTCCGCGATCGCCATTTCGCTTTGAATGAGGCGTTCCTCGGTTTGAAACAAGCCTTCGAGATACTCTTGCCGCGAAATGACTGCCTGCTGAACCAATGCCTCAGCCGAGGCGACAGCGGATTCGGCCGCAATCACGACAATCCGTTTCTCCTTTTGCGCCGTTTCAAGAGCCGATGAGTCGAGTTCGACTAGCTTGTCGCCTTTCTTGACGATCATGCCTTCCTCGATAACCCAAAGCAGTGCCGTGCCCTGCGCCCCGCCTCGGGCTCTTACTTCGCAAACGATCTCAACATTGCTCGAACTTTCAAGTTCGCCCTGTTCGAGCACGATATGGTCGAACGGCCCTCGAGACGCTTGTGCGACAATCAAGTCGGTCCGAAGTGCATGGGTGCGGGTTTTCACCCAGTACCAATAGCCCCCGCCAGCGATCGCTCCAAAAACAACGCAAGTCGCTAGAAGCGTTGACCAAACGCTGCCACTTCGGTTGGGTGTCGACGTTCGGCAGGCAATTTTTCGCATGGGGTTTTTAACAACGTGTGTTTTAACAGGACTTTTGTGTGCGTTCAAAAAGACGATCAGGTTTCGCGCCTGGAAGGCAAAACGGCGGGGAGGAATCGAAACGGCGGGATCGTGCGACAACGCTGGCGACGAAACCCATGATATTACCGGAAAGAGCACCGTCGAACCGAAAACTCGATGTCGTTTTGTCCAAACCATCGAAAAGCGTCGCTACAGTTGGAACCGCGTGGACGCTCTTCGGTTTCGGTGTCGCACCGGACTCATGGATCCATTGTTTCAAACTGCACAGTCCTCAAGGCGGCGTTTGGAACCAATTCTCGCACGCTGAAGCTGCAAAATGCCGATAAAAACGGGTGTGCGCTGATCGAATGGCGGTAATTTTGGGAGGGAATTTCGCCGCGGCTTTTTCGGCCTAGGCTCCGCAGTTCCTTTTCCCCTAGACTCGGCCAGTGTCACCCTCGGCTGGTACGATGCCAGCAGGGAAAGTCGGCTGAACGATCCGGTTTTGCTTTTGAAAAGCGGTTCCTGCCTTCGTTTCCGATTAAAACCAAATCCTTTTCACCACGGGATTGCGGCATGGATGCCGGAAGAAACCTTGCTTTCGTTGGTCGGCTGGTAGTCGTATGGCTAAGCCTCCAACTGGCGATTGCAGCGGCGAGTGTATCGGCGGCCGACTATCGCACGCAAAATTTCATCGTCATGGCCCCGGATGCGGCTTTGGCGCGGGCGGTGGGAGACGCGGCGGAACGGTATCGTGAAAGTCTTGCAGTCCACTGGCTCGGTCGAGCCCTGCCGAGTTGGCCCACGCCGTGCCCCGTTCGCGTGATCGCCGGAAGTATGCCTGCTCAAGGAATGACGCAGTACAACCGGGAGCCGGTTCGCGACTTTCAAATGGAAGTTGTTGGCTCACCCGAACGCATTCTCGATAGTGTTCTTCCCCACGAAGTCACCCATACGATTCTTGCGACCCATTTCGGGAGGCCGCTTCCCCGCTGGGCCGACGAAGGAATTTGCACCACCGTGGAGCATGACTCCGAACGGCAAATTCACGAATCGAAATTACGGGAATTCCTGCGTTCGCGGCGTGGGATTGCGATGAATCAGCTGTTTTTGCTGACCGAATACCCGAACGATATTCTGCCAATGTACGCGCAAGGTTACTCGGTATGCCAATTCCTTATCGCGCAGCGAGGGCCGCAACAGTTTGTTCAATTTCTTGGCGACTACATGCAACAACCCTCATGGACCGACAACGTGCGTAACCACTACGGTTACGAGTCGCTCGCCGAACTCCAAGATCGATGGTTGGCATGGGTTTCGGTTGGCAACGGTCCGATCGAGCAATTTGTCAAAAACCCCACTCGATCCGCTCCGGTAAATGCAGAAGTTACTTTAGTCGCCGCCGGAAATTCGCCGCAGGCGGCAATGCCTGACGGTGTGGCGTTCGCCACCGGATCCACCCGACCCAGCCACCCCGTGCAACTAGCGTCAACTCAAGCGGCTGGTGGGAATCTGAATTCAAGTGCGGATGGATGGTACGTTCGATTACGACGCGATGTCGAAAGTCGCGAGTTTGCTTCTAACCCACTCGACTCTCGCGTTCACTCTGAGGTGCCCCAGCAGCCAAAGCCGACACTGCTCCCGCGTTCTGGGCGTGCGAGCGACCCGCCGTCTATCTATTCCTCGGCGCAGCCCATGCCAGAGCAGGGACTCGGAGTAGGTGCCGTTTCAGCGGTAGGGGGGGCGGTTGATACTTCGCCGCGCCAGTTAGCACCGACTTCGATCTGGCGATGATGAATTGGTCGAACGGGCGGGGTGTGAAATGAAGCCTCGTCGGTTCCTATCGCCAGAGGACGACCACTTATCGTGTCGTTTTCTTTGATTTGCATCAAAAAGGCCACTTTGGCATTGTGTCCTACCGCGTTACACTTGTCCCCCACTCCGACCTTTTAACCCAACGTAGTAATTCATCCGAAATGGCAAAACCGCACCATAAATTGAAAAAGGCCAATCACGGCCAACGCCCGGCGAACGGTAAGGCCCGCAAGGCCAAACGCAAGAAGATAAAGACTTAAGCTGTGGCGTCGATCGAATTCATTGTCGATCTCGACCTGCTCGACTTTGATAACCCAATCGCCGATCTTGAGGCGATCAGGGGGCTCAATCCACAGCGGTTTGAAATGGAACAACTGACGGCAATCCTTTACGAGGATGTTGAACGTCAGGTTTGCGCCGCTTATTTGCAAACCTCCAAAGATAGTTTCTGGGTTCGTGGGCACATGCCCGGCATGCCGTTAATGCCCGGTATGATGATGATCGAATCGGCTGCCCAAGTGGCAAGTTTTTTCACCCAGCGACATGACCTGCTGGGCGCGAAGATGGTTGGCTTCGGAGGAGTCGATAACGTCAAATTCCGCGGCGTCGTCCTACCCGGCGACCGGTTCGTCGTGATGGTAAAGCTTATCAAGGCCCGACGAAACCGCATGATCGTAGCGCATTTTCAAGGCGTTGTCGGCGACCAAATCGTCTGTGAAGGCGAATTAAAGGGGATCCCTATTCCGGTCGAGTACGTCAAGGCGCAGCTTGAAAAATTCAAACCTTAGCCTTCGGACATTCCTAGTGCTTTGTGAAAGCTAAGAATGAGCGTTCCGCCCGTAGCGAAAGTCGTCAAGACTTGCGGGGAAGGCCGACACTCGTGCTGTAGCAAAGCTTTGAATTTAGCCGGTTTTGACCGGCGCGACCTCGGTTGGCGAAGCTGCTGCCAATGGAACGGCCAATGGAACGGCCAATGGAACGGCCAATGGAACGGCCAGGGGCGGTGGTCTTGGCTAACTTGCACAACCGCACTTCGTCGTCGCCACTTCTCCCGGGATCTCCCAAACTCGGCATTCAGACTTTGCAGGCACCGACTAGGCTAGAGAATTGTCGGCCATCGCAAAAGAGCGAAAGATCCCCAGTTTTTTAACCCGTTAAGGGGATTTTTTTGTTGCACCGACGCTCCAAGAAGCATGTGGAGATTGGGCGTTCATTAGCCTGCGGATTTTCGACGGATTCAGTCTTTTTGAGCGTGACAAACGACCTGCTTCCCGGCCATCAAAGATAGACGTGAGGTCCAAATTGAGTTCGAAACTGCATGAACACATTCAAGTCGTGCTTCAGAAAGCGCAAAGCGGCGATCAAGAAAGCTTGGGCGAACTATTGGGTGTCTATCGTGGCTACTTGATCGGGATTGCGGTTGCCAAGCTTGACCCTCGTGTCCGGGCTCGGTGTAACCCTTCGGATGTGGTTCAGGAAACGCTGTTAGAGGCTTACCGAGACTTCCATAAGTTTCGCGGTGGGCTTGAACGCGAATTCCTCGCTTGGATACGACAAATACTATCCAACAATCTCGCCCGGACAGTCGAGACGCATTTGCTCACCGACAAACGCGACTTGCGGCGAGAACGACCTATCGATAACTCCACCACCACCAACTGTTCTCGTTTGGAAGGTCAGGAGCAATGGTTCAGTGATCGCGCCGCCACTCCCAGCAGTGTCATACAGCATCAAGAACAACTCACGGCAGTACTCGACCGAATGAGTCGCCTGCCGTCCCACTATCGAGACGTTTTGATCCTACGGCATATTGAAGAATTGTCGTTTGACGATGTGGGTGCGAGGCTTGGGAAGTCCGCAGGGGCGGTGCGAATGATCTGGCTCAGGGCTTTGGAATCGCTGCGTGAAGTTGTCGTGAGTTGACCGCATGGTACGAGAACGCTTGAGTTTGGCTTTCCGCAAAATCGACAGGGTGCCTTTCAATCCGGGAAACATCCATTGACTCCACTAGCAATGATGAATCACGAGTTTTCAATCGATCAACTTTCGAGCGTTGAGCAAGAAAGAGTCGCCGAGATCGTTGAAGGCGCCATGAATGATTTAGAGGAGGGCGTCGTTATCGACATCGATGCCTTGGTCTCCAACTCGCCTTCACTGGAAACGCCTCTGCGTCGATGTTTGACAAGCCTTCAAACCGTCCACGATGCCGTTCGTGGCAGTTGCGAAACGCTGCCCCACCATCCCTCCATTTCGCTGGGGGGTAAGCTCGGTGACTTTGTTTTAGAAAAAGTGATCGGCCGCGGTGGCATGGGGGTGGTCTACTCAGCGCGGCAGATTTCCCTCGGTCGGTTGGTAGCCTTGAAGATTCTTTCCACTGGTAGTTTTGGTTGTTCAAAGCACATCCAGAGGTTCCTGCTTGAGGGTAAAGCAGCGGCCCACTTGCATCACCGGAACATTGTTCCGGTTTATTCGGTCGGACAAGAGCAAGGGGTGCATTATTACGCGATGCAGTTGATCGATGGCCATTCACTCGATCAACATGACTTCGCTGACTGCCAATCGAACGGCTACCGCGACGTCCTTAATGCGATGATCGGAGTTGTGGATGCGATTCAGCATGCTCACGATTGTGGAATCATTCACCGCGACATCAAGCCGTCGAATTTGCTAATGGATCATTCCGGTCATGTGTGGGTCACCGACTTTGGCCTCGCACGCCGCACCCATGATCTTGGCCTGACGCTCTCAGGCGAACTTGTGGGCACCATCAATTACATGAGCCCTGAGCAGGCAGTTGGCAAGCCCTTAGACGAGCGAACGGATATTTATAGCCTTGGTGCCACTCTCTACGAATTGCTTACTGGCAAGCAGGCATTTATCGGCGAAACGCATCAAAAGGTTTTGAGAGCAATCGAGGATGAAGACCCCGTCAGACCTCGCGTTTTGCAACCTTCCATTCCTGTCGATCTTGAGACCGTGATTCTGAAAGCGATGTCAAAAGATCGTGAGGATAGATATCCCACGGCAAAAGATCTGGTCAACGATTTGGTGGCTGTTCGCGATGGGCGATCGATCGCAGGTCGACGCGCCGGTGCACGGAAAATGGTGGCACGTTGGATTGCTAAGAATTGGTCCTTAGTGGCAGTCGGATTGAGTTCGCTTTCAATAATGTTCGTCTTTCTGGCCGTCGCATTCACGCAAGTATGGGTTGCTCGGAGGGATTTGGATGTCGCACTGCGGGATGTCACGACGCATTTGGACGCTTCAAATGCAAACTATTGGCAAGGCAGAAACCTTCTCGATCGATGGAACGAGACCGTGATTCAAGAACTCGCCCTCGTACCTGGTGCTGAAGGGGTTCATACGCAATTGTTGACCGAAACGATTGAATATTACGAGTCTTTTTTGAACAGTGCCTCTGGTGACTTGCTACTACCGCAAGATATTGCGGTAGCTCGGATGCAATTAGCCGCGGCCTATGAACAACTTGGCGACGACATTCGAGCCCTTGAGTTTTATCGCTTGGGATTTTCAGAATGGAATGATGCTCACGATCGCTTCACGCCAGCGTTTGTGCGTCAATCTTTAGTGGCCCGCAATGACATGGCGTTGGTACAACTTAAACTCGGTGATACGGCCGCTGCGATCGAAAATTTGCGACAGACGATCCATTCTTATGAAGCATTAGACACCCTGGCCTCAAAGGAATTGGATGCGCTCGCTGGTTCCGCTGCCGCTCATGTGAATTTGGCGCAATGTTACCGCGTCACTGGCCAGTTGCCCCTGGAAGAGGACTCGCTGAAAACTGCGGAACGAATCTATCGCGACGCAATCTCGTTGCACCCAAACCGTCTTTCACTCAAATCAGAATTGGGAGCGGTGCTCGACCATCAAGCGGTGCTTTTGTCTCAGGATGATTTACAATCGGCCTGTAGTGTGGCTGAAACGGCGGTGATCTTGCACACCGAGTCGATCATTAAGGAACATCAGTCTCTCGCCGAATTGCGTCGTTTGGGCGCGAGCTTGCATAACTGCGCCGCATTGCTTTCCAGGGCAAACTCAATGGACGCTTCCCGTCAACGTTTCAGGGAGGCCATCGCGATACGTGAAAAGCTAACCCGCTGGTTCCCCACTGACGCAGGACATTGGCGTGACTTGGCCATTAGTTTGAACGCAATGGCGATGCTTGAATGTCAATTAGAGTCGTGGGATCAGGCACAATTGCTGTTTGAAAAATCGATAGACACTCTGCGAATCCTGATTGACGAAGTGGATACTCGTCCCCAAGTTCCGCATCAGTTGGCGCTTGCAGACACGCTCACAAATCTTCTAAAGATCCAGTCCCGTGTGCCCAACCATCTGTCCGAAAACGAATCGCAAATTCGATTGGATCAGCTAACGAAAGTTTTGGCGGAAACTTCCGCCAATCCCCTTAGTGAGCAGGACCGCCTACTGCTTGATAGGGCTCGCCAGGAACTTCGCGAATTGAAAACGTCGTTGAACTTGCGTTCAGAACCGTTTGCCAGTGGACGGCTTGGATCATGATAATGAAACTCCTGGCCAAGTTGTTCAGTTCACCGGTCACGCGTCGTTCCTTGCTGGCAAGGTCAATCACTAGATTCGAGAGCCTCGAATCGCGTTGCTATCTGTCAGCAGATTTGTCATTCGAGTTTAGCGGGCTTGTGGAAATTGAATATAATTCTGCATCATCCGCCGGATTGGATGACGTCGATGGCATGAGCCAAACGGAAGCAGTGGATTTTGTATGGGGCGACTCGATTGCCGAGCTGCCTTTGTCCCATTGGGATGAGCTATTCAGTGAAGGCGAAATCGGAATTGTAGGGGAAGGAACGGAAGTTAACGAAGCAGCGGACCAGGACCCAGTCTTCGGCAGCGAATGCTTGGACTTAATCGATGACACGAGTGTAGCTGCCGGCAGTGATCATTGCTCCGCAGGTCAAGCGACCATGCCGCCGATTGCACAACCAGGCGGCGCGGATTCGTCCATCCCTATTGAAGAAGAATCCATTCCGGGTTCGCCACCCATTGACGTACCTCAAGACCAGATGGTCCCCAGTCCGATCACAACTGTCGCGGACAATCCGAAGGCTGAGTCAAATTCTTCATCGAATGAGTTGGCAGGCGATGACGTGGCGAAAAGTCAAACCGGACCGAGCCTTTCCGCCGTTCCAACCGTTAGGATGGGTGAAACCTTTTTGATTTCGCGCGACCAGCCGGATCAAACCGTCTCCATTTCCCTTCGAGATATCGCGGAGATTCTAAACGCTGGTCAGAAGCAATCTGAGCGGATAGATACTGCGGGCCGCAATGCAGCGGCAGTTTTGGAAAGTCCTCTTGATGATCCGCGGCACCACGCCGCGTCGAAGTCAATGGCTATCGGAGCCACGCTCATACCCGTCGTGTCGCCAATGGCGGCAAAACGCTATGCGGCTTCGATGTCGTCGCCTCGAGTCGTTCCCGTGACAAATATCGCCCCTCAGCTCAATCGAAAACCAGCCTTTACCAAGTTTACGGACCCCGTGGACGAAAAAGCTCGCGGGGAGTTGAGCAATTCGAGCCCGACAACCATGCCCGGAGACCATGGTCGAACCATATCTGCATCGTTTTTGATTGCCTTATTGGACATGTTTTTGAAATCGTCATTGATGCATGCAGAGGCGAGTGAATCGGCTGATAAGTGGGATTGCGATACGGTCTCTGGGAAACTTGACTTAAGACCGGAGGCAGGAAAGTCGATGCAATCAGAAAAGCCCACCGCATTGGAAGGTGTGAAAGGCGATGGTCGCGTTTCGCTTAGGCTTACCCTTTCTCTCGGGCTCACGGCGGCGTTGGTATCCGGATTCCCTGGTTTTCTGTTTCACTCGCAAAATCGAAGTGAAATGGAGCGTGACATGCGACGAAAATCCCGGCCATTACCAGTAGGGCCCGTGAGAAGTTGAACGGTACCACCGCGACTAACCTTTTTGATGATTGAAGAGTAGATGATGAGCAAGCTTCGTAATGTCCGCCGACGTCCGCGGTTCCAATCACTCGATCGACGCTTCGTAATGGATGCGGAGGGCGTTGAACTGGATCTTGAGATGGGTCTTCCCCGGGAAGATTCTGTCGAGGTGGATATTGTCAAAGATGACGACTCTGTTATCGAAATCACTGTCAGCGAGGGCGGGATGGACGTGACGGATGACGGCGAGCTTTCGCATGAAATATTTCAAACGATGACCGCGACAGGCGGTGACACCGAATCAACTGGCGATGGAACGGACGCTCCCGATCTCGTTCGTGAATCTGCAATCCAAACCTTCAGCGCGTTCGACGTAAATGCCAGTGGTTCGGTAACACCACTCGATGCGCTTGTGATCATTAACTCAGTCGGCCGGCGACAGCGGGCTTCATTCGCGGCAGCAACCGCAGAAGGTGGGGCAAATTCGGGGTTGCTGGCTCGTGCTGCCGAAACAAACAGTCGCTTGGACGTAAACCGCGACACGCTCGTATCGTCGCGAGATGCGTTGCTAGTGTTGAATAGTCTTGCAAGGATCAATCGGAGTCATGTTGCAGCTAGTCGTTCCATTGCGATTGATGAGCCGACAGACGATGAGCCTTCCGGGGACGGGATCGTTATCGACAAGCCGTTTGAATCGTCGGAAGATGGTGTCCTAGAGCTTGCGTTAGCTGATGTTGGTCCCTATGCCGTCGTCAGTTTGCAAATTGATGACGATGGGTTGTTGACGGGCGAGGCTAACGGTGAAGTCGTGGACGTCGCCGTGGGAACCGATGGGTCGCTAAGCATCGGCGACGTTGTTTTGCCTGCTCACCTTGTAACTTCAAGCGTCGGCTCGGCAGGACTGCTCCCCGGTTACGTGGAGAGCAACGAGGAAAGCCCGGTGGAAGGTTTTGTTCCAGTCGGCATCGCTCGACCCCAACTCAACACGCAAGCGTTGCTGGACGCGGCCTGTGAGACTGCGAAGAGTCTCGACTTGACCGACGTCGACACGTTTGGCGTCGTCCACCTCGAGCTCGATAGCGATGGTATGCTTTCCGCAACGGCCGACGGGAATTCGATCGAGGCATCGGTTGAAAAAGATGGAAGCATTCGATTGGGTGACTTCGTGATACCCGCGCGAATGTACACGACGGTGGCCGGAGTTTCTGGTTTATTTGCAGCCGATGATCCCTTGCTAATGAACGCAGGCGGCGAGGATCTCCCTCCATTTGATCCTTGGTTTGAAGGCGAAACCGGCGATGATTCAGTCGAGAGCAGTGAACGCTTTGCCGGAGCCTTGTCGCTCACCATCGATGGGATAGGCGAATATCCTATCGTGCTCTCGGTGACAGAAGATCAAGCTGTTGTCGCGACTTCCCAAGGGGAGTCATTGAATGTGGTGGTCGGCAAAGACGGCTCGGTCAGTATCGGCGATGAAAGTATTCCTGTGCGTGTACTCAACCTTAACGAGCAGGTTTACCTCGTTCCCACGTCCGATGGTGGCGATGACGTTGTTGTGTCTTGGACGGTCGCGGTGGACGATGCCATGGCACAGTGGGCATGAGTTTTCGATAGCGACCGGACTTTGTTCGCCCGTGCCGCAAAGCGAGTGCGGCTCGGCCTCCGTCTTTTGTAAATGAACCGCTCGTCCGCTCCATCGATCCTACGGGACTTTATGAGGAAAAGACGACAGTTGTGGGGATTCCTGTCTTTGGTTTCTTTGCAACTCGCGTCTGGCTGGTAAACTTCGTGCCCTGCCACGAAACAAGCCTCCAGACTTTACAACGCACGATGCACCCCTCTCCTTTGACCGATAGTCTAGTCGCGAGCGACATCGCGGGCCAAATCCGCCAAGGCGACTGCATCGATCTCATGCAACAGTTGCGCGCGGGTTCGATTGACCTCGTCTTTGCCGATCCACCGTTCAACATTGGTTACAGTTACGATGTTTACGACGATCGGCAGGATTCCGAGAAGTATTTGGACTGGTCGAGCCAATGGATTTCTCAGGTCCATCGGATTCTGAAGCCTCACGGCGCATTTTGGCTTGCGATCGGGGATGAGTACGCAGCTGAATTGAAGGTTGCATCAACCAACCTCGGTTTTCATTGTCGAAGCTGGGTGATTTGGTACTACACATTCGGAGTCCACTGTAAAAACAAGTTCACAAGGTCTCACGCGCACCTCTTTCACTTTGTCAAAGACCCCCAGGCTTTTACCTTCAATGCCGAAGGGATTCGCGTGCCTTCGGCGCGGCAGCTTGTCTATAACGATCGCCGGGCGAATGCGACGGGACGATTACCAGACGATACGTGGATATTGAGACCGCAGGATCTGGTCAATGGGTTCACCGCCGACGAAGACGTCTGGTACTTTCCCCGTGTGGCTGGGACGTTTAAGGAGCGTGCAGGCTTTCATGGTTGTCAAATGCCTGAACAGTTGTTGGGCCGCATCATTCGTGCGTGCTCCGATGAGCATGAGGTCGTACTTGATCCTTTTTCGGGAAGCGCAACGACTGCCGCAGTCGCGAAGAAACTTGGGCGGCGCTGGGTTGGGTTCGAGCTGTCGCCCGAATACGCAAAACTCGGGAACGAAAGGCTCGCCTCCATCAAGGTGGGCGACACGCTGGACGGCTCTCCCGAGCCTATGGTGAGTGCGCCCGCGACAGGGGCGAGACCGAAGCGGCGCACGCTGAAACGGACCAAAGCTGAGGAGCCATCGGTGGACTTGTTTTCATCGGCGTTGTTATGGGACGACAAAGATGAGTCGGCAATGGTTGCAGCGTTTGCAGCGGTCAGCGGTGGTTTTTCGGTAGATCGCATGATGGCGGATCCGGTCATGGTCGATCAGTTTCAACAAGCCTGCGATGAGGCGGGCATTAGAGGGACACCAGCAGCGAGAAATCGCCAACTCTTTGAACTTCGTCGCGCTGGACGACTAGCCGCCGATGGCATTGAGGTCTGTCAACGCACTGTATTCAGTTGGCGCGAGCAATCCGCCTATCTGTTTGCGAGCGAAATCGCTTGGCGTCGATTGTCTGACGAGCATCCCAATACAACGCTCGATGATCTATTGTGTGACCCGCGATTGGCAAGCCAGTTTGATCAACTAGCCGAACGATTTTCACCGGGCTATCGACCGCTCGAGTATCGTTGGGCCGCGATCCGACTTCGAAAGCGAATCGATGCCATGAGGTGTCTGGTCATGGCAAGCAGCGACGGTACTCCTGCACTTGATCCGTTCATGGAAGCCTCAATCATGCCCATTGAGCGGGGTTTGCCGTTTCTTGCTGAGATCCCAGAAACCGGCGGTGTGTATGTCATTATGAGCCAGGATGAACAGGCAATTTATCTTGGTGATTGTTTTGACTTGCGCGATCGCACGTTGCGGCATTTTGGAAATGACGATGTGCTCAAACAGTGGACGACCTGTTTTGGAAATGTCATCATGAAATACGTTGTGTCTGATACGGCGGGAAGTGAGAGGCAGGATTTTCGAGGTCCGCTGATGGCGAGATTTCGACCTGCTTGGAATGTGTTTTTCGAAGGCGACGTCTAAGAAATGCAGGCTTAACGATGGACCTCGGAAAAACTAAGGCACTATTGGAATACCAGGCGTTCCACGGTGAGATGGCTGCGAGTTGGGAGGCGATGGGCGAGGGAGGGCCAACCCTCGCCGCTTTGGCGGCCATTTGTGCTAGGCAATTGGCGCAAGAAAACTACAACGCTCGACAAGCGAGTTCGCTGAGCCTTTCGCGGGAGGCGTCTGCAATTCTCTACGCGGCGCGCGAGCGTGGGGTGATTGAAGTGCGTGGCGTTAAAACGGCATTCGAAGCACCAGGTCGTCTGCTCGCCGTTTATGTCGAGGAAGACGAGCACCGTACAATCGCATTCCGTAGTCGGGAAAAGCCTGAAGTCACCGTTCGATTCTTCGATGGCTTTTGTGAGCTCTGTCGTGCGGGACTTGTGCTGCATCACCTGCATCGTGATTTCACACTTTCGAAGCGAGGCTTCGAACTTGCACGGACGATCGATCGATTGGAAATCGCCAAAGAACTTGCCGAGGCTACCGAGTTTGGCCTCCATGATCATTAGCGCCGGTCGAGGCTCGTCACGTCTAGACGCTTGCAGGCAAAAACGAAGAACGGCTCGGCAAGTAAACTCGCCGAGCCGTCTTCGATGGTCACGTCTGAGGGGACTCAGGCTAACAACGTCGCTTTTGCTTTATCAGCTTAGCGGACGTAGCGTGCACTGGCCTGAATGACGCGACGCTTGCTCGAGATCGAAGCACTGGGGTCAACCACTGGTGCTGGTGCCATGGGAGCAGCTTCAACGGCTGGCGCAGCTGGCATCGGCATTGCCGTTCCCGATCCGCAACCACATCCGGTGTCACAGCCCGCATCGCAGCCATTTCCGCAACCACTGTCGCAGCCATTGCTCTTCTTGCAGCTGAACAGCTTGCTCAGGAGGCCACCGTGGCGTTTGCCAAGGCAACCACTATCGCATCCGCTGTCACAGCCCGAACCACATCCGCAAGCCGGAGCCTCGCAGCCGCAAGCTGGTTCTTCAGCGCATCCGCATGCTGGCTCTTCGCAGCCACATGAAGGTGCCGAATCACAGCCACAACCTTTTTTGCATCCGAACAACTTGCTAAGCAGGCCGCCTCGCTTCTTTCCGAAGCAGCTAATCCCACTGTCACAGCAGCTCGATGATTCACAACCACATGCGGGTTCTGCACAGCCACAAGCTGGGTCAGAAGCACATCCGCAAGCAGGAGCTTCGCAACCACATGCTGGGTCAGAAGCACAGCCACTGGCTGGGGCTTCGCATCCGCATGCTGGGTCAGAAGCACAACCACATGCTGGAGCTTCGCAACCACAAGCTGGGTCGGAAGCACATCCGCATGCTGGTTCTTCGCAGCCGCAAGCTGGTTCGGCGGCACAGCCGCACGAAGGAGCTTCACAACCGCAAGCCGGCTCGGCATCACAGCAGCTAGCGGCACAGCCGCAGCCCTTCATACCGAGCATTCTGTCTAACAGATCAAAGCCGTAGCTTTGGCCGCTCATCATGCAGCCAAGAACTAAGGACATAGTTAATGTAAACCGCTTCATGGAGCCACGTCTCCTTGTCGCTCTAGCGTTGTTCAATTCGCGATCGAAGGTGGAAATCAGGGCAACCTATCCTTGGCTGTCGCTCATCCTTGAGGAATGAACAACGGCAATGAACGGTTGCTTAAGGTCTTTCACACACATCTATCGACAAGACACTGACGTCCATTGTCAGTACCTCTGGGTCAATTCTCCACCAGGCGTCGCGGTTCACTACAAGTGACCGTTCTTGCCCGATAGTCCAGTAGTCGTATCGACCATGAAATCCCCAACAATGAGCAATCGAGTGAGAATTTGGGTGTTTGTCAAAGCTTGATGGTTAGGCGGTTTTCGCGTGTTAGAGAGGATTTTCTTCGACTTCTGAACGAGTACGGCTGCGTTTTCGGAACCACTGTAAAAGGCGTCACCACCCCAACCGGAGAGTGTTCGTAATGCTTCCGCTTTGCCCAATCCGTTTATCTTTCCACTGATGGCGTTTGCTGCCCAGCCGAGCGGAAATGCTTGAACAGACCTACTTACTCACCGGAAAGTTTGAAAAGCGGGGTGGCGATGCCATGATCGTCCATTTGCCATGGCAACCACAGCAGCGACGTCGGTTTAGACTTTGAATCGGCTTTGCGCGGTGTAACCACCGTTTCCTCCAACACAACGGATTTGACATCAAATTTGTCTGCTATTTCTCCCATCGCAATTTGGATTTCACTATTCAAATCATCGAGGTCGAGTTGCAATTGACGCATCGCGTCTTCCGCTCGGTTCACTTCAGCCTTTGCTTGGGTCGCTTTGCTAGCACCTCGCATCGCCGTTGACGTTTTGCTGACGTTTGCCCGACTTCCCAGCTTGTTGCCAAAGAACGCTCCCAGAATGGTTGAGCCAATCGAAATGGCGGACGTCATGGTGGCTTCTTTTAGTTCGGATTGTTCCTTTGCCAGGCGTTCCCCTGCGGCTCGTATCTGCTTTTCAAGCGTCTTAGCGCGGGCGGCAAACTTGTCTCTCACTTTCTCTTGTTCAAGGTCTCTCATTTCACGGAGGCTCTGGGTGAAGTGAATTTTTGCCTCGCCCTCGGTCAGGTTAGGTGGAGCGTATTTTCCCAAAACCGCACATTTGTAAAGCGTGAGAGGATGATGGCGGTAAAGGTAGTCTTTAAACCGCTTATCGAGATCTTTGAAGGTCGCTTCACTGCGGAGTTCATCTGGCAGATCAGTAAAGGTGCCCTCGTCATCGTATTCGCTTGATAGTTCGAGTTCGTCGGTGGCGGGTACACTTGCCTCCCATCGATTGGATGGCAGACCATCGGCGCAATCAATCAATCTTTTGAGATCAACCCAGCTATCAATCTCGGCAGCCGCTCGCACGTAATGGACAGACCCTTCCGCTAAGACCGCTGGGCGAAGAACCAGTTTTGATCCTAACGCCTGGCGTAACATGGGGGTAACGAAAAGCTCGCATATGCCCGGTGGCACTACTGGGCGACTCGGTGTGGATGAGAGCGTCGCTACAGAGGTTTGCTGGTTAGTCGCTGCCGACACCGTTTCAGTCCGCGATGTGGTGGCCATCTTGCGCGGTCCCATGAGCAGACTGATTTTATCTCTCGCTAGTGGGCCTGCGAGGAAGGACATCGCCCAGCGCGATTGAAAAACGGTTGGCGCGTCATCGTGGACATTATTCATTAGGAACACGCGATTGCCGAGCGACGCGAGTAACCGTTCCATTTCGTTACGGTCGAACGCAGCGCCCGATTGCATGGCCGCGCCTTCGAGACCTTCCAATACCCTGGCTTTATCGCGTTCCGTTTGGAGGCGGCCGAGAAACCAAGTGCCGATATTCGAAAGGCCTTTGTAATCCAGGTCGACAGGATTCTGCGTCGCAAGTGTGATTCCAAGACCGAAAGCACGTGCCTGCTTCAGTAGCGTTAGCATGGGTGGCTTGGAAGGTGGCTTTGCCGACGGCGGAAAGAAGCCAGCGATTTCATCCATGTAGAACATTGCACGAAGTGAACTTGTGCCGCTCTGTGTTCGCATCCAAGCAACTAATTCATTGAGCAAGATGGTTACAAAAAACATCCGTTCGCTATCGCTGAGGTGCGCGATCGAAAGGATGGTAAGTCGCGGCTTTCCTTCAGCCGTATAGAGCAGCCGCTGAATGGACAGTGACTCGCCTTCAAGCCAAGTTGAAAATGCGGGTGAGGCCAGCAAGTTGTTGAGCTGCATCGCGATTCGAGCACGGTCCGGTGGCGGCATGAACGTATCGAGATCGAGGACGCCCACTCGAGTGATCGGTGGACGCTGAATGAGCCCGATCAGGTCAGCGACGGAAACGTTTTTTCCCTGACGCCAACAATGATCAAGGATCGATGAGATGAGAATATGCTCGGGTGAAAGCAACGGATCGGCATTGATCCCCATCAATGTCAGCAACCCCGAAGCGGCACCGGTGATTCGTTCTCGCATGGCGTCTGCGTCATCGAGCATTTGTTTGGGAGGCGCATCAAAGCTCTTGAGGACGGTCAGTTGTAATCCCGCGTTGCTACCGGGGGTATAAATTGCGATATCGACGCTATCGCGAAATCGAGCGATGCGGTCCGGGGTTTGTCCCCAAGACTCCAGGCCCTTTCGCCACTTCAGTGCCGTGTCGGATGCGAGCTCATCAAGCGTCATGCCCTTTCGAGTTGCATCCCCCTTATCCAACCATGGGAGAAAATCCTCAGAACGAAGTTCTGGAAACGTGAGGAGGAGGTTCGCAAGATCGCCTTTCGGATCGACGCAGATCGCTGGGATACCGTCGAGCGCTGCTTCTTCAAGCAGCGCCAGGCAAAGGCCTGTCTTGCCACTCCCTGTCATGCCGACGCACAGTGCATGGGTGCAGAGGTCCTTGGCGTCGTACATTACCAGCTCATCTTTCAACTGGCCGCTGGACAGGTCGAATTGCCGACCCAAGTAAAACGATGCGAGTTTTTCAAACTGATCGACAGCGGGAATGGTCATGAAGCTGGCACCGGTGAAGGGAACGAATGGTGATTGGAGAATGTTACACGCAACGCTGCGGCATCACAGCCCAACCGAGGTTTGTCGAGGTCGGTCGAGGGCTGCGAGAACCGTTCCCGCAGTCGGTGGGAGCGAAGCGAACGACACGGCGTTCCGTGCTTTTGACCTGTCGGCGAGGTTCCCATTCAGTGGTATAGTCGTGGCTCGCTAGCAGCTTTCACTACTCGAACGCCAAGAATGCCATGCTTGACCTCTACGACAAAATCC
Source organism: Planctomycetaceae bacterium (assembly GCA_031411655.1). Lineage (GTDB taxonomy): Bacteria > Planctomycetota > Planctomycetia > Pirellulales > Pirellulaceae > UBA6163. The sequence continues at coordinate 33,785 of JANOBM010000057.1, forward strand.
AAGATGCCCGTGCCGCCATCCTTGCCAAATGGAACCATCAACCACGGGTCGCTATCGTGCTTGGCACCGGATTGGGCGGTTTGGTTGAGGATATCGAGGTGGAGGCGACCTTTGAGTACAGTGAGATTCCGCACTTTCCGAAATCAACAGCGACGAGTCATCGCGGCCGCTTGGTTTGCGGAAAACTGAACGGCGAACGGGTTGTCGCGATGGAGGGACGCTTTCATCTGTACGAGGGCTATCCGCTTAAGTCGATCACGTTACCGATTCGTGTGTTTAAGTCTCTTGGCGCTGAGTTACTCGTCCTGTCAAACGCGTGCGGTGGGTTGAATCCCTACTTTCACTCGGGTGACATCATGGTGATCGAGGATCAAATCAATCTTATGGGTGACAACCCATTGATCGGAATCAACGATGATCGGCTTGGGCCTCGCTTTCCCGATATGAGTGAGCCGTACGATCAACAGTGGGTTGACCGCACGTTAAGGATCGCCCGCGATGCAAGGATCGAAGCGCATAAAGGAGTTTTTGTTGCAGTGGCTGGACCAAATTTGGAGACCCGCGCCGAATACCGCTTTCTCCGTACCATCGGTGCTGATGTAGTTGGGATGAGTACCGTACCAGAAGCGATTGTCGCGGTTCATTGCGGTTTGAAGGCGGTGGGTTTGTCCGTGATCACCGACATGTGTCTGCCGGATGCACTTCATCCTGCAAACGTGGAAGAAATCATCGCAGTTGCCAAAACGGCAGAACCTAAACTCCGGCACATCGTTCGTGAGATCGTCGGTCAGGCGGGGCAAGTCCGCGTCGCTTGATCATCCGGCGGAATCCCTGCATGGATAAATGTTATGACACAAACGTCCTCCGCCGATGTTCTGGTAAACGATTCCATAGCGATCGTTCGTAGTCGATTCGCAGAGGTCCCCACAGCCGCAATCATTTTGGGCAGTGGGCTAGGTGACCTCGCCGATGAAATCACGGACGCGGTCGTCTGTGACTACGACGAGCTGCCCGGTTTCGCAAAGTCGACGGCCAGTGGTCACCGAGGACAGTTGATTGGTGGGAAACTGGCCGGCGTTTCGATCGTTGCGATGGCTGGACGATTTCATCGATACGAAGGTTACTCGGATGCGGACGTAACCTTTCCGGTGCGAGTGATGGCAGGACTCGGGGCGAAGTTGATGATTGTGAGCAACGCCGCTGGTGGACTCAATCCGAGTTTGAGTGTCGGTGATATTGTGGTGCTTCGTGACCACATCGATTTAGCTCGCTCTCGTTCTCTTCTACTTGAACACGTAACAGAGAAAACCATCGCAGGCGAATTGTTGACCGATCGTACATGTATTTGTCGAAGCCGCGAGATTTATGATGTGAAGCTGAGGGAACTCGCTTTGAACGCTGCGAGGCGGGCCGATTTTCATGCGACCCTCGGTGTTTACCTTGCGACGCTGGGGCCGACTTATGAGACGCGTGCCGAGTACCGAATGATGCGGTCTTTTGGAGCCGATGTAGTCGGTATGAGCACTGCACCAGAAGTCAGGGTTGCCAACCTATTAGGGATGCGAGTGCTCGCCTTGTCGATGGTAAGCAATATCGCTAAGCCTGATGCAGACGTCGCTGCTGTCGCCAGTCATTCAGAGGTGCTTGCTGCCGGAAGGTCGGCTGCATTTAAACTGCGTGCGATCGTCGAAACGGTACTTCGTTCTTCAGATTGGTGAATTAATTGAAGCGGTCGAGAAGCTAGCTATCGCGGAAACGCGTGAATGTCGCTGGCCGAAACGTCATGCTCCAAATAGACTGTGAAGAATGATTCGCTCTCAGACATCTTTGTTTTTCGAATGAACTCGCCAACGGAACCCAAAATCCACCGTTTTTCGCTTGCGCGGATCAACGAAGCGGACTTGCGTGTTCGGTTTGCTGAAATCCATTCCGCATCGGTTGAGGCGTTGAACAGCGGTGACACCCTGGTAAGTCCACTCATCGAAATCGAAGACGCTCGCGGCCAGGATTCTGCTTTGATGGCCATTCAGACACCGGCGCGATTGCATGTCAAAGGGCCGCTTGGGCATTACGCTTTTTCCTATAACCACGGTGCTGATGCCCGAATCGACGGCGACGTGGGCAACGGAGTGGGCGAAGGATTGAACGGTGGTTCGGTTCGAGTGCGCGGGAGTGCGGGCCTCGGGTTTGGCGTGGCGATGCGAAGTGGGACCCTGGCCGTATACGGCGCTGTAGGGGATCGCATGGCGGCGGCTATGGTGGGAGGCGAAGTCTTTGCAAAGGGCAATGTTGGCGCGGATGTAGGCGTCGGAGCGCTCGGTGGGACCATCGTGATTGGTGGCGATGCAGGCCCGAGACTGGGCGAATCGCAAGGGGACCTGATCATTTTTATTCGAGGTAAAGCGGAATCGCTGGCCTATGGCGTTGTGGAGGCACCGCTTCGTAAACGAGACGAGTTACGGTTAGGTTTACTGCTCATCAACGCATCCATTCGAGGCGATGCGAAAGACTTTCGCCGTGTCATTGCTTCATCGTTATTGGAGGCCGAGCGAAATCGCAAGCGTGGCGAGGTTGATCCAAATTGGAGATAAGTGAAAAGCGTCGCCGTTTGGCCGATTATCGTCTTCGCAAGGACCCGTGCGATCGCTTCGTTCGCTTGCCTGGTCGGGTTGAACTTGCCAGTCGATTCCAAACCGCTCATGGCGGAACGATTGAATTGCCATTGCCGCTGCTTTGGTACGACCCATTATGGCACCACTCAGGTATTGACCGCTGCCGCGATGTCGCTGTCGCATTCGCGCAGGCAGGCGTTATTGTGTCAGCCCTGCACCGTGAGCTCAGTCAATCCGATGATGGCGATGAATCGCGATTTGCACCTCGGCTAGCGGCTCATCGTTGTGATCGCACTGGGTTTATCGCCCGGGACTTTGAAGACGTGACGATTATCGATCTTCGTCTCGCCGTTTCACCAAACAGGTATGGACGTATCGCCTACGACTCAAGGCGCGTGGCGCGTTGGCGGCACGTCGATCCGAGTCAGGTCAATAGCGAATGCAGGGGACATGATGGAATGGTCTTTCCGCCCGATTGGAGCAGCCTGGATTCGATGGTAGCGAAGGTTTCGCAACTCCGCTGCCTTTCCACGGCGGCAGTCTTTGTGTCATTCGATGAAGACAACGCAAACGTCATTTTGCCCGCGGCAATCCAGTCAGGTTGCGACGGACTGATCATTGTCTGCAATGACGATCCTGTGGAATCGATCCTTCAAGCACGGCAACAAATTGCCTTGCTAGACGTTGAGCGGTCGGTATCGCTGTGGGTCGTCTCACCTGCGATTACCGAGCCACTCCACTGTGTGATTTGTTTAGCGCTAGGCGCCAACGGTGTCGCAATCGATCGACATTGCAACGACTTTTTTCTCAACGGCCTAGGAGCGGCGGCGAAGGATTCGCAGCAGGTTGCTGCGCGCTATGGCCATGCAGCGAACAATGTATCAAAAGATTCGATCAATACAGCCGCGAAACAGATAGTCGACGATTGGGCCGAGTCGATTCGTGGTTTACTCCACGGTTGCGGAGTAGATGGCGTTCAACGTCTTAAATCGGAGCACCTGAGCAAGGTCAACGGCTGAACAAACCGTTGACCTGGAAAGCTCTGGTCCAGCGATATCCTGGCCGGACCGAATAGGTCCTGCTATCTAGGGAAGTTCGATCGTCGCCAATCGCAGTTCCTTTGTCGGTGATTCGCTCAACACCAAGCAATGAGAATCGCCTACCTTTGCGAGTTGCACGACGCCAACCATTGCGTCTAGCTTCTCGAAAGGAAGGCCTTTCGTACCGCCATCGGGTACCGGCTCATTGATCGCTTCTTGCGCTGCCACATTGCCAACATCCACTTTCATCAGGCCTCGCGCGGTGTTTGCGACGAGCAAGTAGGGGTGTCCCTCCTTTTCGTACGCGATCATATCGAGCGGACGATTCCAATTGCCAAGTTCAGCGACCGTCTTCCCTCGCACTTTCGCTCCCGTTTGAAGATCGGCTAATGAAAACTGAACAAGGGGCGTGCAGGTGAACCCTGCCAGTAAACTTGCCTTGCCATCGATTGTCATGGGCACGAAAGACCGCACCGCAGCAGTTCCTTCGACCCTGCCATGCGCACCGTGGTAAATTTCCAAGTCGGTGCCAACGCTCGATTCACGAAGCGGGAAGTCAAAGGCCAAAACGGTTGACGCCGCATCGCCTCCTGTTAATCCTGAAGCTAGGACTCGCCCCTCGGTAAACGCCAGATCGGTGATTGATTCCATCCGCTTGTTCGACGCGCGCCGTCCCTCCCCGGTCACTTTGTCCGCTGGTGGATCCGGAAGGGACACCTGCGATGCCAATACCTTGTCGAGCGAGACAACCTTTGCCACGCCATCGGGCATGACATGAACCAGCAGGGGACGCTGCGAAACCGAAACTGCTGCGATTGCATGGCCCGATTCAGGGTCAATCTCCAAGTCGATGATTTGGACATCATCGACCGCTGTTCCATCACCGGCGGCCTTGGCAACTGAAAGTCGAAAGTCATCGGTGGTTGCGGTCGCCCAATCACTAGGTCGCACCTTCGTGCTTCCCACCGCTTCCTCCATGTCGATGGCATAGAGAACCGCTGCCTTCGGGTCACCGACAAACAAGACGTGCTCTGGCCCGAATGCGATCGGGCCCGTGGATTGAAGAGCCACCGGTTGTGGTTCCAGTCCGAAATGGTTGGCGCCCAATGCTACGGCGGTCGTCGCGGCGAACAATGGCATAAGTGAAAACGCTGACCAACGCATGGCTGAGTTCCTAAAGTGGGACGGGGCCGTGAGCGCTCATGTCTCACGGTTACTGGACCTTGATCATAGGAAGTTTGCGGGCTGAACGCACGCATCCGGTTCAATGCCTATGCAAAGACCTGAGCAGAACGACGGCAAATTCGCCATCAACGAGAAGCATTTCCGTTGGACCGCAATGCGAATTACACTGCGACTCATTAGTGGCCGAGGCGGGGGTCGAACCCGCACAGGGATTTCTCCCCGAAGGATTTTAAATCCTTTGTGTCTGCCATTCCACCACTCGGCCTGCGTCGTCGGTGGGCGTTTTCACGCCGTCGACTTCACATAGAAACGAAAACGGGCGTTCGAGGCCCATGCACTTCGAACGCCCGCAGATTCGACGTTTTCGAGCCGACTTTTGCAAGACGGCTACTACTTTGCTTCTGGCTTCGCAAATCCAGCTTTCTCGAATGCCTTTTCGCCGAAGACCATCTCAAGTTGCTCTTCTGCCTTAGCAGCTTCTACTTTGCCTTGGCATTTTTCACAGCAAAATGCAACTTCCGCTTCGCCTACCTTGATTTTGGTCGAAGGATTCAGCTCTCCGCCGCTGAGCGGACAGGATTTTTGCTCGTACTGAGCCGTTGCTACCAATTGCATATTGGCTTTGGTAGCGAACTTTTCGGGCGCAGCCGCAAACTTACCGGCACAATTCCCACAGCAAAAATAGACCTTGCCGTCTTTGTAATCTGCCGACTTACCAGCGCTAGCAGGCTTTGGAGCGACGATACAGCTAATCCCATCCAGCTTTACTTCGGCTGCCAACGCGGCAACTCCTGCAAAAAGGCAACAGGAAAGCATCGAGACCCAAACTTTTCGATTTACCATAAACACACTCCGGAAATGGTGACGTTTCAGTGCAGTAGAACTCATCCCTAGAGTCTACGCGATCGAAAAGGGCGGTGTCAAACCATTTCCCCGCCCAAACCGAATCGCCTACCGCGAAACGCCCTCTCGGCGGAGTGTCACCTCACGCGTGATCAGGCTGCCCGCGAAGAATTGGGGGGGAACGTAGCTATTGGCGTTCATGGGTACCGTGATGCGGACGGTCACATCGGGTGTTAGGCGGTCGATTCGAGCGGGAGTTACCGAAATGGAGGGCGAGGCAATACCGACCGATCCCAGAACTCGTCGAGCCTCTGCGAGGGCATCTGCTACCGATCCCCCTGGGATAATCGCCGCACGGGCCGCCTCATAAACTGCGTTATCGACCGTGTGCCTTACCATTGCGACTCGAGAAAACTCAACGGCGGCAAAGAACAAAATGAAGACAATCGGAACGACAAGGGCAAATTCCACCAAGGCTGCACCGCGACGGGCTGGCACCACGGGTTTCGTTCTTGGACGGTTCATGGGACGCCCAACTGTAATTGTGTACATGGATATCGTCATTGGGTGATCATGGTGCTAAGTGACAGAGCGATCTCGCGATAAATACGCTGGAGTTCGATCCCGCTGTCCGCGTGGAAATGCCTGCCACCGCCGATACTCGCAACTTCGCTCATTCGAGTTCGGTCCGCATCCCGTCCGAACGTGATGGCATGGATCACCACGCCGTCGGCGGCGATTCGTGTCGCGGATAGCCGTGGCTCGGGGCCGCGATTGTGATTGCCGTCGGTCATAACAATCATGGTTCGTTCGACGAATCCGCGCGAACGACCAGACCTCAGTACGACTTCACCCGCATCCATCCCGCGCGAGATGCTTGTAAAGCCGCCCACTGGCATTGTCCGCATCGCGGCTTCAATCCTCGTCAGGTCCGACGTCATCGTCACGTCGGTTGTTGCGGTATCGCTATAGGAAGCCAAACCCACAAATTCATTGACAGGTGTTTCAGTAAGTGTCGCGATAAAAAGCGTGATCGCGGCGCGAAGGTCTGCGATGTTGGAACCAGCCATGGAGCCCGATCGGTCGACCACCAATACAACATCACGCTCGACGTAAGTCGCGATCGCAGTCGATTGTGGTTCGAAGAACGGGACGCCGAACATGTTTCCGAAGAACAGGGGAACCGCGCCACTACGAGAACCGGTCGTTCTTCGTCCAAGTACCTGGACACTATTAACGGGTGAGGATGATCGCGTGAAGTCAAAACGCCCCGAGGCGAGATTTTCAACCGATCTTCCAAATGCAAAATCGGAATTGGAAAGCCGCAATGGCACGTTATTGACTTGATTGGACGCAGCAATCTCGGAGCCGATGCGAATCGCCGCAACGGTATCTTGGGACCGCGATAACTCTTGCGCGGCAGCTTTTGCGGCCGCATCCGTAGCGCTGCGAAGTTCTGTTTTCGCCAGGTGCATTTGAGCAATATCGATTGCAAATGCGACGAAGATCATGAATAGAATCATCATCGTCGCGATCAATATCAACATTCCGCCACGGCGGTGGCACGTGGTCAGCGAATTGCCAGGACGAATCATAAGGGTTGTCATGTTTACTCCTTCAGCATTACCAATCGCGTCGTGAGGGTCCGATTGGGAACCCACTGACCGGCAAGCGGACTGTTGGTTCGTGTGGGTGCGCTGACTTCAATAATCACTTGCTGACCTCGAGTGGTTGCTGCGGGTGAGCCCGTTACAAAGCGTACGTTGGTGTCGCGAATGACTCGCGAACTGATGATCGCGTTGGCTCGGGCAAGAGCCGAACCCTCGGAGGCACCGCTGCGAATGCCTTCCCGTATGCCCTCGTATGCAGCAACCTGGAGGGACTGTTTTAAGAATATGAAACTCGCAGCTTCGATCGAGCCAAACACAAGCAAGGCGAGCACAGGCAAGCACAGCGCAAGCTCGACGGTCGCAACACCACGGCGTGTCATGCGTTTGTCGCTCATCGTGACTTGCACTTGGTATCCCGAGCCGCGGCGGCTTTCGAATAGGTTGCGGATGCATTTCATGGGGCGTTCCAATTCGGTTTCATTCGGCTGGTGGTGGGACTGCCGATTCATCAGGAGAACTACTGTGGCTTCGTCTCGCCCGATGCAGCTTTACGTTGAACCAAACCGTTAAAGTCGTTTGCCATCGCTTGCCAGAAGTCACTGTTGCGGAAGTGCAACGGTTCGACAGCTTGCCCGCGAGCTGCGGCCGCGAGAGCGACGCGGAGGCGAAGAATCGGGCCTGCAAATCGATTGGTCAGTTTCAACGTGTCCCAAATGAATGCGGGAATGAGGACAGCCGTAATCACAAAAAAGGGTAGGAACCGGCGAATACAGTCACCAAAAGTCGCTACCCAGCTGGCTTCCGGCTGCTCAAATAGCCGTACCCAAATCACAAGCGCCATCGCATTAACGCCGAAAAGGAGCGTCCAGTGAATGGCGATTTTGCGCAGCAAACCACCTTGAACTTCCGGATCGACGAACGATCGGCTGCGACGGGGCATGCTAGGCAAATTCATGATTTGGCGAGGGGGTATGACGGGGTAAGAATACGGGAAGGTGTCGTCGAGCGGCTCCCAGGAGCCAAAATACGTCAACGAAAACCGTCCTCTGATCGAAATCTAGGTCACACTTTTAGCCACGAAGCCACGAAAATATCGCTTTTTAAAATGGTGATGAAGAACGACTGTTTTCCGCGAGCGATGGTCACATGTTTCGCCGAACGATTACGAGCCAATCCTGCTGATCGGCAGGCGTTTCGCCACTTCGCGATGGCGAATCCCGGAAAACGTCCGGCTTGTATTCGTGAACGATAGGCTCCCCAAGATCTGTCCAACTGCCACCCTCAACCGTTGTTATGGAACCCGGTAAGCAAGGGCCCCCTTCACGCGGATTGAACCAAAGGACATCGAACCGCCCCGAAACACCTTTCAGATTCAACTGTACCGGTGATGGTGTCGTTAGATACACCAAGTACAGTTTTCCAGGCTGTGCCAGCCCATAGCGATCGTTCTTGCGGGTTTGGTTACCGACCAAAGAATCCGCAGGTTCCATTCGCCAAAACGGGATTTTTTCGCTTTGGAAAAAGTCGATCGCGGTCTTTGACCATCGCCATAGTCTCGCTCGGCTGCGAAAGTCTTCGCATTGTAAATCGTTTTGAGGGAGCTCATAACCAAAGTAGTACTCGACGCCGGCACCGCCGGCCATGAGATTGCCCCATAGCGTTAGCTTCCGAATATCGTTTTGATCATACGTCCGTTCGCCAACGATCGCCTTTCCATCGTTCCCTTCAAATCCGGGATCACAGGGCACACCGTGCGACGCGGGCCCTTGTTCGTCATTGCAAATGATCCATGGTAAATGAGCATTGAGAGATCGTTCGACCCACTCGGCCGTCAAGCGATGAACGTGGTCGAATCGATTTTGCAGCGACAATCCAGTCAATGCTGCCTTGTCACCGAGCATCGGTTCATAGACCTGCGTCTGTTGATTGGGAAAGGTGTGAAGCACAATCGGATGCCGATAGGGATCAATCTCGCGGATGTACATTGCCATCGCCTTCAACTCATCCGTCGATTGCGTATTCTCTTCGCCGAGATTCCAGTTCAACGCGAGGAGATGACCATACCTTGCCACCATTTGTTGCAGATACAGGCTTCGTTCGGTGCCCATTCGTCCGCCATCGAGTGACTCTCGAACCGTCTGGACCTGACGATCATCGCCGACACGATCGTCGTCCGATTCGTTTTCTTGAAGTTTGAAATGAAGGTGAAGTCCCCGCTGAGTGGCATGTTCAAACACGATGCCCCATTGATCAAGCTTCGAGCAGTCGTACGCGAACTTGTTATCACGCTCGACGAATGGCCACACGTTGTCGCCGTCACCACCCGCGTTGTAGGTAAGAAATGAGACGCTGTTCATTCCCGCCTCAGCGAGATAATTGATCGCTCCGATCAACCCTTTCCCTTTGGTGCCTTGCCAAGTGGGATCACCGCTTCGCCAATCTCTCAAGTGCGGTGCCCAAGTCTTCAACGACAGCGATGCCTTTTGACGGTGCTGAATCGTGTTGTCAAAATCGGTGTATGCCAGGAGCGTTTCAGGCGAATCGACACCGATTTTTAAGAAGCGGCGGCCACTTTCTGCGAATTTCAAATATCGCTGGTCTACGTACTGCAATCGCCCCTCGGATCGGAAATCACGGTCCCTTTTATCCGATGGCGCAATCATGAACTCGCCACGAAGGCCGTTGAAGGGTAGCGTTGCCTTGCCGCTGTCAAAATCAAATGCGACACCAGGACCCGAGCGAAACAAAACCTCGTAGGTCCACCGCCCTGATTTATCGGGTGAAAGATGTGATCGCCAAACGTTCCCGTCAGTGGCGGAGGTCTCCGCTGCGTTCCCATCTGCGGCGAAATAACCAAGAACAAAGTAGTCGGGTGCGCCCGACTCATGGCGAAACCGAGTCACCATCGCGTAGTCAGTGAACGGATTCGGGTCCGCAGCGGTCTCACTTGCGTAGGGACCCTGAAGCGTCAACACAACATTGTGCCAGCACTTCAGTTCACCGCTAATGCGAATGAGGTTCGATGACGCATCGGCGACGTCGTCCCCGGCCGTTAACGGTTGGCCATCAATGGTTTGTTGCGCGGCGAGAGTCGATAGCGCGGTTCCACAGACGAATATCATCCGGGTGGCGATCAATAGAAGCCCAATACCACGTCGCATCATTTAGATTTCAATCGGGGACCAGAGTCGTGGCGTTTCAGCAGTATTCCTCAACGCCTTTCGTGCTTTAATTCGCAAGTAGGGAGCGATGTATTTCGCGCGATCACCAAAGGAACCCGCATCGGCATTAAAATCCGCATGCATCGGTTCAATGAATTCTTCGATTACCATTCCCGCCCGACAGATGCCACCGATCAACTGCTCAAGTCGGTGTAGGTATTCGACCGCGCCGCGTTCACGTAATCTTCGAGATGTACCGTTGGGCTCCGCCGCCACCGGTATAGGATCGCTTCGATAATACGTATGTTCAAGTCGATATTGCGAACTTCCGCTTACCGAACAACTTGCTTGCAGGCTAATTGGCGACTTGTGCTGGCTCACGTAAACTCCACCGGGTCGCAAAACGCGGGACACTTCGCGAAAGACCGGCGCGACATCGGGTAAGTAGCAAGTACTGACCGGATGGATGACGATGTCAAACGATGAATCGCCCAGCATGTCAAGGCGATCCATGGAACCTTGAATAGCCCGGATTGCCAATCTTCGTTCACGCGCTACCGCACGATCGAGTTCTAACATGGATGGGCTAAGGTCCAGAACCGTTACTTTGGCACCCGCTGCGGCATAGAGTAGACTTTGGCGTCCGCCGCCGGCCGCCAAACAGAGTACATCTCGGTTGGTGATCGAATCGCCTAACCAACCAAGCGGATCGATCGTCTGGAGGGGATGCAGAAATTCAGTATCAGTGGCGGGCTTGCACAGCGGCGCTCCCGCTGCGGCCAACGCGTCATAGCAGGTTTGGTTGGCTCGCAATGCAGCCGATCGTCGAGAAGATAATTCGGAATCGTTCATGAAATACTTGTATCTACCAAATCGTCGGAGATGAAGTCCGTATCCTACAACCGCGTCGACCATTCGTAGATTTGGATTCGCGGCAAATCGCGACTCCAAGGGCGTTGCGGTATAGAATCAAGCCTCGTTAATTCCCTTTTTGATCGTTTCATCGCTTTCCCTGTCTAGGCCCAACCCGCTCCTTGCTCCTCACGAGTCGACCATGTTACGTCCATTGGTTTTTTTCTTCGCCCTGTCGTTGCTTGTCAGCCAGTCCGTCCTGGCGTTGGAGCCAGATGAGGTCATTGACGTATGGCCAGATCTTGCTCCCGGAGAAACGTCACGAGATCCCGGTACCGCTTTGCCCGGGCGCGACGCTGATAATCCCCCGATAACTCGAGTTGAGTCCATCAAACGCCCAACGATGGATGTTTTCAAGCCCACAAAGCCAACGGGACAAGCGATACTGATTTTGCCGGGCGGCGGGTTCCGTTATGTCGTTCCCGATCTTGAGGGTTCCGAGGCTGCCCAGTGGTTAAATGAAATTGGAATCACCGTCTTCGTGCTGCGATATCGCACCACTGCTGACGCTTCGTTGGACCCATGGCGTCGTCCGCTTCAAGACAGCCAACGAGCGATGAGAGTGATTCGAGCGTCAGCGAAGCAATGGAATATCAATCCAGACTCCATCGGTCTCTTTGGATTTTCCGCTGGGGGACAAATTGCCGCCATTCATCTCACTCAGGCGACACCTTCCTACGATCCAATCGATTCGCTTGATGAAGTCCGCTTCAGCGCCGATTTCAGTTTACTGGTGTATCCGTGGCGCATCCACGATGAAGTGGCCGATGCACTGATCAAGCCAATCGTCATCAGCAAAAATACCCCGCCGGCGTTTATCGTGCACACTCACGATGACCAGTCTTCGTCCCTAGGCGCGGTTTATTATTACGTTGGCCTAAAAAAGCATGACGTGCCTGCTGAAATTCACGTGTATTCGAACGGTGGCCATGGATATGGTGTTCGTTCACGCCCCGGCTCGATGATTGGTACGTGGAAAGATCGTGCGACCGAATGGCTGCAGATTTACAACGGATCGACGAAGGCGACTGAATCCCATTAGGATGTTCTGCGGAACAAGCGAACGTAACATGCGGCCTGAACTACCCGACTACGGAACCTTTCCGAGATGGCCCGCCGACGGATCGGCGTGGATCCATCCTGATGATCTCTCCCTTGTGATGCGTTTGATACCGAGCGATCGCGTTTTTCGCCGCGAACAATTTGACGGGGATTTTTATCATTACCGCTACGGGGAAATCCGATTCCGACTGAGGCCCTGCATGTGGCTACCTCTTGCTGACGAAGGAATCGAAATCGGCGACCTAGTCGAAACCGTTGGGCTCGGTTTAGAGAGGGAACGATTCGTTGCGACGATTGCCGAAATGTCGTACGAAGCAAGTGAAAGTCGAATCGTCTATCGGCTGTGTCGCGGAGCGGTGAATGACGACCGATTGTATGAACGCGACGAGCTGAAAGTGCTAACCGATAAAACGAAGCTTATGCCCGGAACCACCTTGCATCCGCGTCCGCAGTGGATTGAAGCGTTTCGCGGCGACGCGTTGTCGGGTGATTACCTACATTTTGCCGCGGACGTAGAATCCGATGACGGCACCGATCAATAAAAAGATCGGCGCGGCAATGGCGAGTGAGATAGCGATCGGCATTGCGATCGATCGCTTAGGAAGCAAATCCAAACTACTAACCGGAATCGGTGGCGGCGCGACCACCGATCCAAACGATTGTTCGGAGCGTTGATCATCGAGGCCGACGCCGATGAACTCGGGCGCCATCGTCATCGCGATTGGTTCCGACGGGGGAGGTGCCGGAGTCCATGGGCTTCGAAGCGAGTTCCCGCCAACGGGTTGGAAACCGTCGTCGCACCACGCCAAGAACCGTTCGGCGACTTCGGCCGCCGTAGCGATTCTCTTCGCCGGATCCTTTTCCATCATGTCTGCAATCAGATCGACAAATTCTTCCGCCAAGTCAGGTGCGAATTTGCGAGGATGCCAGGGCGTCTCTTCCAGATGACGGCGGCACTTGCTACGAGCGTCGCCGCCAGGATAGGGGACTTTTCCTGTCACGGCGTAGTAGGTCGTGCACCCGAGTGAATAAATGTCGCTCGCGGGACCGACCGCCATCGGACTACGGATTTGCTCCGGCGATAAGTAATCCGCCGTTCCGACTATTTTGCCGGCCCGCGGGTCGTCTGCCAAACTTGTTGACCAGGCGGCTAGGCCGACATCCGATACTTTCGCATGTCCGTCAGGGGTAACCAACACATTGCCAGGTTTGACGTCGCGGTGAACAAGGCCTTGTTCATGGGCATACTGAAGTCCCAGGGCCGCTTGACGAAGTACCATCGCTGCTTGGGCCATCGGCAGCGGCCCGCGCGAACGGACTAGCCGACGTAGATCGGTGCCCGGTACATATTCGGTCACAAGATAATGAACATTACCGTCATGGCCCGCATCAAACGCACGAACCAGGAATGGGCAATCCAGCCCTGCCTGCAAACGAATCTCGCGGCGGAAACTTTCTCTCGACTCCGAGGTGGACTTCTCCAGGGGGAGAACCTTGACCGCTGACTCGCGTCCCATCACGGAATGGACTGCTTTGAACACCTGCCCCATGCCACCTTGGCCGATCCAGCCGGTGATCACGTACGGACCAAGGGTGAGCTTGCCGCGGCCAGCGCGAAGCTGCTGAGCTTGATAGGCCGTCAGGAGTCCCAAAACGACAAAATGGCTGGCCAGTTTGGCGGGGTCGTCGCCAACGGCTGCCACCGCTTGACTCCATTTCTTCGAGTCGATCAGGCCGCTACGCAAAGCTGCGTCACGGAATTTCGCTAGGAGTTCGGACTCGGACAATGGGGAATGGCTCCTGGTTTCGATCAATGGCTGGCCAATTCGACCCGAATTCGGGTGACTTCGTGACCGACTAACGAAAATTCAATCGAATCACCCGAGTGCTCTATCACCTCAAAGCCGTCTGATGGGTCGGACGCATCCACCGAGCTGCTCGCCCGATTCGCTCCATTCGCCTCGCGATGGGCAATGACCAAGCTTCGACAAAAACGCACTTTGGCTTTACGCGATTCGCAGCGGGTCGCAACGGCGAGAAAGGTGAGAATCAACGGAGAAGTCGATTCGGTCCGCAGGTCACAAATCTGCACATCCGTGGTCGCGCAGTGCATCAGCCAACCGGAGGCCGGAATGCTTGGTGGGGCGGCGGACGCATCAGCGACAGGGGAAGCCAATTCGACGACCGTTGGTGGGACCGCGATCGCGCGAAGTGCTGTCAGCGGCGAGGGGCAATCAAAACCGACCGCGAAACGCAGTGGCCGAGGCTGTTCACCACGAACCAGCAGTATTGAATCGAGATAGCGATCACCACGACGACGGTGAGCAGGCCTTCCATCGTTGAATAGGAGTGTTTGGCGACTCGTTTCGTCGATCAGTAAACCTGCAGGTGAGTCGAGTCGTTTTCCCTCGACACGGTGAAGCTTGTCGCGTAGCGGTGCAAGCAAGATCGCTGCCTCTGTCGCAATCGCTGATCGAATCGCAACGTAGGATCGCCAAGGGTTTACTCCAAGCAATGACGTGTTGAATGAATCAAGATCGGCTTCAACCCATAGCCAACGCGAACCTCGCGCCAGCGAGTAGCGCATGGTAAATTCCGCAGCCGGGCGAGAATCTCCCCAAGTGAGCACCCCTTCGGTTTCGATCACTCCCAATGCTTCGTCCGACCTCACCACTCTCAGCGCGCGAGCCATCATGTCGCTTACCAGAGTATCCGAGCCTGCGTCGTCGTCGACGTGGACCATTCGCATGGAATAACGATTGCTGCGACCGCTGCTGTAGACGCCTTTGATTCCACCACATGTGGGCGATATTTCGACCTGCATGAACTCGTTGATGAGCATCGCCCCCTTGGCGATTCGATTCGGCGATGAAAGCCAACGCCGACGAGGCGGCGTCGGCGCCGCGCGAAGCGCAACAAATCCATGCGCTGGAACATCGACAGTCACGTCAAACCGACCGTCGACGCCCTTGGTCGCGCCAAAAACGGATTCCGTCAGGACCGGTGCCGCGTCCATTCGGAGGGCGACTCGCGTTGCTGCCGCATGCGGGTTGATCACGACGTAGCTATTCACAGGCTTGGCGACTAGCGGCGAATGGACGGAATGGGAAACCTTTTCAGTCGATAGGTGGCCGCCTGTGAGTCGGTCGCAAAAGGTGTTCGCCGCATGAAGGAGCAACTCGGCGGATGAGGACCGCTTTTCCGAGAAATCCTCCAAGTCATTGGATTGACTCGGGCGAGGCAGCGAAATTGGATTGATTAAGGTCGCCAGCGCTTCGATCGAGCAAGCCGCCTCAGTTGTGATTAAATCAATGTAGGACTTTGCTGCAAGAGCCAGCGGATCGCCCGCTTTTTCCGCTACCTGAGACGAAAGCCAATGGTCGGCACCCGCCGCGGCCTGTCCACGATGATGGTGGTAAGGGTGTTGTCCCGTCCGAAAAAAATCATCAATCTTCCAGAAACGTCCTAGCGCCAGGCCCCACGACGCGGCGCGGCGGAGGTCGCGATACGCATCGCTTTCGCCATCTGGCCAGTGAACGATCAATGCGGCTGCGATCTCGCCACTATCGATCGCTTGCCCTAGTCGAACGGCTAGCGATAAGAATGAATCGCTTCTTGATCCGTCAATCGGTTTGGATACGAGGACGTCGATCGACGGGACCGATGAACTCCAGATCAGCTTCGCCTCGCTTGCCCAGCCTTCGCCTGAAGCGAAGTCAATGGGGATCGCCCCGATGTAGTTTTCTTTTGCGATCGACATAGCCAAGTCGCCGGGCGTCGGGCCAGCGACGCGCGCGAATACTTCGCAACGTTTCCCAAGATATCGATCCGTTGCCGACTTGGCGTCCGCGACTGCTTGCCGAGCCGATGCCGCCGTCTGATGGTGAATCGCAAGGTTCGACTTTAAGCCGCCTCCGGCGACGCCAACGACCTCCGTATCAATGAGCTGTAAAAGCTGTTTTGCGGCTGGCTCTTGAGACTCTGCGACGGTCCTGGCAAGCGTGCAATCGATAAGAACGTTAATCGGTGGCTGCTCAGCCTGGAGAGTTTTAGAGAGTGTGAGAGCGAGCGAACTACCGAGGGTGGTGGAGGCTAAGAGCGTCAAGTCGATCAAATGGGGATCATTGGAGAAATAATGATCTCGTTCCTGGGCGAGGGCGTCAAAGGCTTCGTGCAATGCCGCTGCAGCTTCGACGCCGTCGCCAGCGATCAGCTTTTGAGCCGCTTCAACGACGCGGCTGGAGAAAAAGATTTCGTCGAGATTACTGGTATATCGCAGACGCCGAGTCATCAACTGAACCTGAAGCCAGGCGTAGCCAAGAGCAAAAAAGTCGTCCGGCGTGATCGTTCGGGTACCAGCGCTGGCCGTGACGTTGGTTTCGGGGGCGAGGATCCCCGGGACAACTCGCTCGCATTCGCGAAGAAACCCACTTCGATCATCTGCTCGTACAACACGGCACGATATTTCGGCTTGGATTGCCGCTTGGAAGCCGCTGGGTAACTTCGGTTCGGCTGACGCAGGAACGAAAATCAATTGACCCGCAAGCGTTTCGGGGAGCGAATCCGCGCGGTTCCATCTGGGTAATCGACCGGTTGTAGCAATAAGTGAGGGATGCCACGCCGCAGTCCAGGCGGCTAATAAGGACTTTGCCTCGGCATCTTCGAGAAAAGACGGAAAGTCCTCCAGTGTGTGGCATGGAATCAGCGTCACGCACTGCACAATCGCGTGCGGTTCGGCGGAAAATTGTGCAGATAAATGCGTCATGTCGGGATTAAAATTTGACGAACAGGGCCGATTCGCGATAAACTACTGTAAGGCGGCGAAAGCCGTGAGGTGATCGGTTGAGGGTAGATCGGGGCGGTTGGTTTCTTTGACCGTCAACTTGTAAATCTCAGTCTAATCACGAAACTTTTCAGGCTCGGTTAACAAACAGCATCGTACAGGATCTAAACTTCCCACGATGCGCGTCGGAATTTGGCATGCTTGGCTAGCGGGATGCAGTTGCAAACTCTACCGCACCCCCAAACGTAAATGAATACAGGGAATCGCCGGAATGACTTCAGGGCGGACGGTTGGGGATCACGGTTGGGGATCACGGTTGGGGATCAGCGTGTCAAAATAGCTACTACTTATCTATCTATGCGGTCGAGTAAGAACACTCCGGATCGAATAATTCATGTCAAGTAAGAACGGTGTTTGGGGTATCGAGATTGGCCAATCGGCGTTAAAGGCGCTTCGTTGCCACATGAGTGGTGACGAGGTCGTCGCCGATGCATTTGATTACATCGAATACCCGAAGATCTTGAGCCAACCGGAGGCCGAACCGGAAGCCTTGATTGCGGAGGCACTGCATAAGTTTCTCGAGCGGAATGATTCCGGCTCGTACAAAGTCTGTTTGAGCGTTCCCGGGCAAAACGGGCTTTCGAAGTTTTTCAAGCCACCGCCTGTCGAAGTGAAGAAGGTTGCTGACATCGTTCGCTACGAGGCCCGCCAGCAGATTCCTTTCGATTTGGATGACGTCGTCTGGGATTATCAGATGATGCCCGGCAGTACGGTCGAAGAAGGGTACGCGCTGGAAAGCGAGGTCGGCCTGTTCGCAATGAAACGCGAAATGGTTTATCGCCAGTTGGAGCCGTTGGACAAGGCTGGCATCGAGGTTGATATTATTCAATTGGCGCCGATCGCGATTTATAACATGCTGGCGTATGACCGCATGAACGAGCGCATTGAAAACGATGTTTTTGATGTGGATAACCCTCCGACTTCTAGCGTGTTGCTGTCGATCGGAACCGACTCGTCCGATTTGATCGTCACCAACGGTTTTCGCATTTGGCAACGAAGCATGCCGATCGGCGGAAATCACTTTACACGTCAGCTAACCAAGGATTTGAAGCTCACCTTCGCGAAGGCTGAACATCTCAAACGCAATGCCCGTGAAGCAGTTGATCCAAAGCTGATCTTCCAAACGATGCGGCCGGTCTTCAATGACATGGTCACCGAAGTCCAGCGGTCGATAGGCTTCTTTAAAAGCCAAAACCGAAAAGCCGATATCACCGAACTCTTGGTGACTGGCAATACAGTCAAAATGCCTGGATTGGCCGCATATCTCGGCAAGAACTTGGGGCTTGATGTTCATGTGCTGGATAGATTCAATCGATTGACCGGCGACGATGTTTTGACAATTCCAACGTTCCGCGATAACGCGCCGACGTTTGCGGTCTGCTACGGTTTGTGCCTGCAGGGACTTGGCATCAGCCAACTCACAGCATCGCTCGTACCTAAAGAAATTGTCACTCAACGGATCATTCGTGCGAAGAAACCTTGGGCGTTGGCAACCTGTGCGACGCTGATGGCAGGTTTAGTGGGGCACTATGCATTCACGGAGCGAAGTTGGGCCAAAACGCATCCCGATCTTTGGGGGCGGGCTGAATCGGCTGTCAAGCAAATGAGTACTTACAGCAGCGAGCAAATTAGCCAAGATGAAACGCTGACCAGCAAGCTGAACTATCTGAGCACCCTGGGTCAAGAAGTCTCCAGCACTTCGGAGCGTCGATTGGTGTGGCTTGAAATCATTCGCGCCATCAATGCCGCGGTTCCGCGAACCAGTTACCCCGATGGAAGGCCGCCAAGTCCAAAGGTTTTACCATTTGAGGATCGAGAAGACATTCAGATACTTTCCCTCGAATCCAAGAAGTTTGACGACCTAGCGACGTGGTTTGTCGACGACATCCCCAAACGATGGCGCGAGGAGTATCGCAACTGGTTCGAGGACATGACGACGGC
>JANOBM010000058.1:0-1537 GCA_031411655.1 Planctomycetaceae bacterium
ACGACAATCATATCCAGCCGTTTGCAAAAACCTCCCGATTCATCAAGCTTCAAGGCTCCATCGCAGGCATTCAAATTGCACATGCTGGTCGCAAGGTACTCACTCTGTTAGCGGCAGATATTCAGCATATTCTTTCCGGCAACGTCCAAAGTGGCCCAACGAATGCAGTGTCGGTACAGATTGGTTCAGTGGTTTCTCAATTAAAAAGGTATCGAAATGACATCATCAGCGAAGAACTCCGAGCACTCCGTGAAACCCGCATGGTTTATCACTGGATGTTCGACGGGGTTTGGCAAGCACATCGCCAAGCACGTTCTTGAATTAGGTTATCGAGCAGTCGTCACGGCACGCGATCCCCTTGATATTCAAGACTTGGCCGAGATTGGAGATGTTTTGCTTCTCAAGCTAGATGTGACGGACAGATTACAAGCTGAAGAGGCCGTGAAGGCCGCTGAACAACATTTCGGTGGCATTGATGTGTTAGTCAACAACGCGGGAATCGGCTACTTTGCCGCCGTGGAAGAGAGCGACGAAGAGGAAGTTCGAAAGATGTTCGAAGTCAATGTATTTGGACTGTGTCGTATGATCCATGTCGTACTACCTGGAATGCGAAAACGCCGTAGAGGTTTCATCGTGAACCTCTCCTCAATCGCTGGACTTCGTTCATTCCCAGCACTTGGCTATTACAATTCGACCAAGTTTGCAGTCGAAGGAATGTCGGAAGCACTTTGGCAAGAAGTGGAACCCTTGGGTATTCGGGTGATGCTCGTAGAACCGAGTGGCTTCCGAACGGATTGGGCTGGTCGGTCAGCCAACGAAACAATGCGTCCGATCGAAGACTATGCCAGCACAGCACATCGAAACGTAGAGCAGTTGCGAGCGGTCTCGGGCCATCAACCGGGTGACCCTGTCCGAGCCGCCAAAGCCATCGTGCAAGCGGTCGAATCGACGAATCCACCGCATCGCCTGTTGCTTGGTAATGATGCCTATGATGGTGCAATGACCAAGCTCGACGACCTGCGAGACGAATTCATCGCTTGGGAATCGGTATCACGCGGAGCCGATTTCCCTGATGCAACTCCTGCATTGATGACATGATTCAAATCGGATTGTTGTTTCACGCTTGAGAATTTTTCGTGGTGTCGGCTCGTCAATTGAGCTTGGACTTTCCGTTCCCGTTGCCCATGATTCCAGCCATCAGCGTTTGACCGAACGCGGCCTGAAATACACCCAAGGATTCACGAAGCTCGTTCCGAGCGTTCTCACCGTCGCTGGGATCATCGTGAGTATGTATCTGCTCGCTTTTGCCGCTCGAACGCTCCCAATCGGGACGGCCTATGCCGTTTGGGTTGGTGACCCCATCTTGGTAAGCACCTGACGAATAGGTTAACTCGTAGCTGTGGGAGTAGATTTCGATCAGGTTTCCGAAGGGGTCTTCACAGTAAACCATACGGTACGGCTTTTTGCCGGGGTAATATTCACGCACGGGCATTCGTTGCTTTCCGCCGTGTCTGAATCTGGGACTGGTGTGGTGGTG
>JANOBM010000059.1:0-3638 GCA_031411655.1 Planctomycetaceae bacterium
GACCATCATCGAAGCAGGGTCATAATACTGTTGGCTGCGAATCGTTTTGCGAAGACTTTTGGCTGCCGAACTGAAAAGCAAGTCTGCCATCGCTTCGCGATTGGCCAGCGCCAGTTCTGACAACTCACCGGGAAGTGTGAACACGACTTGATAGTACGTTACGCCGGGGAGAATCAACTGCTCGGCACGAGCAGCGAAGTCGTATCGCTTGCAGCCACTACACTGAGAACAATGCCGATCGCCACAGGGATGAAATCGTTCCGTCACTTCACCGCAGTCATCGCACTGATAGGTCTTGCCGCCCAGGGCGCGCGTGCGGCACAGCGACAATTTGGCCAGTACGCTCTGCACTTGAAAACAGGCACCGTGGCCTGCGTACTGCTTCACATACGCAGCACTTTTGCTGCGTAAGATCTGGGCCACGGTTAGTTTGGTGGCTGCCGATTCTCCACTGGCGGTTGATAGGTCGGCAGTTGTTGTACTGGCAACCAATCCAGCGGGCTGGGGATACTGTGTAGATGCTCTCGGCGGCAGTGCAGATAGATCATCGTGGTGGCGAAGCTGGCATGGCCCAGCAACCGGCTGATCGTCAGCAGATCGACGCCCGCTTCCAAGAGTCCGGTCGCATAGGAGTGTCTCAGTGTGTGTGGCGTGATGTCCTTCTTGATGCCTGCCAGTTGAGCCGAGGCCTTGATCGTCTTTTGAATGGTCGTGTCGGCGTAGGTCGATTCCCGTGACTTGCCGGGAAAGAGCAGCGACGTGGGTCTGTACTGTTTCCAGTAGCTGCGAAGCTCGCTCAACAGCCTCGGTGAGAGCGGTACTTGCCGCTGCTTGGCTCCCTTGCCGTGAGTGATACGAATCTGCATCCGCTGGGAGTCGATGTCGGGGATGCTCAGGTTGGCAGCCTCGGAGAACCTCATTCCCGTAGCGTACAGCGTGGTGAGGAAAATTCGTTGCTTGAAATTCTTGGTGCATCGCAGTAGCTCGTCGACTTCATGTCTGCCGAGGACCACCGGTAGCGTCTTGGGCCTTTTGCCGAAGGGCACCATGGTGATCGGCCAGGAGACGTGGATGGTGTGGGTGTAGAGAAACCGTAAAGCACAAACGGCTTGATTGAAGCTGCTATAGGCGAGTTTCTTGGTATCGATCAGGTGAAGCTGGAAGCTTCTAACGTCTTCTCCGGTCGCAAGGTCCAGTGGTTTTTCAATAAAGTCGGCGAACCGCTCGGCGTGGTAGGTGTAGGCGTCGATGGTTCGCGAGGCGAGGTTACGGATTCTCATGTCTTCGGCGAGCCGAATGGTGAGATGGCTGGGTCGTTTTTCGTGAGGGGTCATAGCGCGATTCCTGAAGCGTGAGAGGACCGGTGGATCGCGAATTGCGACCGCTGAGGTCACTCAAGTAAAGTTCAAGAACAGGAAAGCGCAAGTCATACAATCGTTTTAATCGTCAATCGGCAAGAATCGTTGCCGCTGCTGATCGAAGGTGGATCGCTGCATCGCCCAACGAGTACTGCTAAGCGTGAGGTGGGCAGGCAATGGTCTATGAGCAGAACATTCCGTTGCGCCCTAACGACCGTGCGAGCCAAAGAATCCATCGGCAGTCGATGTCAGATCGTTGGCAAGGATGCCAACAAGACTCCCCGCAGGACGCGCTAAAACACAACTCGATTAAGTTCAACGGCAATGTTGACCGAGCCCCCGCCAACAAGGCTTCCATTTCGAAACGGACCGACGGGGAGCTTCGGTCCAACATTTTGTTCGGACGTCGTTCTAACCTGTGGGTTGATGGCGAACGACCGTCATTCATCCTTCTTCAAAGGATCGTTCCGAAGACGCACTCCGTCTGCATCAACACCATAAAGCCGTATCCTACCACATTTACCGCACATGTAGGCATGCACCTTTCCTGCAACTGGATATCGACCGGTCCAAAAGCTACGCTTCGAATCCTCAAGTCTATACTCGAAGTCAAAATTCACGCCACCGTGCCCACGATCGATCAACTCAATCTTTTGCATTGAATAGTCGCAATCTTCGCATTGAATCGACACTGATGTCTCCATGTGTTCTTCGTTTGTAGGTCCGAACGCTGGCGAGTGCACGAGGCCACCCAGAGGATGCACTATCGTAATGGAATGCGATTCGTGACGAGTGTCCAAGGGGAGCAGGCATTGAAATCCAACCGAAAGCATTTCCGACCGAACGCCACCATTCATCGAGTGGCGGCAAGTAAAGTTCCTAAAAGTCGAAGCGGCCGATCCGCCACTTCGATGCAATGGTTTGTTATTGGACATCTTTCGCGGACTGACCTGCGATCAAGTCGAGTATGTCCGCGTCGACACGAACGTCGGCAAAGCCAGCTGCCATAAATTGGTCGGCAAGTATGCCGCGTTTCAATCCAATTAGTTTTAAGGCGGCATTAATTGTACCAGATTCGTTCCACTCGGGCGGCATGATCTCGTCGCCATCGCGGCACACAAGTGCGCCTTGGCCGCCAGTGCCACCGAAGTATTCCGTTTCGACATATGCAAGCAGCCCATTGCGAGAAAGACGTCGCAGTTCCATACGGAAGCCGTTGGTCAACAAAATGAACTCATCGCCTGTTTCGGTTGGTGTCGCGTCAGGCGAGATCCGGGCATCAATCAAGTCGCCATCTATCGGAAAGATCGAAAATCCGTTGGCGCGATCGAGTCGTGGCAACTCCGGCCACTGTTGCGAAATAGTGTCAGCTGTCGAAGCCGGGGCAACGATCACATGAATGCAGTGTCCCATAGAGAAGCCGAGCATTGAGTCCAATAACGTTTGCGTTGACCGGGCCGCCGCCAATCAACATTGACTTCAGGAACGACGCGATCGGCGGCTCCGTGTCCAACGCGTTGTTATTTGGCTGCGTTCGGGCTTTCACTAGGGCGCTCATGCGGTGTCGCCAGGTCGGAAAGCTTCTGATAGAGAGGCTCGACTCCGAGTCCGATCGGATAGGCTTTCCAGAGGTCATCTTTTCGAGTGCGGACGACAATCATGCGGGTCGTGAACTCATTGCCGTCACGGTCGAACACGGTGACATCCACAAAGCTGTGTTGTTTGTGGGCACCGAACGTCCATGCGTGGTACGGCTTGATTAAATCAAAATCGATCTCAACGGCCGAAGTAGTCAGTTTGGGCGTCAAGCGTGTACGTTGCAAAGTCTCGTGTGCAGTCACAACGCGATCATCGGTGCGAAACGTTGTGTCTCTGACGAATGAGACGTAGTGGTTTGCGATATCGTTTAGCGTGTCCCCGCCACCGCCGCCTTCCGGACGCGTTCTCGAGAACATTTCAAAGTTACGCTGAACCAACGCTCGAACCATGTCGCATGCAGCCGCTTCCGGGGAACCGCTGCCGGTGGGCAACCCATCGTGGCGATCCATAGGTGGTCCACCTTGAGCGGTGATGTCGTAACAGATGCCGGCGGCAAGCAACGGCAGGACTAAGCAGAATGCGAATTGCGGTTTTATCAACATTCTATACATCCTGTTTTTGCCAAATAAAGAATCCATGTAAGTCCGAGGTTTGATGGGTGGGAGTCATTTGGATTAAAACTGGCGTCTCGGACCCGTGATCAAGACAGACGTAATCTGTCAGTCACATTCTTCCACCCAC
>JANOBM010000060.1:0-5461 GCA_031411655.1 Planctomycetaceae bacterium
GCCGAGTAATGCGCCAATGGCAGCGACGGCATCCTCATCGGGCGACAGACAAAAAAGATTTGTCGCCATGGCACCTGAATCTCGAACCTGCAAGTCATTCCATTTTTCGAGCGTGGACGTTTGACGCAAAGCTTTTAAGCAACACTTTTCCGAAAAGACGCCCAGGTAGTTCCCGGAAGCGTCAATGACCGGCATTCCCGAATGGTTCTGTTTCAGCAAAGCCCGTAGACCCTCTGATGCACTGATACTCGGTGTGACGGTGTGAGGTCGACGAACCATCAACTCACCAGCAACCGGAGGTACACTCCGAAGCGACTTTGAAAACATGGACAAGACCCTCAGAAGAGAAGGATGCGGCTGCCACGTGCTGACCTAGGTTCTATGTTATCCGAATTGAAAGGAATGTTGCTAAAATTCTTAAAATATGACAACAAACGCCGGAAGATGGGAGCCCAAGCGGTCAGGGTGAATCTGCAACCGGAAAAACTCACAGGAAGAGCAGAAACCAAGTCCCAAAAATAGAGGGTGGCTCGGCGGCACACGACCAAACCGCACGTTCGGCATCTTCAAGGAAAGCGCTCATCGGGAATCACACCCAAGCCTTGCGTTCGCAACCGCGCCTTTCGTTCGCAACCGAGCCGAGTCGAATTTCACGTTTCGGCATCAAATGCCGCTAGTGGTAACAACCGAGAGCCGCCAGGCGGTACCGAACCTGGGGGAGCAAGAAAATCTGCGTGACTACTGTCCTGGGTCAGCTATCCCATTTTCCTTGAAGCCCTTTGCACGCAGCAAACAGGAGTCGCAACGCCCACAGGGTCGTCCGCCGAGGCCAGGATCGTAACATGAAAGTGTCATGGAATAGTCGACACCAAGCTGTAGACCGAGTGCGATGATCTGGCCTTTGGTGAGGTCGATTAGCGGCGTGTGAATCTTAAGCGGTAGTGCACCTTCCACCGAAGCCTTGGTGGCAAGATTGGCCATCGTTTGGAACGCATCGATGAACTGGGGACGACAGTCAGGATAGCCACTGTAGTCCAATGCATTCACGCCGATAAAGATATCACGCGCGCCAACGACCTCCGCAAATGCCAACGATAAAGATAGAAACACGGTATTCCTTGCCGGAACGTACGTGATGGGAATATCTTTTCCTATCGTATCCAGGGAATCATGTTTAGGAACGTCGATCATTCGGTCTGTCAGTGCGGAACCGCCGAACTGGGATAAATCGATATCGATGACCCGATGGGAATCGGCGCTAAAGTGTTGTGAAATTCTGCTCGCCCGCTCGAGTTCGTATTGGTGTCGTTGGCCATAGTGGAAACTCATCGTGTGGCAATCGAATCCTTTGCTTTTAGCGATGGCCAAACATGTCGCACTATCCAAGCCACCGGAAAGTAAGATAATGGCGGAACGATTAACCATGGAATCGCTCATGTGGCTGGCTTCCAAAGCTTGCGACCCAAAGCAGGATTGTAATTGGTCCAGTTTCGGTCAGCCGAAACATCGGATTCGATGATCGCTGTCGCCGCTGCAATCTTAGCGTCAAGATTGTCTAAGTGATGAAGGGCGATTGCTTCTAAAGTTAGCGGCACCTTGGGACTTCCAAACTCAAGTTGACCATGATGGCTCAAAATCATGTGCTCCAAATGGTATCGTAACTCAGTCGGTATCGGCTCGCCGCTCGCGGCTATCTCTGCCAGTTTCTCCCCTAGCATTTGTACGCCAATGACAAGGTGACCAATCATTTGGCCGCGATCCGTATAAGTGACATCTCCCCCAGAAGCCAATTCATCGACCTTGCCGATGTCATGAAGAAATGCTCCAAGCGTTAACAAGTCTGTATCGATCTGGGGGTAGCGTGGTCCAATCAGAACCGCTAGTTCCATCAGGTCGACCGTGTGTCGGAGCAAACCTCCGGGATAGGCGTGGTGATTGTTGACTGCTGCAACAGCGATTCGAAATCGTTCCATGAATACTGCATCATCAACGAAAGCTAAACCGATGCGGCGAAGTGGAATACTTTCAATACCCTCCATCAATTGTTTCAGACGAATCGATAATCGTCCCGCTTCAAGCGAGTCAAAGCGATCGAAATCGGCAAGATCCACTTCCTGCGGATCCATCCGATGGACCTCAGTGACAATCATCTGCAAATTGCCGTTGTGGACCTGAGTTCGTCCCTTGCAATGAATGAAGTCACCGCGGTCAAACACGTCGAAAATTCGTTCGTCCGCATTCCAAACCATACCTGAAATCGTCCCCGATCGGTCGCTAAGTTTTAGCAGGAGGTACTTGCCACCTTGTCGATTAACCCGGAGTTGCTTGTCAGTGGCTTGGAATGATTGATCGATGGATTGGTTTTCGGCAAGTTGATTGATTGCGGTGCGCGTCACGTAAAGACGTCCTTGTGAGAAAATAAAGACCTAGTGTTCAAAAAAAACTTTTTCAAGGCGATTTGCGCCGAATAATTCGCGTTGTCCGAGTTACTCGATTTTGCGTTTTGTCGATCGTTTGTCTGGCCCCATCTCGAAAGACATGCCCACTGCTTTGCCGGTGTCGTCAAGCGTGAACTCAATTGCGGCAGCTGTGTAGCGCAAGCCAAATTCCGTTTTTGATCTTGTGATCAATTCCAGTGGTCGACCTAAAACTTCCAGTTCAAGATGGCGGCCCCGGCGGATGACCTTAAAGGAATCTCCCGCGGACGACTCGCCAATGTACTCACCGACATAATTTGCAAGCTCATCCGTCGAAAGCTGCTCGACCTGCGAATCATATGGCTTGGTCGGCCAGGGTAGCATGTACTCGTCTAACCTTCGAACCCAAATGTTTCGATACCTGACGGGGTTGCCATGGTCCTGAAGCGCGATGGGTAATGCGTCTTCAGTTGCTTGGTAAGGAAGGTGCTGGAGCCATTTAGTTGGGCCAAGCGCCGTAACGTTATCTTGAACCAAAATGCCATTGTGTAGCACCGTGAAACGAGCCGGCGACAGCAGAACGCCATCTGCGCCGAACCGCGGTCGTCGAAACACGATGTCAAAGGCTTGCCATTTACCAGGCTCCCGGCTCGCATTTACCAATGGTGGAAATTGTCCGTAGAGCGAACCCGCTTGACCGTCGGCGTAGGTCCGATTCTCAAAGCTATCGAGCACTTGGACTTCATACTGGCCCATCAAGAAGACGCCACTATTACCTCGCCCCTGGCTGTTGCCAACCACATTTGCTGGAGACGCCCATTCAACGTGCAGTTGTACGTCGCCGAAAGACTTGCGAGTGAAAACGTACCCGCTTCCCGGTATGGACTCCATCACGCCATCGCGAACGATCCATTTAGCTTCGTTGCCATCGGAATCACGCCATTCCGATAGATCGCTACCGCTAAACAAAACGACAGCGTCGCTTGGCGGTGGTAACGAGGGAGCGTCGCTTCCCGTACCGCCACCCGGGGCAACGACTGGAGGCTGTGGGCGGTCCCAATCATGAGCCCGCCATCCGGTCGGTAGCTGAGCAACAACGGATGCACTGACACCGAGACAACCTACGAAAAACAATAATCGAACTGAATCCATGACGAATCGCAAGAAATGGGTAATCAAAACGGGAACCAACACTTGATGTATCTGTCCATTGCCGAAAAACCAAAAGGCACTTCATCGCGCGTTTGATCCACCGGCGAAATCACGCGGTGAGCATAACAAACGCGTCCACGCATCGATTGGACCGATCCAAGCGGTTCGCGGCACCGGAAGCGCACCGCCCGGTATCGTACCTGAATAGCGCGAGAAAGAGTGCAAACCGATAGGGGAAAAATGATGATTTGGCAGAACGCTGGACAAGAAGTGGAGTTGCGTTTCGACCGCTAAGTGCAATGAGCTCAACCCGAATGCGGCGCGGAATGCCATTGTTTTCGGAATATTGGGAGTCGCGACCGGCTTGACCGATAGAGTCGCTAAAAAATTGCTTTCTTTTTTTAGCATACCGCGCCCTGAGGTGTACGCTTCGATGCCCGCTTGCTAGGCGAATGATGTTCTCGATCGGAGGATCACGAAGTGTCGAAGACCGAACTTGATGATGATGATGACTCACCGTTGGATCGTTTCCAACGACTGTTGACAGCAGGGAAGATCGGTGGAGTCGTCTTGCTCGGCATGGCTGGCTTGATCGGGATTCTTGTCTGGACTTTTTTGTTTTGCCGAATTGATGTGCCCAGTGGACATGTCGCGGTGCTGCTTAAGAAGACGGGTCCGGACATTGCAAACGACGTTGAGTTGGTTCCTTCTGAGAAGTTTGGTGAATTCAAGGGATTGCAGGAAAAGCTGCTTCCCGAAGGCCGTTATTTCTACAACCCTTGGCACTGGGAATGGGAAGTGGTTCCTCAAGTCGAGGTTCCCGAGAACAAGCTTGGGGTACGGATTCGCCTGCATGGCGACGACCTTGGCTATGGCAATTTGATCGCCGATAAACCAGAGATGAAAGGGATCGATCCGGAAGTACTCCGGCCAGGTCGTTATGCGCTCAACGCAATCGTCTACCAGTTTGGACAAAAGCCGTCGTTTGACCGTGACAACTACTCCGAACTCGTCGAGCTGCACGAGCCGGTTGAGATCCCTGCAGGCTTTAAAGGTGTCGTCACGTTGCTATCTGCACCGATGCCGGTCCAGCCCAATGCACTGGTCGTTGAAGATGGGCGCCGTGGCGTTCAAAAAAAGACGCTCGATCCGGGCGTGTATTACATCAATCCTTATGTTGAACGCATCAACCTGGTGGATTGCCGCAGCCAACGATTCAATCTCAATACCGGTGGCGAGATGGGCTTTCCCAGTCGCGACGGTTTTTTCGTGATGCTTGACGGTCGAATCGAATTCCGAGTGGCACCCGATCAGGCGGCCGAAGTCTTTGTAACCTATAACGACGCTGAGAATGACAACGGTCGCGATGCTCGAGTGGAAGAAGAAATTATTCAAAAAATCATTCTTCCTAATGCGAGATCGTTCTGCCGCTTGAAAGGCAGCAACCATTCCGGGCGTGAATTCATACTTGGCGAAAAGCGTCTAGAATTCCAAAAAGATTTCCAGAAAACGCTTGAAGAAACCTGCCGTAGCCAAGGCATTGAGATCGTCCAAGCCCTCATCACACGTATCTCTCCTCCCCAACAAATTGCGTTGCCTGTACGTGATCGACAAATCGCTGTTCAGCAGGCAGAGCAGTACGTCAAGGAAATTGAGCAACAGCAAAGTCAGAAAGAACTACGCGTTGAGCTGGAGCTTGTAAAGCAAAAGGAAGCGATGGTTGAAGTTGAGCAAGAAGTCGTGAAGTTGACCACTGAGGCGATACGCCAACAAGAAGTCGCGATCATCGGCGCTAACCAAAGACTGAAGGTTGCAGAAATCGAATTGCTCGCCGCCGCCGACCAGGCAGAAGCTGTCATGGCCGAAGGCAAGGCCTTAGCGGAAACCATCAC
>JANOBM010000061.1:0-8667 GCA_031411655.1 Planctomycetaceae bacterium
TGTGCTGGCCGTGAAGCGGACCGTCGAATCTTATGGCTTGCAAGTACTGGCGATCGAAGGTTACCTCCCGATCGAAAAGATCAAGCTCGGTGTCGACCACGATGGCAGTGAACTCCGTGCCATGCAGGCATTGATCCGTCATATGTCGACGGTCGGCATCCCGTTACTTTGCTACAACTTCATGTCGGGCACCGATTGGGTGCGCACGAAACTGGATGTCCCGGCTAGAGGGGGAGCAAAAGTAACTGCTTTCAATCTGGCTGACGCTGAACGAGCGATCTCGCTGAACGTCGGTAGTATGAAGAATCCCGCCCTGACGATTTCGGCGAATGAACTGTGGGAGTTTCTTGAGCGATTCCTCATTGAGATCATTCCCGTTGCTGAATCGTCTTCGGTTACGCTGGCCATGCACCCTGACGATCCACCACTTCCAGAGTTTCAAGGCAGAGCGCGCATCATGAATTCTGTGCCTGCATTCGAACGATTGGTGTCGCTCGTTCCCAGCCCTCGCAATGCGATTTGTTTTTGCCAAGGTACGTTCGCCACGATGGGGGTTGATATTCCGGCCACGATTCGGCGACTTGGAAAGCACATTCAGTACGTTCATTTTCGTGACGCTTCCGGCACCGCCGAATCCTTTGTCGAGACCTTTCATGACTGTGGCCCGACGGATATGGCCGAGGCAATCCGCGCGTATCGAGAGATTGGGTATGGTGGTGCCATTCGCCCGGACCACGTGCCGCAATTGTTCGGCGAAGATGAAGGTGAACCCGGTTATACGATGCTGGGGCGACTGTTTGCCTTCGGTTACATTCGCGGTTTGCTGCATGGAGCAGCATCTACAACAAAGAGCGATCGATGCCAAGAATCACTGCCATAGAAACATCGATCCCTGCAGATATCATGACGAACCTGATTTTGGTTCGCGTGCATACTGACGATGGACAAACTGGTTGCGGCGAAACGTATTACACGCCGCAAGCGATCGAGTCGCTGATACACGACTGGATGGCTCAGCGACTGCTTGGTGCTGAATCGACAGACATCGAAGCCCATTGGCGATTTTTATACGAACGTTGCACTCCCTTTGGTTATCCAGGGGCAGAGATGCGAGCCCTTTCGGCCATCGATGTCGCCCTGTGGGATATTCTTGGACAAGTTTGTGGTCAGCCGGTGTGGAAACTGCTCGGGGGAGCTGCTCAGAAGAAAGTTCGCATTTACAACACGTGTGGTGGACCTGGCTACGGAACGAAGAAACAACCAGCACAAGTTAGTGCCTCGCATCCGGGTTGGCCGGGCTTTGGCGATGAAGGGCAACCCGGAACCTTACAGGACAATTGGTCCTCAATTCATGCCGCCGGTGATTTGGCTGAGGAACTCGTTGCTGAAGGTATTCTCGGTATGAAGGTCTGGCCTTTCGATCGATATGCACATCGCGGAGCTGGAGCGTATCTCTCGGCAGCCGATATCGACGAGGGGATGAAACCGCTGCGCGAGATTCGCGATCGAGTTGGCGATAAGATCGAGATCATGATCGAAGGGCACGCCTTTTTTACGTTGCCCGCCGCGCTGCGGCTCGCATCCGCGCTGAAGGAAATCAGACCGTTCTGGCTAGAAGATGTGTTGCGCGTGGACAATGTCTCGACACTGGCCGACTTTCGACAGCGATCGGGGATGCCAATCGCGGCCAGTGAAATGTTATTAGGACGTCCCGCATATTTATCTTTGCTGCAAGCGAAGGCCGCCGATTACGTCATGATCGATCCGACATGGGCCGGTGGAATCAGCGAAACGCGGCGGATCATCGACCTGGCTCAAATGCACAATCTGCCAGCCACGATGCACGATTGCACAGGACCGATGACACTATTTTCGGGATTGCATTGTGCCGTTGCGTCGACGAGCGTGATCCTTCAAGAAACGGTTCGAGCACACATCCGCACGTTTTATCATAACTTGATTGACCGTCAGCCTTGCATTGAGAACGGTTGGTTGATCCCGCCTTCGGATCCTGGGCTGGGGACGGCTTTCCTGCCGAATCTGTTTCAATCGGGAAAGTACCACTTTCGTCGTAGTGAAATCGGCAAGTGAAAGAAACCATCAACAGTCAACGCACTGATGCAGATCCGAGCGCAGCAACCCATGTTCGTTATTACGTTGTGGGTGCCACAACGCTCGCGGCAGTGTTGTTGTACCTCGACCGCATCTGTATCGCCGAAATCGCGAAACTGGATGAGTTCAAAACGAGCCTTGGTTTGAATGAAACACAGACAGGGGCGATGCTGTCTGCGTTCTTTTTCTCGTACGCTTTAGGGCAAATGCCAGCCGGCTGGCTTTCCGATCGGTTTGGGGCACGCAAGATGTTGCCGCTTTACATCTGCGTTTGGTCGCTGTGTACGATGTTGACGGGGTTGGCCAGCGGTTTCGCGATGCTCATCGTTGCTAGACTGCTATTTGGGATCGCGCAGGCGGGATGTTATCCCACGGCCAGCAGCTTGATTAAACGCTGGACGCCCTTATCGATCCGCGGTACGACTAGCTCGATCGTTTCGTTTGGTGGGCGTTTGGGTGGCGCGATCGCACCGCTGCTCACTGCTTGGCTCTTGCGAGATTTTTTGGGTTGGCGCTGGGTGTTGGTTCTGTACGGGATTTCCGGGCTGTTTGTCGCCGCCTACTTCTGGCACGTATTCCGCGAAACGCCTGCTGAACATCCTGACTGCAACGAGTCCGAGCAAGCTTTGATCGCTGTTGGAAGCACGCA
Source organism: Planctomycetaceae bacterium (assembly GCA_031411655.1). GTDB lineage: Bacteria > Planctomycetota > Planctomycetia > Pirellulales > Pirellulaceae > UBA6163. Next base: position 2,762 of record JANOBM010000061.1, read on the forward strand.
AGCGGCTGACGTTGGACCGCCTCCCTTTCCACCGGTACTGCCGCTAGTTCGTAGTGGCACGATGTGGCTGATGTGCTCGCTGCAGTTTGGCATCAATGTGGGTTGGGTATTCCTGGTGACTTGGTTACCGACTTACTTGAAGGAAGTAAAACATGTCGAAGCTGGGACAGGCGGTTGGATGTCGACGATCGTATTGTTTGCAGGGATCGTGGGAATGTTGTGCGGTGGCCCTTTAACGGACTTTTCGGTTCGACGTCTGGGAACGCGTTGGGGACGTTCGATTCCAATGGTCGCTTGTTACTGCGTTGCCGTGATGGCGTATCTGTCGTGTATGTATTTAGAGTCGGTCTGGTCCTTCATCGCAGCCGCTTCACTGGTCGCTTTTGCAACGGACATGAGCGTGCCTGGGATTTGGGCCTACATGCAGGATGTTGGAGGCAAGAACACAGCGGCTGTGTTTGGTTGGGGGAATATGTGGGGAAATCTCGGTGCTGCCACGACTCCTCTGTTAGTACCGATAGTTCTGGAAAAATGGGACACCAACGGAGACTGGAAAGAAGCGTTTCTGCTCTTTTCGGCAGGGTATATTGTCGCCGCACTCGCCGCGCTTGGGATCAATGCAACGCGAAAGGTGGAATAACCTAAACCAGCCCACACGCCCTGGTTTTGAATTTGCGCTGTTGTCGCATACGATTCCCATAGCAAGAGGCATTTAGCATGGCTAAGATCGAGGATAAAGGGGTGTGGCATAGCGTGGCCGCGAGAACGCCGTAACGCGATGGTTACTAATCTGCAACGAGGAAAAGTTAAAAATGTTTGCTAACCCGCTCAGTCAGACAATTTTCTCGTTGGCTGCGACTGTAGCTATCAGCTTCAGCCTCTATTCGGACGCCACCGCGCAATCGCTGCGTTACAACTGGAAGGAGGGACAGAAATTCTCCTATCAGTTCGACATTACAGTGGACGCCGACGATGCCACCACAACCTACAAAGGCATCACGAACTACACCGTCGACAAGGTGGCGACGGATCAACTGCGAGTGACGTATCGTGGAGGATTGAATGAAGCGAAGAAGTCGAAGCAAACCAATCGCGGTCGGCCGGGCTTTGGGATTCCGTTTGGTGGACCACCGTCGATTCCCGGTCCATTTTCCAAGCCGACCTTTGCAGGCAAGACGCAAACCACCAACAAGATCACGCTCACTCCGCGCGGCGACGTACTTGCGATGGAGGGCGATTCGCAGTTGCCCTACCTGTTGGGCAACGTCTCTCTGCTGCCTTTCGAGGTCCTCCCGCCCGCCGATGAGCAGCAGTGGAAAATTGACAGTGGCGTATCCATCACCGAAGAAAACGAGAATGGTCGCCATCGATTTGGTCCCTTCGATCCCTTTGCCGGTGACGACCCGAAGAACGTGCAAGCGGCCAGCGAGGTGACTTCCTACTCCGTACAGAGTTCCAGCGGTGAATCGGTTAAGATTGCTCGATCCTATCAGTTGAATACGCCAGCAACCGATGACAATCCCGCTTTTAACTTGACAGGGACAGGCACCTGGATATTCGACAAACAGGAAAATATTCCGCAAGCTCTCGACATGACCCTCAAACTTACGGTGAAAACAGGGAACACTTCGACATCGATCCCGATTAGCGTGAAGTACACACGCATATCCGCTGCGGAGCTCGCCAAAATCGAAGCCGCTGCCCAACAAAAGGCCGAAGAAGCAGCACGAATCTCCGCCGCTGCCAAGGCTAATGCTGAAGCACCCATGTCCAACGAAGACAGGCAAGTGGCTTTAGCTGCGCTTTCTTCCAACGAAACGTCGCGGATCGCTTCGAAACTCAGCGAACTTGCCACGAAGACGCCGCTGGAACCGGACGCAGAGGTCACCTCAGCCATCGAGAAACATCTATCCAGCGCCGACAAAAACGTGGCAGGTGCAGCTCACAAGGCACTCCTGAATTGGTCTCCCACTTACAAGCGAATGAAAAACCTTGAAAAGGAATACCAAGGGCCAGCCGTGATCAAGTCCACCGAAAGGGTCGTGGAGTCAACAACACCCCTCTTTGTTGGCCAGATTGTGCAAGCGCAACGGAACAATCGCGGCACGTTTTGGTTCGCGGCCAAAGTCGAGGAATTGCTTCCTGATGGTAAGGTAAAGTTAGGTTTTTTGACTTGGGGGGAAGTGAAAGAGTCGGAAAACGCTGAACGACGGAGGATTCAGCTCGCCCCGGAAGAACTGCCGCAACCAGCTCGGCCTGTCGGTTTGACGAGTGAGTCTCCGAACGCGTTACGAACGTGGTCGGATGCTTCGGGTCGCTTCAAGCTCGAAGGTGTATTCGTGGAACTGAAGGATGGCGTCGTCCGATTGCGAAATGCGGAGAGTCGCGTGATCGACGTGCCTCTGGCCAAGCTCAGTGCTGCCGATCAAGCGCACGTCAAGCAACTGGAAGAGGTCGAGAATCCGTTCATTGTGAAATAGCCAGCGAACGGATTGAACGTGCCCGGCGGTTCACGTCCGACGGGTGCAATCAAGTGGGTCGCAGGTTTCTTTTGGGAATTGTAGAGGATCGTTGAGGCTTGAGCGTGACAGGAGGCTGTCGCCGGGGTCTGGCTGGGTATTCGGTTTTCAGCTTCTCTCGTCTCGCATATTAAAGATCAGAGTTGAATGATTCGGGAGATAGCTAAAAGTTGCACCTGATGGAGTTGAAGTCCTTCGTGCAAGATTCTTGCTGCATCATAATTGAGTATGACTATCAACTAACTGCCTGCCGATCGTTTTTCCCGCCTGCCGTTCGCTCGTTCGACGCAAAACAATGAGTCCTTTGTCCCGTCCTGCCAAAGCGATTGTTGATTGTCTCGATGATTGGAACGCTTCTAAAATGCCTGTAGGTGTTTTGCATTTTACTTCACCATCGATGGAAGTACACTGAAGACTGCGGCCTCTTTTAATTTCGAAGTGATGAACACCTACTCGATTCGTGTTCTTACGACGGATCAGAGTGGGCACGCATTGGACAAACAGTTCACAATCGCTGTCACGAATGTCAACGAAGCCCCCACGATTGTGGTCTTGTCTCCGACGAACATCAGCTTAGCGGAGGATGTGAGCACGGCCGGTTTCATCGATCTGGCGACATTATCGATCATGGATGACGCGCTGGGAACCAATGCACTGACTTTGAGCGGTACCGATGCTGACAGCTTTGAAATCGTCGGTGATCAACTGCGATTGAAGGCAGGCGTCGCATTGGATTTTGAAACACAGTCGAGTTACTCGGTTACGGTGGATTTAGAAGACGCGACCGTCGGATCGACTCCGGATGCATCGGCATCGTTCACGCTGAATATCAGCGACGTCAACGAAGCCCCTCCAACCGTTACCCTGTCCATAAACAACTCGAGCATTGCAGAAGGCGCGGGCATCGCCGTGTTCGCAGCCACGTTATCAGCCAAGTCCGGGCAAGTGGTCACGGTCAACTTCGACGCCACCGGTACTGCCACTTTCGGCACTGACTTCAGCGGTGTGGTCAACTCGATCGAGATCCCTGCGGGCCAAATCACGGGAACATTTACCGTCACTGCAACGCAAGATTTGCTAGATGAGGCGAATGAAACGGTAATCATCGACATCAGCACCGTGACCAATGGTACCGAAAACGGGACTCAAAGTCAGACGACAACGATCATCGATGATGACAACTCGATTCCAGTCGTGGGCTCCATCGGAAACGCGGTGACTTACACCGATAATGCTGCGCGAGTATTGGTCTTCCCTATCGCAGCGGTCACTGACGTTGATACGACGCTATTTACCAATGGGAAACTAACGGTCACCAATACCAATGGTCAACCAACCGACCCGTTGGCGATCGTTCCAACGACGTTAGTAACCGTCTCAGTTGCTAACGTACTTTACAACAATGTAGTCATTGGCAGCTTTACTGGCGGCGCTGGAACAACGCCACTGGCATTCACGTTCAACAATCAAACGAACACCGCACGCATGAAGCTGGCGCTCAATGCGATCGGATTTTCGAGTTCATCAGAGAATCTAACTACTACGTCACGAACGGTTTCGGTGGTGGTTAACGACGGAGTTGGCGGTGACAGCGTCTCTCAAAGCAAGCAGGTCAATGTCATCGCCGTCAACGATGTACCGGTGTCCCGTTAATCGGTAGCACCGTGTCGTACGTAGAGAATGCTGCGCGAGTTTTGGTATTCCCAAGTGCTACTGTTGCTGATGCGGATACGACGTTGTTCGCTGGTGGCAAGCTGACGGTCACCAACACCAACGGCCAGGCGACGGACTCCTTGGCAATCGTTCCGACGTCTTTGATCACCGTATCCAGTACGAATGTACTTTATCTGGGAACGGTCATCGGCAGTTTCACCGCTGGGACAGCGAAAATTCCACTGGTGTTCTCATTCAACCATTTATCAAACGCGGCACGGATTCAGGTGGTAATACGGGCAATCGGCTTCGCGGATTCGTCAGGCACGCCCGTGACCACGGCACGCTCGGTCACCGTCGAAGTGACCGACGGTGCCGGTGGCAAGAGCGCCTTGCAAAGCAAGCTGGTGAACGTGGTAGCGTAGCCGCAGAGACAGGCGGATAATTGAACCTTGGACTAATGCCCCGATGTGTGCGATCCGAGCCATCGCCTCGAAGGCAGGCCTGACACTTGCCAGCGAATTGGAACATGGCCTTGGCGTTCGCAGTCGCCAACCATCTTACAATCGCCCAGGCTAGGCAGCTCATTGATTCGATGAGGCAGATGCTTGCACCACTACCCGCGTAGGTCAGCTAATGCCATTGCGTTTGCTGCCAAGGCTCTTGCCAACCTTCTGACCAGCGTTGCGTTTTGCGAAAGTCTCGACGGGTCGGTTCATCAGTTCAATATCCGAAATGAGCAGCTGAGTGTAATTTCGCCTGCTCCACTTCAGTCAATCCCTTGATCAACAGTGGCCGAAACAAGTGGTCACGTGTCAGATGCGTCCAGAACGTCATCCCTTGGACAGTCGCCTCGGACACCTCGATGTTGGCCAACCACGCCCGCAATTCCTCTGCATCCATACTTCGCAGCCATTCGCTAGGTGGTCGTCCGTCTTGCGCACGGCGTTCCTGCGACACGTGGCCGTACGATTCAGGTCCAAGTGACGGCTCGCTGCGAACCACCGTCGCGTTTCCTACTTGCATCTCATGATCGACGCGACTGTATTCGATTGGCACCATAGTCTCATCAAGGTAACCTGGCACTTCGAAGCTCGGACCCGTCACACGGTGAACCTGTTCCGATTCGATTGAATCTTGTGCAAATACACGACGCGAGGACGTCAAAACTAATCCGCTAGCTGCCAGCCACGTTGAAAACGATCTTCGAGTCAGCAGTGTTGCGTTGGTTGCCATGTAAATTACCTTGAAGCGAGAGTATAGATAACGCTAGGTCGAACCAACCGTTCCGTGCGATCAGCGAGATCTCCGTCGTGAGGTAAATCTGCACCGAGCCGGGAATTAAGACGAGCGACCCGCACAGCCCCTACAATTGGAAGCCTTGGCATCTCTGCTGTTCACCGGCACCGAGGAATCGCCGTTATAGTCGCAGAGACTCTCATCAACGACGAGATCACCGGCGCTCCCTCAGGCGACTTACCGCCGGGGCAACCGGCGATAATTACATAGTTCGTCCGGTCCATTGCCTGATACCAATGCCCGTTTACTTTTCGGGCCGACCAGAGCCGACATGCGGACCTATGAGACCAGCCGCACTCTGGCCTCTGGCGTGAGCATCAACGACTGGCATCGCTCAGCCTGAATGAATTCTCGGACTTACCGATTGCTCGGACTTATCCCTTGCTCGGACTTATTGCTTGCTCGGACGAATCCGGCCGATTTGTGCGGGCCTCC
>JANOBM010000062.1:0-33341 GCA_031411655.1 Planctomycetaceae bacterium
CTTAATGCTGCGTCTTTTGAATTACCTACCGGACGAGTCGCTTCGCTACCATTGTCAACGAAGCGTTCGCTTTCGGTGTATTGATTCTTGCCACCGCTAGGCTTCCTTTGTCTCGCCACATTACGCGTGCGACGGTAATGGTCGGGGATCGGCGAAGGGACTCGGTTGATGGCTCGGAGACGAAATTCTTTTTGAACGCATCGCTTTTCTACACCATGTAGCCTGGCGGTGTGTTGGTCTGCGGGCTGACGTCACCTAGGCCCCTATCTTTAGGAGCAGTGAATCTCGCTAGCGTATCCTAACCGTGCAGGGTTTGCTAGACTGTCTCGCCTTGCTCAGATCGTATCGCGAGCTGGAGACCACAACCGAAATGCCGAAACTAACTGAATACCTACACACTGCAGCGGCTGCCGAGTACATCGGTGTCGCTCAGAACACGCTTCGCAAATGGGCGGCGCGCGGTGACATTCCGATGCACCGGAATCCAGCGAACGGATACCGACTGTTCAAACGAAGCGACCTCGACGGTTTTTTGAAGAAGACCGCCAAGCCAGTAAAACCAAAAGCGTAAATCAAAGCTCACGACGAGCCGGACGCATCACGAAGGAACAACAATCGCATGACCGCAGCCCAACAACGTGCCGCACTGCAACGCAAAATATGGGACATCGCCAACGATGTACGCGGTGCCGTGGATGGATGGGATTTCAAGCAGTATGTTTTGGGCACTCTGTTCTATCGATTCATCAGCGAGAACTTTGCCCTCTACATCGAAGCCGGTGACGAGAGCATTCGCTATGCGGAGTTGGACGACAGCGTCATTTCACCCGAGATCAAAGACGATGCCATCAAAACCAAAGGGTACTTCGTCTATCCCAGCCAGCTGTTTGCGAACATAGTCAAGGATGCCAACACCAACGAGAGCTTGAACACCGATCTGGCTGCCATCTTTGCTGCGATCGAATCATCCGCAAATGGCTACCCGTCGGAAGACGATATCAAAGGCTTGTTCGCTGACTTTGATACAACCAGCAATCGCCTTGGCAACACGGTTAAGGATAAGAATGAACGGTTGGCGAAAGTACTGAAACGCGTGGCCGAGCTTGATTTCAGTGACTTCGAAGGGAGCCAGATCGACTTGTTCGGTGACGCATATGAGTTTCTGATCTCCAACTATGCGGCCAACGCGGGCAAGTCGGGAGGCGAGTTCTTTACGCCTCAGCAGGTGTCGAAGCTGATCGCCACGCTGGCGATGCATAAGCAAACCAAAATCAACAAGATTCTCGATCACGCGTGTGGCTCCGGTTCGCTGTTGCTGCGAGCCAAAAAGCAATTCGATGCCCACATCATTGAAGAGGGATTCTTCGGCCAGGAGGTCAACCATACTACCTACAACTTGGCTCGTATGAACATGTTCCTGCACAATATCAACTACGACAAGTTCAACATCCGACTCGGCAACACGATAACCAATCCTCAGTTTGGTGATGAAAAGCCGTTTGATGCCATCGTCTCCAATCCTCCCTATTCGGTGAAATGGATTGGCAGCGACGACCCAACGCTGATCAACGACGAGCGTTTTGCTCCCGCTGGAGTGCTGCCACCCAAATCGAAAGCCGACTTTGCGTTCGTGCTGCACGCGCTTTATTATCTGTCCAGCAAAGGCCGCGCGGCCATCGTTTGCTTCCCCGGCATTTTCTATCGTGGCGGAGCCGAGCAGAAGATCCGCAAGTATCTGGTGGACAACAACTATATCGAAACGGTGATTTCGCTTGCTCCGAACTTGTTTTACGGCACCACCATCGCCGTAAACATTCTGGTGCTGTCCAAGCACAAGACCGACACGACGACTCAGTTCATCGATGCCAGTAGTCTGTTCAAGAAGGAAACCAACAACAACACGCTGACGAACGAGCACATCGAAACCATCATGCAGGCGTTTGACAGCAAGTCAAATGTCGACCACTTCGCTCGAAATGTCGATTTTGAATTCATCGCGGCCAACGATTATAACCTTTCCGTCAGTAGCTACGTCGAAGCCGAGGACACTCGCGAGAAGGTGCATATTGGCAAACTCAACGCTGAGTTGAAAACGACGGTGAGTAGGATCGATCAGTTGAGGTCAGAGATTGATGCGATTGTGGCGGAGATTGAAGGTGAGGCGGTCGAGACGTGAGCAACATGAGTTTTATTAACAAGTTGCTGGATGGAGCTGAGATAGAGTGGCTTCCGCTTGCAGAATTAGCACGAATAAAAAACGGGAAAGACTGGAAGCACTTAAACGAAGGTGACGTTCCGGTTTATGGATCAGGTGGCATCATGGGATATGTTGATGCTTATTCTTACAACCAGCCAACGGTCTTGATTCCCAGGAAAGGATCGATCACGAATATTTTTTATGTCGATACGCCGTTCTGGAACGTCGACACGATCTACTACACGGAAATTGACGGATCAAGGCTGCTACCCAAGTACCTGTACCATTTCATCACCACGATTGACATGATGGCGTTGGATACGGGGTCCGGCAGGCCCAGCCTGACACAATCGATCTTGAATGAAGTAGCTGTCCCGATTCCCTGCCCATCGAACCTAAAGAAGTCGCTGGAGATTCAGGGCGAAATCGTCCGCATTCTGGGCACCTTTACCGAGCTGACCGCCGAGCTGACCGCCCGAAAAAGACAATACAACTACTATCGCGATCAGTTGCTCCGTTTTGAGGATGGCGATGTCGAATGGAAGACGCTGGAGGAAGTCACAACGAGCATAGCTTCTGGGCGTAACAAGTTTCGATCCACCGAGGGTCCTTATCCAGTTTACGGATCGACTGGTCAGATCGGCTTCACAAGCGACGCAACGTACTCCGGCGATGTACTCCTTGTTGCACGCGTTGGCGCGAACTGTGGGAGAGTCAACGCGGTATCTGGAGTCTTTGATGTATCCGACAACAACCTCACCGAAACCTACCGGATGAACCGGCTTTGTGATCAACTTGAACTTCACAATGGCGAGCGGAAAGCCGAAGAATATGGACCGCTCGCACTTCAAAAACAGCGTCAGCGATGAGTTGACGCTGGTTTGTCGCGAGCATGTTGCAACCGTTTGACCAATGCGGTGGCGCGCATATTTAAGCACGCAGGATCACAAGAGTTGATTAGCGATGCAGTGCGGACCCGCTTAAAATCGGTTGACCCGCTGCGTTTGGGGCAGACGGAAGCGATTGAACCGGATGGCGTGAAGCCGGTGAATATCGAAGTCGTGAGGGCAACCGCTGAGGAATTGTCGCCAGTCTTAAAAGCAATGATCCGAGTTCACCTCGGTACTGGAATGCGACCCGACGAACTTTGCCGGATGAAACCCTGTGACATCGACCGAAGCGGTGAAGTTTGGATTTACCGGCCCACAAAACACAAGACGGCAAACAAGGGCAACACCCGCGTTGTGCCAATAAGTGGCGATGCTCCTGAAGCGATCACCGATTATCTGAATCGGGATTCTGAATCGTACTGCTTTTCCCCTGCTGAATCGGTAGCGTGGTGGCTCGCACAGAAGCGTTCGGCCCGCAAAACGAAGGTTCAGCCATCGCAGCAGTCAAGAGCGATGGAGAACCCCAGGAAGGCCCCAGGAGAACGCTACACCTCGCACAGTTACCGGCAGTCGATCCAACGAGCCGCCAAGCGAGCGGGCGTTGAACAATGGCATCCGTACCAGGTTCGTCACTTGGCAATTACAGCGGTTCGTGACGCTCTCGGAATTAAAGCTGCTCAAGCGTTTGCAGGTCATAGCCATTTGTCCATGACGCAGCACTACGCCAAATTGTCCGAAGCAAAAGCCATTGAGGCATCGAAGGCCGCACTGAAGCTATAATCCCAGCACTGTCGCGAGCGGACTAATTACCCGCGTCGCTGTTCAATTGTTGGCAGCAACTGAATCGGAGGCAACTTCTGGTCCTGCGGACTTTACATTACCTCCGTCCCACCTATTCCCGATTTATGCTCCTGCGAGGCTGCTTCGGCAATGGCCAGGTGGGACCAGAAATTGGGCCGTCAGTTCTTGCGTTTATACAAATCTGTCAGTGCTGGTTCGAGTTCAGCGAAAAGAAACGGATACCCCTCGTCCATCAATCGTTTCGGAATGACATAGCGACCATAGAGTACTAATTCCGGATCGGTCCTCATGAACAAAGGAGCCCCAATGCGAACCATCCATTCAAAGGCTGGCAAGCCGATTGGCATACCGATTACCTTGCGAAGCGTACGCATGAAGCTTGCTTGGGACACTGGAATCGGTGACGACACGATGTATCTTCCCGACATCGATTCGTCACCGATCGCACGAGCGAAGATCGCATTGATGTCAGCCTCGTGGATCCAAGACATGCCCTGCATGCCGCTGGCCACCTTGCCGCCGAGTCCCCATTTGGCGATCAACCCTAGCGCACCCAGTGCCCCGCTGCCAACCCCGCGATCGCGCCCGATAACAAAACTGGTTCGCATGACAACGCCACGTTGAACCGGCAACTTGCCTTCAATGAACGCGGCCTCCCAAGCTCGAGCAACCGTCGGAGCAAGTCCGATTCCCTCCGCCGACTCTTCGGTGCAAATTGCCGACGGTGGATCACCATAGATGTGAGCTGTGCTCATCTGTACCCAAACCGGCGGCGGCGCATTGACTGCTCGCATCGCGGCGCCGAGCACCCGAGTCGACTCGAACCGCGAACGCAGGATTTCATCTTGGTGGTCCGGCGTCTTGATGCAGTTCACCGTCCGTCCCGCCAAATTCACAACTGCATCTGCTCCTTCAAGTGTCGCAATCCAATCACCAAGCGATCGGCCGTTCCAGAAACAATGCGACCAGCGACCACTCGCTTTCGGTTTGGAACGCGACAGAATCGTCACATCGGCACCGGCCTCGGCAAAAGTCTCGGCCATCGATAAACCCAAGAACCCGCTGCCGCCAGCGATTACAATTCGTTTGCCGGAAAGATAAGCCATCACATCGTCACTTTCGTAGTATCACCGTGCTGAGAGCATCTGTTGGTTAACCGGAAATGGCGAGTGCCTTTCACTGCGTACTTATACGGCGATAACGATGCAAAATACCTTACCAAATTCGATGGTATGTTTTCATCGATTGACTGGAAGCTAATCGCACGACGCCCATTTCACCGAACTTGCAGGCCCGCGTCGAGCGAGTTATCCAGACAATCGAGCACGGCGTGCTCAATGCGTTTGGTATCGTGAGCGATATGCATCTCAATGACTTGCTTCAAGTCACGCAAGATCGGTACCAATACAGGCGCGGCCACACAGATCGCAATCACTTAGCCACAATTCCTGAAAGGGACCTACCAGCAACGATTGACTTTAGCAGGTAAAAGTTGCTCTGCGTTCAAGAACTCGGAGGTCACTTGAAGTCGTATCTCGCCGCTGGGTAAAGATGGGCCCAGTTCCAGTTCCTAGCGAATCGACGCTTGGTGTCGCTCACTGCTGCGCGGGGAGCAAGACCAGTATCTCCTTCACGCTCATTTCACAACACAATCCCATTTAAGTGACCGCTGAAGGTGACAATAGACTAGGCTCCGTCGCTCTGAAATTATCCAAAAAACGCCTCAGCTAAACGACATGTCGTGTTTTGGTACCGCAACGACGACGAGCATCGATGAAACAAGCGAGACGATTGATGGGGAGTCCTTCGACAGGCAGGAGCGAACGAGTTTGCTGCTCAGACGAGTTCATCAATGAGCTTGCCGTCTTCGATCATGTAAGTCGGGCGCCCTGCTTGGTTGGTGAATTGGATACGACGATCAATCCCCAAGACATGGAATACCGTCGCCATCAAATCTTGTGGGCGAATCGGTGTTGTCTTGGGCACATCGACTTTGTCTGCCGACTCACCCACCACTTGACCCATTCGCAAACCACCGCCAGCCAATGCGAGCGTACTGAGCGGAGCCCAATGGTCGCGTCCAGCACTGCCGTTAATTTTCGGAGTTCGTCCGAACTCGCCGCTGATCACCAACAATGTATTTTCGAGTTGGCCACGTTGATCCAGGTCTTCAACGAGTGCAGCAACAGCGCGGTCAACCTGCGGGCCAAGCTGGTCCATGGCCTGCTTGATATTACCATGCATGTCCCAACCGCCAAAATTAATTGAAACAAAGCCGCAGCCTGCTTCGGTCAAGCGTCGAGCTTGCAACAATTGTTGCCCCAAGCCGCTACCGTAGCGATCTACCACGCGAGGATCTTCGTACTTGAGATCAAACGCCTGTTGTGAACGGCTGAGGATCAAATTGAACGCCTGCTGCTCGAACGAGTCGAGCCCTTCCATCACGCCACTGCGATCGACGTCTCGGCGAATGTTGTCGATACCCGCCAACAACTCACGGCGACTTCCCAAGCGTTGTTGATCGATCTGCAGCGCCATGTTGCGGCGGGCTTCGCCACTGGGATCAAACGGACCATACGCAGTTCCTAAAAATGCGGGGCCGTCTGCATAAACACCACTCATGCGTACGAATGTCGGCAAGCCAGTGACCGGGTGATTGGTTCCACGGACTCTGGATAGGATCGAACCCATGCTAGGGCGATCCGCGGCTGCGCCATTATCGGCGAGCCGATTGTCATAGCCGGTCATCACATAGTGCGTTCCACCGGAGTGTCCGCTGTTGGTGTGCGCGAACGATCGCACGAATGCCATTTTATCGGCGACCTGCGCCATCCGCTCGAAGTTCCCTCCCAACGTGATTCCTGTCACATTGGTTTTCACCTCACCGGTGACGCTTTGGTACTCTGACGGCGCGGACATCTTTGGATCGAAAGTCTCCACGTGCGTTGGCCCGCCACTGAGCCACAACCAAATCACAGACTTATCGTTCTGTCGGTTCGGCGATTCGCTGTTCGCTCGTGCCCACATCGCGTCGGCAAGCGTCAATCCGCCAAACCCCAATGCCCCTACTCGCATAAAGTCGCGGCGTGAAGTTCCTTCACAGTCACGGCGTGTACGTCCAAATCGAAGATCGAACATTTCAGATTCCTATTGGCATAAAGGTGGGACCAAGCTCAGGAAGAAAGCGTCGTGTTGGGCTAGACGATAACGTCATTGGATACTGCAATGCAATTGAAATGCGAAATTCGGAGAAGAAAAACACAAAACTACTGCTTCGCCAACATTTAATTGGAGGGCATGATGGACTTCCAGTCCGTCGGAAAACATCGTCTACGACGGACTGGAAGTCTATCGTACGCATCCCCGCCAACGCTAGTATTTACATTGAATAATTAGATTGGTTGAAGCACTACCACTTCGCAAGACCGTAATTCTAGGGTTGGCTAGGCGGGTAGGCTGCCTGGCCCGCTTTTCCGAATCGGCAAAGGACTAGGGGATAAACTTGCCCGGGATACAGCCAAACGATGATTGTATTCCCCATCCGCTTGCAATAGCATGGCTATATCCAGCACTTGTTGTTGGTCCCACCTCATCAATATGAACGTCGCTGGAGCCAACACCTCCAAAGCGTTGCCCGCCATGAGTGAACAATGATTCGTTTGATTCACGGGTCCATTCCGCTCTTCTTCTTTTTCTTTGCGATTGCAGTCGCTTCGGAACCGGTCACGTCCCAGGAGCCTGACGCAGTTTTTACTGGGCACCTCGACGCCATCACAATGGGCGGTTTTACGCCAGATGGTCGCTCCGTCGTCACGGTTAGTTTTGATCAAACCGCAAAGTTATGGGACGTTGCCTCGCGATCCGAACGACAGCAGTACACCCAGCACACTGGCCCCATCTATTGTTTGGCAATCAGTGCTGACGGCACGACCATGGTCACTGGTGCTCAAGACAACACGGTGCGGATTTGGGACTTACCGCTGGAATCGCCGTTGAGAGTCATCCCAGACCAACAACAAGGTTTTAGTGCTGTCGCCCTCAGTCCCACCGGTGATTCGCTGCTTTCTGCGTCTGTCGCTCATGCGGTCCAACTTCACTCCAGCAGCAAATCGGAGCAACCACCTAACACTCGCAAGGGACACACGGCAGACGTGCTCTCGGTTGCGTACCGAAATGATGGAACAACCTTTGCGTCGAGCGATTCTGCTGGTCGAACCATTCTGTGGAATCCCTACTTGGAGGAACCACAAGGAGAAGTCATTGGACATGATGGACCCGTTTCGCAAATCGGATTCGTCTCCAACAACCAACAACTGCTCACCACCGGTAGCGATGGCGTCTTGCGAGTTTGGCAATCGATGCCGGCACTTCCCAAGTCGGTCTCGATCGGAAACGCACCATTGATCGACTGGGCCGTCAACGCCAGCCAATCACAAGCCGCTTGCTTTGCCGAAGGTGGCAGAGCGTTTCTAATGAATCTTGTCAGTGGCGAAGTTTCCATTGAATATCCGAAACTCGAGTTTAAAGCATCGGCAACCGCTCATGCCGCCAATAACTCATGGGTTTGTATCGCCGATGAAACGGGAACCGCCCACCTGTTGAACTACAACGATGGGGCGCCGCGCGGTAGTCTGGCATGCCATCAAGCTCGGATGAACGATGTCGCGATTCATGCGGACTCGGCAAGGTTTGCGACGTGTGCTCAAGACGGCACCGTGCGATTATGGGCTCAGCCAACGCCGTCCGAAGTGGCCCAACAACCATTGTTCCAGTGGCAGACCGATGCGGGAATGGCAGCAACATGCATCGCATTCACTCCCGATCAATTGCATTTGCTCTGCGGTACTGCGAATGGCAAAATTCGACAGTGGAATATCAGCAACGGCGAACCAGTACGTTCCATCGACGCTCACGACGGAGCCATCCAGGACATAAAGATATCGCCGAACGGACAAGTTTTTGGGTCGATTGGGGACGACCATTCGTTGCGGATTTGGAATCTAAGCGATGGTGCACCGCTACAAAAAATGCTGCATGTGCCGAACATTCGTCGATTTGCTTTTTCGCCCGACAGTTCGCGTGTTGCTGTCGGCTGTGAGGATGGCGTCGTTCGAGTTTGGGATCGCAGCACTGGTCTGCTTCTTCAGTCCCTAGCCGGCCACACGGCGGCCATCGTCACGGTCGGATATTTTGGCGATGGGCAAACCATTGCATCCACTTCAACGGACAACACGCTGCGATTAGCAAAACCATCCATTATTAATACTTGGCCGCTGTACGATCATCCTATTCGAAGCATGGCGTTGTACGCAGGCGGTGCCCAAGTATTGAGTTGCGATGATCGCAAAGTCATGCTTTCCAATGTTGCCAACGGTACCGAAGTCCGGCCCTATCGCGTTCGTGAGCCACAGCCTGCGACGGCAGCGGACGCCGCGCCTCCCGAAGCAACTTACCAGGCATTTGTACCTACGGTCGTGGCGGCTCGAAGCGACAACCAACGCGTCGCCGCCGGAACTGAGTCCGGCAATGTGTTGGTGTGGAATATCAATGATGCTGAGAAACCTTTATTGACTCTCAATGTCAAGTCGCCTGTGATCGCGATCGCCTTCAGTCGCGACAATCTTAAGCTTGCGGTAGCGACCTCAGCCCCCGCCGTTTATATCTTCGGCCCGTCGACGCCCGGCACGCAACCGGCAAGCGAGCTGGTTCAGCATCAAGAAATCCCCGTCGCTGCTGCTGTTTCGCAGCTCGCCTTCGCCAGCGACAACCAATCCTTCTGGGTATCGCTGAGCAGTGGCCAAATCCAACAATGGAATTATGCGAGTGTGGCTCAGCGACGGCAGATGAGTCACGGTGGACCCGTGTACGGTGTCGCGATCAGCCGCAATGGGAAGCTTGCGATTTCTTGCAGCACCGATCAAACAGTACGTGTCTGGGATACAACCACAGGCCAACAAAAGTCTCATTTAAACGGACACGTCGGTGCTGTCCACTCAGTTGCGATGAGCCATGATGAAACGTTTGCCGTAACTTCGGGAGCGGATGGAACGCTTCGACTCTGGGATGTCGGCGGCGGGCGACAACTCAAGCAGCTTACGAAGTTCAGTGACACGATGTATTCACTTGCAATTCATCCGCACGGAAACCTGGTTGCCGCCGCAGGTGCTGATCGCAAAATCCACTTGCTCGACATGATCACTGGCGAAGAGCGACAAACGCTTGCAGGCCACAGCGATTACGTCCACTGTGTAGCGTTCGATCCGTCCGGCGACCGGTTGCTATCGTACGGATACGCAGGTTACTTGAAAATTTGGAATGTTACCGACGGAAAATTGCTGCACGAATCGCGTGTCGGCAAAGTCGGAAACTACGCACAATTCTCGCCCGATGGAAAGTCCATCCTGTTATCCAACGGGGACGGTACCGCTCGCATCGTTGCTATGCCAGAACAAATGGATACACCAAAATGACACTCTTCATTCGCACGCTATTGAGCACCATTACGCTGGGTTTGCTGGTTGTTCGCGCCAGTGGTGCTGAGTTCCCGGGCTTAGGGCCGCGCGGTGACTTGGTTCGCGTGGATATCGCGGAAGCTGGCCAGCCTGTTTTGGTCGGCAGCAACTCGCGGAAGCAATTGATCGTGACTGGTACTTACACTAGTAATCAACAACACGATCTCACCAACGATGTCAGCTTTTCCGTCGAGCCGCCACACCTATTAAGCGTCCAACCAAATGGCCAAGTGATACCGCTTGCCGACGGCGATGCAACGATTACGGCTCGTGAATCATCCGGAAAAACGGCCCAGATCAAACTCTCCGTTCATAGCTACAGCCAAGAGCTACCGGTCAATTTTGCCAATGAGATCGTTCCTCTGTTTACCAAACTTGGTTGCAACGCGGGCGGTTGTCATGGCAAAGCGGATGGACAAAACGGATTCCGACTTTCATTGCTAGGATTCTACCCTGAAGACGACTACGAATACTTGGTACACGAAGACCGTGGTCGGCGCATCTTCCTCAGCGATCCTGAGTATTCCTTACTACTGCAGAAGGTGACGAATGTTTTGCCTCACGGTGGCGGCAAGCGAATCGAACAGGGTTCATATGAGTGGCAATTGCTAACGCGTTGGATTCGCCAAGGCACTCCCTTTGGCAACGTCGACGACCCGACAATCAGTCGCATCGAAGTCGTGCCCGATGTTCGCGAAATGAACTTTCGTTCCAGCCAGCAAGTTTCTGTCATCGCACACTACAGCGATAAAACGACGCGAGACGTGACTCCATTGGCGTCGTACGAACCGAATCACTCAGAGATGGCAACTTGTGAGTCTGGCGGCCGGATCACGGTGAATGAGACACCTGGCGAAGTCGCCGTGATGGTGCGATTTGGCGGCCAGGTCACGGTCTTTCGAGCCATCATTCCGCAAGGCTTGCCAGTCCCCACAACACCGCCGGAGAAGAACTTTATCGATCACCTTGTTTTCAACAAGCTGACGCAACTTGGGATTCCGCCATCTGATCTCTGTGACGACGCAACATTCATTCGCCGTGTGGCTATCGACATCACGGGGAGACTACCAACTATTGAACAAACGCAGCAGTTTCTTGCCGACTCCGACGTCAACAAACGCGATCGTTTGGTTGATCGTTTGGTCGATTCAACTGGTTATGAAGACTACTTCGCTAATAAGTGGTCTGCCGTGCTGCGAAACAAACGGCGCAACACCAACGATGCCCCCTACACGTATCGCTTTCACGCTTGGATTCGCCGATCGTTACGTGAGAACATGCCTTACGATCAACTCGTTCGCAACGTGCTGACTGCTACCGGCGACGCAGAAACTCATCCACCGGTCGCATGGTATCGCGAGGTTCGTACTTCAACGGCTCAAATGGAAGACACCGCTCAATTGTTCCTCGGCATGCGACTGGCCTGTGCCAAATGCCACCACCATCCGTTCGAGCGTTGGAGCCAGCAGGATTACGTAGGTTTTGAGGCGTTCTTCACTCAAGCCGAAATGAAGAGCAGCAAATACAATCTTCAGCCCAACATTCCTGACTCGGTGTTTGTAAAGGCCCAAGCTGCCAAAGCTCGCAATCCACGCACCGGTTTAGACGTTCCGCCAACAGCGCTCGGCGGTGAACCACTTGACTTACAGTCGTACGACGATGCTCGCCATCATTTGGTCGATTGGATGGTCGACCCGAAGAATCCGTACTTCTCCAAGGCATTGGTGAATCGCTATTGGAAGCATTTCTTTGGCAAGGGAATCGTCGACCCCGAAGACGACCTGCGCGTGACCAATCCGCCAACCAACCCGGAGCTACTGGATGCCTTGGCAAAGCATTTTGTCGACTATCAATTCGACATGAAGAATCTCGTCCGTACGATCTGCAAGTCCAACACGTATCAACTCAGCAGTGAACCCACGGAATTCAATGCCAAAGACAAACAGAATTTCTCAAGCTTCTACCCGCGTCGTTTGTCTGCCGAAGTGCTTAACGACGCGGTTGACGCTGTCTCGAATGCGACATCCGATTTCGGCGGCATTGCGCAAGGCACGACTGCCGTGCAACTTCCCGACAACGGATTTAATAATTACTTCTTGCAGGTATTCGGTAAACCCGAAGCGGAGAGCGCTTGCGAATGCGAGCGTTCCGTGGAAGCTAACCTTTCGCAGTCTTTGCATTTACTAAACTCCAACGACATGCAAAATCGATTGCAGCGAGGCGGCGGCAGAGCGTCGATGTTTACGCAGGACAATGTACGCACCAACGAAGAGAAAATTCGCGAACTGTACCTCGTTGCGTTCAGCCGGGAACCAACCGCAAAGGAACAAGCGTTTATCGTTGAAAAGCTTGCTTCCTACACCAATCCGCAGCAGGCATGGGAAGACACTTTGTGGGCAATCTTTAACGCCAAAGAATTCCAATTCGTTAGATAGCGATCCATGAAAGCTAATTCAGAATTGTTTCGTCGCGTTGGAGCAATGTCGATTCTCGTCATTGTTGTTGTTTCGTCGGCTAACGCACAGCTACCGGCGTCGAAATTGGATGGTCTCTTTCCTGCGGGCGCCGCTCCGGGTTCAACGCTCGAGGTGACGATTTCCGGTACGAATCTCGACGAGACGGACAAGCTCGTTTTTTCCCAAGCAGGCATTCGTGCAGCCTTAAAGATGGCTGATCCAACGCCTTTTGATGAAGGTCCACAGCGAGTTGAAAATACGTTTGTGGTCACGGTCGACGCCAACACTCCGCCGGGACGATACGAAGTGCGCAGCCAAGGAAAGTATGGTTTGTCGAACTCACGCATCTTCGTTATTGGCTCCCAAGCCGAATTCACCGAAATTGAACCCAATGGCGCAAACGAGTTGCCCAGATGGACAGAAATCGACGACGGCGCGGGTGGGAAGACGAAGAAGAATCTTGCCGGTGAGCTGATTCTCCCCGCCACGATAAACGGTCAATTGACGAATGGTGCCGACGTCGACTGGTTTCGCTTCCACGGAATAAATGGGAGCAGGGTGCTGCTGGATGGCTTCACGAAACGAATTGACTCGCGAATGGATATGATCATTTCACTGTACGCAGCCGATGGCGACATGATCGGTGAAGGACGAACCAGCGTTAGCGGTGATCCACTGCTCGATGCGACGTTACCAGCCGATGGCGAGTACTTCATCAAAGTGCACGACGTGTTGTTCCGGAATGGCAATGGCTTTCACTATCGCTTGAGTGTCGGTAGCCCACCGCATCTTGAATTCGTCTTCCCGCCTGCTGGACTGCCCGGCTCCAACGAAGAATACACCGTCTACGGTTGCAATTTGCCAGGGGGTAGCAACAGTGATTGGAGTATCGACGGACGCCGGTTGGAGATGGCCAAAGTCCGCATCGCGTTTCCTGACGTTACCGATAAGCTTGAGTTTTCCTCGCTGCTTGGTCCGCATCAAAGTGGCCTGGACGGATTCGAGTATCGGATGACCAATCATAACGCAGTATCAAATCCGCTCCTGATCACGGCGGCGACGGCACCGATCCTATTGGAACAAGCCGACAATGATCGCCCCGAAATCGCGCAGAAATTAACCCCACCTTGCGAGGTTGCCGGCCAATTTTTTCCGTTGCGTGATGTCGACTGGTTTACGTTCGATGCGAAAAAAGATGATGTTTGGTTGATGGATCTTTTCTCACACCGGCTCGGTGTTATGTCTGATGCATCGCTGCTTATCCAGCGCGTTGCCATCAGCGAAGCTGGCGAACAACAGATTTCCGACGTTCAGTTCATCGACGATATCCAAACGCAGAACTTCAACAACCATTCGGGAAGACACGAGTTCGATGCTCGTACGACGGACCCGGCTTATCTGTTTACTGCACCCGCCGACGGCACCTATCGAGTTCTTTTGAAAGATGGCCCCAGTAGCGTTCATAGCGATCCACGGTTGGTTTATCGTTTCGCCATTCGCAAACCGGCACCAGATTTTCGTATCGTCGCCGTCCCGTCAGAGTCGAACGGCTCACTCCTGCTACGACGTGGTCTTCGTGAAGTCGTTCGTGTCCACGTGTTTCGAACCGACCGATTCGAGGGAGAAATACGCGTTGCTTGCGAAGGCTTGCCACAGGGTGTAAGCAGCGAAGAAATTACGATCGGCCCCGCAAACACGATGGGCACACTGATCCTGACGACATCCAGCGATGCACCCGTAACCAATAGCGTCTTGAAAATCTCAGCGAAAGCAACTGTGAATGGTCAAGAGGTTGTTCGGAAGGCTCGCTACGGTGCAGCACTCGAACCTTTTCAGTTTGCACAGCCGAATGCAATTATCGCCAGCGTTCCATCGCGAATGGTCGATAACATTCAATTGTGCGTTACCGACTACGAGCCGCTTCCGTTATTGTTGACGATCGGTGAAGGCAAGCCACTCGAAACATCACGAGGTGGCGTGCTGAAGATTCCTTACCAAGTCACGAAAGGCGAAGGAATCACGGCCAATCTCATCGCGTTCCTCAGCGACTTTCCTCCACAAACCAGTGTCCCACAAGTCAACATTGGTGCCAATGAAAAAGGCGATTTCGAATTGCGATTTCAAGCTGGGACGCCGCCAGGGACTTACACCCTCTACCTAGCCGGATTCAATCAGAATTACTCCTATCGTCGAAACCCCGAATCGGCTGAACGAGCGAAACAGCGGCAAGAACTTATTGGAAAGATCTTCACTCAGTCGCAAGAGAAAACCACACTAGCGCAACAGGAAGCCACCAAGCGGCAGCAAGAATTACAAGCTTCCACCAACGCATTCAACGCAGCGAAGACACAAACACAACAAACCAACCAAGCGGTTGTGAACACGGAATCCGCAAATAAGGCGGCTGAAGAGCAACTGAAACTGAAACAAGCCGCAGTAGCCGCGAACGCAGCCGACGCGACGCTGCAAGCCCAAGCCGCACAAGCACAAGCGACGGTCGAACAAGCTTCCAAGGCACTTGCGGATTCGAAGGCTGCTGCTGCCGAGGCTCTCAAGAAACAAGAACTGGCTGATGTACTTTTGCAGACCGCACAAACCACAAAAACACAAGCCGACAAAGACCTGCAATCCGCTCGCGAGTTTCAGCAGCTGGCACAACAAGAGAAACAACGCGCCGATCAGTTTGTCAACCAAAAGAATAATGAATCGACTGCGCGAGGCATCAACTTCAATGTGCCCTCCAATTCATTGACAATCAAAATAGCCGATTTCCCCATAACGCTTGAAACTCTGAGCGAAGCATTAACCGTCAATCAAGGCCAAAAGATCGAGGTTCCGATCAAGCTGGCTAGACTATATGGCTTCACCAGCGGTGTTAATGTTCAAGTTCAACTTGCCGGGGGAGTGGGCGGCATAGGCATCCAGCAAATCAATATCGCTGACGGCCAAGCCGAAGGCAAATTCGAAATCACTGCTCAACCAACGGCCACGGTCGGTGAACATGTTTGTACAGTGCGTCTGCAAATGAACTTCAACGGTCAGAATCTCGTGATGGAACGACCCTTGAAGTTGACTGTCGTGGAAGTAAAACCCAACTGACCCAGATGAAAACATTTAGCTACCTTGCGATCTTGCTGGCGTGCGCATTTGAGGTTGCGGTGGTCGCGCAAACCGCCACACCGATTCCTATCGACGTCGTACAACGCACGACGGCTGTATCGTTTCAAGACGAAATCCTGCCGATCTTGCAGAAGAATTGTATCGCTTGTCACTCAGCTAGCGAGAAACAAGGCAAGGTTGTCCTCGAGTCACCGCAAAGTATGCTGCAAGGCGGTGATGTAGGTGCTGTGATCGTGCCTGGGCGTGGGACAGAAAGTCTGCTGTTGAAACTTGCTGCGCACAGCGACGAACCATTGATGCCTCCTGCGGATAATGATGTTTCTGCCAAAGACTTAACGTCCGCAGAACTCGGACTGCTAAAACTTTGGATTGACCAGGGTGCCAAGGGTGGAGGTGGAATCGACTCGCTGTCTCCCAAGCAATGGCAACCATTACCAACGGGATTTCATCCGGTCCAGGCGGTAGCGCTGACCGAGGATGGTCAATTCGTCGCCTGTAGCCGTTCGAATCAAATCTTCTTGTACCATATCCCCACAGGCCAATTAGTTACCAAGTTTGCCGATGCGTCTCTGGACACCGAACAAACAACCGGGATCGCACATCGTGATATGGTGCAGTCGTTGGCCTTCAATGGGGAAGGTGATTTATTGGCGTCGGGAGGGTTTCGTGAAGTCAAAATTTGGCAACGGCCTCGTGACGTTCAACGCTCGAACATTGCGGTCGGCGCACCAGCGACTTCCGTTGCCGTAAGCCCTGATAAGAAATCGATCGCCGTCGCTGGTACGGACCACGTCATCCGATTGTTCGATATCGAACAAGGGCAACTTGGGCATTCGCTGCAAGGTCACACCAACATAGTTACCTCGCTGCGTTTCACGCCCGATGGTCAACAGCTCGTTTCAGGTTCTCTCGATCAAACGGTGCGGTTTTGGAACACACTCGCTGGAAGTTCGTTGTCGGTGATCGAAACATCTGTAGGCATTAATGCGATTGAATTGGTTAGCCTTGAGACACCAACCGAAACGACTCCAATAGCCGCACAATGGTTGGTCACCGGAAACACCGATAACAAAATTGGCATTTGGGAGCTATCTGGAACTGCAGTTCGCCAACTCAGCGGACATTCGCAACCGATCACCTCCTTAGTGGCTGATCCAAAGAACGTTCGTCACTTTTATTCTGGAAGTTTGGACGGATCCATTCGGCGTTGGAACTTGGATAATGAGCAAGCGGTACAGCAATTTAACCATGGCGGGCCAGTGAATGCGATTGCAATCAGCCCAGACGGGATGCGTTTGGCTTCGGCAAGTGAAAACCACACGGCGCGACTATTTAGCTCCAACGGTCAGCAAATCGCAGAATTGCGC
The DNA here is from genome assembly GCA_031411655.1 of Planctomycetaceae bacterium. Classification (GTDB taxonomy): domain Bacteria; phylum Planctomycetota; class Planctomycetia; order Pirellulales; family Pirellulaceae; genus UBA6163. The sequence goes on from JANOBM010000062.1 coordinate 17,344, forward strand.
GGCGACGTGCGGAGTAAAATGACTCAACTTCGAGCTCAACAGTTGGTTGCCAGTGCGAGTGCACGATTGAACTTAAGCAAGCGATTGTTCGACGAAGCTGAAAAGGATCTTCCTGTCAAAACCGATACCGAAAAGAAGCTTGCGGACTCGTTGGCCGAATCCAACAAGGAAGTGATTGACAAACAAGCGGCTGTCGATCAGGCATTGGTAGAGAAACTCGCGATCGAGAAAGCCGCTATCGATGCTTCCGCTGCCGCGAAGATCGCCATTGCGGAGAAAGAGCAATCGGAATTGCTCTCCAAGCTCGCTGCAATGGAGATACAGGTCGCGCAAGCCAAGATATCGCAGTTGCAACTCGTATTGTCACAGAGTCCTGATAGCGTTCAGCTCCAGCAGCTTTTAACCGCGGCGCAACAGGAAGTAGCTGCTTGCCAACAGAAGGCTCAACAACTCAGCGCTGGCATTACAGGCCCCACTCAGAAAGCGGAGGAGATGGTAAACGCCGCAAACGTCGCGGCCCAGAAAGTGAATGAAGCTCAAAAGCCATTTAGCGATAAAAACACTGAGTTAAAAACGGCTCAATCGAAACAGAACCTATTGTCACAGCAGCAATCGCTCGCGCTGAAAGAGCTGACCATTGCGAAAGAGTTGGTGCCGCTCCGCAAAGCTGCGCTGGAACGTGCGGAAGCCGCCAAAGTGGACGCCGAACAAAAACTCGCAACGGCGACTGCAGCCGTGCAGTCGGCCGAACAACCGCTTCGCTCGATTGCTTTCTCGCCAGATGGCACTGTGCTAGTGACGGCAGGCGATTTTCTGAACATGCATTCTTGGGATGGCATGACGGGTGCGGCCATCACAGCGTTCGCTGGGCATACGCTTCCGGTGCGCAAGATAATGTTCTTGGACGACGCTCGTTTCATCTCGGTGTCAGACGACCAGTCTTGCCGAGTCTGGGAACTCAATCCCAACTGGGTACTGCGAAGAACCGTTGGCGATATACACGATCCCAACGTCATCACGCATCGAGCAACAGCCGTTGATTTCAATACCGACGCGAGTCAGTTGTTAGTCGCTAGTGGCATCCCTTCGCGCGGTGGCGAGTTGCATGTGTTTAACGTCGCCGACGGTTCTCGTACATTTTACTTACCACACGCTCATGACGACGTCATCTACTCCGCTCGTTTTTCGCCGGAAGGAAAACGGATCGCTTCTGGCGGCGCGGACAAATACTTGCGCACGTTTGACATCGCGGCAGGGGTGCAATTGCGAAGATTTGAGGGACACACTAATTACGTGCTGGGAGTGGCGTGGAATCGCGATGGCGAAACGATTGCCTCCTCTTCGGCAGACAACACCATTAAAATCTGGGAAGCCGAGACTGGTGATCAACGTCGCACGATCGATCAGCAATTAACAAAGCACGTCACAGCGATACAGTTTGTTGGCGAAACCAGTAATCTTATCTCCAGCAGTGGCGACAAACAGATCCGCATGCACAACGCCGACAACGGCGGAGTCGCCCGCAATTACGGCCGTGTCAATGCCTGGCCACATTGCATCGCGACTACGCCCGACAATAAGTACGTCGTCGTCGGTGATGCGAACGGCGCCGTCACCATCTGGAACGGCACGAATGGGCAACTCCTTCATACTTTGTCGGGATTGCAGTGAGGAAACCAATGATGTGGCGGCGTGGCTTTATTGCAACTGCCGCGACCTTCAAAGCAATGTAAACCTTGGACGACTAGAAAACATAACTGCGAACGACTTAGGCTCGCGCGATTTTGCCCGTTGCTTCCTGCACGATCCCGGCACGACCTCTGGATAATTCTCCTGAGTGCAATTCCTCACGGCCTTCATGCCCGATCGTCCAGAACACACCCGCAGCCGCCATGAGGGCGCCCTCATAGGTGCCGTCGACAAAAACCACGATGTTCAAGACCAGAACGTCCCCATGCAAAGCCTGATGATATTGGACCTTCTCAAAAACGTCCGTTTCGCAAATGCCTTGGAATCATTGGCTTACGGTTTCCTAGACCGTTTCGGTGGGGCGTTCTGAGCATACGGCGTTACTGAAAATCAACTTAACAGTCTGATTGACGGGAGGGGTGCTTGGGGATCGCTGGGTGTGATTTGGCTGGATTCGAAATAGCAAGATGCCGCGGGGGATGGCACCAAGAGTGGCGCCAATGCTTGTCGGCATTCTACTTTGTATGGACGTGGGACGCTTGTTTGCGCACATTCCGACTGGATTCGATTTCGAAATCTTGTGCAAATCCGCTGCCTGCATATCCTCGTCAACCAAGCGGGGTACAAAAACCTCGCCACACCAATTCTAACTGGATTGGCAAGGATTTCGCAGTTCCAATGGCCGCCATCTTCATCCGCTTCTGACACTGCTCGCATCGCTCTCACGACAGGAACTTGCCCGGCAGGTCACCTACCTCAAAGCGGAGGATAACCGGAAGCGGCTTTTCTACTGCTCTTCCGAAAGCAACTGCAGAGCGTCGACGATGACAAAGCCTACGGTTTGATGGTTGCTGATCGTGATGGTCGTCTCAACTTCACTTTCCAGCAGCAGGTTGCCAACAGATTTGAAATGTTGTCCCGACGGCAGTGATTGAGTTTGATCCACTGTAAATTGTTTTTCGTGAGAACCGCTGGTGACGATCACAGGAACATTTGTAGCGCGGGTTTCATGTGCCGAGTAGCTCATCAACAATTGATAGGCACCTGATTTCGGTACCTTGATTTGAAACGTAGCCTTCGCACTACCGTCGCCTTTTGTCTTGTCGCTTGGCGTGCCGCTGAAGACATATCCGCTTCCGACGTGCGGTTTGAAATTCCCCGAGTGGGACCACTCTCCCGTCAACGTCGCACTTGTATCATCAAGCACGATTCCGGGCAGCGTCTTCGCGTCAATAAAACCGCCTGCGGATGACAATTTGGAGACGTCTGGCAATTCCAAAACCTGCTTGTGGGCCAACAATCGCTCACGAAGTTTTGGATACGGCAGCCCCTGCACCGTCGTATCCATATCGGCTGCCAATGCTGCGGCGATCCCCGCGCTTTGCCCGATGATCATCCAGGTCCCTTCGATCCGCAGTGACGAAATGCCGACGTGCGTACACGACAGAGCCACGGGCACCACCAGGTTGTCGCACTGCTCGAGTTTGGGAACGATGGAGCGATACGGGACGTGGTAAGCGTAACCCTGCTTCGAATTGGCTCGCCTTACCGGAAAGATTGTCCCCTCGTTGATAACGCCCACGCCGTTTAGAGCGATGCGCTGACAGTCATGAGAGTCGATCGGGAACGATGAGATTGCAATCGGGTCATCCTTCTCTGGCCTTTCGAGCATGTCCTTCTGGCTGATGACGTACATCCCCTTCATTCTTCGCGACTCGCGGACGTAGAGAGCGGGCGAGAAGTGGTCGTAACTCACGAACTCGTCTTTGCACAATCCAAGCTTGGAATACTTGCCGCGAATGCTTGCGGGAACCGCAGGATCAGTCGTCAGGAAGTGGAACAACTCGAGCGTGTATTGTTTATGCTCTTCCCAGATCTTCTTTCGTCCCTCTTCGTCGGCTGAATGCCACTCGTTTCCACCGCCGATCAAGCCCAGCGAGAATTGCCCGCCGATCGAGTTGTTACCGTCAAGCTTGTCGCCGGGCAAAGGGTAAAGATCAAAGCCGACACCTTTTTCTCCCGCCGTCAAAGCCCGCCGGACGATCTCGAACACGGCCGGATCATAGTTGGCTGGCTCGGGCATTGGCACGCGGTTGTCTGGAACCGCGGTCAGACACAGCCGGAAGCTGTAAGTCATGACGTTCTTATCACCGGCATCTTCTGGCCCAGCATCATCGGTTGTGAGCAGAGGCAACAACTCGCCTTCATCGTTGAAGCCGTTGATGTTCATCTTTTTCTTGGTGTACTGCTTGCCGGCCAGCGACTCGCCGTATTCCTCACAGCCTTCACGTCCGATCGTCCAGTCCACACCCGCAGCAGCCATGAGGTCACCCTCATAGGTGCCGTCAACAAAGACCCTTGCAGTGAAGGCTCCGTTCTTGGTGACCAGCGACGTGATCCGTGGGCCGTCTTTCGTAACCGATTGCAGATAGCGATTGGTCAGTACCTTCACACCAGCTTCGTCGAGCATCTGCATCGTCACTCGCATGGCTACGTGCGGCTCGAAGGTCCATAGAGCCTGGTCCTTCACCGATGGCTCGTAGGGAGCATTTAGTCCACGACTTGTGTAGTCCTTGACCACGCGAGTGTGCCATTCATCGAACAGCCCCATCACCGTACTGCGGACCATCTGGTTGGAGTCGCAGTGGCTCAACCCGCCAGTACTCATCGCGCCGACGTGATTGCTTGGTTCCAGCAAAATCACCGAAGCCCCTTCTCGAGCAGCGGCGATGGCGGCACAGAATCCACCAGGCGTCGAACCATAGACAATGACGTCGGCATTGTTTTCGGCTATTGCTTTCTGACCTATGCTTGCGATCAAAGCCATCGTAATTAGGAAGCGTCGAATCAAGGGTGTCCTACGCAATTGCGTCATCCATCAAGAGCGCATGGCTTGCACCAAAACGCTTTCGTCTCTGGGCTTGCGTGCGGCTAGCGTATGTTCTTCATAACCAGGGTATTTCCGCCATCGATTGTATCTAAAGACAGGATCATCTGCTCGCTCTTCGACGGAAGCGTGCAGTAGTTCTTCATCAGCACTGTGCCGGCAACAGGCAATCTGCTATCTGCTATCTGCTGGCAGAGTGATGATGGTCGTGGGTGTTTCGAAGGCCGCTTCAATCGGACGAGTTCGAATTTTCGGTGCTGACGTTCGGATGTCAGACGACTGGGCGATCTCGATCGTCAGTTTTCGAGCTCGTTCGGAAATGTCGCCTTCTTCGTAGGCTCGTAGTTTCCACGCGATGCGTTTGATGAGCCATTGTTAGTTGCGAGCTCTGGTGTCTTCGCTGAAGACCTCGCGATATTGCTCGCAAAGTGCGCCCACCGACAGTCGCTCCATGCTTGCGACTTACCTGGTGATGCTGGGTGCCATTGGTTCTCCGTTGCACAGGCTGGAGGCGTGAGACCGTAGGCGGGAGGAAAACATATTCACTCCCGCCTAGTACCTCCGGTCTCCGCAATGATATTTGCGACTCTTTCTGTGGGGTTACACGCAAATTGTTGGATTGGACGCAGCGGCAGGGCAAGATTTCTACAGTTGATCAGCCAATGGCCGAGAGCGTTTGATTGTAGGCCTGGGTGGAGAAACACTTTCAGTTACAAAAAATTGGGACTTTCAGCTAAGTCCCGGCGAAATCGAAACGCGTCAATGATCGGCAGTGAGGCCTGCTTAGATTTGTAGCCACCTTTGTAGCCACTGTTCTAAAAGAAACCGTACTGGCTTGCCAGCGCTTCTCTTAAATCTATTCAGTAACTGATCCAAGTTGTGCATACGGCTCAAATTCCTACTAGTGCCTTGAGTTACCTATTAACTTGCATTGGTCGCTAAATCCCGCGCCATCATGAATAAGGTGGGCCGAGGCGGCGAAATCCATGGCAAAGCACGACCGCCAGAAAGATGAGATTTCGCAGGACCACTGCTATCGGATTTACGCTCGGGGCGCGCGAAGCGCGAGAGTTCAACCAAGCCAGTGACAGTGCTGTCCCGAGCGATTCCATCCACCCGACGCTTCTTGGCCATTCCCAAATGCCGTTTAACCAATCCGCTGGAATCCCAACTTTACCAACGCGGGCTCCGACGATGCCACCAACGATCGCAGCGGTCGTATCTGCATCACCACCACATTGGATGGCTTCGGATACCGCTTTTTGAAAGTCGTCCGGATAAGACAGCCAACAATGAACGGCCACAGGAACCGTATGATAGGTGTATCCCGAAACTCCGCGCTCAAGTCCAAGTGCTTTCGCATACGTCAGAGTGGATTCGCTCTTTGCAACCGATGCAAGCGCTGCTCGGAGCATTTCAATCAAATCGACAGCTTCGCCGGGTAAGGACTGTGAAACAAGTTCCAGCCATCGTTCCGCATTGACTCGCTCATTCTGTGAAGCCTCGCGAGCGGCAAGTGCAACGGCGATAGCACCAAATTCGGCTTTGGGATCAGTATGCGTCAAACGAGATGACGCTCGAACGTATTCGAGCAACTTCGGAACATCGTCTATCGTCGCGCCGAAAATGGCAGCTCGCATTGCAGGTCCGTTGCCCGCAGAATAGACACCCGATTTCGATGGATTGATGCCGAGCCACAACTTTATACAACTCCGGGCTGTCGCCTTACCGACACCGGCTGGCAATGCCAAAATCCACCAACGCAATCTGGATGCAAATCGTCTCGTGAACGCTTGAACATCAGCGCCAGATTCGATCAGAGACTGCGACACCATGCATGTATGCTCGGTATCATCCGAGATCATGCCTCGACCGAACGCGAATCGATATCGCTCTGGCGGCCCCAGTAACTTGTGAGCACGAGTTGGCGACATCCCTTCATAGGGCAAGCCAAGGGCATCGCCTACAGCGGTCCCTAAGATACATCCAATGATTGCCTTCTCGTTCGTCATCCAGATCTTTACCCGACTCGGTTGAATTTTCGTTGTCGACCAAATTCAATTCTATCGACTTACTAACCGAGTCGGCCTTTCGGGCTCAAACATCCTGCAATCCAGATCTTGAACGGCACTCAGTTCGTAGGCTGGCGATACTCAATCCTGGCAGGCGACTTTGGGAAGGTAAACGATTGATCGTCCTCGAATTGGAGATAATCAACAGAACAGCCCGGAGCTAAGTTAGCAGGCTTGCTTCTAAGCGTTTGCCAAGGGCTTTACGAGTTCTTCGCTCGGATACCAAACTCGATGAACAGGCAATTCATCGTCTAGAGCGTTGAAACAACCGGGACGGAGCCTTTGCTTTTTTTACGGAAGAAACACCAAAAAGGTAATGCCGGACGACGAGAGATCGACGCCCGGCGTCTTTTGCTTCTATCCAACGTATCGGACCTTTTTCGCATCCGCGACGCCCGGCAAAAACATCTCCGTTAGGAAAGAGAGATGCCGGGCGACGACCGAAGCCATACCAATTGCTCCCGGCTGCCCGATTCACCGCTGAGAGCCTTCAAGATCTCCATTTCCGCTCCCTGTTTTGATAAACACAGTGTCTGCAAGTGAGTTGGAGACGGTTTCGAGCGGATCGCTGGTCGTGGCATTCTCAGATCACTTACGTTGCTGGCTTCGCAAAAAGATTTGTGACTCGCAGATGGTGATCGTGATGCACCGTCAATACACGCTCGGTAGCTGGATGCCAATCCATATCGCGAGCCAGCGCAGGCAATTGGAAACGGTGAATATCCTTCTCGGAATCCGCGCCGAAGAACAACAGAAAACCGCCAGTACTCCCGCCACAGGCAGCCATTGCGGTGCCGTCGCCGAGACAACACATTCGCCAAATCACGCCACCCGGGATGCCATCACAAAGATGACTTCGAACCAGTGTGCCATCGCTGGTCGTGAAACGCAATAAAAGCGGCTCATGGACAGCACCGAGTGGATTGGTCGCTTTGTGCAGACCGCCAGCCAACAATTGAAGACCGTCCGGGGTCAGAGCCATTCCTCGCACGCCACCAAAATCGACTCTTTGGCCGCCTTCGTACGTGTGGAGAGGCTTCGCGTCGAACAGATTGACACTTTGCTTGGTCGCCAGATTCCATAAGTGAATCTTCCCAGCGAGATCGCCTGTCAAAAGATGCGCGCCATCAGGATGAAACATCACGCTATAGATATGTTTTTCATGGCCGCCCCACTCAGCCACTTTCTCACCCGTCGCCATGTCCCACAATCGAACCATCAAGTCATTGCCCACGGAAACCAATTTTGAACCGTCGGGACTGATGTCGATTGCCCGAATCCAACCGTAATGCGCCTCAATGGTCCGCGTCGGTTTCGGTTCCGCGTCATTGATCGACCACCAGATCAGTCGACCTTCACATCCGCCGGAGACGACTTGCTTTCCGTCCGAGGTGTATTTCAGCGCATGGACCCAGCTTTCATGTCCCTTCAAAATGACTTTCTCGCCTGTTGTCAACGTCCATCGTTGCAGCGAAGAGTCCTCGGAGCTTGTGACAGCCTGCAAACCATCCGGCGAGAACCGTGCGGCAAGCAATGGCCGATCATGAGCCCAATCTTGCGCGAGGTGTGCTTGTTTAATATCCATGGTCGAGGCACTTGATCCTTATTCATCAGGCGACTTTAACGCGCAGCTTTAACCGGCAGTCTTTATCAGGCGTCATTATCAGATGACCCTAAGTCAACACATTCCAGATGGGGCCCACAGCTGGATCGGCCATAGGCAATTCGCGACCGTCAACTAAAAGTGACTCCGTCGAATCAACTCCGACGGCTTGAAGGTAGGTATGGAACAGTTGGCCATGGTCCACTTGTCCCTCAATGACCTCGGTTCCTTCTGCGTTAGTCTGGCCGAATACGGTGCCACGAGCCACTTTGCCACCCGCCATGACGACCGACCACGCCTTGGACCAGTGGTCTCGACCGTAGTACAGATTGATATTCGGTGTCCGTCCAAACTCGCTCAGTACAACCACAAGGGTTTGGTCGAGCAAGCCACGCTCCGCCAAGTCATTGACCAAACACGCGAACGGGCGATCAAATTCACCGAGTTGCTCGATATGAAAGTTGAAGTTTTCATTGTGAGTATCGTAGTTGCTGTGTGTGACCTGCACGAATGAAACGCCGTTTTCTAGCAATCGACGCGCAAGCAGGCACTGACGACCAAAATCGTTGTTGCCGTACCGATCCAAGTCCACGGCCGGCTCCTTCGCCACGTCAAACACGTCGCGACGTTCCATCAACCGGAGCGCTTGCTCATAACTGTAAGTGTATGCGTCCGTTATCGCCGTTCGTTGTCGGCTAAGAAATTGCTCATTCACCTTGCGTCGAAACTCGTGACGGCGCAACTCGGCCTGATCACTGATGGACTCTGGCTTAATCGAGTTTTGCGGTGGTTTGTCTCCACCGAGAGCAATGCTCGAGTACTTTGGTCCCAAATACGCTGCTTCGTTTCCACGACCGCCGCCACCTCCAGGAGTGATGAGTATGTGTCCCGGCAAACCTTTGGAATCGTCAGAGAGCACGAGCGAGCTGACTGCACCAATCTGAGGATAGTCCGCTGCAGGTGTTTGGCGCCGGCCCGTCAACATCATGTAAGCGCCCTTACCATGATCGTCTTCGCTGGTGTTGACGCCTCGAAGCAAACACAGGTGGTGCATCTGCTTTGCCGTGTAGGGAAGCAACTCGCTGATGTGGATACCAGGAACGCTCGTGGGAATCGCACGTGTAGGGCCACCCGTCTTCGTACATGGTTTCGGATCCCAGCTTTCTAATTGGCTCAATCCTCCGTGCATATTTAAGACGATGACCCGCATATCGCTTTTGCGAAGCGCATCGGCCGCGGCACCACGGGTGAAACAACTGAGACCTCCGCCTACAATGCCACCGCCGATCGTACCAAGAAATCGACGTCGACTAGCCGAATGATCCCGTGACCGGCAAGCATACTGAGCACGCATGTTAAACCCCGTTCGATTGTTGAGTCGCTTTCACATCACTCGGCTTTTAAGCCTGTTCATTCTGATTGATATCTAATTAACAAACCGAAATTCGGTACTTGCTAATAGTCCCCACACCATCTCCTGGATCACCGTATTGCGACCGTCGCCGGCGGTTGCGATTTGTTCGTTCACTAGATTCATTTCATCACTGGCAGGGTGGCGACATAGCAACGTCCAGTAAATCAATTTCGCGATCTCGGCATTGTCCGTTAGCGCAATGGCTTGCTGGGTAACGTTGTCATTGCCGGGGGCCGCCCATCCGTAAACATTGCCGGCGTTGGCGGTATATAGTGCTTGATCAGCCGACGCGAAGAAATCGTCTTCGGTCTTATCCGGTCCCGAGGCATAAAGCGACACGTAAGTATCCGCGATCCCGCGCAGCTTATCGTACGCGCCTCGTACTGACAGACGATGTCGCGCCGCCTTCATGGTTTCATCCGCATCCGCAGGCAGTGGAGATTGTTTCTCTAGTTCCGTTGTTTCATTGCGGACGTATGCATCCAATACTCCAGTGACTCGGAGAGTACTCCAGCAGATTTGCTCCGGAGTGAGCGGCTGCAACGATGCGGTCGACAATTGCCTCGTCGATCCTTCCTGGAGCGACGCCCATCGCTCGCGTACCAACGTTTTTTCCGAAGCCAATTCGGACTCTTTGTTTGCTACGATTGTTCTTGCCGCGGAAATCCGATCCTCAATCGCTTTGGCTGCGGTTTGCTGTGCCACCAATTCCTGTGCGCTGGTCGCGACGACTGCTGTCGCGGACGACGCCGCTTGCTTTGCAACATCCAAAATCATCTGAAGCATTCCCATTCCACCTTGGCGTACGTCGAGCTCTTTTTGAATTGCCGCCTGAGCCGCTGGAATCGATTCTGCCGAAGCGACCAATTTCGTCGAATCCGCCAACGCTTCAAGCAACCGTTGCAATTGGCTAATTTCAAGTGCATGGCGATTGAACGTTTCGGTGGCTTGGTTCATCGCCGATAACGCATTTTGCTCCGCAGTAGTAGCTGCATTCACCTGCGACATGGCAACCTTGACCAATTCCATCGACTGAGGCAGTTCCGCTTCAATCGACGCGACATCTTGATGAGCCTTTTGGATGTCAAGAGCCAAGCGAGCGACTTTGTCGGACTCATCCAGCCACGCGAGCACTTGCTTGTTCCGCGTTGCTTTACGCTCGATGGTTTTGAGCGATCGGCACGCCGCGGACCATTCATTTCTTGCAACGATCATGGCAGTGTCGGCCGCAGCGAGAGCGAGATGAACGGGCTCTAGTTTATTCACAACTTCCTGTACCTTCGCGGTTGTCGTCGCTAGTTCTTGAAGACTTGCATCGAAGGTTGCCTTGGTATCGGCGACACTTTTTTCAAGCGGTGGACCCATTGCCCGCGCTGCATCGGCTCGCTGCTTGGCGACTACAATCGCTTGCTTTAGTGCTGCGTCTTCACCACCCGCAAGGTCGGCGGCTTGTTGCAATTTGCTGGCGGAGTCATCGAGCAATGAGATGCGTGAAGCCGTGTCCACTTGGGCTTTTGTGGCTGTCGTCAAGGCAACTTCGGCGTCGGTTGACTTCTTCTTCGAAGCCAACATTGCCGCCTCGGTTGTATCCAACTCCGATCGAATCGCGGCTCGTTCTCCTTGGACTGCTCGCCACGCTACAGTCGCGGCTTCAAATTGCTCTAGCAATCGCGATTCTTCAGCCAAGGCTGCTTCCGTCTTTTCATTTGCCGAAGCCAATCCAGTGGAGGCAAAGGCACGAATCGTTGCGGACATCTCGGCAGCCGCGACTCCGTCCATCGCATGTTTGGTCATGTCGAGCCGAGCCACTCCACCGCGCCGGTACGCTTCCGACAAGACTAGCTGCCGCAAAAACACGCGTGGGCGCATATCTGATTCGAGCAGACCATCGGTGATCAATTCGAAAAGTGCAGGATGGCTCGCCGGATTGTGCGGATGGTGCATGTCAAGCGGTTGCACCAATCCGTGACCGAATGATAGCGACCAAAAGCGATTTGCCCAGTTCGCGACGAAATCCCGATTGTTGCGAGACGTGAGTTGTTCAGCCAATGCTTGTCGCCGGCTCACCTTGGGCGGCATTGCCACGCCATCCAAGGCACCCGGTGCAGGTTCGGTCGCATAGCGGGAGTCGGGCATCGCATACGTTTCAAATTGTTCACCTTTGCCGATCATCCGAGGGCCACTGCGAAAGGCGACTCCTTTGTCGAACACGGATTCGAATGGAGCGTCGCCGGCCGCCCTCTCGACATACAACTGTACTTTCTGGTCCTTGCCCTCTGCGTCTTTGTACGTGGCTTCGGCCAGACCACTGGTCGATACGTAAGCCAACAAACCGTGATAGTCGATTTGCTTATAGTCGTCGACAATCGGATGGTCGTGGCACTGGGCGCATTGCATGTCACGCCCTAGAAAAACTCTTCCAATGTCGCGAGCGATCAGATTGGGGTCGCCTCCGCGCTCAAGGAAGAACTTTTGTGCCGGACGATGTTCACGGTTCCACCAAGGCGAGAACAAGAGCTGCTTCGATAACTCGTCCAACGGTACATCGACCGCGACTTGTTCTCGTAAAAAACTGATCCAAGCCACACGATCGACCTGCGCATTCGGCCGACGAAGCATCAGTGTTCGATCAAGGAAGGTTACCAGGTGCTCGTCGCATAGCGGATCGGCCAAGAACTTCTCAACCCAATTTGACCATCGCATCGGAAGTCGGTCGGGCGCCTCGTCCGCTAAGAATGCATCGAGTTCCTGCCGCGTGGGAACCACCCCGCGCAAGTCCAATGACAGTCGTCGCAATAACAGACCAGATTCTTGTTCGTCCGCTTTAATAGGTTCCGCATCCGGCGCCAGCAACTGATCGATTCGGAGAGCCAGAGCTGGCTGTGCCGGTTGATTTGCGACTTCTTGAGCGACAAGGCTGCCTGAGAAAGCGAAAGCCGCGATGGCGAATGCTGCAACCGTTCCCAATACGCGTGAACGCATCCGTCTTACGCATTGAGGTGGCTTAAAAACCCAAACCGCAGCGCTTCCTTGTAGGTTATCCAAGGGAAACTCTCGATAGGTGGGAGCGAAGTAGGTGGGATTCAGTGGTGGGCGATTTGTCGGAGGCCAAACAAATCAACTTCCTATCATCGTGCAAATGGTTTAGCAATGCAACGCGTCTGGCAAATTTTCTAGTTTCATTGCATCCCTGCTGCTCTAAGTTGCCATCATGCGACTTGAGTTTTGGGACTCGCCAACGATCGCAATGGTCACATGATGCTGACCAACGAAAACCCTGAGATCCTTGGTCAAATCCAAGCAAGCCAGATTGCTCGATCGAGTATCTTTTAGACTTGAAACAAGCGACGAAAGCGAACAAGACTCAAGGATCCGGACGACCGCTGTCCCAACGCCCCCGATGGTCCGTTTCGAAATGAAGGCCATGTTGGCTGGGGGCTGTACCAACATTGGCGTGATGGAGTGTACCCATCGCCGCACTTTTGATTGCGATCGCAATTTTCGCAGTCTGGTTCAAATTCTACCGAGATGGTGGTAACGCGAACATCAAAATGGATGGTACCGAATTCCGCAACGAAACCGAGCTTGCCTTGCAGGAAGGCAATGAACTGTTCCAACAAGGGAAAAACAAGTTGGATGGGAAGCCGTCTACTCCAACTATCACCCTGTGAGCCTCTAAGGCCAACTTGCTGGCGACTGTTTTGTTTGGCGCAAAAATTGCCTATTCAAAGCAAAGGAGCGGTCGGCGCAGGCCTGATCGGAGCTACCCAATCGTAATCAAGGATTTAAAAGATGATCTCTGCGAACATTCAATCTGCTAATACTGAAGCGCCGTCCGTTGATCTTATTGATCCGCGTTCTGCATACGTCAAGCCACCGTTTCGTAATCAGAAGGCAATGAGCTTGCCTGGTAGAACGCGAGAGCTTGATCCTACCCCAGATCATGGCGAAAAATCGTACCGAGGATCTGGGAAACTGAAGGGGCTGAATGCACTCGTCACAGGCGGCGATAGCGGAATCGGACGGGCTGTATCATTGTGCTTTGCCAGAGAAGGTGCCAATGTTGCCATCAACTACTTGTCCGAAACCGAAGACGCTGAACAAACCAGTGCATTGGTCCAAGAGTGCGGCGCGAAAGCCATTTTGCTTCCAGGCGATCTGCGCGACGAATCGTTTTGTAACCGCTTGATCAAGGAGACGGTGGAAGAGTTTGGTAGTCTTGATATTCTTGTCAACAATGCGGCCTACCAGGACACTCGCGAGTCGATCGACGAAATGTCGACTGAGTTATTCGACCGAATTTTCAAGACAAATGTTTATGCGGTGTTTTGGCTTTGTCGCGCTGCGATGGAGCACCTGCCTCCCGGTGGCAGTATCATCAACACCGTATCGATTCAGGGATACAATCCATCAGGCGAACTTTTACCTTACGCTTCGACAAAATCTGCATTGATCGGCATGACGAAGGCGATGGCGAAGTTGGCGATGAAAGATGGTATCCGAGTAAACGCGGTTGCACCGGGCCCCGTTTGGACGCCATTGATACCAAGTTCCATGCCGAAAGAAAAGTTTCAAACCTTCGGCGCTGACACGCTATTCGAGCGCCCTGCCCAACCCATTGAACTAGCACCCTTGTTCGTCTGGTTGGCCAGCCCCGATGCGTCTTATGTGACCGCCGAAGTCTTTGGGGCGACCGGTGGAAAGAGTCCCTTCTAAATCAGTTGCTTTCGCTGGTCCAGTGACTACTCCCATTTAAGACCTTACCATGGAGTCCGTCCACAAGACTCATCCAAAAGGTCAATGCGAAAGGCCGACGAAGAGCACTGCTTAAAAAGCAAGAACCCCCGGACCCCAGGGCACCGGTTGATTTACCCTATCTCAAGGTGAAAAATACGCTGGGGGCAACTTCGAGGTATTATCGCCATCCCTTTTTGCCTGTGTCCTTTTTGCCTTCGTCCCTTTTGCCGCTGTGGCAGTATCGAAACAAATGACTTCCACCCCTGAAACCTTGGACTTACATGGATTCTTTCGTCGAAGGAATCCCGGTAATCGGCCATGAAGACCATTACCGCACAGGAATGGCAACTTCTCTCTTTCTTCGAGGTGGCGCCTGAACTTTTGGATTCCGACGTGCCGTGGATTTACAATGACGCGCTGTACTGCGTAACCCATGATCGTCTCATCTTGTCCTTTGCCGTTCAACCTTCGTACCGCGACGTTCGACTAATGCTTACCACGGATGGCCAAACGGTCTATGAGCTATCTGCAATGGGTGTCGATGATGTGTGCTACCGAAAAGAAGATGGCATTGAAACGATCGAGATTCGGATGGATCAACGCCATTCCGTATTCCTTTCCCTAAAGCCACACTTCCAAATCCGCCAAAAATGGAAAGGCGAGTAGATGCTGGACCAATCCACTTGCTTGCACCTAGAACGTTTCCGAAAACCGAAGAGACCCGCGGCTAGCGCCAAAGCGGCTAATGGTTCTCGGAACGGAGCATGTGCGACGAAAAATGGTATTGGAACGAAGCCTCTGACGGTCCGCCTCGAAAGGGAAGCCGTATTGGCGGCGGCTCGGTTAACATAACATTGGCGTTCGTCGCCGAATCGGCATAGGCGTCGACGGATGTAAGCGTTCATGCGGGCGATTGCTCTCCGATGACAGGCAAAGCTTTACATTCAACTTTAAAAACATTAATCTTCTAACATCGCTTCATACTCGTAGCAGATTGTTGACGAGATGCTTTCGGCGTGGGTCCTCAATTCTTCACCTCAAGAAATCGGAGCTACTCTCATGACCTCGCACGAAGCATTTTTGAATTACTGGTTTGGGATGTTGCAGATTGGAATCGTCAGCGTTGCAGCGCTTGCTGTGGGATTCCTCCTGTATTCCGTTCTAAAGCCTAGGCTACGGGTGTCCATTGACTGGACTCCGCAGAAACCTGAATCGCTCGAATAGTGAAGTGGAGCCTATTTTCAGGAACCG
This sequence comes from Planctomycetaceae bacterium, assembly GCA_031411655.1. Taxonomy (GTDB): domain Bacteria; phylum Planctomycetota; class Planctomycetia; order Pirellulales; family Pirellulaceae; genus UBA6163. Next base: position 32,997 of record JANOBM010000062.1, read on the forward strand.
GGGATAAGTTAAGACCAGTGCGTGTTGACCGGTGCAACGGTGTGCCAGTCACGCTCCCATGCACTCCGGAGCGAATCAGAGCACGAAAGCTTCGATCATTTACAACTTGATTCAGCCAATCTTAGTTTAAGGGTTGGCGGGGATGCGTACGACGGACTTCAGATCCAGGGCTTTCAAGGTGTTTTAGGTTTTGCTATTTCTCGGCATCCGCCGAGTTTACTGCGAGGCTGCGGTCTTTTTCACTACAAGTACAAGGATGTTGTCATGGATGATAGCAAGCTTTTAGAAAAATTCCTTAAACACTGCCCGTTCGCTGTTTTGACCCAGGCCGTCATGCGTGGGCTG
>JANOBM010000063.1:0-10142 GCA_031411655.1 Planctomycetaceae bacterium
CGATAAGACACGACGGCCCCCAACCCCAAATCGTCAGCCGCTAACTAACTAACTCGACCGTAGCCGGGACTCGATTCTACCGCTCTCAGGGATCGGCTCAGGAAGGGACCCGCACAATAGCCCCCTGACCCCGAAGCACGCAAGCAAGAAACTAACGTGCAAGCTCGGGCCTATGATCAACCGCAGGCCATGTCCTAATCAGGAAGGGACCCAACACACCGCCCCCATCCCCGCACGACGTTATACGCCGGACTGTGTGCCGTAGGGCTCGGGGCTTGGATAGATCGCATTCTAGCAACATGAAAGGAGGGACCCAAATGCCGGGGCCATCATCGACCATTATCATCAGGGCCGAAAATGCAATGCGATTGCAAAAGTTCATTTACTGGCGTCGTTCACACAGGTGGGCACGATAGGTCGCAGACCTAGCCCCGGCCAGAAAACACCCACCCCCGGCTCGGGCAACCCCCATCGAAAACAGCAAACAAAACTAGCGAGTGAGCACGATAGGTCGCTGGCCTTTCCCACCGTACATTTACCTACCCCTCGGGGCATGGTCACTCATGGCCTTGGCGGCCAGCCCTCGGGCAACGGCCAACAGATCACGACGACCGGCATCATCCAACCCGGACCACAACCGCAGCAACTCATCGGCCTCGATGGCTTGTGATGGGTACACCAGTGGGTACACCGGGCCGCCGGGCCCCGCTTTCCCCCGTGTTTCCTCGACTTGTTCAGACCCCGTAGGGGTCATAGGTATATCTTCAAAACACGGGTTTCCCGTGTTTTCCGCGGTCGGCAATTCTTGCTGACCCGTCCAGAACGCGTCTGAATGGACCGGAATTTGGACCGCTTTTTTGACTGACCTGGTCGATCAACTTACCAGCGGAAGCCGACAGTCAATTCAGATTGCTCCCTGCGGGCTTGGCGGTTCGATTGACGATGGATCGCGGTACTCTCGTTGTTTAATAATCAGATAATGTCGCATGGCGACGTCGATCGTGTTACCCAACCAGCGACAAACCAGATGGATCGGGTTTGTTTCTGCAAGATCGGTAAGGGAATTCGCACGCAGATTCTGAAAGAGCTTGTGCCATGGAGTTAGCCCCGCAGCCCTGATCTCGCGAAGCAGTGCTGTCCGAAGGTTCGTCTCGGCCCCCCGGCGTTTCCGAGAGACGAAAACCTCTGGATCGCAGGGTTCTGTGTGCATCGCATCGAAATGCGGTACCAGCTCGGGCAGCAGCGGGCACGTTCGATGACCCGTGCTCGCATGATGCTCCGTTTTAGAGGCGAAGACATGCAGGCTCTCATGCTCAAACCCGACGTTCGCCACCTTAGGTGCGAGATTTCGGAAGGTACGCGCAGCCCGATGTATCTTGCTAGGGCCACCATCAGCCGAAGCTCCGGGCACTGGATACTAGTTAGGAGTTTTTCGATCGCGGCTCGTGGCACTTCCACCAGCCGACTTGGGTTCTCCTGTGACGGCACTTTCATCTCCTCAAATGGGTTGTCTGCGATCAGCTTTTTCCTGACTGCATACCGGAAAAACTGACGGGCTGAGGTGGCCCAGTATTTGGGGGCCATGCGACCTTTACCTTTTGTAAACAGTGGTCGTTTCGAATTGGCTTGGGGTTAGATAGCCAATCGATGAGTGGAGGCGGACGAAGTTGTAGTAATCGATAACGGTCTCCCCCCAAGCAATCACGGATCGGACAATACTTTCAGGTCCAACGACACAACGCCAAGGGCGAGGACTTCTTTTGGTTCATCGTTGAATTGCGACGTTAATTGAAGCGAACGCTAATCATTATTCGCGATCGATTGGCGGGTCATCGTAAAGCCGAAAGATACTTCCGCGAGTTGGAGTGTGACTGGCTGCAGTTTGAATTTTTGCCGGCATACAGCCCTGAACTCAATCCAGTTGAACATGTCTGGTCAACCACCAAGTGGTCGCGTCTAGCAAACTGGTCAGCCTCCAACGTTGAGGAACTGAGCGACCGAGTAACGAATGAATTGACAACCCAAAAGTCCGAAACCAAGCTATTGCGAACTCACTTCGCATGGGAACAGCTCACGCTCAACTAAAGTCTTGTTCCATGCGTAGTGGTCAATAGTATCAATTCACCGGCGTAATCCTCAGTCAGAATTCGCTGTGCATGTTCTCTCGTTCTTTTTTTCCGTTCTTATTAGTTGGCTGAGCGTACACTTGCATCTAATTGGGCGTGGACCTCTTTAATGGAATGCCATTTATTGTCATGACAAGTTGTTCTGACGTGGGGCTAATCGCTTCTTCATCAAGCACTCGACCGCGATAGACCACGGAAACTTTACGAGGCTCGCTCGCCTCGGGTACGTTGATATGAAACTTATTCATGCTTCCGTCGCTTAGTCTTCGGCTCGCCAGTCGAAATCGCAACACGCCCTCTCGCGTCTCGACCATGAGTTGACAATCATTTTCATTGATCGTCTCGCTGTCATCCGCGTAGCAGAATCCGCAGGCACCATGCAAGGCGGGATAGATGGTAGTGCGCAAATCCTCTTTCGGATCGTAATATCCGATCAGCGTCACGACTGGCACGCCGAAAAATTTCGGTTTACGCTCGACGCCACGGTCTTCTCCTTCTACTTCCCAACGATTGCCGTCTGAGCGATAGTTCTTCTTGAATCCTTGCGTCACCTTTATCTTCTGGCCATTAACCAGCATGTCAGAGGCATAACTAGCGGAGTGATCGATCGAGATGACGCGAGACTGATTGGCTTTCGAGGCGGGGGGGAGCGGAATGTCCGCTTTCCAGTTTCCGTCACCCATAGAGACTGAGACGCGATCATATTCGGCTAGCAGTTGAGCAAGTTTTCCTTCGCTGAGATCTTTGATCGGTGCAGAGATTTCGTTTTGAACATTCACACGATGCTTGTATGGATCCATTCGCAACCTGGCCGGATTCCACCTGCTGAAACCGGTCGGCGATTGCGAGTCGAAGACAGCCTTGCTCTCCAGAAAGCGTTGAATGATCGCGGCGGTATTTGGCGTATAAAGCGTGAAACGATTCAAGCCCGACAGAGGCTCGCCACCAGCCATTGCATCCAGGCCGAAAGAGCGACCGTCAAAAGGTGCTTGGCACTGTCCATCCAAACACGTGTCGCGATTGCTACGCGTTGGTGAAAAATTTGGAATAAATCGGTTCTTGTCTGCTTCCCAGCCCCAGGTTGAGTTGACCTGATCCGCACTTCGATGGACCGAGCCTTTAAATCCATCGACGTAATGCCCCAGGCCATAATTGTGTCCGACTTCATGGCTGAATTCATTTCCCAACGATTGGTCAAGGGTGACGATCCCACCGCCCCCCGAGCCACCGTGGACTTGGATGCCGTTCGAGTACTTGCCGCGATTATTGTGGGCAGCAAGTTGAGCCACGACGTACGGATGCCCATTCTCTCCTTCGCCCGATTGGCTGTTAATTCCGTAATTGGCATTATCGATACCGTGCGAGATCAATTCCTTTCCGATGCTCTGGCGCATGGCACCCGTATGCCATCCGCCTTCGCCAGGATCTGAATCGGTGAGAAGCGTTCCGTCAGGCATCATGACTTCCTTCAACCAAAGTGGCGCGTATTGGCTAACGATGAAACGGCTGGTCGGTACCGACTGAAAGTACTCGCGGTGCGCTTCATAGTCATTAGCGAAAGCAAACTCGCCGCGCGGAGGAGTCAACATTCCGACATCGATCGTATGAATCAGGAGCTGAGTTGGCGCGCCGACTTGCACCTCTGTAAGTTTGCCGGAGAGATTGCCTTGGCGAATCTCCAGCGAAAGGCCAGGCATGATCCACTCCGCCGGTATCACACCACTCCATGCATCGACTGCGTACACGATGCCATTGTTCTCGAGGTCTGCCGCTTGGAGCCACTCACCATTGACGTGTTTAAATTCGCGAACCTGACCACGCGACACGCCCACCTGTCGACCGCTGTAGTAGATCGTTGAACCATAACCGGCTTGCGACCCTACGCGGACGATTTTTGCATCAAGCCCGTTGCCTTCCGGTAGGCAGATGTCGCGAACCCAGTTGCCGTCAGCCGTTTTGATCTCGACTAGAGCATGGCGACTCAATTCAATTTGTAGGTAAGCGCCATTTTTGTCAGCCAGTTTTTCTAAAGTGCTTTGCCCTTGAATCAGGCCGATTGAACCACGTAGCGGTGTAAAGTCAATCGGTCCCTCCGGCGCGGAGTCCAGATGATATGCCGTCTTCGGAAGCAGCTTGGGCGACAGAAGTTCGACTGGTCCAAGTTCTTTACCTTGGGCGCTGCGAACGATGAACGACATAGAGGTCGTATCGTCAGTTTTCAGAGGTCGTACCATCAACAGGCACTTGCGGTTGCTGGTCAGGTGCGGTTGCATGTCATCTTTGCGCGGATGCGACGGAATGACTTGGCTCTGCGCGAACAGAACCTGCGCAGCGAGGGAACCTTCCAGGTCGTTGGTGGGCTGAGTTGTGTTGAAAACAAGCTTCTCTGTCGCTTGTGCGGACCGTTGAGAAAGGCTCACGAATATTGTCACAAGTAGCGAGAGAAGAATCTTGGTCATAGGGGGGATTTCCAGGTCAAGAAAATAATCGCATTGATGACGGTTTTGCATGCGGTTTCGCCTTAGTCGCATCTTGGTTAGGCGATCGGCGGGCTAAAGCCTACCTGCCGCGCGTGCGTTTCGGCATGATGAGTATATCGCAGGACGGCAGTGTTTCCGAGCGAATGAGTCGCTTATTGATTTCTTTTATTCCTTGCTTTGGCACGATGAAACCTGTCAGACAGCTTCATTCCACTTGGACAACGCTTGGGTGGAAATGGTAGTTGAAAGAAAGGTCAGTTATGCATCCAAAGAGTCGCCCCGCCGTTGGGAAGCATTGGGCTTTGGACGGACATCTATACATATACAATTGGTGCTATCGCTCACTGTGGTTTAACGGGAATTGCGCCACATCTCGCGGTACGAAAACTATGACACACGGTTTCGCTGAGGAATTTCGGATCAAGTTCAGCGCGACGAAATCTAATCTACCGTCACCTTCGGTGGCCACCTGCGTAGATTTGCGTTCTGCAATGAGTGTGCTAGAGGCTCTGGTCTTGAACACTGCGCAGCAATGAGCCGTGCCAAGCAGAGGCCAGCTAAGGATTGGAACTAGGCCCGTCGTTACTCAGCGGCGCGTTACGACTTCAAGCTACCTCCAAATTCTTCGACGCAGAGCAACTTGCTCCTGCTCAGGTCCATTATAGCTGGCGCATCACTTTCACGAATTGGAGGCAAGCTGGAATTGGCAATCGATCGTGGGAAGTGTGACCAGGCCTGCGATGGTACCAATCCTGCGTGACCCCAAGCAGACGATTGAGATGCTTGTCACTCACGATGCAAAACGCATGGCGCACCTCGTGCTTGATCGTCTGGTTCACTCTCTCAACGTGGGCCTGCAAGTTCGGTGACATTGGTGTCGTTCGGTACGACGCAAGCTACCCAGCCGCCGGAGAATTCTTTGAGGCAAAACCCGGTTCACGAGAATATTGGCTCACCGCTCGTTACTGTCTTTACAGCGCGAACCGCAGTGGCAGAATCTTTCGCGGAGAGATTGACCATCCGCCCTGGTCGCTTGCGCCGGCCACGTACACTGAGCGAACCAACACCATGGGGAAGCCATTTGGTTTCGAATTCCAAGGCGAGCCACACTTACTTTACGCGAAATCTGTCGACGTGCGTGCACGACTCGCCATAACATGCGAAGATCACTGATCTACATCGTTACTTGACGAAAGAAGACAATACGAACGCCAAGCCACACTGATTCGAAAGCCACAAAAGATGCCGTCAACACCTAGAACATCTCCATCGAACCTACCGCTGTGGGTCTGCGTTGCCGTTTCCAGCGCCTTTGTATTCCAGGTCGAAACACTCGCGGAGAACTGGCCGCAGTTTCGCGGACCGGACGCCAACGCATTTTCAACCACGCCCTTACCGGTGTCGTGGTCGATCAAGGACGGTCAGCTGAAAAACATTCGCTGGAAGACTTCTATTCCTGGCGAAGGTTGGTCGCAACCAGTCGTTTGGGATGGAAAGGTCATCTTAACTTCCGCCGTTCCTGTTGACGCGAAAGACGGTACTGGGCCCGAGAATTACGCAGGCGGTGGTGGTTCCCAGCGCGGTGATTTGATGACTATCGACTACCGGTATCAGGTGACCTGTTTCGATGCCGACTCTGGTACTCAGCTTTGGCAAACGACATGCAAGCAAGGTCGTCCTCCCATCCCACGACACAGCACCAATACCTACGCCACTGAAACGCCCGTGACCGCTGGGCAGCGGATCTATGCCTACTTTGGGATGAATGGCGTTTATGCACTGGACATGCAAGGAAATGTTTTGTGGAAAAAAGATCTCGGTGTCTATGAGATGCGAGCGGATTGGGGGACGGCGAGTTCTCCCGTACTGTTTGACGGACGACTTTATGTCCAAGTTGACAATCAAGTAGATTCATTTTTGGTCGCATTGGACTGCAAAAAAGGAGATGAAGTTTGGCGGGTTTCTCGTGACGAAAAATCTCAGTACAGCAGCCCGATGGTTTGGAGCAATTCGCTTCGTAACGAATTGATTGTTGGCGGCATGGTCTATCGATCTTATGATCCGGACACCGGAGAACTGCTCTGGCAACTCGACATGGCCAAGGGACGCAGTTCGGCGACGCCGGTCGCCGATGGAGATCGTCTGTTCGTCGGTAACGAGCTTCGTAATCGTGGCGGCGAAGACGACGGTGGAGGTCGGCTGTTCTGCGTCAAACCGGGAGGCTCGGGCGATATCACTCCGCTCGACGAGTCTCCCAAAAGTGAATTCGTTGAATGGTGGCTTGAGAAAGCGGACATGCAGATGGCATCACCCGTGATCTGCCAGGGAAAGATGTATCTATTTGAACGTCAGGCGGGCAACCTACAGTGCATCGACATCGCTAACGGAACGACGGTCTATCAGCAACGCGTTCGAGGCGCCAAAGCATTCTGGGCTTCGCCGTGGACCGACGGCAATCGCGTTTATGCGCTCGACTCAGACGGCACCACACATGTCTTGTCCGGCGGCGATGAGTACGAACTGCTGGCCGCCAATGCGCTGGATCAGCAATCATGGGGAACGCCTGCACTAGCGAATGGCCGAATCTACCTTCGCACTGTTGATCAGCTCTATTGCATCGAAGGTCCCAGCGAGCAGATCCAGGACTGATGGATTGTTTTCAAAGTGATGCCAAATACAGATAAAAACTTCCCCACCATCGCCATCCTCATCACCGCGACAAGCTTTGCGGGGTTCGCGGTGTGGTTGGGAGTCAATCCGAATGCGTTACTCGAAGCTTTCGGGATTGAAGATCGCACACCACAGATGGCGACGGAGATTCGCGCGTTCTATGGCGGCATCGAAATGGCGATCGCCGTCGCGATGTTTGTCTTGTGGCGACGAGGTGATTTATTTGCGGCGCTGGTGATCGGCGGCCTTCCGTTGGCCGGATCGGCGATGGGCCGCAGCATCGGTCTGCTCGTCGACAGGTTTTCGAGTGTGCATGCCGGTTTCGCCTGCTTGGAAGCCGTCGGTGCAGCAGTTTGTTTAATCGGTTGTGTGATGGTGTCGCGAGAAAAGTCGAATGGATGACTGGGACCTTCAGAGCGATGGGTTTTGCCTGTTGAGCCGTGCCGTGTCGATAGAAACCGTCGAGCGATTGTTGCACGTTTGTCGTGATGCGTTTGATGGCGACTCCGAGGGTGTCCGGGCAAGGTCCAGCCGTGGGCATGTTTACGCGGCAAGGAACCTTATTGAATCGATCCCCGAGGTTTCGACCATTTGGCGCTGCGAATCGCTAATGACGTTTCTTGGTGACCAGCTAGGCGATCAGTTCGGATTGGTTCGCGTGCTGTTCTTCGATAAACCGCCAGACCGGACTTGGGCGTTGCCTTGGCACAAAGACACCGCGATCGCGGTGAAGGACAACACGCTTCCCTCAACGCACTTCTCCAGACCGACCACTAAGGCCGGTGTGCCTCACGTGATTGCCTGCGATGAAGTCCTCGCACGTATGCTGACGCTGCGTGTGCATCTCGACGATGTCACAGACGAAAACGGGCCGCTGCGTGTCATTCCGGGGTCGCATGTGTCCAGCGTGACTGATGGCTTGGGCGTTGATGCGGCCGTCACCATTCACGCAATTGCCGGCGATGTTTTGGCGATGCGCCCGCTTATCAGTCACTGCAGCGGAGCATCGTCGCCGAAAACACGCCGCCATCGAAGAATCCTCCATCTCGAATTCGCCGCTGATCCGGTCCTCCCCGATGGCTATCAGTGGTATGACTTTATCGAACCAATAACCACACCATGACCGGACCAAATAAGAACATCGTATCGACCAGCCAGTTTCTGAGTCTCTTCCTTCGGCATCAACCCGAGGCGATTGGGATGCAGTTTGATTCGGAGGGTTGGCTGTCGATCAATGAGCTGCTCGAAATCGCAAGCAAGTGCGGAAAGTCGATCACGCTCGAATTACTGCACGAAGTCGTTGCGACCATTGAGAAGAAACACTTCGCACTGAGTGCAAATTGGTGTGAGGGAAAGGCTGAACAATGAACGATGCCCCCAAAACCTAAAGAATCGCATGTGTGTTTTCGCGCTAAGAATCGTTCGGCATCATTAAAGAAAGGTGGCTACAACGATTGGTACGACAGGCCGATGATCTCACCACCACTGTGGTCACTTGTACCAAGAACGCACGGGAGTGCAAATCCTGATTCCTCCCTCATTCCTCCGCATTCAACCTTTCACCCACGTCGAAACAGTTCGATTTGACCGATTGCTACAGTGGAGGTCACTTACATTCCCTCCAGACTGGACCATGCCATGAACCTTCTCGTTCGATTCTACTGCTCACTGGCAATTGTTGCGTTACTTCATTCGGCCGCCTCGGCGCAAACCATGACCAGCCTGTTTCAATTCAGCGAAGTTGAAGACGCCCAGAAGTGGCAGATCGTCAATGACGGCGTGATGGGTGGAAGCTCCACAAGCCGATCAGAAATCTTGAACGCAGGCTCCGCCGAGGGCCTAATGCGATTCTCCGGCAATCTGTCGCTCGAGAACAACGGAGGGTTTGCTTCGGTGCGATCGCGAGCCTCTGGGCCGCTTGGATTGGACGCTGGTGAAACGATCGTTCTGCGAGTCAAAGGTGACGGGCGACGTTACACATTGAATCTCTACACGCCTGATCGCCGCACCGCATTTTCCTACCAGATGCAATTTGACACCGAGGCAGACGAGTGGACTGAAGTCAAACTGCCTGTCGATAAGTTCGTCGCCCATTCGTTCGGTCGCCCGATTCCAACCATGAAGCTCGAACCGAGCCAGGTCCAATCCATCGGGATTCTGCTGGGTGACAAGAAGTCAGGACCGTTCGAAATCCTGGTCGACTGGATTGGTGTTGAGTGAACCGGGGAAGCTCATCCATCGCTAGCTCCGGGCAAGCAAAACCAAGATGCAGCTTCCGTCATCGATGACGTTGATCCCTGCTTCGCGCGCTGACTGGCTAGCATGTTCGTCTTCCGCTCCGGGTTGCATCCAAATGTGTTTCACTCCCGCTGCAATCGCGTCGGCGACGACTTGGCGAGTGACCTCTGGTGGTGTGATGATTGAGAGGGCTTCGGGGACAAGCGGTAAGTCGGCGATCGACGGGTACGCTTGGTGGCCTTCGATTTCGTTCGCAATCGGATTCAATGGATAAGTATCACGCCCTGAGTTCAGTAAAGCACGAAACACCTTATTGCCGTATTTGTGTTGGTTCGCGGACGCGCCTGCGACCGCGTATGTCATAGCGGAAAGAAATATCGAGATTTTGTTCATCGGCGTAAGTATTTCCTCAGAAAGTTGGCGTTGATTCAAATAGTTTACGCGATCGCGCATCTTAGGTTCTGTAAATCTTTCTTGCGAACCAAAGAGACACCTAAGCGTCTATCTCTCCGAACGGCTTTTAATGTTCAACCTTCAAAACACTCCGCGAATGCGAGTACGAGAAATTCAGATGTTATCCAGAAATCAATTCAGTCAACTCGAACAGATACGTGGCGGCGAGTTTGCC
>JANOBM010000064.1:0-16084 GCA_031411655.1 Planctomycetaceae bacterium
GGAACCGGTGTCTCGCTCTCGATCACGGGGCCCGGGGTTCACGGCGGAAGAGTCGTCGATGATTTTGTCAATTTGACCGACCTCGCACCAACGTTTCTCGAAGCCGCACGCGTTCCAGTTCCCAGCGTGATGACTGGACGAAGCCTTTGGCCGATCCTGTCGTCGGATGTTTCCGGCCAAGTCGACCCGTCTCGCACTTGGGTTGTAACCGGACGTGAACGCCATGTTGAAATCGCGCGAGCGGATTACAGTCCCTATCCCCAGCGAGCCATTCGAACAGCCGAGTACGCTTTGATCATTAATTTCCGATCGGATCGCTGGCCTCTAGGCGATCCCTATCGACTCGAGGGTGACGATCCGCCAACGAGTGAGGAGATCACCAGTTCAACACGGGTCACGCTTCCCGACGAAGACGCGGGCCCGACGAAAGCATGGCTGGTCGGCGAGCGTGATTCCGCGAAATGGAAGACGCACTTCGATTGGGTTTATGGAAAACGTCCGAAGTACGAACTTTATGACCTAAAAGAAGATCCGGACGAAACGAAGAACCTCGCTGATGACCCCGACTACGCACCGATCAAGGCAGAACTTGAAAGCCGTTTGATGACCGAACTTAGTCGAAGCGGCGATCCGCGTTTGATCGATAACGGAAGCTTCTTTGAAACACCGCCTATGTCCGGTCCTCTTGCTGACGAAGCTGAATTCTGGAAACCAAAATCGACGGCAACGCAGGTGCCGGAGAAGAATCGCAAGAAAAAGACCAAGTAGCACCAAACAAAAGCTTTTAGGCAGTCACACTTATGAATTCGCAGTCGATTCGTCTCTTGATGGGTATCGTATTGTTCGTCGGATGCACGACGTGGTCTGCATCGGCTGCAGACCGTCCGAACATTCTTTGGCTTACCAGCGAAGATCATGGACCCGAGATGGGTTGCTATGGTGATCCGCTCGCTCGGACACCAAACGTCGACGCGCTCGCTGCGAAAGGAATGATGTTTAAGCGTGCCTGGTCAGTGGCCCCAGTATGTGCCCCTGCACGCTCCGCGATCATTTCGGGAATTTATCCATCCAGTAGTGGCGGCATTCACATGCGTTCGATGGTGCCAATGCCCAACGGTACCAAGATGTATCCGCAAATACTTCGAGAAGCTGGGTATTACTGCACCAACAACAGTAAGACGGATTACAACCTTCGGGAGGTGGGGAGAACTTGGGACGAATCATCCAACAAGGCTCACTGGAAGAACCGAGGCGACAATCGACCATTTTTCGCCGTTTTTAATTCGACAAAAAGTCACGAAAGCCAGATCCGAACACGACCTCACAAACTGATTACTGATCCAGCTAAGGTTCGAGTTCCTGATTACCATCCCGACACTCCTGAAGTGCGTGAAGATTGGGCTCAATACTATGACAAGGTGAGTGAAGCTGACGCGGATGCGGGATTGCACTTGAAAGAGATCGCTGAAGCGGGGCTGTCCGAAGACACGATCGTCTTTTACTACGGGGATCACGGCAGCGGCATGCCGCGAAGCAAGCGGTGGCCATCCAACTCCGGGCTTCATGTACCGATGGTGATCTTTTTTCCTCCGAAATGGCAACACCTCGCTCCCAAGGAGTACCGTCCAGGCGGTAGCTCTGACCGCTTGATCAGCTTCGTCGATCTCGCACCGACGCTGCTGAGCATCGTCGGTATCGAGCCGCCGAATTGGATGCAAGGTCACGCATTTGCGGGCCCATTTCAAACGGAACCGCAGCCGTTTGTCTATGGAGAGCGTGGGCGAATGGACGAGCGGATGGATTTGGTCCGAAGCGTAACCGACGGCCGATACGTTTACCTGCGGAACTACTTTCCTCATGTCTCTCAAGCGCAACGGGTCGCTTATCAATTCGAAACGCCCACGACGAGAATTTGGCATGATTTATTTGTCGCGGGAAAAACGACCGACGTGCAGTCAATTTTCTGGCAAGTTCCCAAGGCAAGTGAGGAGCTGTATGACCTGCAAAACGATCGCGACGAAGTGAACAATCTTGCAGCGTCGCCTCAGCATCGCGAGATCCTGGAACGGCTTCGTGAAGCTTCCCAGCAGCACGTTCTCGCGGTGCGTGACGTTGGTTTCCTGCCGGAGATTGAAATTCATTCACGCAGTGCAGGCACAACTCCCTACGACATGGGACATGATCCGAAAGCATATCCGCTCGACCGAATCCTCTCAGCTGCCGACCTTGCCTCGCGACTTGGTAACTCAACCACCGATGACAGCATCGAAGTAACAGCACTCAGTGAATTACTGAATGCAGATGACAGTGCACTTCGTTATTGGGGAACGCTCGGAATCATGATTCGAGGCGAAAAAGCGGTTTCAAGCCATCAACACGCGCTGGAAAGCTTGCTGATCGATCAGGCGCCGAGTGTACAAATTGTTGCGGCGCAGTCGCTCGCCATGTACGGCGAAGAATCGTTGAGAAAAAAGTCGCTTGAAACTTTAGGCCTGCTCGCGGATGCAAAATCGAACGGCGTCCTGGTTTCGATGGCCGCACTCGCTGCGATCGAATCGCTCGGTAAAAAAGCCGCATCGTTAGGGGAACGCATCTCCAAGCTCGCGCCCAACGGCTCCTCGCCCGACGCACGTTACGATGACTATGTCCCAAGACTACTGCAAAACATTACTGATAAACCGACGCCCGAGACTGCGGAACCAGGAGCGAAACGTAACGAAAAGAAGACCAAAAGAGCCAATCGATAATCGTTCTTCCCATCACGGATGTAAAGGTTAGATTGCGAGACTTCGGTTTTGTAAAAAGCCAATCGTGTTGATATTTTCGAAAAAACTTTTTCATTAGGTCTCACCCGATCCATCGCTTATCCTGTTATCCTGGACGGCCCTGCCTATTTCTAATTCTCGATCGAAACCCCACGTTAGGAGCGCAATCATGTCGAAGAAGGTCAAACAACTTCATCGGCGTCGTTTTCTGCAGACCACGCTTTCGGGTGCTGGTGCCGCGGTACTGGCCCCCACCATCATCCCAAGCTCTGCACTAGGTCGCGACGGCTTTGTCGCTCCGAGCGAACGAATCGTGATCGGCGGAATCGGCATCGGCAACCGTGGAACCTATGACCTGGGTTGCTTTCTTGAGCAGAAGGACGTTCAGTTTGTCTCTGTCTGCGACGTCAAAGAGGCCCGGCGGTTGGCGGTCAAGAAAATGGTTGATGAAAAATACGGCAACCAGAATTGCAGCATGGTAAGCGATTTTCGCGAACTTCTCGACCGTCCCGACATTGATGCCGTATTGATCGCAACCGGCCCCAATTGGCATGCGACGGCAGCGATGACTGCGGCCAAGGCCGGCAAGGATATGTATTGCGAGAAACCCGTTACAAAAAACATCGCCCAGTCGTTAATTCTTGCGGAAACAATGCGTCGCACCGGTCGCGTTTTCCAAGCCGGAACCCAGCGACGCAATTTGCCGCACTTTGCCTTTGCCTGTGAACTAGCTCGCACTGGAAGACTCGGAAAGCTCACACGAGTTTATGCGCACCCCGCTGGGATGCAGGCGATGACAAGTGGATGGCTTGTCCCTGAGCAGGAACCTAAAAAGGAACTTGTCGATTGGAACATGTACCTGGGGCCAGCCGCGTGGCGACCATTCAATGCAAAGCTGCTCGATGGATTCAACTTTGAGAAGGGTGGCGGTTTGGTGGGTGGTGGTGTGCTCGAGTGGGGTTCGCACTGTGTCGACCTCTGCCAGTGGGCCGTGGGAGATTGTCCGCCACCGATTGAGTACAACGCACCTAAAGATGGACAGTTGATGGCGAAATACGAAAGTGGAGTAGAGTTGATCTATCGCGAACAGGGCTGGATTCCTCTGGGTTCTTGCCCGGTTCGTTTTGAAGGCGAGTCCGGTTGGGTCGAGGCTGGCGACAGTGGTAAGATGGTCCTTAGTTCACCCGAATTGCTTGCCGGCCGAACGGTTGCGGAAATCGGTGGATACCCAGCGACTTACCATGTGCGCGATTTCCTCGATTGCGTCAAATCTCGATCGCAGCCGAAAGGAAACGCGGATGCTGCATGCAATGCCCACATCGCATGTCATGCTGCCAACATTGCGTTGTTCCTCAACCGCCAAGTGCGGTATGACCTGGCGAAGAACGAATTCATTAACGACGACGCCGCTAATCGCCTCCGTTCTGAAGCGCTGCGAGAACCCTGGAGAGTATAGCTCGGGCTCGGCTTCGGCACGTTTTTCCTTACACTTCACCGCTAATCGTTGAGATACTGTCATGCGCCGTCACGTTGCTAATGCTGCCATATCGTTCTTCGCCGCCACAGCGATTTTTCTACTGAGTGGCAACCCGTGCTCCGCACAGGTTGCGACGCTCGAAAACGAGCAAGAACTGCTCGCATTTATCCGATCGGATGAGTCACCCGCCGATAAGGCCATGGCTTGCAAACGATTGGCGATTTATGGAACCAGCGAATCGGTTCCCGACCTAGCCAGGCTACTTACGGACGAGAAATTTGCATCATGGGCGCGGATCGCCTTAGAGGCCATTCCCGGTCCTGCTGCAGACGAAGCTCTTCAAGCGGCAACCGAATCACTGGATGGTAACCTATTGATCGGGGTGATCAATTCGATTGGCGTCCGCCGTTATGCCGGAGCCGTCGAGTCACTCGCCAAGTACCTTGAAGATCGGGATCCAAATGTCATATCGGCTGCCGCTGTCGCACTCGGGCGTATCGGGAATGCTGACGCGGCAAAGGTCTTGCGGCCAGGACTGAGCAGCTCCGATGCGAAAGCACGCTCGGCCATCGCGGAAGGCTGTGTCTTATGTGCTGAACGCTTATGGCAATCAGGCGAATCAGAAACAGCAATCGAAATGTACGATGAAATTCGAAAAGCGGATGTCTCGCAACCACGCATTCTCGAAGCGACACGGGGAGCGATCCTGGCGCGAAAAGACGATGGCATTCCGTTGCTTTTAGAACAACTCCAATCATCGAATAAGGCAATGTTTCAGCTGGCCTTAACAACGGCACGCGAATTCCCGGGTAGCGGCGTTGATACGGCCCTCGCAGATGAACTTGTGAAAGCAACACCGGAACGTGCAGCACTGGTTGTTCATGCGATGGCCGATCGTACCGCAACGGTAAAGCTTGATGCGATTCTGAAAGCTGCCTCGAGTGGACCGGATGAAGTGCGAATTGCAGCAATCGAGGCGATTGGTCGAGTCGGGGATGCAACATGCGTGACCCCATTGCTTGACATCGCACTTGAATCAAACGCAAATTTGTCGGAGGCAACTAAAGCCGCGCTTTCCGCAATTCCCGACCAGAGTATTGGTAAGGATATCGTTGCTCGCCTGCCTAAAGCGGAAGGCAAGATGTATGCATTGCTCATCGAGGTCATTGGACAGCGTCGCGTTCCGGCAATCGATGAACTCACAAAAGCGCTGGACAATGACGATCAAGCCGTCCGTGTCGCCGCGTTAAATGCTTTAGGAAACACCGTATCTGCTGATCAACTTTCCCTTTTGGTTGCACAGGTTGTAAAACCCAAAAGCGTAGATGATGTAGACGCCGCAAAAAAATCGCTAAAGATGGCTGCGGTGCGAATGCCAGATCGCGAAGCCTGTGCGACGCTTATCGCGAATTCATTGGACTCGGCTCCGGCATCCACGCAAAGTGCAATCCTCGAAATCCTGGCTGAGGTCGGTGGCACGAAGTCCTTGCAGACCGTTGGAGCGGCAGCCAAGGGCAAGGATCCGGTACTTCAAGACGTGGGAAGCAGACTTCTGGGTGACTGGATGACAATCGATGCCGCGCCTGTGTTGCTGGATTTGGCAAAGACGGGACCAGGAGAGAAATATCAAGTTCGTGCGATGAGGGGCTACATTCGAATTGCCCGACAGTTCACCATGGAGGATTCCGAACGGGTTGTCATGTGCCGTAACGCCTTCGAGGCCTCAAGGACGGCAGAAAAGAAGCTGATCCTTGAAGTCATGAAACGTTACGCCTCGGTCGATATGCTTAAACTGGCCATTAGCGCCTCGGCATCTCAGGATGTAAAAAGTGAGGCTCGCCAAGCCGCTCTGGACATTGCGGCAAAACTTGGCAATACGCCAGAGATCAAGGCTCTCTTGTCGAGCGGTGGAATAGGCTAACGTCCCCAGTTTGGTAAACCGAAACCGATGTTATCGATCGACCTGCCGAATTCGTTCGGCAGGTCATGTTTTTCTACGAAATGCATCAAGCAGGACCGCGCCGATGATGACGCTTCCTGTTATCACTCGCTTGAACGGTTCCTCCACTCCAACGGATGCTAGTCCTGTTTGGAGGACAGCGATAATTAGAACGCCGAACAACGTGTTGATCACCGAACCTCGGCCTCCCATCAAACTGGTACCGCCGATCACTGCTGCGGCAATTGCAGCCAATTCTAAACCAACTGCTGCATTAGGGTCCGCAGACGACAAGCGACTGGCTTGCATCAATCCCCCAATGCCGCACAGGAACCCTGATATCCCGAACACGATGATTCGATACGGACGCGAGTCTACGCCACACATTCGCACTGCGGCATCGTTTGTTCCGATTGCGATTAAGTAACGCCCCATCACGGTGCGAGTGAGCATTATATGAGACGTCAGCACGACGGCTGCAGCAACAAGCACGGCGATCGATATCGGCAATGCACCGAGTGGCGCGCTGATGAATTCAATCGCCTTGCCGATATATTTCGTTTGAGAATCAGTCACCAAATAAGCGGCGCCTCGTGCAATTTCAAGCATGCCGAGCGTAACGATGAATGACGGTATCCCGAACCAAACACTAATCGCGCCACTGACGGTACCAACGAACGTACCCACCGCAATTGCGAGAAGAGCCGCCAAGCCGATTGGCAAACCCCAGTCAATCATGGCGAGGCCTAAAATCGCTGACGATAACGCTAGTACGGACCCAACGGACAAATCGATTCCACCGATAATCAGTACAAGCGTCATCCCTACCGCGACAACGGTCAAATCCGGGATCTGGTTAGCGATCGTCGTCAGTGTTCGAGCACTAAAAAAGTGATCGCTCAACATCCCGAATACGGTGATTAGAAGACCGAGCACTGCCATCAGTCCAACGTATTGTTTAACGCTAGAGCGAAGGTGGCTGAATTGACTTCGAGGAAAGCTGTTCATGATTGATTCATGCTCGGTTGGCAATGTGACTGAACGAAGCGGCCATAATCGCGGAAACGGAGAATTCATGACGACCGAAATGGGCAACCATTCGTCCGGCCGACATTACCGCAATCGCGTCGCAGTGATCAAGTAACTCGTCTAGATCGCTTGATACCATCACTGCTGCGTTTCCTAAAGCCACATGCTTCTGAATCAATTGATGGATTCGGCGTCGAGACTCGATATCAATGCCGCGAGTTGGTTCGTCGAGTAGCAAAACGCACGTATCGCGAAGCAGCCATTTACCCAAGACAATCTTTTGCTGATTGCCGCCGCTCAGTTCGTCTACTCGTTGATCTACCGATTGGCATTTTGCAGCGACGCAACTCACAATCTCGTCTGTCTTGGCAAGTTCGCGACTGGCAGAAACAAAACCGAAGTTTGCAAACTGGCCGAGCGATGCCAAAGAGAGGTTCGTCTTAACGGTTTGAGAGAGCAACAATCCGTCGTGCTTTCGTTCCTCCGTAACGAGACCAAGGCCGCTAAGGACTGCCTGCCGGGGATGTGAGAATGGGTTATGTTCTTCCTCTGCCATCACTGCCAACTTCCCGCGTGCACCAAAATCGGCGCCGAATATAGCCCGAAGTAATTCCGATCGGCCTGAACCCACCAAGCCGGTAATACCCAGTCGCTGCCCTCGTCGCACCTCAAAAGAAACGTCCTGAACGAGCGGACCGCTGGATAGGTGCGACACGCGCAACGCTATCCCGTTTTCAAAACAGTAATCGTTAGCGACATTGGCGCGAACTGACGAACTATTCGCCGGTGTTCTGGATTCTCCTTCCGGTAAATTTCTTTCAGTGGACGTTTTCTTTGCGCCGCGAGTCATGTGCGCAACGATCTGTTCCGCACTCGAACTAGATACCGGTGCGGTACAAATAACTTCACCATCTCGCAATACAGTTAAACGATCACACAAGCTACTGATCTCATCCAATCGGTGGCTGATGTAAATCATGCTAATACCACGGCTTCGCATTTCGCGAAGACTTTTGAAAAGCCTCTCGGTTTCATGGTTGGTGAGCGCCGCAGTGGGCTCGTCGAGTATCAATAGCCGGCAATCACGCGACAAAGCACTTGCAATTTCGATCAACTGGCGCACGCCGACGCCGAGCGATTCGGTGAGATCGCTTGGGTCTATTTCACTTAACCCGACCTTGTCGAGGGCAACGGTTGCAAGCTCGCGTAACCGCTTGCGATCGATGAAACCGAAGCGACTGGGTAATCGATTAAAAAAGAGATTTTCGGCAACAGAAAGGGTTCCGATCAGGTTTAGCTCTTGCTGAACGATTTGAACCCCGGCTTGTTCCGCATCCGACTTATGCCGCGGCGCATACTCGGCACCGTCCAACATCATCGCCCCGGATGAAGCTGGCACGAGTCCTGCAATAATTCGAGACAATGTGCTCTTCCCCGCTCCATTGGCTCCAATGAGAGCATGGATCTCGCCAGGGGCCACGTTCAGTGAAACACGATGCAGTACCGGAGTCGCGTACGACTTGGATATGCAATCGATTTGAAGTCGATTGGGAACATTGCTCACGGCAGCGTTTCCGCAGTGACCAAATCGACTGGGGTTTCACGGTCGGCCACCACTGACTTGGGGTCAGCGATGAGCGCCAAAGCGTACTCAATTCCGTACACAGCAAGCTGGTCGCCATGTTGATCGGCAGTGGCCAATACCTGGCCATCACGAATGGCTTGGCGGACGGCCGTGATATTATCAAAGCCAACGATCTGAACTTTGGCGGTTCCACCATTTGCACTCGCATCAAGACCTGCCGCTTTCACCGCTGCGATGGCACCCAGAGCCATGCTATCGTTACACGCTAGGATTGCGCTCAACGTGGGATGTTCAGTGAGGATGGATGAGGTGATTGCATTGGCTTGGCTCATTTCCCATTGGGCCGATTGTGATGTGACAATTTTTACGCCAGCGGCAAGCATGGCCTCTTGAAATCCGGCGGCTCTCTCTTGGCTATTGAAAGACGATTTGATTCCTTCTAGTATTGCAACCTCCGCATCTTTTGAGAGCCTGGACGCAAGGAAGTCGCCGACCGCTTTCGCACCCTTCCGATTATCAGGCCCTACAAACGGAATCGTAATTCCTTCCTGTCTGAGCGTCTCTGCATCCAGACGATTGTCGATATTGACGACAATCAGCCCCGTTTCCTTCGCCCTCCTCAGTGCGGGAACCAGTGCCTTTGAGTCGGCGGGCGCGATGACAATCGCATCGACGCCACTGGCAATCATTTCTTCGACCAGGGCCACTTGGCGACTCAAGTCACGTTCATCCTTGATTCCGTTTACGAGTAATTCGTATTGGGCCTGATGAGCGGATTGATGAGCTTTGGCACCATCCGACATGGTTGAAAAAAACTCGTTCGCTAGCGACTTCATGATAAGTGCGACTCTAGGCCGTTTCGCCTCTGACGAACCCGTCTGGGCCTGTGTTGGCTTATCCAGGTCCGTTTTAGTCGATGAGTTACAGCCGATAAAAAGTATGCCGAAAAGGCAGATGAGAAATGAAATAGGTAAAGCGAAAATCTTCATTTGGCGGTCCGTTGGAGGAGCGATACGACATCGCGGCGTGAGGGAAGGGATGGCTGGGCGCCGTGGACGGAAGCGGCTAGCGCTCCCGCAGCACAGGAAAAAAACATTGCTTGGTCGACTGAGTTAGACTCGATCCAGCAGACGGCAAACGCGGCGGCAAAGGCATCGCCTGCAGCGGTCGTATCAACCGCATCGATGGCAAACGCATCCCGCCAAGTACATGTGGATCCGTCGCAGACGATTGCGCCCTCACCCCCTAATGTCACGATCGCCAAACGCACGCCTCGCGAACAAAGATCCGCGGCAGCGGACTTCGCCTCATCGATCGTGTTGACATGGCGTCCAAGAATCACAGCGGCTTCGGATTGATTGGGACACATCACGTCGACGTTAAACAGTTCGGCTGGAAACTCTTTAGGAGCTGGAGCGGGATCAAGAAGAACGGGTACTCCATGGGCACGTGCAATCGCAGCGGCGTGAACTGCTGTGACCAATGGGATTTCGAGTTGTAACAGCAAGATATCCGCATTTTGGATAACTGCTTCAAACATGTCGACATCGTTTGGTGTCAGTAAACCATTCGAATTGGGAACCACCATGATTTGGTTCTGACCATTGTCTTGGACACCAATCACAGCAACACCGCTTGCAATCGAAGCGGTTGTTAACACGGACGACGTATCGACGCCATTTGAATGCAGCCCGGACAAGAGTTTTGATGCAAAAGAGTCGTCCCCAACGCGTCCAATCATGTTGACTTTAGCGCCCAACCGCGATGCCGCAACGGCCTGGTTTGCCCCCTTTCCACCAGGTACCTCGGTGGAACTTCTGGCTAGAATCGTTTCTCCCGGTCTAGGCAACGATTCACATCGGACGACCAAGTCCATGTTGATCGACCCAACGACCACGATTCGAGGCGAGTTGCCTTTCATTTGTAATTTCCGTCAGAAGGTGCCACACGTCTCGACGGCTGGTGCCGAAACGAAATCATAAAGAGCGTTATCGGCTGGCGTTCATTGCGGCGGCTGGCTGGATAACAGTTGCAACGCTTCAAGAATACGAGCATGTCCGTTGGATGGGATCTTAAGATAGCGGTGTTGTCCGGAATCCTTCCGTTCAAAGGTCGTCAGTCCATCATCCTTGACTGTTACGCTTCCAGGATCCGAAAGATCGAAATATGCGCTGTCCGGTCGAATCGCAAGCAACACGCTTGTGAGGTCCCACGTCGGACGATTTTCATTCGGTTGGCAGTAGAGACGATAAGCATCGCGTAGCGGGTGATGTTCTGCATAGCGATAATCACGGTCGATGCTTACGACTGGATAGCCTAGCGCGAGTCCTATTTCAAACCCACTCCAATAAATCGGCGTTGGCCACTCCGATGCGAGACGTTTCGCCGACGGAATATCCTCGACCACGTTGTATTCTTTATGGTCGTAAAGCTTTCCTTCCCCGCCGGTAATCTGCGTGAAGGCTCCCGCCATCACCGATAACATTCGAACCTTCGCTTTGACCAAGTCTTTGCCATTGAGTTGACTGATTTCGTCTGGCGACGAAGCCAACAGACCGGCGAGATTGGTTGAAAATCCAACTTGAGCGATTACTACCGTCCCATCTGACGACCCCGCGAGCGCCTTACGGAGTACCTTTACTGCGTCTGGTGCGTCTTTTCCGGAACGGAGATCATGCGGATAACGAAAAGTCCCATCGTCTGTTTTTTCAGCGAGGCCATTAAATTTTCCTTGATCGGGCGTGAGGCCGCTGCGGCAAACTCCGATCGGTACATCGCCACGGCCATAGAAAGTGTTGACCGCGTCTGTGAATGCGGACGCAAGCGGATGATCCTTTGTGATCGTGACGGCAATTAACTTGCATTCACCCCGGGATTCCAAAGCATGAATCATTCCAAGGGCAAGTACATCGTCGACATCATTGCCAATATCGGTATCAAAAATCAACGGCACGGCGGGCGTTTCACCGTGAGCAGAATAATCAGTCAGCAAGCCCACCAGAATGCAGGCGAGTAATATGCGAGATCTTCTCATGAGGCGCATCACAGTTTGGTGTTTTGGAAAGAGTGGTAAAACGAAGAAAGGTAGATTGGTAGGAGCGGTCAATGGACGGTGGCGATGGAATGCCTTTCCACCACCTTTGCTGGGATTCGATGAAGGGTTTTAGGGAGACGCTTGCCGGAATGAATTTGATCGATCAGCAGCTTTGCCGCCACTTGGCCCAGTTCTTTGACATCTTGTGTCGCAGTGGTCAGGGGTGTCTCCAGAAACTCGATAAATGGATGGTCGTCAAACGCCACAAGCGATATGTCCTTAGGAACGGATAGGCCTCGGCACCGGATCGCTTGCAGCGCTCCTAAAGCATTTTGGTTACTCATCGCAAAGACGGCAGTGAGATCCAAAAATGTGTCGAGTAATTGCTCGCAGGCGTTTCGACCGGAGGCAATAGTGAACTGATCACCAGCGATCAAATGAGGATCAAAAGGGATACGGTATTTGCGCAATGCCTCACGGTAGCCTGCAATTCGCTCGCGGCATGGCGCTGTACCGGGTAATCCTTGTAGCACGCCAATTCTTCGGTGCCCGTGTGAAACCAACCGGGAGATCAGTTCGTTCGTTGCGGTGCGATGGTCCGTCGTTACGGAGATGATGTCGCTTCTTGAAACACGCTGCTGAATGCGGTCCACCACGATGATCGGTAGTTGAGTCTGATGGATGCCTTGAAGATGGGAAAATTCGATGCCGATCGGGCAAATAATGATTCCTTCGACTTGGCGCCCTTGAAGTTGCTTGAGAAGCGTTTTCTCCCGGACAACCGAGTCGCAACTGTCACTTAGCACCACCGAAAGGCCGTTGTCGGAAGCGGCACGGGTGATTTCATGTGCAATCGCCGAGAAAAAAGCATTACTGATGTCGGGCACGAGGACACCAATCAACCCTGTTTTTTTGAGGCGTAGCGATCTGGCAACCTGACTTGGCACGAACCCCAATTCGTTAGCTCGCCGGCAAATCAAGTCCACGGTAGGTTGGCTTATGCGATAGGCTTCCGCTTTCCCCGCAAGTGCTCGGGAGACCGTGGAGACGCTTACTCCCGTCGCTGCCGCAACATCACGCAAAGTCGTCGTGCTGGGGATGCTCGATGCCATCTTGAAACCGAGGGGGTCAACTTTTAAAGCCTGAGCACAAACGTTTGTGCTTAGGGAATTTAATCATCTGCGGCGGACGATGCAATCGGTAATGCGACACGGATGCGACGGCGGTGACGGGATAGAAGGACCAATCCAAAAATCAATAGCCGCTTCGGTGCTAGCCGCGGATCTCTTCGGTTTTCGGATAGGTTCTTAAATGAAAAACGTTGAGCGTATCACCAAGAAGCGTTTCGCCGCGCCTGGCTCGAAGCTCTCGCGATATACTCAATGCTCAATGAACGCCCAACCGAAGCCTCCTATTCGCTAACGATCAATAAGCATGAACTCGACAACCAAAATCACATTGCGCGAGGTCTTGGTCATTGTTTGGGCGTTCTGCCAATGGAGCGAATCGGGGGCCGCACATAGCGCCGGACCTGAGCGCCCCAACGTGGTTGTTTTCCTTGTTGACGACATGGGCGTGATGGACACTTCGCTGCCGTTTTTGACCGACGGGAACGGTTTGCCCAAGCGATACCCGCTTAACGACTTTTATCGCACACCGAACATGGAGAGGCTGGCATATCAAGGAATTCGGTTCAACCAGTTTTGTGCAATGAGCGTTTGTTCGCCGACTCGAATTTCGATCATGACCGGTCAAAACGCAGCCCGGCATCGGACAACCAATTGGATCAACCCTGACCAAGACAATGCCGGTCCGAGCGGTCCTCCTGACTGGAATTGGCGAGGCCTTGCAGATAGCGATGTGACGCTCGCGAGACTCCTGCAAGCCAATGGTTACCGTACGATTCATGTCGGAAAGGGCCATTTTGGCCCTCGTGATTCGATGGGTGCAGAACCCAAGAATCTCGGCTTCGATGTCAACGTTGGTGGCTGCTCGATCGGTCAACCAGGAAGTTATTTCGCCCAGCAAAATTATGATCGTCAGGGTAAACGATCGCAGCACGCCGTTCCTCATCTGGAGAAATATCACGGCAGCCAAACCTTTCTCACCGAAGCGCTCACCCTAGAGGCGAACGCAAGTGTCTCCGAAGCGGTCGCGGCGAAACAACCGTTTTTTCTGTACTTCGCGCATTATGCAGTTCATGGACCCTTCGATTCTGATCCTCGGTTCGCCGATCATTACGAGCCGATCAGCGACAAGCCCAAGTTGGCGAAGTCGTTTGCGACGCTTATCGAGGGCATGGACAAATCGCTTGGAGATGTGATGGATCACTTGGAAGCCTTGGGGGTTGCCGATGAGACACTGATCTTCATGCTTGGCGATAATGGTTCCGATGCGCCCCTAGGGCCTGAGCACGTCGTTGCCTGTGCCGCACCGCTGCGTGGAAAAAAAGGATCACACTATGAAGGAGGCACGCGAGTACCGTTCATCGCGTCGTGGGCAACTCCAAATTTAAAGTCTTTGAATCAATTGCGATTACCGATATCTCAGGGTGCGATTCAAGTCCAACAAGCTTCCGTCATTGATCTTTTTCCAACGATTCTTGGGATAACGGATACACAATCGCCCAAGGGGCATGTTGTAGACGGCGAGAAATTAGACAACCTGTTAAGTGGTGTGCCTGATCCTTCGCGGGCGGAAAGCTTTTTAATGCATTATCCCCACGCACCGCATCGTAGCGACTATTGGACAAGTTTTCGCGATGGCCCATGGAAAGTAATCTATCATTATTTCCCGTCTTCTGTCTCGGAAGGTTCGCATTACCAATTGTTCCATCTCGGGCGTGACCCTTTTGAACAACAAAACGTTGCGACCTCCGAGCCCGCTGAGCTTCGCCGAATGATGGAAAGGCTTCGTGATTCACTTCGTGACCACGAAGCCCTGTACCCCTTGGCTGAAGACGGTAAGACAACGCTTGAGCCGATAGTACCCTAAGCGATGAAATTCCTGATTAGGCGATGATTCCGTGAGCAACATGCCCTGCGACGTCCGTTAATCGGAAGTCGCGACCTGCGTATCGATAGGTCAATCGCTCATGGTCGAGTCCGAGGAGATGGAGGATGGTCGCATGGAGATCGTGAACGTGCATTTTATTCTCGACTGCGTAATAGCCATATTCGTCTGTCGCTCCATACGCAAAACCGCTTTTGACTCCACCGCCGGCCATCCACATCGTGAAGCCATGGGGATTGTGATCGCGTCCATCAGTTCCCTGTGCGGTGGGGGTGCGCCCAAACTCACCACCCCAAAGCACTAACGTATCGTTGAGTAACCCGCGAGAGCGAAGGTCCGTTAAAAAACCAGCAATAGGCTTATCCACCTCGGCGGCATTCTTCGTATGTCCTTGATAGAGATTGCCGTGTTGATCCCATTGCACATCGCTATCGCTGTGCGTCACCTGCACGAATCGAACACCGCGTTCTAAAAACCGCCGTGCCATCAAGCACTGACGCCCAAAGTTTTCTGTAACTGGATCGTCGACGCCATAGAGGGAACGGGTCGCCTCACTTTCTTGTGACAAATCCTGTATGTCCGGCATCGACGACTGCATTCGAAATGCAAGTTCGAAGGAGTTGAGTCGACCTTCAAGTACTTGATCGGGACTACCTGTGGAAAGTTGGGAACGGTTGAGATCGGCGATCAAATCCAATTGCTTTCGTTGCATGGCGCGGTCAAGGCGTGGATTGTGAATCTGTTTGACAGACGCTTGGCTGGCAGGCAAACTCGCGTTCCCTATCGGCGTTCCTTGACAATGAGAAGGTAGAAAAGCGGCACCCCAATTATTGACGCCACCGTGGGCAAGGGTCGGGCAAATCGTGATGAACGCTGGCAAGTTTTCGTTTTCAGTCCCTAATCCGTACGTCACCCAGGAGCCCAAACTCGGGCGAACAAATTGGTCGCTGCCGGTATGGATCTTAAGCAGCGCACCACCGTGGGCTGGATTGGACCCATGAAGGCTACGAAGGATACAAAGCTCATCGATATGTTTTGCGACGTTAGGAAAAAGCTCACTGACAGGCAAGCCACTGTCTCCATGCTGATGGAATCGCCAAGGCGATTTCAGAAGATTTCCCTGCTTCGCAAATGTGACTTGGGGAAGGTCAAAGGGCGGAGCCTTTCCGTTATCACGATCTAGCAAAGGCTTCGGATCAAACGTATCGACGTGAGAAGGCCCACCTTTCATGAATAGAAAAAC
>JANOBM010000065.1:0-14985 GCA_031411655.1 Planctomycetaceae bacterium
TCGATTGCACGCCATGGATATCGGCAAGAACTACATCGATTGGCTTCCTTTGGGGATAGGAGTCGATGGCCTCGCCTATCTTGCAACCCGAGCGAGCGATCGCCAACCGGTGGAACTGCGAGTCATTCGGTCAATCGCGGCCGACGGGGACCTGAAAGCACAATTACTGCGGCGCCGAAGCCTTATCGAACTTTGCATGACAAAGTTCATCCGGCGACTCAATGAGATTCAAGTTGACGCCAGCCTGCCCGTAGTCGTCGTCGAACGTCC
The DNA here is from genome assembly GCA_031411655.1 of Planctomycetaceae bacterium. Classification (GTDB taxonomy): domain Bacteria; phylum Planctomycetota; class Planctomycetia; order Pirellulales; family Pirellulaceae; genus UBA6163. The sequence goes on from JANOBM010000065.1 coordinate 271, forward strand.
GTGTGTTACTGGTACGGGAGACCAGTGGTTGCGGGCCGCACTTGAAGGCTCGATACCGGTTGATCGTCTTCACGTCGCACAGCAAATCATCACTACCCTTAAATCTGCCCACCGTGTCGGGCTTTATCACGGCGCGCTGGACGCGGACGCCATCATCCTCGATCGAAGTGGGTCTATCCGGGTCGACTTCTCGGCGATGAACTGTTTTCGCGAACCAACGACGGACCAGCCGGCCTGGGGTTTTGCGAGTGCGATTGAACGCGGAGAAGATGGTGACTTACTCGACCTTAAACGGATGCTTCAATCGCTACTGTCTGACACCCGTACCGACTTGACGAAGCTCGCCCCGCGGTCGCGCGCCGCCCTGCGCAATTTGCTCCGTGGGGAAGCATTCGACGACTTGAGCTCGCCCAGTCTTGCGCAATGGGAAGCGGTCATCGGTACTGCGAGACTGGCGCCACGTGATGACGATCCCAACGGCACCATGGTTACTCCCGCTCCGGATGACTTGGACCGGACTGGCGAAATCCAAGTGTCACCACTTCACCATTCTGGCGTAACTAACAATCTGAGCCACGTCGATACGCTTGAACCAGACGCGACGGGTGAAATGTCGGCAGAGGGTACACCCAACACGGTCGTCGTTACTGGTAGTGCCATCCGACCGTCGAGATCGATGCTCGAACCTGGTGCGATGGTCGGTCGGTATCGGCTAGAACAAAAACTTGGACAGGGAGGAATGGGTGTTGTCTTTCGAGGAGTTGATACGGCAGATCAATCGCAGGTTGCGATCAAAATCCTCTGGTCTAGCGGCATGGAATCGCCACAAGCGGTCAAGAGGTTTCATAAAGAAGCGAGGCTCCTTGCTGGTGTCCAAAACGATTACGTAACTCGACTGCATGAAGTTGGAGAAGACGCTGGACTCCATTTCATCGCGATGGAATATGTTGACGGAACGACACTCAAGCATTGGCTCGCCGAGTCCGGTCCGCTGGATGAAAAGACGGCGTTGGAAATCGTTGGCGACATTGCCAGGGGGCTGCTTGAAGCACATGCACAAGGAATCGTCCACCGAGACATCAAACCTGAGAACATCTTGCTTCAGAACCCGACTGACGATTCGACCGGCATCCGATCAAGACGGATCAAACTGTCCGACTTTGGAATCGCAAGGCAGGTCGATCAATCAGCATCGATGGAAGTGACGCAGGCAGGGTCGCTGCTTGGTACACCACGCTACATGTCGCCCGAGCAGTGCCGGGGAAGCAAAGAGATTGGGCCTCAAGCCGATGTCTATGCACTTGGAATCACGCTTTACGAATTGTTGACGGGAAGTCCGCCGTTCGCAGCAGATGATGCGCTCCGATTGGCCGCGATGCACTGTTTTGACGCGGTGCCGTCGATCCAAAAGAAAGTACCGACGATTAGTGACTTAACATCGCAAATCATCAGTCGGGCCTTGGCAAAAGCGCCTGAAGATCGATACGCCGACGCCGCACAAATGCTGTCGGGCGTACAGCGAGTGCTTCGCGGTGAGGCGGCCGATTTTGAAATGCATCCCAAACTACCGCAACACGACCCGGCAAAGCTTTGGGAAAAAACGTTCGAGTGGGATTTAGTAAGTGCGCCGGCGCAGCTCTGGCCTTACGTCTCCAACACTGAGCGTCTGAATCGCGCGATTGGACTTCCGCCGGTAACTTATCGCACGGAAAACGACCCTCAACTTGGCTTACGCAAGTTTGGATCCTTTCGAATCAGCGGTGTTCCTGTCTCATGGGAAGAACATCCGTTTGAATGGGTGGAAGGTTCACGAATGGGAATTCTTCGTGAATTCGATCAAGGGCCATTCAAGTGGTTCATGAGTGTGGTTGAGTTAAAGCCCCGCAGTGAGGGCGGCACTCGACTCACACACACCATGCGAATCGAGGCTCGGAACTTAATCGGTCGCGTGATGACCACCATCGAGGCCGATTGGCGCGGAGGCAAAAACCTCGATCGCGTTTACAGGCGAATCGATGACTCTCTGCAGCAGAAACTGGATCAAGAGCACGGCAAAGATGCATTCGAGTCGCGTCAGAATCTCAAGAAACAACATTGGGAGCGTATTGAGCAACGAACCGAAAGACTGGTGGCACGTGGGGTCGACGCTGACGTCGCCGGTCGGTTGACGGAGTTCATTGCCACGGCCCCGCCTCAAGTGATTGCTCAAATTCGGCCATTGGCTATCGCCGACCAGCTTGGCATGGACGGCGATGTTTGTTTGTCGGCCTGCCTGTGTGCCGCGGCGGAAGGGCTACTGGTACTTCGCTGGGAGATCCTTTGTCCGACGTGCCGCGTATCGGCATCCGCAGAAGGCATTTTGTCGTCGATCAAAGAGCACACTCATTGTGTCGCGTGTGACTTTGATTTTCGAAGCGACCTCGGCGACGCGATCGAACTTGTATTCCGAGCACACCCAGAAATCCGCGAGGTGGACGACGCCATTTACTGTATCGGCGGTCCCGAACACTCACCGCATGTCGTCGCGCAGGTACGCTTGGAAGCGGGCGAACGTGTGGAATTAGAAGTAAGACTTTCAGCCGGTGATTATTTGATTCGAGGCCCACGCTTGATGGACCGGCAACGGATTCGCGTCCGCGCGACTCCCGGCCCGTCTTCCCATGAAGTCGCTATTTCAGAACTCGGTAGCTCGGACCATACACCGGTTCTTCGTGCCGGAAACCAGTCGGTGACGTTGATCAACGATCTGAATCATTTACAGATCATGCGAATTGAACGGATGATCCCCCGCGACGACGTGGTGACGGCGGCGCGTGCATCCACCTTGACGCTCTTTCGTGAACTGTTCCCCGAGCAAGTTATCGGTGAAAATCGACCGATGGCGGCTGATGAAATGACATTGCTCGCCACCGGCGTATGCGACGTCGATCGACTCTATGAGCGAATTGGAGATCGATCCGCTTATGAATTGATCGCCAAGCAGTTGGACATCATCCGCGTTTGTGTGACGGCGCACCGGGGAACGGTCGCAAAGACCGTAGGCGAAGGGGTACTTGCCGTGTTTGCAGTGTGCGATGACGCGTTGGCCGCAGCCTTGACGTTACAGGCGGCAATTGACGAGGAATCGGGCTCTCATGAAATCCAGCTTAGTATCGGAGTAAACCGCGGAAAAACTTTGCTCTTGACGATGAATCAGCGATTGGACTATTTCGGTTCTGCGGTACGTACGGTCAGTGCGTTACCGGACTTCGCAAACGGCGACATATTGTTAACGGAATCCGTGTTTAGCGATCCCCAGGTTCAGCGAGCCCTACGCGAACGCGAGCTCGCTGGGACCATTGAAACGCTAAACCTTCCCGGCCGCGCAAGCCAAGTCGTCCAGCGAATCGTCGTTCCCCGATGCTAACAATCAATGACTTTCACGACTATCATTACGCCCGGGGTAGCAACCCACTCGGCCGCTACGTTTACTTTGATTCAGTTCGAAAAGGACGTGGAAAGCGATCGCCGCTACGCACTTCGTAATGGACGAAGCGAGGTGGGCCGCGGTGTGGACGCGGCCTTTCGTATCGACAGCGACGCAGTATCGAAACGCCATGCCAGGCTCATCGTCGACGGTGACCAACTGACAGTGGAAGATTTGGGCAGCACCAATGGTACGTTTGTCAACGGTGTACGGATTCAGAAGTCTGCGTTGGTCACTGGAGACAAAGTGCAGTTTGCCAACACGATGTTTCGTGTCGAACTTCGCAATACTGACGTCAATGATGGCACGATCGAACAAGGATTGGTCCAGTGGGCACAAACGCTGCTCACCTTTGACACTCTCCTAAACGATCGACGGGTAGTGCCGTTCTACCAGCCCATCGTCTCGATGGACGGACTTGCGATTGAAGGCTATGAGGTGCTCGCCAGAAGCGACCTACCCGAATTTCCTAACCCTGCGGCAATGTTTGCGACGGCTGAGCGTCTTGGACAGCAAGCCGCCCTGAGTGAATTGATGCGAACCGAAGGCATCCGAATCGCACAGGAAGGGATTCAATGCAAAAGTCGTATTTACCTCAATACGCATCCGACTGAGGTGATTACGGATCGTCTCATTGAATCACTACAACGATTGCGAGATCGGTATCACGGCAGCAAAATCACGGTCGAGATCCATGAGGCCGCCGTGACGGAACTTGGAGCGATGAAGGAATTTCGGCGAATGCTAGATGATTTGGATATGGAACTCGCCTACGACGATTTTGGAGCAGGACAAGGTCGGCTACTCGAACTGGCCGAAGCGTCACCCAACGTCTTAAAGTTTGACATGCAATTGATTCGCGGAATCGATTCTGCCCCGACAGCACGTTATGAACTATTGCGATCATTGGTGCGATATGCGGCCGACATTGGAACGATTGCATTAGCGGAAGGCGTTGAAACGGAAGCCGAACACCAAGCTTGTGTTCAACTGGGCTTTCGCCTTGGCCAAGGCTACCTGTACGGCAAACCCGCAGCGGCACACTGACCTTTCTGACCGTTACGTCGAGCGGTGCGAAAGACTCTGCAAACCTGACAGAGGAACATGGCCAGAAACTGGGAAACGGGCAGGACCCTTCTATCTAAAAAAACCGTGCGTTTGCATCCAGCGGGGACGTTACGGTGCAAGACCATCGACACCGGGAAACCCCGTGAAACACACCCATCGCCTGTTGTCTAGAGGCCTTCTCGAGAAATCGGGATTTTTTTACTGGACGATTTGCTGGACTCGCCTACCATTCGAGCACGTTCGAGGGTGACGCCGAGAACGATTGCTGTAAAATGGAGGGGCAGACAATTGAGGGGTGAGGGAAAGGTCGAGCCCGTGTTGCTTTGACCGTGGAACGTCTCGCCTGCTGGAGGGCCCTTTGCACGCCAAGTCGTCGAGGGCCAGTCGTCGAGGGCGAAGAGCCAAGCGAAGGGCCCATCGGGGCAGTGGATTCAAAGCATCGAAGAGGTAGGGTACAGGCCGCAATGAGTTTTTTGGTCGCGTCGTTTTGGGAAGATATGTTGGCGGCTCCGTGGGCGCGGGCTGTGGCTGGTATACTGATTCTCTGCATCCTGATTGCCTTTGGTTTTTATCTCCTGTCAAGCTTTCGCGACTACGCCGGTGGCGACCGCCAAGCTCCCCATTTCGCTGATTCAAACTTGCAAGAAATGCTTCGCCGAGGTGACATCAGCGAGGCGGAATTCCGAACAATACAATCGAAGTCTTACGGCGTTAGCATGATTAGTGGTGAGCCCGAGTCACCTTCGTTTTGTCCGGCACGGGACACAACGGTCGATGCGAGTCGTCAAGATGAAATGAAACGCCCAGACAACTTCCTCCCTCCATCGATAACTTGAGATTAGTTGAAGATCGGATGTGACAAGTTTTTTACTTGTCGCAGTGAGTTGTTTGACCGCGATAATGATCGTTAACCCCAAACCCACGTTTTGCTCGAGCTTCGAGGACACGGAAGCCCCGTTTCGGAGAAATCCGGAAATGATCGAGTTGTGGACCATCCAGTCCGTTGTCGTGTATTTCGCTGCGAATGATCTCCGTCGCCTGAGCTTTGGCTCAAGGTAGGCCGACGGGGGTGCATCGGAGTGTTTACGCGGTGAATATGCAGCAAGGAGCCGTGAATGCCGTCGAAGGAAACCCCAAGCAGCGCCCGTCGTGGGACCAGTACGACCAAGAAGAACGCGTTCTGTTCTTTTTGCCGTAAGAGCTACCGCGATGTCGGGCCGCTCGTTGAGGGTCCAGGTGACGTTTATATCTGTGGTGAATGTATCGAGCTTTGCCAGTCGATCCTTGACCAAGAACAACGCCGTCGTGGACCATCCAAGAGCCTATTTACCGATATTCCATCCCCTCGCAAGATCGTCGATCACCTCGACCAATACGTCATTGGCCAAACCTCGGCCAAAAAAGTGTTGGCGGTAGCGGTTCATAACCATTACAAGCGATTGAACAACGACTTCCAGGGAAATGGCGGTGTCGAGATCGAGAAAAGCAATATTCTTCTCGCCGGCCCAACCGGCAGCGGAAAGACTTTACTTGCTCGTTCTCTCGCGAGAATGCTGAACGTTCCGTTCGCGATCGGTGATGCGACAACGCTTACCGAAGCTGGGTACGTAGGCGAAGACGTTGAAAACCTTTTGCTCAAACTACTCCATGCTGCCGACTTCGATGTTGAGGCCGCCCAACGCGGGATCCTCTATATCGATGAAGTCGACAAGATCGGACGCACCAGCGGTAATGTTTCAATTACCCGCGACGTGTCAGGCGAAGGTGTCCAGCAGAGCCTGCTGAAAATGCTCGAAGGAACCGTCGCCAATGTTCCGCCACAGGGAGGCCGAAAACATCCCGAGCAGCAGTACATTCAAATGGACACTAGTAACATCTTGTTCATCTGCGGCGGTACCTTTGTCGGCATCGAAGACATCATCCGGAAACGCCTCGGAAGCCGCACCCTCGGGTTCGGCCACGGAGCGGGTCATCGCAACGAGCAAAGCGAATCGGATCTGTTGGCGCAGGTGCAAACCGAAGACATTCTGCAATTCGGTTTGATCCCTGAGTTGATCGGACGATTGCCGGTGATCAGCTACTTGAAACCATTGGATCAAGAGGGCTTGATCCGCGTTTTAACCGAGCCCAAGAACTCTTTGGTCAAACAGTATCAGGCGCTTTTCCAGATGGAAAATTGCGAACTGTCGTTTACCGAAGAAGCGTTGCGAACGGTCGCTGCAAAGGCGTTAGAAAAGGGTGTTGGAGCCCGCGGTCTCCGCGGAATCCTCGAGGAAGTGATGCTCGACATCATGTATGAGTTACCCGAGCAAGCCGAGGGAACCTCGTATACGATTGACGAATCGATCGTGACTGGCAAACAGCAATTGTTCCAAATGCCTTCAACGAAGAGCGCTTAGCTTCATCGGTAGTTGCCGAAACTTCATGAACGCTGGTGTCGCACTGCGACGCCAGCGTTTTTCGTTGGCTTAAGCAGTCCGGGCCAGGGATTTCCGAAGAAGACGGGCTTTCCGGAGAAGACGGGCTTTCCGAATCGATCAGGTCGTGTGAAAACCTAAATTTCAGGTCAGCGTTTTGAGGCGGATCGAGGCCCCGAAAAGCGGTCGTTAAGCGTCTGCTGGATCATTGATCGAAGCGGCTCACCGGCCAGAGTCAACGCGTGTCGGTAGTTAGCCCGGGCCATCTTCGTGTCGCCCTCTGCTTCGGCCCGTTCGGCTCGTCGTAGATAGCTCCTCAATTGGTCGTTGCGACGGTCCGCGTTCGCGGCAACGATACCGGAAAGCATCTGTTGCTGACTTTCAGCCGCAATCGAAGCGAGTTCGCCAGCAGCATGGGGGACTCCACCCACGACCGGCGAGATGCCGACCACAAAGGGACGAAGTTCACCACTGAAGAAACTTCCAGGATAACCAGACGTGGTCGTTACCGATGGAGAGGCACTGGTGATTGACCGATTACTGCCCTGAGCAAAATTGAAGCCCAAGTTCCCAGACACGCCATTCCCACTGAATCGAAAACCACCGCTCGTCCCAGTGTTCGCCAGGTTCGGACCAAACGGCGCCGATACCTGATTGTTGTTATTGAAGAACCAATTCGGCCCACTGATGGACCAATTGATTGAATTGCTTTCTGAATAACCCGAGTTCAACGAGTGAAACGGCACGCTACTGGTGACCAACTGTGCTTGAACATGCGCCGCAGCCATCGCACTTACGATTCCTACCACACAGATCAACCAGCCTCGTGTCACTTTGCTCATTTGAAATCGCTACTCTTCGTCCTGCTCGCGGTGACGTTTGTGGAGGTAGAGCTTGATGGGAACTTCGCCAAAGGGAAGGTGGTCACGCATGATGCCGAGCAAGTACCGCCGGTAGTCACTCGTGAAGCCCTTGGGATCGTTACACATGAGAACGACAGTCGGCGGCTCCGACGCAACCTGCGTCGAATAGTAAATCCTTGGACGCCGATTTTGAAACATTGGTGGTTGCTGCTTCTCAACCGCCGCATTGATAAGGCGGTTCAGTATCCCTGTGGAGACTCGCTCTCGGGCTTGCTTGAACAGCATGGTGGCATGATTCAACAATGTTTTAACATTCTTACCGGTCTGTCCGGTGACGAACGCTATCGGTGCATAGGTCAATGTTGGGAATTGTGCACGCAAGTACTTCACCCAACGGTCCGTTGGCATGGTCCCTACCAGCATATCCCATTTGTTGACCACAAAAATACATGGTTTGTGGTTTTCGATGACATAGCTCATCAATTGCTTATCAACGCGGCTGATGGTATCCGACGCATCAAAAAACATGAGCACGACATCGGCGCGGCGCACGCTCCGTTGGGCCCGGTGCATTCCGTAGAACTCTAGATCGGTTTTCTGACTGGTGCGTTTACGGAGTCCAGGCGTGTCGATTGCGAGGAACGTCTGACCATCCAACTCGAACCGAACGTCAACACTGTCCCGCGTCGTACCGGGCACTTCGCTGACGATCATCCGATCGGTTTCCGCCAGCGTATTCACAAACGTACTTTTACCTACATTGCGCCGGCCAACAATTGCAATCTTCATCTGCGGATCGGCCAAAGACTCATCGTCTTTCCGTGCAGGAAGCCGGTCGACAATCAAGTCGATCAATTCTTCTCGATTACGGTTTTCCTTGGTGCTAACCAAAATAGGTAAGCCGCGTCCAAGCCGATGAAAGTCGTTGGCGTGCTGGTCTAGGTTAGCATGGTCCGCCTTATTTACGACGAGGATCACCGGCCTTTGAATCAGACGAAGGCGTTCCGTCACATGTTCGTCCAGCGGCATCAGGCCGGTCCGAATATCAACGACCAATAAGATGACATCCGCGGAGTCGATCGCCATTTCAATCTGATGTCGAACATCTGCGGTTAGATTGTCGGTATCCTCAATCCCCATGCCACCGGTGTCGACCAATTCAAAGAATCGCTCGTTGTGTTCGATTAGCGTCGTCATCCGATCGCGCGTCACGCCCTCGAAGTCATCGACGATGGCTAGGCGACGGCGGGCGATCCAGTTGAATAGGCTACTTTTCCCTACGTTGGGGCGGCCGATGATTGCGACTTGCGGGACGGCCATGGGGTGACGGACAATCTGTAAAAACGTGTTGAAGCGGGGAAACTGTCGGCTACAAGTGTAAACTCAAGCGTTTTTTTAAGACAGGGACCGCGACGAATCTGCAACTCTGGCCAGGCATTGACTTGATTTTCTTATGCAAAACGACTCCTCCGAACCCAAATTTTCCGTCGAACCAGCAGCCATCGCGGCCGTATTGGCTCACCTTCGGCGCTCCGGAGTGCAGTTTTTGCCCCGTTCTTCCGCTGACGATGTGCGACTTTGGAGTGAAAAACTGGCATTGAAAGGCTCGCCGTCGGTGTCGATGCAGGATAGTGAACTCCAGGCTCCCTCAAGTTTAAACATTGGAATGCGAGCCTCCATTGCAAAGGCCGTTGCTGGTCATGCGGCCCGACCAACGCCGAACCAAATCCCATCGCCGGAACCCTATGCAAGCGTCAGTGGACGATCTCGATTGCTGCGCGACGAGTCAGATATTGCGATTTCGTCCACGCTTTCGTCCTATGACGGGCCATCGCCTTCGATCGATGAGCGAATCACCAGTCTGCTCACCATTCGAAACGAAGTCGCGGCATGCACTCGCTGCGAAAAACTCGCCTGCCAGCGCCGACTCACCGTTCCTGGCGAAGGCAACCATTCAGCGCGAGTCTGCTTCTTAGGTGAAGCACCGGGTGCCGATGAGGACGCTTCGGGTCAGCCGTTTGTCGGGCGAGCTGGCCAACTCCTTACCAAGATGATTGAGGCCTGCACTTTGCGCCGAGAAGATGTCTTCATTCTCAATACGATCAAATGCCGACCGCCGGGCAATCGAACACCCGAACACGATGAGATCGAAAACTGCCGACCGTTTCTCGATCGACAACTCGAAATCATTCGCCCAGAGTACATCGTTTGCTTAGGCCTCACCGCCGCACAAACGATCCTCCAAAGCAAACTCAGCGTTGGACGACTTCGAGGCAAGCTTCACGTGTACCGAGGCAGTAAGGTGCTGGTGACCTACCATCCGTCTTACTTGCTCCGCGAGCCGGAAGTTAAGAAGGCGGCGTGGGCTGATCTGCAATTCCTGCTAAAGGACATGGGGATCGAACTTCCCAAGAAATAGAAACGATGTTTCCGACCATCTTTGGGACTTGCGCAAGTCCATTGGCTCAACAGCTGCAAACGGAGATCGAGGAGTCGCTCTATCGTATTTTATATGATGGCGACTGGGCGAAGTATCGACCTCCTATCATCGATGAACTTTGCGATTTGATCGCGAAGGATTTAAACGTAAACACCGTGCGACTGTGTGCAAGCGGGTCGATGGCAATCGAACTTGCTCTGCGTGGATGCGATCTTCGCGAGGGCGACGAGGTAATTTGTGGAGCACTCGACTATCCCGGGAATATTAGGGCAATCAGGCTTTTAGGGGGACAACCCGTCGTTGTTGACTGCGCTCAGGAACGCTGGACGATCGATGTCGAAACGATTGCCGCCGAGAAGAGCGAGCGGGTTAGAGCCGTTATCGCGTCGCACCTCTACGGCGATATCGCGGACGTCGATCAATTACGTGTGATCTGTGAAAACCGTGGCTGGGTATTGATTGAAGACGTTTGCCAAATGCCCGGAGGGAAACTCGATGGACGCGCGTTGGGTAGCTTCGGGCACGTGGCCGCGCTGAGCTTCGGAGGTTCGAAACCATTGACCTCAGGATCGGGTGGCGCCATTCTGACCAGCGACCCTCGAATCGCGCAGCGTGTCGCAAGTTACGTGGACCGGCCGAGCGATGCGACGGCCTTTAGCTCGCTTCAAGCTGCCGTGCTGTTGCCACAGTGGCGGCATCTGAGCGAATTGGTACTGCAGCAGCAAACCACCATGGCATCGGTGCACGACGCCTGCCAAACCGCGACCCATCGATGGCAATGGCCTTCACCACTGCACCACCGAGCGAACGCAAGCTACTACAAAATTCCTATTCGAGTGCGTGAACCATCGACCCAGGGTGTGTCAGCTCAAAACGCGTCAACTCAAAACGAGAGCGACGGCAAAAATTTTGCGGTGCGTGAATGGATCATCGATCGACTTTCAATGCTCAAGGTTCCCGTCGGAGCTCCTTTTCGGGCAATCACAAAGACCGCAAGCGGTCGCGGAAGAATTATCTCATCCGCGTGTGCCGAAGACCTGTCTCGCAGCAGCTTTCTACTCGACCATCGCAGCCTTGCTGGGTCGAGCGAAAGCGTTCACTGGCTCGTCGAACAACTGATCGCAATCCACGATCAGCAGGAGTCACCTTGAATTCGATCAACGGAAGAAATACTCATCACGCCGAAATACTCCGTTCGAATTCTTCCGCTAGTATCGCCTGAGAGTTCGAGCCAGGGCAAAAGGCCGGAAACCAACGCAATACGATTGGATTACAAGACTACTGCATTTGTCGACCGGCCAGTGAGACATGGGCCTCAGCGATCGGTGCCGTGTTGCCCCCGGCAGAACGCTGAGATCGCTCGAGCGGCTTCAGTTCGCCGCGGGCGATGCGAATGTCACGAGGGGCCTCGATACCGATGGCGACACGGTTACCAGCAATCCTGTTAATGGTCAACACGACGCCATCACCAATCAAAATCCGTTCACCTTCTTTACGACTTAGTACCAACATGTTTGATCGCTCCCTGCGGCTCAAAAAAGGACAAAAAGAACTGAAGTTTTAAACGCGAATAACCGACAGCTCACCCGTAAAGCGTTTTTCATGCCAATTAATAAAACCGAGTTGCGGTTTGGCAAAAAATTGTCCCTTGATGGCCATCTATGTGCCTTCAGCGGCGTTTTAAATGCCATCTTTATCCCAGGACATCCGTTTCGTTGGGTCGAATCGACCAACCATTCCCCCCCTGTGACCTTAACGCTGACTCGACTTGAGCCGGTCGTCTCAGATTGAGAGAGACAGTTGATTGCTCGATTCCTAGTGAGAGTATCGTGACAGGGTTTGACACGTCTGGTCACGCGTTGAATTGCATCTGTAAAAACTTCAGTTGCCGAACTCGATTGCTGATCGCTAAGGGGGCTAACTTCATTAACAGCCCAGCCAAGAAGATGCATGTGGCACTTCTATCTTGATTCGGTTTGCGACTTTGGATTAGGGTCACTTTCGAAATCAGGGTAACCCACCTTTGCTTATCCATCGTTGCGGGGTCATGGAGACCCAGCTCGGCAAAAGTGCTATTGCCCCGTGGGAAGGACCGCAGGATGCGATATTTTCATCTCCGCCTCGTCGATGCACGCTTACTAGTCGCGATGATCGTAACCCATGGCATTGCGATGAGCACTTCAAGCGAGGGGCTCACGCAGGGCTTGGCGTTACCGCCGGAAATTGCCACGTCCTCTGCACCCACGCCGGCACCGTCGACGCCACCCAGTCTGCAATCCAATCCAGCGACCACTGCGAATGGCAGGAATGCGTTTGCCAACGGCGGTCAAGCTGCATCGTCGTTACCAAGTTCCATTGTGAGACAGGGAAATCCGGGCGGCGATTCACTGCCTCAGGGAAACGGCCAATTACAGCGGTATTATGACCTGCGTCCCTATACCGGCTACCTTACAAAGCACGATCGTCCACAGCAGTCTGTCGTTGACTGGATATTGCGAGAAACAGGCAGCGACGTGTGGTTTAACGAGCCGTTTGGTTACATGAGCGCTAGTCGAGATTCGCTGTCGGTCTACCACACCCCCGAAATGCATGAATTGATCGGGCAGATGGTTGAGCGTTTTGTGGCAGGTGAAAAGGATCCCCAGATGATGCACCTCCGAATGCTGACCGTGGGCAGCCCCAACTGGAGAACACGTACCCATATGCTCATGCAGCATGTCAGCGTGGATTCGGCTGGTTTACAAGCCTGGTTATTGACAAAAGAGAATGCAGCGATGGTGATGCAGTTGCTTCGTCAGCGGACGGACGTCCGCGAAGTACAAGCCGTCGACGTCATCACCCACAATGGGCAAACAGAGAAATTGGCTAGCACGCGGGGACGAAACTATGTGCAGAATATTCGCCAAGTCCCGAGCGGCTGGCCGCCCTATGAGCCTCAAACGGGTGAAGTTCAGGAAGGCTACCGAATTGAAATCAGTCCCTTGCTGGCCCTCGACCGGAAATCAATCGACTGCGTGATCCGCGCCGAAATCGATCAGGTCGACAAACTTATTCCGGTGGACCTTGATTTGCCGTTGCCAAGTGGCGAAATGTACCGGGCCAGAATCGAAGTACCCCAAGTTGTCAGCTGGCGGCTGAATGAACGATTTCGCTGGCCTAGCGACATGGTATTGCTGCTTTCTTGCGGAGTCGTCGCCAGCCCCGAGCGTTCGACTTCGGCGATCCCCTTGCTGAACTTGAATAGTCTCACCGGCACCACTGCAGGGCGGGCCGACGCACTCCTTTTTGTCGAATTCCGGGGAAGAGTCAACGAAATCTTGCCTCAGTCAACGCCACAGGTTGCCGATCGCAGCAACGGCGCCACGCGTGGCCGATATTAAACGACGGGACTTACCTATCGATTCCGGACTACGGATGAGACGGCTGATTACAGGAATTTCGTTTCATCGATCGTGTTCTTTGGAGGCCTTTAACCAGAAAAGGCGACACGGAATTGAGCTTTTTAAAAGCAAACGCTTGCGGCACCCACTTCAAGAACTCAATTCGCTGCCAGAAATGCTCGACTTGAACCGTTCAAGGTGATGCGGGGTCGCTCGTGGCGGTAGGGGTTGGCTACAATGCCATTGCGATCGAACGGAACCGACTGCCCTGCCTGAGTTCTTTAGCTCGGAATCGGTCGCGACGAGAGACCCTCGCCAATTCCACACCCGCGACTGCCAATTGCATTTTCCCTGATGAACCATCCTGATAAGCGTCGAGTCGTCATCACTGGCCTTGGTGTCGTTAGCCCCGTCGGCAACAACGCTCAGGAGCTGATTGATTCGTTACGATCCCGTCGAAGTGGGGTGGCACGCTTAACTCAGATTCCTACCGGCGTCTTGTCGGTTGATCACGGCGCCGAAGCGACTGCGTTCACTGGCGCAATCGAGGATTATGGCCTGCTCCCGAAGGAGCTCCAGCGAACTATCCGCAAAGGCACCAAGCTTATGTGCCGCGAGATTGAAATGGGAGTTGCGGTGGCCCAACTCGCGCTGCAAGACGCAGCACTTACTCAGGAAAATCGAGATCGAGATCGGACCGGCGTCGTTTATGGATGCGACTACATCATGACGCTTCCGGAAGAGTTTGCCGCGGGTATTCGAGCCTGCTTGGATGAGAATCGTGAGTTTCATTTTGAGCAGTGGGCAGACCGCGGCCTACCGCAAGTCAACCCGCTGTGGCTGCTCAAGTACCTTCCTAACATGCCGGCAAGTCATATCGCGATCTACAATGATCTGCGCGGCCCCAATAACTCCATTACACTCCGAGAAGCTTCGCCAGCGGCAGTACTTTCCGAAGCCTATTCAACCATTGTTCGAGGCCATGCCGATGTGCTTGTCGTGGGTTCAACAGGCTCGCGAATCCACCCGTTTCGCTCGTTGCATGCAGCGATGCAGGAAGAACTCGCTCCTAATCTCCTCG
>JANOBM010000066.1:0-8979 GCA_031411655.1 Planctomycetaceae bacterium
TCATCGCCCGGCACGATCGCCTCGCCGTTGCGAATATCGACTCGCAGGAGCACCCTTTCATTTCCATCACCGAGAACGTATTGGATTTCATACTTCCCATCGGGAAGCTCTGCGAACAGTCTCTGCAACTTATCGCCTGCAAGGATGTCATCAGGCAATCGCTCTGGCGGGGCGAGGTCTTCACCTCCGGGTTCCGGTGATAAAACTCGAATCTGAAAATACTCTTCTCGGGTAACGCTTGCGGACACGGACACTGACTTCGTTTCGACAGTTCCACTTGAGAAATATGAAGTTGATTCGGTGCGAACGAAGATTTCAGGCCGCACCACTTCCGGTATGATTTGGCGAACCGGAAAGAACGCGACCGGAATCGTTAGGTTCGGAATGAAGAAACTCGCGGTGCCATTCTCAAGCGGTGAAGAAAGCTCTGGCAACTCTATTTTTCCGGTAGACGAGATCAAACCACTCGCGACTTCCTCGCGCAGGCCAGGCTGCTGCGTGACACTGGAGGCCAGCACCAGGATTGACTCGTGATGTCGCACACTAAAGCGAACTTCAAGTGGAGCGGTTGCCGATTCACGTTCATTGAGAAGTGAGTCGAGGATATCACTTTCCAGGTAGGTATGAGCTTGAGCATACACTTGGCCTCCGATTCGATCGTTTACTTGTTGAAAACGGTTTGATGGAGCACCCCAGTCGTAGTTGATCGTAAGGCCTTTTTCTCCCGGTCGTCCAATCACCATCGACAGGATCCCCTGAGCATCGTTCGCGCCGACCTGTGTCAAGCGATTGGTCGCAACGGTTGTGAAATCAAAGAAAGCGGTCCCTGCCAGGTCCGGCATGGGGCGAGGCGAGAACCAGCGAGCGATGCCAACACCGTTACCGGTATGGAGCTCAACCTGTTGCCCAAACGCAACTTGATTCGACTCGATCGTGATGGCACCTTTGCTCGATTGCTGCGCAGCCAATTGCGTTGCACCAGCAAGTTCAATGGTCTTCCCAGCTTTCAGATGAATCGTTCCGAAATCACCACCGGCAACAATTTCTCGATCATCCTTGAAATCGACTCCGTCGTTGTTTGGCGATTTGTCATCGATCTTGATCGAATCGCCAGCAACCACCGTGATCGAGCCATTACCCGTGACCAATTGATCCACCAGATCACTTCCTGAGTCGGATGAGGCCAAACGAATCGAATCGAGTTCTCTAATCTCTACATCTCCTCTATTGCTGCCGGATACCGCCAATACCAAGTCGTTGACAGCGGTCGTTACATCGATTGCAAAGCCATCAAGCGTTCTATTCTTTGAGGCAATGTTCAAATCATCTGACTCGATTCGGCTGGTATCCTTCTTGTCATCCAGAACATCGTCATCGGCTACCAGCATGACGTCGGCTCCATTCATCGCCACGATGCTTTCGACAAGAACGTCACTCTTGCTGTCAGTCTTGCTGTCAGTTGCGGTGATGCTGATATCTCGGTCACTTGCCGCTTCATCGATGCCATTTGGATTGAGCGAAACCACGCTAGTTGCAGTGACGGTTCCACCAGCGACCACCTCGATCGATCCATCTGCCGTCTCCACTGAGCGAAGTACAATCGCGTCACTCTCGATTATGCTCAGGGCACCTTCGCCTGAGACTCTCGCGTCAAGGAACGCTAGACTCGTTTCGATCGGGTTTAACGCGCCGATTCCCAATGCCGCCGTGATCATCGCGCCGCCAGCGTTCGCCACAACGTCAACTTTCGCATCACCGCCGTCGGTCACTGCACCCGAGGTCGACTGAATCACGATCGCTGACAGCGAACGGCTTTGAGAAATCACACTTCCCAGAATAATGTTGCCATCAGCCGTCATCGTTATCGGGCCGACTGGCGCTTCGATGACGGCCCCATCCTTCATCTCGATTCGACCACCCGCATTCCCTTCCAATGCATCGGCGATGATCGAAATCGACCCCGATGTCGCTTTGATCTCACCAGTTGTCTCGAACAGCACGTCATGGCCAGCATTCACTTGTACATTTCCAAACGTCGTCAAAACGTGACTCAAGAATTTGATGTTGGATTGACTGCCACTTGCCATTAACGTCAGGTCGCCGCCCGTATTCAGCTTGATCGCCTCATTGGTCGAGCCATCACCCACCACGATCGACCCGGTCTCATGAACGACCGTAACGCTACCGTTGCGGGTTTCGATCTTTGCAATCTCGAGAAGGCCTGTACCGCGATGTCGAAGGTCAATCGCACCGGACGTATCCGCAGTGAGCGATCGGACGATCAGTTTGTCCTTCGAGGTATGATCGAGTTGGATCCCGCCGGTGTTTGTCGTGGCCGTCAAATCAGTGACGTTATCAAGCTCCAATACCCGCCCAGAACCGATGCCGGAAACCGCGGTCATCATTAGCTTCCTGGCTGAAATATCGATGATTGCATCCACTGTAGCGTCATCAATCGAAACGCTCGACAGTGTGACAGCCCCCGTCCCGGCGTCGATTCGTCCAATGGGCATCGCCAATTCGGGACTACGAAGCAGGATGTCGCTGCCGACCGATGACGTATTCGCGTTCACTGAATCGGTCGCCGCGATGATAACGGGCCTGCTCAACTGACCAATCCCACCGATGCCTGCAGACAGATTGATAACGCTCGCAGATACGTTAGCGTCTTGATTGTCCGTCGCGACTCGTCGATCGGTGATCCCTCGACCCGCATCCACCGTTGCAATCGCGCCTGTTGCGAGGATCGCACCCGATGAGAGGGCGACATTCCCGCTGCTCGACACATTGATATTGAATCCTCTTGAATCAATCCGATCGATTCGAAGATCACCTTCGGAATCCCTCACAGAGACCTCGCCTCTAGAAAGGATGGTTTCAATTTGTTTTATGTGGTTATCGACGCTTGACAGTTTAACTCCGCCGTCGGCGTCAATGTCGAGACGGTCAACCAGCAGACGCGTGCCGACTGCCTGAGAAACGCCGCCTCCCAAGGAATCCGTTTCAACCTTCAATTGACCAGCGAGTACGGTCACGTTCCCAAAAGTGACAGCAGTGGCATTTTGGATGGTGATCGCATCGGTAGCTCTGTCTGATTGGAGGAATCCCGCACTGGAATCAAACGTCCCCTGCAAAGCATCGATGAATATCGGTGCACTTCCTGAATCGATGACGGCCGACCGATTCACTTGGATGGAACCACCCCCAATCAATTCAATGCGACCATCGATCGCACCTCCCGTCGAATCCACATTCCCTGAAACCGTTAGGGATTCGGCCGCAACGTGAAGGTTCCCAACCACATCGCCTCGACCAAGAGAAAGTGCCGACAAAACGCTTACCGAATCGGTCCCTGCTTGACCATCGATCATCCATTCAGAATGAACATTTGCGGTCGATCCTGAGCTACCGATAGTGATCGTGTCATTGCCACTTCCACCGAGAACACTGAACTGGTCGCTAGGACTCCTAAACTCGATCTCAAAACTAACTTCAAAATCAACACCGGACGGACCGGAGGTTAATCGAGAATCGGTCGTCGAACCCGTCACGTTCGCCAAATGGATCTTCTCATCGAGATTGGAATATTGGACTTCAACCTTTGCTGACGAAACCGATTGGACGATTTTTTCAAGTTGCGTGTAACGGACGTCAAACTTCGACCCACCATTGGTAACCAACTCTGCCGTACCGTTCTGCGCGGCGTTCATTCCATACCGAATCGACATCAGTCCATCGTTGGAAGTGATATCTCGGTCCGTGAAAATAATCCGATCGCTATCTCCGCTACCTCCACCGACAAAATCAATCGTTCCCGTGTACTGCACTGCATTGAGAGACGAATCGAACAGTTGATTGAGATCAACAAACAGCGTTTCCGTTGCGCCGGACCCAACGACTCGAAGCGTGTAGTCGTTTAGGGCCGCGATGGGACGAATAGTAGGCGTTGCGGCAGGGTCAGTTCCTGTTCTTATTTCAAGGTTCGAACCGTTTCGTTGCACTAAAGTTTCAACGCCTGCCTCAATCGTCAGATCACCTGCCGTGACGATCGCGACATCGTTCCCGTCACCGCCTGCATAGGTGATGTACGCCGGACGGCCCGATCCGCCGAAATCTTGCAGCACCAAAGAACCTTCGGTGAGCAATCGTGGTGTCGCGAGAGTTTCGCCGGAAGGCCCATACCCAGCGGTGAACACTCCGTTTATCGGAAGGCTACTATCATTGCGTACGATCACGTATTCAGTCGCCGGTCGCGCCTGCCCTTCAAACGACAAGGCCAACCGCGCTGAAGCTAATCGAATTGTCGTTGCTTGACTGTCAACCAGGAGCTGGTCGAAGCTGGAACCCGCGGTCACACTCCGAAACTGAAACTCAACGACAGCATCTGAATTGAGAGCAAGACCTCCAACGGTTAACCTACCCACATCAGAACCAGGAGCGACCACACCTTGTCCACCGGCAATGACCTCACTGAAGATCAAACCACTGCCTTCCAGTCGACCACGATTAACGCGAACAGGACCGGCGCCATCAAACAATTGACCGTCGATTCGAAGAACGCCCGCATCGATGAATGTTTGACCGATATATTCGTTCGTGCCCTTGAAGACGAGTTCTCCATCTCCCGTCTTCCGCACATCGACACCGATCACGGGAGCATCCACCGTGTAGATCATTTGTGGACGGACTTCGACTACGCCCCCGAGAAAGGCTTCCGAAGCCGTCAAACGACCGCTTGCTAGAATGAGTAAGCCGCCGACAAAGGATTGCGACCCCAACGTTTGGATCGACGGTGCGGAGACTTGTGTAGGGGTTCCCCCCGTCACATCTAAGTCGCCGGCCAAGTTTACTGGCCCAGTTAACGAAACGGTGCCACCCGCCTCAGCGATAAGTGTTTCAAACCCGACGGCCGCGCCACCAAATGTGGCATTCCCTTCCGCTAAAATGCGGACGGTTTGCGACCCAGGTTGACCCGATAACGCACCACGCAAGATAACGTTATTGCCTTGGACAACGAAGTTTCCTACAGGCAATGCGATGGAGCCGATGATTTCAACATTTCCCGCCGCGATCAGCTGCGGCCCTGTGACCATTGTCCCGAGCGCGTCAAGCAACAAATCCTGCGATCGAACCTGAATGCTGCTGACTTGCAAGGCGCCGCCATGAATCACAACGCTGTCCAACTGATTCAGATTACCAATCTGGTCTTCAATGGTGATGGCACCACGACTAACCCCGCGAGAATCGATTTCGAGGGACGCAAAGTCGGTCGAAAGGGAATTGATTGAACCGGTAAAACGAATGTTGCCTCCGATGGCAGCTTGTGATTGATTTCCGGAATCGATGTGCACCCTACCATCGATCGTGGTCGTCGCATCGATCGTGATCGCACCGCCCGCCGTCGCGATTTGAACGTTCCGAAGGTTTAACGTGTCCGCATCGACCGTAATGAACGCGGCTCGCCCTGCGAGCGACGCAACGTTTCCTTCAAGAAGGATTTCCTGATCCGATATCAAGGCGATGCCGTCGTCGATTGCGATCAATGAACCATCGAGTGACACGTCCCCTCCGGCAATAATCGATATGCCACCGGCAATGACGTCTGCGTTGATATCGACTCGATCGGTGACTTCTTCGATCGCAAGAGCGCCATCGATCGAGAAGGTACTCGCAGCGACATTCACGGTATTGGCGGAACGGATCGTTACGTCATGGACCAGCGAGCCCGATGTATCATCGGCGACACCGAGCAATACGTCACTGCCAAGGCCTGGCCCCACTGTAACCTTCAAATCCGTATCGGTCGTCAAAGCACTCAGCACGGCGCTGGACAAGTCAACCCTTGTGGAATCACCTGTCAAGTTCACATCACCGTCCAGTCGGAACAAACCGCTGACACTTAGCGATGCATTATCCAACAGAACGCTCGTCGTTGCGTTCGGGTTGCCGACGGTCACCATGCCCACCAAGTTGGTTACACGGTTACTAAGGTCCACCGCGCCCGATGCTGAGTTGATTTGAATTCTTTCGGAATCAACGGTGAGAAACTGGCCACTGGCCACCGGTCCACCGACAGGTGCATCCACCGATGTCGAATCGTTTCCAAGGCCAGCGATGACCTGAATGTCCAGACCGGTGGGAAGCTCCAGTCGCAAACGGTCGTCGCCTGCTCCCAAATCAACGAACACATCGCCGGAGGTGATCAACGACGTATCCAACGGGTCAGTGTCGTTTCCCGGATGCCCCGTGATCGGAACCACCGCACCGGAACCGTCGCGAATGACCAATTCAGTGTTTGATACCATGTCCAATTGAACGGTATCGGCCGACGCATCTCCTGAAATCACCAATTGCCCGAGGGCATTGAGTTCCGCCGAAGCGTTGAGGACGTACCTTGGCTCGAGTGTTCCGATCATTGGCTCGAGCGATCGACGGAGCCGCGTCGGGAGAGGATTTACCAATAGCGTGCGCGAGTTCATTTTTTTGCGCGACAAGCTGCGGCGACCTGCGGCACCTGCTTGGCTCAAAGCCTCTTCCCGGAGCTTTTGAAGGAGGTAGCGAAGCAGAGGCATGAATGGACAATCCAATAAAAATGAGCCGTGATGGCTAATTACGGGCTAACTGGCGAAAAACAGCCGTGAGGGGGTCCACGGCCCATTGAAACGAGAGCACCCCTCCGGATTTCCTGCTCACCGTAATCCTACCATCGTAGTCTCCTTGCCACTTTTTCAAGCAAATTGACGCGTTCCCATCACGTGATTTAGGGCTTTCTCGGCTGATTTTGAGGCTTCCCAAAGCCGGACAGTCGTGCGGCCACAGGGGATAGAGATGTCTCGAAACGGGCATTAGCGTGTTTGCTGGCCATTACAAACATGGCAAACTTTCCTACTTGGAAGGATTTAACTGGCGAAAAACCACGATTCAGTACGAAAAAACATGGATTGAACCGTTGAGTTTGAGTCGTCCCGATGATGAGTTGCTAGCGATGCTTCGGTTGACAATTGCCATTGCCATAGGAACGTTACTGGGTCTCAGCGCCCACGGCACTTCAAACGCCCAATCCCCAACGTGGGAGGGGGAAGCGCTGGATGCGGTCGCTTTCCATTCGTCACAAAACGATTCACAGCAGTCGGATGAGTGGAGCGACGGAGACGGCGACGACGAGGCTGCGATCGCTCTCCAGCGCAATGCAAATCGACTGGCTGTCCTTCGCAAACCGTTGTCGGAAGTCCGACTCCAAGCGGTGAGCCGTGCCGTAACCCCGGACAACAAGGCAGCCCAATGGCTAGGAGCCAAGACGACGCAAACCATTACGTCGAGCGGGATCGCCGTTCCAGGACCTGAGCGATATTCGTCTCATCAATGGCATCGCCCGCTCTACTTCGAAGAACTGAACCTGGAGCGATGTGGTAAAACCTATGGCTATGCTACGAACGTTGTTTCAGGTGTTCACTTTTTGACCAATACGGCCATGTTGCCCTACCGGCTCGCGACACAGCGCCCCGATTGTCCCATATCGTCTCGAGGTGACTGCCAATCGTGTGAATCCTACTCACATGACATCGAGCCGTTTGGAACGAAAGTGCGAGGCGGGCTGGCCGAGGCAGCTGCGGCCGCGGGATTTATATTTCTACTTTTATGATCAGGGCACCCTCTCCGTTGCAGCGGTTTGTAGACGTTGTAAGACATCGATTGGGCCTTGAGCCGCATGCGAGTCAGTTGCGAGCGGCGGAAAAACTTCAAAGTCGCTGCATCGTCGAGATGCAAACCGGCGAGGGGAAGACTCTCACTGCCGCCCTTGGGGCTAGTTTGCGAGCCGCAAAAGGCGGTCGAGTTTACATCGCCACAGCCAATGATTATCTCGCCGCCCGAGATGCTCTTGACATGCAGCCATTGTATGAAGGCATTGGACTTCGCACTGGCGCGATCACCTCGGGCCTTGATCGCGAAACTAGAATCAACATTTACCGCAGTGATATCGTCTACGGTACCATTCGCGAGCTTGGCTTCGATTTGCTCCGTGATGCGATCGACGCACGATCTCAACTTCGTTCGCAAACGGCATCCAACTCGAATCATCACCACAGCGCGGTGGTTCCCACCTTTCATTGCCTCCTGGTAGACGAGGCAGATAGTGTTCTGATTGATGAGGCGAGGACGCCACTTGTCATCAGCGATCATGGCGATTCGCTTGCCCCAGATTCAAACGCATTGTTCAAATGGGCAGCACAGCAAGCCGAATCGTTTCGTAGCGGTGAGGACTATGTGATCCATGAAGCGACCGGCGCCATCGCGTTATGCGAGCAGGGCATCGCCAAAATCATCCATCGCGAGATGCCTCCTGCGATGAATCGAATTCCGATGACGACGATCTTGCATTCCGTCGAGCGAGCGATCGATGTTGCTACCCGAGTCACTCGGGATGTGCACTATATGGTCCACGAGGATCAGGTCGTGCTTGTGGACGAATACACTGGCCGGGCCGCATCGGGGAAAAAAATGGGGGACGGAGTTCATCAGGCGATCGAAGCGAAGGAGCGAGTGCCGTTGACTGCGCCGAGTCGCCCGGTCGCTCGAATGGCGATCCAGGAACTGGTTAACCAGTTTCCCAATGTCTGCGGGCTGACAGCGACGGCGATGGAAGACGCGGGGGAATTCCGAAGCGTGTATGACTTGAAGGCCATCCGGGTTCCACCACACGTGCCATCACGAAGAACGTCGCTTCTCACCCATGTTTTCTTTAATCAACCGGCAAAGCACAACCGCATCGTCGCGGAGACGAAGGCCGTCATTCAAGCGGGCCGCGCGGTTCTGATCGGCACAAGAACGATTCGTCAATCCGAGGCCATTTCCCATTTGCTCGACCAGCATCAAGTGGCTCACGTGGTCCTGAACGCCAGACAGTCTCACGAAGAAGCTTCCATCATCGCGATGGCAGGCCAGCGAGGACGGGTGACCGTCGCCACGAACATGGCTGGT
>JANOBM010000067.1:0-54764 GCA_031411655.1 Planctomycetaceae bacterium
GGCGATCTGGCATCGAACCAGGCCGCCGATTACCTAACCCTTGGATTGTTGGGCGCGGGCGGGATGGGGACGGTGTTCCTTGCACGTCAAGCTGCGCTCGGCAGGTCAGTTGCGTTGAAACAAATCAATCGCTCACACCAACATGATAACCTGTCTCAGGTCGATTTCCTGACGGAAGCAGTACTCACCGGAAAATTGGAACATCCCAACATCGTACCGATTTATGAGGTGGGAAAGTCCCCCGATGGCGCGCTTTTCTATTCAATGAAGAACATCAAAGGGAAGGCATGGTCTGAGTCAATGCAGACCTTAAGCCTTGACGAGAATCTGAACATTTTGCTTGATGTCTGCGATGCGATGGCGTTCGCTCATGCCCAAGGAGTCATCCACCGAGACTTGAAGCCAACGAACATCATGACCGGTGGGTTTGGGGAAGTTCTTGTCTTGGACTGGGGGCTTGCACTTCAGATCGGCGCTGAAAATTCCATAGAGGCCTCCTTCGGTGGTACGCCGGCCTTCATGGCGCCTGAAATGGTCAACCCGCCTTTTCGAGTCGGGCGGTTCAGTGACATTTACTTACTCGGCGCGATCCTTTATGCAGCCTTGACCGGCAAGACTCCGCACTGTCTTGGCGGTTCGGCGAGAGATTGTGTCCTTGCTGCCTCACGTAATGAAGTAGCGAAACCAGAGACAAGTTGCATCCATGCCATCGATCCATCGGGTGAACTGTTGGGGATTGCGTTGCGAGCGATGGCGACTGACCCCAATGATCGCTTTTCATCGGTAATCACATTTCAAACGGCGATCCGTGAGTTTTTGTCGCACCGTGAGAGCTTGTTACTTTCCAGTCGCGCTCAAGATTCACTCGAACACGCCAGCAACACCAGCGATTACGGACCTTATTCAAAGGCTGTTTTTGGGTTTGAGGAAGCGCTGAAGCTGTGGAACCAAAATTCGCAGGCGTTGACCGGAGTCTACGCAGCCCGATTGGCTTGGGCCTTGCGTGCCGAGTCACAAGGCGACTTTGATTTATCGCTTTCGTTGCTAGACAACTCGATACCAGAACATCAGCAACTTCGCACCCGAGTGGAAGTCGCGCGCGACGAACGTGAATCGCGGCAGGGGCACATCCAAAGGCTGCGGCGAGTTGCCTTCGCAACCAGTGTCTTGATCGCACTCGTCGCAATCGTGGCCGCAACATGGATCAATTGGGAACGAAAAAATGCTGTTGAATCCAACAGAAAAGCCTTAGCGGCACAACAATCCGAGATCAAGGAGCGCAAAGCCGCAGAAGAAGCGAAACGTCAAGCTCAAGTGACCTTGGCCGATATGCAAACACAACGCGGACTCATGGCGGGCGAACAAGGCTTCGAGGCCGAAGCAGCTCTCTGGTTTGCCAGCGCCGCGCAGTTGACTCCTGAAGATTCAGCTCGGCGAAACTCAAATGAGCTACGCGCACGAAACTGGCTTCACAACGCGACAGTGCCTGTCGCTGTGGTGGATGTTCCAAGTGGGCTATCTCGGCGATTGGAAGCTCAACCAGGAGGCCGCCTGGTGATGACTCTCAACGCAAATGGCCTGAGTCTATTTGATTGGCAAAGTGCACGATCTATCGACTGGCCAAAATCGATCACGGATGCAATCGACGCTGCGTGGTCGCCGGATGGCCAGCGCATCGCCGTTGGTTTCGGTTCGGGCGCAGTGGAGATCCGTGAGCAAGTGAACGGAACCATCGAGAACGCGTTTCAACATCCCGAATCAGTGACGTGCGTTCGATGGTCGCCCGATGGACAGAGAATTGCGGTTGCGGGATCGAGCGTTCAGATTTGGAACGTCTCGGTTAGCCCCGTCCTGGAAATAGAATGGCCCCACCCACAGAAGGTTTTCGGTCTCACCTTCAACGGAATAGGGAGTCAGTTGGCCACCGCTTCCGAAGACAATTTAGCCCGCCTTTACGCTGTTGGCGACAAGGACGCAAAGGCCCCGCTATTCGCTCCGGTTGAGCACGAACCAAGCAATATGCTGGGGCAAGGGTACTGGCCAGATCCGGTGTTTTGCGATGCCGACCGGAAGTTAGTCACAGCACGCGCAGGCACTCCTCACTGGTGGGACGTCCGTTCCGGTCAGGAGGTTTCGCCAACCATGGACGTCGCCCCCGATCGCTTCAGTTTGCGTCTCTGTGCGAGCCCCGATGGCAAGTGGATTGCTGCGGCCGGTGATCGCGCCTGTTTGTTGTCCAACATCGACGGGACTAGTCACGCGATCAAGCATAGTACTCACGTGATCGACGTAGCATTTAGTCCAGATAGCAAAAAGCTACTCACAACGTCGATGGACGCAACGACGAGACTTTGGTCGATCCAGTCAGGCGAATTACGTCAATCGCCTGACTTGGTTTTGCCTCAACTCAATACCTTTCGCCGTTGCTGTTTCATCGGAGATGGCAAAGCAGTTGCGATTGGCGGCTACGATGCGTTGACGTCGGTGTGGAAACTTCCCGACAACGACGTTGTCGTCGCGAATGTAACTCCCTGGGATTTCGGTTATTGGCGCACTCGCCTGTCTTTCGATCAACAAACAGCCACTCGCGGCGCGTGGCACGAAACTTGGAGTTCGTTAGCTTTGGGAACAAACGAACTCAAGGTGATTCGAATGGTCGATGGCGAGCCAGCTGGTCCGACGATTCACCTCCAGGGCCAACTGCTGGATTCTTGCCTATGTAATGACAATCGAACGGTTGCCATCGCCTGCTGTGACGGCGAGAAGGGCACCCTTTCACTCCATGATGTACCCACTGGCGAGCCCATTGCGGCGGTGATCTCGCTACCTGATTTGCCAGCGAGCGTCGCCGCTCGACCAGGGCAACCACAGGTCGCTGTCTTGTGTCAATCTGGAAGGATCCATGTATATGACATCCAGAGTGGCAGGCTTGTTCAAATGGTGGACGATGACCCGTGGCAGACAAAGAGCGCAAACGCACGAATTGTCTACTCGCCAGACGGTCAATCGATTATCACGACGACGCCAATGAGCACGGTCACGGTTCGTCATGCAGAAAGTGGTCAAATGAAGTATTCGCCAATCTCACCGGTCGTTCAAGGTGGACCGATTCGGAGTATTGACGTCTCATCGGATAGCCGCCAGATCGTGACTGCGGTGAACGGCAAAAACGTTGCACAGGTTTGGGATCTCCAAACCGGAAACCCTACGGGAAAGTCATTGCCGCATCCGGGCGACTTCATCGGCATCTTCTCTGCGCAGTTCAGCCCTGATAGTCGTTGGATTTTGACGGCGCACACTGACGGTCGAATGAGATTATGGGATTGGCAAACCGGCACACTCGTTTGCCCACCCATGCAGCATCCCGATGAAGTTTACGATGCGAGATTTACGCCTGATGGTTTGCACGCCTTGGCCGCCATGCGCCACGGCACGGTTTTGCTTTGGGATCTGCAAACAGGAAAACCTGCCGCACCAGCGATCCGATACGCATTACCACCTGAGGGATCAACAATGAATTTAGCCGTAACGCGAGATCGTGTTTTAGCAGGTGCACCAAACTATCCGCTTCTTGACTTGCGATTACTTTTAGATAAGCCACAAGAGAACATTAGAACGGTGCAAATGCTGGGCGAACTGTCTGCGAACCAAACACTGCAGCTAGGGGAACTGAACCGGCTGGAACAACCGGAATGGATCGAACGATGGAAGTCGTACCATAAGGCGAGTTTGTCGGCTGAACGCACAATTGAAGCCCTCGCAAATCAACTGGATAAAGCCGACAGTGCGTACGAACGTCTGCAAATCGCCCGAAAAGCTGGGACAGTGGAGAGGTTGAACGCGTTGGTTCTTATTCGCGGTGACGTCCCAGAATTGCATCACGAACTGGCCGATTTGCTGAAACAATCGGGGGATGACAAAACGGCGCGTGTGCATCGTACGGCGGCAATTGGTCTTTATGAAAAGCAGTATTCCAATCATACCGGCGATGCCCTGCTTGCGGCCAGTTTAGCAAAATTGGTTTTTGAAAGCGTCTCCGAACAATGGCTTGGACTAGAGCCAATTGCGATGAAATCTTTGGGCGGTGCTACACTCACTCGCCTTCATGACAGTTCAATTCTAGCAAGTGGTGACAATCCCAATAACGATACTTATACGATTCGCTATGACCTTGACAAACCATTCACTGCTTTAAGGCTAGAGCTTTTACCGCACCCGTCATTGCCGTACGGGGGTTCTGGCCGATACCAACTGAACGGTAATGCAGTGGTAAGCGGCATGAAGGCCAACGTCGTCGAGTCCAACGGCACAGTCACGCCGATCATGTGGGATAGCGCCTTTAGCGAGCAAGAGGTGCTGCCGGATCGACACCATGCACGATTGCACATGCGGGCACAAAACTTAATTGACTCCGACGCGCAGTCTTATTGGGAAACCTACCCCAACTTGTTCCGTCCAAACGTTGTATTCATCACGCCAAACCAACCGATGGTCCCCACTCCGGGCGCAGAACTCGAAATTCAACTCATCAATCAAACGAGCCAAACCGACGGAAACCCTGGACGGTTCCGTATTGCCGTTACCAATCGAAAGAACGCCGAATTCATGGAGCAACTTCGCTCGCTGTTTTATACAAAAACACATTCAGGTTCGACTTCTTTGGCAATCGCATATCTCGCGACAGGAAACGATGCTCGCGCCGTCACGATTCTTGCCGACACTGACGGCACGGCCCTCGCCGGCGAAAAGTTGATTCGACTGATCGTTCTCGCGATGGCTCAGCAACGGCTTGGCAATCACAATGACGCTCTCCAGGCGGGCGATCGGTTCGCACTTGCAATTGGTACCCGGGAAATGACTGCGGTAATGCGGTCCCTCGCTATCAACACATTGACTGAGGTTCAGGGAACCAGTGACGAAGCGGCCAATGAATGGCTCGCTGATGCGGCCAATTCTCAAGAGCTCAAGCGATTGACCAAGGTAATCGAAAATTCGCCACTGTCACCGGCACCCTATTTTGCGAGAGCTTCGTTCCTCACTCGAATGGGACGCTGGGCCGACAGCATCAGCGACTTCGTTAAGTTTAAACAACTCGATCCAGCGAATCGATCGGGATGGCTGTACCCAGGTACAACGATGATTCTCGCTGATGATGAGCTAGCGTATCAAAGCCACTGTCGCGAGCTATTGAAGCAATTTGAAGGCACGAGTCGGCCCGACGAGGCAGACATCGTGTGCAAGGTTGCACTGCTTCGGCCCAGGTTCGTCGAACTCAGTGAGCTTCCCATCCAGCTACTCCGCGACGCAACGAAATCGCCTGATTGGCAGCACTATCGACCTTATTTCAACGCGTGCTGTGCGTTGATTTCACATCGCGAAGGAACGCCGGAGAAAACGATTGAATGGGCTAACCAAGCCGGTTCACTTGGCCCATCGGGTACGTTGGCGTTGTTGGTTCGCGCGATGGCCGAGCAGCAGTTGAATCGATCCGATGAGGCACATGCGACACTCGCGCAGGCAGAGGCAGCCATCCCTTTCGAGCTTCGTACGCTTGGGTCCGATAGCTGGAGCGGGCCACTTCCAGTTCCGGCCGCATCCGTCGAAGTCGATTGGCAAATTGCAGAAATCATTCGGCGCGAGGCTGCAATGGTCGTTCGGCCGAAACAGTAACGCTTTGGCGTACAAGTATCGCTATGAATTCGAATTGACATCTGGGGATGCAGGATCGATGCAAGGTAGAACGCCGAGAATCAGAATTAGAGCCCGCAAGGTTCTCGCCGCCAACAAACATCGTCAGCCTTGCCTAGAAAATCGCAGCGATGACCGTTGTCCAATCCAGAGGTCGGCTATTGGCATCATTGGGGGCGATTCTTAGGCGTTTCGATGGATTGGGCGAATGCAACTGACGAACGTCCAGTCAGCGAGCCTCACGGACAGACAGCTCGCGAATCGAGGTCCGGGCCGGCCATATCAAGGCCCCGGGACGATTCGGAGCGTGGTTCTTGCCTATCGTCACGACGTCATGCCAACTGGCCAACCCGGAATTCCAAGATAGCGCGGAATTCCAAGATAGCGCGGAATCAGAGTAAGAACGACGCCGGAAAAGTGGCACCGCGATAGAAACGAAAAAACCCCGGAGGGCAAAGCGAAGTTGAATCACTTCGATCTGCCTACCGGGGTTTCCCGAATGGAGACGGACGGACTTGAACCGACGACATCTTGCTTGCAAAGCAAGCGCTCTCCCAACTGAGCTACGCCCCCGTTACTGATGCTGAAGTTTGCAGGATGAATGAAGAATTGTCAACTTTCAATCGACAACATTTCAGTCATACGTCACAAAAATACCTACTGACCGGTGTTTCCAACCGAACTGACTACATGGGCGTGCCAGAATTCGAATCTGGGACCTCTACATTATCAGTGTAGCGCTCTAACCAGCTGAGCTACACGCCCGTTTTTGACTCGCAACGAAGATAGATGACCCGGTGACGGCTTATTCCCGAGGTCGCCTAGCGTCGAAGCGAGTGGAAAGTGTACGAATCCCTCGGCAACTGTCAAACCTAGGTGCGTAAAGTTCTCTTTTCGGTATTTCGGTGTTTACGCTCCAATAGAGGTTTTGCAATTCTATTGGTTCGGATTCGGTGGAATAATGCGGATTGGACTAACGCACTAATCGCCGAAATTTACGGGATCGACTGTATTTTTTACCGCCTTCAACCATTCGCCTTGCAATTGTCCGAGTCCGCTGGACAGGAATCACCATGAATCAACAAATTTTGCGATATTTTCTGAACTGGCGTTCTTTGAGGACGGTCGTCGCTGTCGCCGGCATCGCCGCAAGCGATCTCGCCATGACTCACGCAGCACCACCCACCGCCGAGGCAGCCTTGGGGCTCAACCCCGTGCAGTCCGACGTTTCATTTCAAAAGGCGACTGCGGACGAAGCGACAAAGTGTGTCGTGGCCGACATTCGTGAAGGGACTTGGACTGGATGGACGGTCGAAACCGCTGATGGCATCCGACTGCGGCGGTTCGTCGACACTGACGGTGATAAGAAAGTGGATTTGTGGTGTTACTATGACCAAGGGATCGAGGTCTATCGAGACATCGATGCGGACCACAACGGGAAGGCTGATCAGTACCGTTGGCTCGGTACTGCAGGCACCCGATGGGGATTAGACGACAACGAAGATGGCAAGATTGAGCGTTGGCGTCAAATCTCAGCAGAAGAAGTCACTGCCGAGGTTATTTCATCGCTAGCGACGAAAGATGCCACGCGTTTCGACCGATTGTTGGCCACCGACGCCGAGCTGCAATCGATCGGCGTTGGCGAAGCGATGTTGAAACAATTGACGAACAAGACGGCGGCTGCCAGGGCAGGATTTGCCGAGTTAGTGAAATCGCAAACAGCGGTATCTCCAACCGCTCGCTGGGTTCAGTTCGCCGCACCCACCCCTGGAATCGTAGCACAGGGTACCGATAAATCGACGATCGATATTCGAGTCTATGAGAATGCCGTTGCAATGTTTGAAGATGGAAAAGAAAGTGGGCAAGTGCTCATCGGGACAATTGTTCAGAACGGCGATGCTTGGCGTTTAGTCGATTTGCCTCAAATCCTTTCCGATGATCAATCACTCGCGCAGGCGACGGGGACCTTCTTTAGCGCGAATGGCTCGGCAAATTCAGCTTCGATGGCTCGCAGTTCGATGGGTGCCGCCACCCAAGAACTTGTAGTAAGTCTCGAAGCGATTGACCGCGAGCTTGCTAACGCAAACAAGCCTGAACAAAAGGCTGACTTGAATGCGAAGCGTGTGGATGTGGTCGAGAAGCTGATTGCGACAACAACCGACAACAATGAGCGTGATACGTGGATGCGGCAATTGGTCGATACGGTCAGCGTTGCTGTGCAAAATGGTTCCTATCCGGACGGTCTGGTTCGACTTCAAAAATTCAGTACCGAATTGGGAAGTGATGAGAAACTGCAGTCCTAC
Source organism: Planctomycetaceae bacterium (assembly GCA_031411655.1). Taxonomy (GTDB): domain Bacteria; phylum Planctomycetota; class Planctomycetia; order Pirellulales; family Pirellulaceae; genus UBA6163. Next base: position 7,992 of record JANOBM010000067.1, read on the forward strand.
GTTGACTATCAAATCATCAGCACCGAGTACGTTAAACGCCAAACACCTGACGCTGATTTTGCAAAGGTTCAGGAGTGGTATCTCGATTCGTTGACAAAGTTTGTCGAGCGTTTTCCGAATACATCGGAAGCTGGCCAAGCGTTGTTGCAGCTTGGCTTGAGCAAGGAGTTTGAAGAAAAGGAAACTGCGGCCCTTGAGTATTACGCGCGGGTGGCGAAATCATTTCCTGGAACCGATTCAGGCGAGAAGGCCGCTGGTGCCGTTCGCAGGCTACAGGCCGAGGGACGAGCGATTGAGTTTCGAGGCCGTACGATCAAGAACGAAGCCTTTGATCTTGCCAAGTTGGTTGGGAAGCCTGTCATCATTCACTATTGGGCGACGTGGTGTGATGCCTGCAAACAAGATATGAAGCTATTGCGACAATTGCAGGCTAAGTACCAATCGGTTGGGCTTACCATTGTGGGCGTGAATGTCGACGCCTCACGTGAAATGGCGAATGAGTACCTGACCGCCAATCCGGCACCGTGGATTCATCTCTATGAGGATGGGGGATTGGAGTCGAGCGGTCTGGCAAAGCAGCTTGGCGTGCAGACATTGCCGATGATGTTGCTCGTTGATCCGTCCGGGAAGGTCATCTCGAATAACATCTATGCAGCAAGCCTGGATACGGAACTTGCTCGCCTTGCTAAAGAAGCTTCACCCAAGAAGAAATAAAGTTTTCAGTTCTTCACGCTTTATGCATTTCTTGTTAGAGGCGTCGCTAGAGACGCCTTGACGGGTCCTAAAAACCATGGGTTTAGGCCGGACTATCTATCATTAGTCCGGTAAGGAGTTTCGTCGGACACGTTCTCGAGTCGCCGTTTCTGATCTGCTCTATCAAATCGTCCATGCGATGACCCGATTGACCAGATCGGCCGCGAAGGCCCGCGGTACACTCTGAACCGAGGCGTACACAGTCCTTGCTTTTCAAAACAACAGCGTTTGTTCGAAACCGTCTGGAAAAGATTGATTTCGACTTTTAGGTGGGCTACGCTGCGAAAAGCGTGTGAATGCAAAGTCAGCACGGTTGTGCGTCATCGGAAAGGTTCAATCATGAGATCAAGGACAATGGTTCCTCGGAAAGCAAAACGGAGGACGATCGAGCGTTTGGAACCACGTTTCGCATTGGCGGTCGAGATTTCGCCGCTGGAACCTTCCATCCGCATCCCGTTGCAAGACACCTCGCCGCTCATTACCCAAGATTTATCAGTAGCCGCCGCGCCTACAGCAACCGCGCCCGCATCATGGCAGTCGGCTGGGCCCACCGGGATCCTTGGCGGACAGTCGGAGAATGTACCTGGCAATCCGGTATCGGGTGCGATTCAGACTTTATTGACCCATCCGACAAATGCCAATATCGTCTGGGTTGCAACCGTCAATGGAGGCCTGTGGAAAACGACCAATGCTACAGCCTCGAGTCCCACATGGGTTCCTCTGACCGATGAGTCGGCAACGCTGTCGATCGGCGCACTCCATTTGGATCCTACCGTTGCATCGCACAATACACTTTGGGCAGGTGCAGGCCGATTCAGTTCGCTTGCGCAGGATGGGGGCGCGCGCGCGGGGTTGTTTAAGAGCGTTGATGGCGGTTCAACGTGGAGTTCCGTCACCGGCAATGGTGCGATGATCGGAAAGAATGTAAGCGGCATCGCAGCTCGAGGGAGTACTGTCATCGTTTCCGTTAACGTTGCCGATGCTTTCACATTTTCGAACGTAGGGATCTTTCGAAGCACTAATGGCGGATCGAGTTTCGTACAGGTGAATAACGGGGCCGGTACAGGGTTGCCTGCCGGATTAGCCTACGACCTTGTATCCGACCCGGTGAATACAAATGTTTTGTACACGACGATTTGGGCCGGTCCTGCCGACGGCGTCTACAAATCGGTCGATCGGGGCGCGACATGGTCTAGGGTCAGTAGCGCGGCGATGAACGCATTGATCGGATCGGGAACGAGCAACATGGAGATGTCCGTCGGCAAACACAACAATGTCTATGTTGGGATCATCAATCAGGGGCAGCTTGCGGGTCTCTTTCGAAGCGGAAACGGCGGTTCAACTTGGACACAACTCGATTCCCCCAAAACCAACGAGAACGGAAATGTTGTTGGAATTCATCCGCGTCCAAAGGGTCCCGGTCCAGGCTCTCCTCTACCTTCGATCGCTGGAGGTCAAGGTGGTATCCACTTTTCAATCGCTGCAGATCCGGTCAATCCAAATGTTGTTTATGTCGGGGGAGATCGACAACCGCTCGAGTTTGGAAGTCCAAATTCAATCGGTGCGACTGAGTTTTCTGGTCGACTGTTTCGAGTCGATGCAAGCCGGGCTCCTGGTAATCAATTCATTTCGTTAACGCACAATCCGACGACGACAAACAACAGCGCGCCCCACGCAGATTCCCGTGACATGGCCTTCGCAGCCAATGGCTGGCTCATCGAAGTTGATGATGGTGGGATCTATCGGCGCACCAACCCCGGCACGATCGGCGATTGGTTTGGCATGCATGGCAATCTCCAGAACACGGAGATCCACTCCATTGCCTACGACTCAATTTCCAACGTCCTGATAGCAGGAACACAGGATGTGGGTACACCGATTCAGCGAATTGGATCAACGATTTGGGATGAGTTAACCAAGGGGGACGGCGGTTTTGTTGAAGTCGATTCGCAAACCCTTGCCGCGCAAAACCGATCCATACGATACTCAGCCTTTGTTCGATTGGGTGGTCTTCAAAAAACGACCTATAACTCTTCGAATCAGGTCGTTGGCGTTCGTAATCCGGTGTTGAATGTCGTCGGGTCTGGAAAGAACTTGTTTAATTTTGATTCGAGTCTTCCGTTCTACACGCCGATCGTTCTTAACGCTGTGAATCCAAGCCGTGGTTTGGTTCTTTCCAACAATGTATATGAAACAAGCGACCAATTTGAAAACTTGGTCGCTCTCGCGGGCGGCACGGTACCAATTCGGGCGTTCGCTTACGGCGGATCAGGAAATGAGGACGTCATCTATGTCGGTAACGCTGGTGGATTGTTTGTCCGAACGTCCGCTGTGTCCGGTTTCTCAACCATTTCCGGCTACGCTGGCCAGGAACCGCTTGATATCGCGCTCGATCCGGACAATTGGCAAGCGGGTTACGTCGTCGACAGTGACCAGGTTTTCCAGTTCACCGGTGCAGGAGCGTCCGTCATCGATGTGACGGGCAACCTTCAATCGAAGTTGGGTGCCGCCAAGATTCGAACCGTTGCTTATTTAACTGGAGCTGGGCTCGATGGCGTTGTGGTGGGAACCGACATAGGCACGTTCCTCATGGAGACAACGTCACTTCGATCTTGGGAGGTTTACGGCGCTGATTTGCCAAACGCGCCGGTAATGGATCTACGCTACAACCGTGCCGATAATGTTCTGATCGCAGGAACGTTAGGCCGCGGTGCCTGGAAAATCCCCAATGCTTCGGCGACGCTTGGAAATCAGGCCCCGACATTGCTCCTTCCGTCGTCCATCCTGACGCATACCGAGGGCGGCAGTAGCACACTCGTGGGCACTGGGGCCGTCATTACCGATGTTGACAGCGCGAACTTCGCCACTGGCGTGTTAAACGCACGCGTTACCAATGGCGAATCAACCGACCGGCTGACCATCAGCAACACCGGCGGCGTTACGACGAACGCGGCTAATGAAGTTCGCGTGAACGGAATCCTCGTGGGTACGTTTACCGGGGGCATCGGAAACGGCGCATTGTTGATAACATTTAACAGCGCGGCGACGCCTGCGCGTGTACAGACTATTGCGCGGAGCATTGCGTTTTCAACGGTCAGCAACAACCCCTCCACGATTCAGAGACTTGTCTCCGTTCGCGCGAGTGATGGCGATGGCGCGACAAGCATACCGGTAAGTCGAAAAGTGAACGTTGTCCCTACCAATGATAAGCCCGTATTGACTCCAAGCACCAGCGCAGCGCTGAGTTATACTCGAAATAGCTCACCTGGTGTTCTCTTGCTCAACAACATCGTATTGAGTGATCCAGACAGTTCAAACTTGGCAGCGGGAACGTTGACAATCGATTATGTGACGGGCGCCAATGGCGCGAATCGGGTTGGCTTGAGCGGCCGTCTGTCATTGAGCGGAAACAATCTATTACTGGATGGCACCACCATCATAGGAACTAGAAATACGAATGGCGGCATTGGAACTACGAAGCTGGTGATCACTTTCAACGCATCAGCGACTGTGAGCGTTGTGCAGCTATTACTTCGCTCGGTTCGATTTAGCACCATCGGTGCGACAAGCGGTGGTTCGCGACAAATTCGGTTTCAGTTGACCGACGGTGATGGTGGGACCAGCACTGCAATCACGAGAACCGTGAACGTTAGTTAAAAATTACGTTCGTTTAAACGTCGACGACTTCGGCATCTTCGGCTCGTTCGGTAATGAATCGGAATCGAGCGGAGGCATCGCGGCCCATGAGGTCACTAATCACTCGATCCGTCTCGAGATGATCGTCGATTTCGACTTTCATGAGCCGTCTTGTTTGTGGATTCAGCGTTGTCTCCCAGAGGACCTGCGGCATCATTTCGCCCAGGCCCTTGAATCGAGTGATCTCGGGTTTCGCTCTTCCGGCATGTTCTAGCAGGATTCGTTCACGATCTTCCTCGTCAGCGGCCCAGTACGTTTCTTTTCCCAGGTCGATACGGAACAACGGGGGCATCGCGATGAAAAGATGGCCGGCGGTGATAATGCCCTGCAGGTGCCGATAGAAAAAGGTTAGCAACAAAGTCGTGATGTGATGGCCATCGGAATCTGCATCGGCAAGTAGTATGACACGATCGTAGCGAAGGTTAGCAAGATTAAATCCCGGTCCGATACCGCATCCCAACGCGGTCAACAAGTCTTCGATTTCCTTATTTTCCATCATCTTCTTCAGAGGCACACTTTCGGTGTTAAGCACCTTGCCTCTGAGTGGAAGAATTGCTTGAAAATTGCGATCACGTCCCTGCTTCGCGCTTCCTCCAGCAGAATCACCTTCCACGATAAAAAGTTCGCTGCTTCCACGACCTGTCGCAAGGCAATCCGCAAGTTTGCCCGGTAAAGTTGTACGTTTAGCGCCACCTTTTCGCGAAATGGCTTCGGATGCGGCGCGCGAGGCGGCGCGAGCACGAGCTGCGGCGATGATCCGTGCAACGATGGTGTCAGCAACCGATCGGTTGTTATTCATCCACTGTTCAAGAATCGGACGAAGCGTTGACTCGACCGACGAAGCCGTCTCCGCATTGTTAAGCCGATCCTTTGTTTGGCCCTGAAACTGCGGTTCGGAAATGAAGATCGATAGAATGGCGACAAGGCCTTCACGCACGTCTTCGTTCGTTATTTTCACTCCGCGTGGGGTTAGGTCGTGCGTGTCGATGTAGTCGCGAACCGCTTTACTAAGCCCGGCACGGAAGCCCGTTTCGTGTGTCCCTCCATCCCCTGTCGGGATACCATTGACGTAACTTTTGACATGCTCATCCGTCGACTCGGTCCACTGGAGAGCGACTTCAATACGGTCTCCTTCTTCTTTCCGTAGTGAGAACGGCGCGTCATGGATTGGTCGGGCTTGGCGTGCAGCAAGGACCTTGGCAAGGTAATCAACGATTCCTTGTTCGTGGAGGTACGTTTCGTTGGTTCCGTTGCTCTCGTCGCAAAAGGTAACCTTTAATCCGCGATGGAGGAAACTCGCCGTCTCAAGTCGTACTCGAATCGTCTCGGAGTCGAACTCGGTCTTTGGGAAAATGGTCGGGTCTGGCGTGAACGTAATGGAGGTGCCGGTACCACGGATCGCGCCAGGTAATTTCTTTAATGGCCCCGTTACGATCCCTTTCGAGAACGTCATTTGATATTGAACACCGTCACGTTTCACGACGGCAATTAATTCCTTTGACAACGCGTTTACAACCGATGCACCCACGCCGTGGAGTCCGCCAGCGGTTTTGTAATTTTGTCCATCAAATTTGCCGCCAGCGTGCAAAATCGTAAGCACCATCTCAATGGCCGGCTTCTTCGTTTTTGGATGCTTATCGACCGGTATGCCTCGCCCGTTGTCGACTACCGTAACGGTTCGTCCATCCTTGTGGAGCGTTACTTTAATTTCAGTCGCGTGGCCGTTCATCGCTTCATCGACGCTGTTATCGACGATTTCCCAAACCAGATGGTGTAGTCCGGCACTACCGACACCACCGATATACATGCCAGGGCGTTTTCGCACCGGCTCAAGTCCTTCAAGGGCGACAATGTCTTTTGCGCTATAGTCGCTCACTGAGATTCACCTTCGAAACGGATTACAAAAATAAAACAATCCAAACACACACCAAAACCAGCCATCCCTATCAATCGTCGGTATCGAGGGGAGGAGGTGCCCCTGGCGGAAGTACTACAATCTCAGCGATCTTTCCATTCTTTTGAATTTCGATCCCACGCCCACCTCGTCCGGTGACACGATACTTTGCTGTCGAGATTGTTTTCTTCGCGCCGCGATTCGTTTGCACGACAAGTAGATCGCGGTCGCCGGTTGAAGCTTTGAATCCGAGAATGCGATCGCCTGAACTCAAGCGGATCAACGTGACTCCCTTGCCAGGACCGGACAGGTAGTTGATCTCTTTTGCAGGACACACCATGGCTCGGCATGACTCCGAGACCGCGAGAATGGTTTCGTCGCCGTGTATCGTAACGACACCAAGCACGGAGGCCGCGCTCGACGGCCTGGCAAAACGCCGACCGCTGCGGGTTGAAGGCTCAACATAAGCGGCCAAGCCAAATCTCATCGCGAAACCGTCGGTGGTCACGCTCAACGCATGGGTGGGCGGACAAAGGTCGGGCTTCTTCGGATTTTCTTCATAGTCGTTCAATACACGTGGGTCGCATGACATGGCGGTAACGATTCGTTCGCCATCTTTCAATTTGAATAGTTTTTGTATCGGCTCACCGAAACCCGTTGACGCGGGAATGTCAATCATCCTTGCCGTATAGCAAACTCCGATCGATGAGAAGAATGCGATGGTTGACCGCGTCGAACCGGCGAGGCACTCCAACACGGAGTCACCCTGCCGGAGCCGGCTCTTGCCGGGATCGGTGATCTGCTTTTGCCGTTTCACCCATCCATCCGTCGTGACCATGACATGGCAGTCTTCAGCGACGATAAAGTCTTCTTCGGTGTACTCCGGCTCTTCGGAAACGGTTTCAATAACGCTTCGTCGTTTGCCTGCGGGGTCGTTTGATGTTGCCGTCAGCAATTGCTCGATTTCTTCGCGAACGATTTGCCAGCGTCCCGATGCGCTGGTGTCGGATGTATCTTCCGCGAGCAGCTTCCGAATCTGACGTGCGCGTTTTTCTTTATCTTTCAACTCTTCGCGAATCAAATTGATTTCGAGTCTGGCGAGTCGATAGAGCTTCAGTTCGAGTATGGCGTCGGTTTGCTCGGCATCCAAACCGCCGCTTCCGGTTTTTGCCGGCGAAAATCGCCGCATGATTTTCTCGGCCGCATCGGCTTTACCATCGCTTTGACGAATGATGCGAATGATTTCATCAAGCGCATCGAAGATGATCGCGAAGCCGTTTAGGATGTGGATGCGTCGTTCCAGTGCGGCAAGTTCATTTTCAAGCCGACGAGTGATGACATCGAGGCGAAAATGAAGAAAGTGCCAAAGGATTTCTTTCAATCCCAGCCGAACCGGCGCACCAACTTCGGGCTTCTCCGTTGGAACGAGGCAAGTCAAATTGACATTGAAGTTCGTTTGCAGCGGCGTGTGCTTGAACAAATAGGCAAGCACTTTGGCGGGATCGGCATCCTTCTTCAACACCAGATCGACGCGTATTTCGTCGGTCGACAAGTCGCGTACCTCTTCGACGAGAGGCAACTTGCCACCATACACCAGCTCCGACATCCGTTCGACCATCAACGCCTTGTTGACACCAAAGGGTATCGATGTGATCTGAAGCACGCTGCCAGCGGACGGCTCGCCTCGCTTCCCCGCTGCCTCCGCTGCGGATACCAGCTTGGTGGTGCCACGCAGCTTGATGGTTCCTTGACCAGTTGCGTAGATCTCGCGGAGTTCTTCCTTGCTATTGACGATTTGTCCCCCGGTCGGAAAGTCGGGACCCTGAACCGCATCGTCAGCGACAAGTCGGTAGTCCTTGATCTCTGGGTCGCGGATCAGTTTCAACAGCGCGTTGCAGACTTCTTTCAGATTGTGGGGCGGAATATTGGTCGCCATTCCCACCGCGATGCCTGTTGCTCCGTTGACAAGCAGATTTGGGACGCGGCTTGGTAGGACAACCGGCTCTTGTCGACTTCCGTCGTAATTCGCTTTAAAGTCCACGGTGTCCGATGAAAGGTCGCGCAGGATTTCTCCAGCGACGACAGTCATGCGGCATTCCGTGTAACGCATGGCTGCAGCATTATCACCGTCGACGCTACCAAAGTTTCCGCTGCCGTCGACAAGCGGCATTCTCAACGAAAAGGACTGCGCCATGCGAACCAAGGCGTCATAGATCGAGTTGTCACCGTGGGGGTGATACTTACCCATGACGTCGCCAACCACCTTGGCACATTTGCTGTGCTTCGCGGTTGCCGACAAGTTCAACTCATTCATCGCGTAAAGGATACGACGCTGCACCGGCTTGAGACCGTCGCGAACGTCGGGCAGCGCACGGCTGGTGATCACCGAGAGAGAGTAGTTGAGGTATCGACTTTGCGCCTCCAAACGCAGGGGTGCCGAAAGGATGATCTCTTCTCGGGGCGGACCGGGCGCCACACCGCGTCCACGGACTTTCGAGGGCGAATCAGACGAGTTACCGTTCGAGGAGGAGCGTTTTGCCACTTGCTGACTAACCTATCAATGCTGACGAATGCGCGAGACCCCGCGCGAGAAATGAGGAAGTTCCATCTTCGTTAACTTGCCGAGTTGGTCTAGGTTCTAGACTCGTCACAGATTCTCGGCAACCGCCTATCGACAACGATTACGGTGTTGCAGTGGTCGTGACCGGTTCATCGACTACCGGCTCAAACGCATACGAAGTCATTTGCGAATCCGTGAGCGTGAAGATGATGAACAGGGCAACGAACACAAACGATGACAAGAAAATGATCAAATTGAAAGGCTTGTCAAACGCAAGGTGCATGAAAAACAACATTACCAAAGTTGCCTTGACGGTCGCAATGACCATCGTAACGAGCACATCCAAACTGCCTAAGTCGAAGCTAGCCTGAGCCACCGTGATGATCGTCAAGACGGTTAAGGCAACGAAAACGGCAAGCAGCATCCATACTGGAAGCGGATGCGCAAAGTCGTTTGGGTCGTGTCCCTCATGAGCGTCATGAGTGGAGGTGGCAGCGACGGCGTGGGAATGCGGATTCGACATAGCTGATAACGGTGAGAAAGGAAGACTTTGGACGACGTTTTTTTTCCAAGCAATCAGGCTTCCGCCTGAAGGTCGTTAACGGATGAGGTACAGCAATGGGAACAGGTAAATCCAAATCAAGTCAACGATGTGCCAGTACAGCCCAACGTAATCAACAGGACCGAAGTACTGACGGTTGAAATCTTTTCGAACACTTCGAACGAGAAGCCACGTTAACACTCCCACTCCAGCCAGAATGTGAATAGCATGGATTCCAGTCATGCAGTAATAAATTGCAAAGAAAACGCCAGCGCGGCTTTTCGTGTTGACCTCGGTTTTAACCGAATCAATCGCCCCTGCAATTTCCGTCTCGTTGGCGACGACGGTTGTCCCGGCGACGGTCGTTTGGCGTTCGCGAGCGGCAAGGTCATCGCGGATACCTGTATTCGCTTCATCTTTCGCAAGCCGTTCGAGCACAGGCGTTTCCGAAACGGTATTGGCTTCGGCGTGCACTCCTGCCGAGGCCGCTGAGTCGGTCGAAGGGTCAACTGCGCCATGGACGGCATCCACATGGGCGCCTTCGCGGGCGGCCATCGCATGGGCCACATCAGCGTGCTTTGATTCACCCGACTCAAGGATGGTACCGAGGCCCACTCCCACAAAAAAGAAAGCGAAAACGACAATCATCGGCTTGGCAACATCTGCTGCAAACCGATTGCCCAACGCCTTTGATACAAGGAACCAAATCACCAATCCGATCAACCCAATCGCAAATGGCAGGCACATATAAACCAGGTAGGTGGAGATCCCCTCATGATGCGGCGCGTTAGGGTCATAGCTGTATGCGAAGGGGGGCAGCAGGCCAAGGTCCCACTTATGCGAATACTCGATCGATTTGACGCCGAGGAAAACCATCGCACAGGACAAGGTTGCCGCAAGCATCCCAGTACAAGTTTTGTGATCTTCGATTTGTGCGCTTCGAACCGCCCATGCCATCGTCAACGAGCTAAACAACAGCACGCCCGTGTTGATGGCGCCCAATTTCGTGTTCAAAAACTGGCTACACCCTTCGAACACGTCCGGACGTAGGTTGCGAAAAATTGCATAGGCACAAAACATGCCGCTGAAAAACAAAATTTCAGTGACGAGAAACAGCCACATTCCGAGTTTTCCAGAGTCAAACTGCTGCTCGGGTGTGTCGAAATGGTGGGCCAAGAACGACGGGTGTGCATGGTCATGACCATGATCGTGGTCGTCGTGAGCTTCCGGAAGAATTGCGTCAGTGGTGGCCATTGCGTTAGATCAGCTCGAGCCTGCGGCGGATGTGGAAAGGTTGTCGATGCACTGCGATTTGCGACGAGTCATAGTTATAGCGAAAAAACGCCACAGCACACGACCAGAAAAGTGCGTCAAATCGCCGCCCTTCCCACTTCGCTTTGCAGTGGGTCCGCCGATACAAATGTTTTCCTTGCGACGGGCCGATAGTCCATTTTTTCTTCGATTTGGAATGGTGGCGGCTCGAATGGTCCCCGAGGTTAATTCGAGTCCACTGGTCTACGACCCTAGCATGCGATGATTGTGATAGACAACGCCATGTTCTTGAACGTGGCGAACAAAACGCACGTGTCCGTCCTGGGAAATAACGATCGCGATCACTTCGGGGTAGCGGTTACAAAGTCGGAAAACGCTGCGGTGGCGTGTGCCGAAGCGTTCCACCGGTACCGGTACGACTCGTGACGCTTCCAAATCAAGGGCGCGCCATACGCGATTGACCGGTTCTAACTGGCTGCTGATTTCGGCGCCAAAACCATGAACCTCCAGGCGTCGTGTGAGCACGAGTGCGCCGTCTACTGCCGACAAACCAGCAAAAAGATGACCTACTTCGAATACAGCTTCGTCGAGATCGGTGATCGACGGATGGGAGCTGCGAGAATAAGTGTGCCAACCGACCAACGCCTCTTCCGGACCCGCGTGAATCTCGGCGAGCGTGTTCATGATGTCCACCAAAAGCGATCGAAAACGCCCGCGACCTGGTGATCGGACAAAAGGATATTTAACCGCCAAGGATCCATCATTTTCCGGCTCGGGCGGTAAAAATAGCATCGTCCCGCCGTGTCGCTGGCTGCGAATGATACTGACCGTTCGCCGCAATACGTGCGTACCGAGCATCCGCATGAAATCGGGGTCGATCTTCGCCCACGGACGACCCGGCGTAGCAGCCAACGCTTCCTCTCGCGCCGCTACGTGCAATTGCATTACCTCTTCGCGAACGTCCGCGAAATGGGCGGGCAGCCAGTGCGAACGAAACGCGTCGACGTTTCGATGTTCGATCACGCCTTCGTTGAGCGTGGCGATAATCTGGGCACCACAATAGACTGCTAGGTCGCCGGGTCCGTTGACATAGATAACCAACATTTCCGGCATATCAAGATTGGCGTCACGCCCACCATGGATCTCGCGTTCCCAACGCGGACCGGTGTGAATGACTCCCCAAATTTGCAGTTTCTCGTCCGCCCAAGTCGCTCCGATCATGGCGCGGTGAAATTCAACAGCCGGCGACAAGCGACGTATTTCTCCGGTGGTGAATTCCCTCGCCTGGGTGAACGGCAACACCTGCAATCCATCCGGCGGGCCGCCGTCAAAGGGGAATGCGTCGATCGGGCCAAGGATCAGCCGAAATGAGATTGGCCGTTCTTCCTCGCGAAGCAAGCTCGCCTGATAGCAAGTCGATAAAACAATCAGCAACATTTCACGATCAGGCACCGCGACGCTGTCCACCGGCCAATCCTTTAGCACTGCTTCGGCAAGTTGATCCGGGTAGGCGTATCGCATTTCGTTTAATAGCCCGGTAGAGAGATTTCCGCGTAGGTCTCTTCGGACTCCCAAATAACGATCTTGTAAGCAGTCGCCCCAGTCCCTTGAAGGATGTTCGGGCAAACTTCTTCCAGGAGAAACCTCGCCATGTTTTCAGCAGTCGGATTATAAGGCAACTCAAACACTCGATGCGGGCGACAAGATCGAACGGCTGACAATGCGTTCTCGTCTTTGCTCCACAATACAAAAGCATGGTCCCAATTGTCGTCCAGCCAGCCTTTGCAGCGTTCTTTGAGCAGTTTGAAGTCGAGTATGCGACCAATTTCGTCCTGCTCTTGCCCTGTGACGTGAAACTCCGCAACGTAGTTGTGACCATGAAGGTTTTGACACTTTCCCTCGTGCCCCACTAAGCGATGGCCAGCGCAGAAAGTGATACGACGCATGATCTTCAAAGCCACTGAACTCTTCTCCAAAAAAACGAGATGCTTGTTACGAACGAACCCGCCTGCCACGGAAGTCTCCCAGCGTAGCTCGGGAAAACCAATTCAAATACTAGACTGAAACCCATGTCGGCGGAACTCGCGTCAAGGCGCTTCCAAAGGATACACTCCGTTGGCTTGCTACAAAAACAGAGACTCGCCCTAAATTACTGGTTTTGCTTCGATGGTAGCTGGGTGACAAGGAGTGGCACGCATAGAATCGGCCTCGCACTGCGATCTCAAGGTTTCTCGCTAACCCCTGCACCAGTTTGTCGGCTTGCCATGACTTCACTTCCCACAGACGCCCTCGCCTCAGACGCCCTCGAACCGTCCGCTAAACGATGCGCAAACGTCCCTACTGCTGTCTTCTTGTCGGGAGGAGGAAGAACGCTTGATAACCTGCTTCACCATGTGGCGGAAAACTCATTGCCGATTGACATTCGTTTGGTCATTAGCAGTTCATCGGTTGTCCGAGGTGTCACTATCGCGCGCCAGGCAGAAGTGGAGACTCGCGTAATTCTAAAGTCTCAGTTCGCCAACGAAGATGCCTACAGAGAGGCGATGTTCGACCCTTGTCGCAAAGTGGGTGCTCAATTGGTCGTAATGGCAGGGTTTCTCAAACACGTCCTGATCCCAAACGATTACACAAACCGCGTGATCAACATTCATCCAAGTCTCATTCCCGCGTTTTGTGGCGAGGGGATGTATGGAATGAAAGTCCATGAAGCCGCCATTCGTCGAGGGGTTCAATTCAGCGGATGCACGGTTCATTTGGTCGACAACGATTACGACAATGGCCCAATACTGCTGCAACGTATTTGCCCGGTACCGCGAGACTGCACACCCGAGCAACTTGCCGCCAAGGTGTTTGAGCTCGAATGTGAAGCATTGCCATCGGCGATTCGCCAGTGGACCACTCGCGTCGGTTAACGAAACGGTTCACCGCGGTTAAACCGCTGAGCTCGAAAGAACATCGCCGAACTCGAAAGAACGCTGTGACCAGCTGCGTACTAATTAGTAGCGCGGACGAGAAAATGAAAAAAGCTCACGCGTTCAACGAACGGCGTGAGCTTCAAATCTTTAACCACAGCGCATTGCTGCACGGGATATCGCGTAACCGTTGTTAGTAACGGTAATGGTCTGGCTTGTAAGGACCTTCGATCGGGACGTTCATGTACTTGGCCTGATCAGGCGTGAGTTTAGTGAGCTTCACGCCGAGCTTGTCCAAGTGAAGCCGTGCAACTTCTTCATCAAGCTTTTTCGGAAGTAAGTGAATCTTGACTTCAAACTGCTCACTCTTTTGCCACAGTTCCATCTGCGCCAAAACCTGATTCGTAAACGATGTGCTCATCACAAAACTTGGGTGCCCGGTAGCGCAGCCAAGGTTAACGAGTCGTCCTTGGGCCAACACGATGACGGAGTTGCCGTTCTTGAACGTGTAGCGATCGACTGCGCCGATCTCTGGTGGCTTGATCGAATCTTTACTGACTCGCTTCGCTTTCACTTCACCTTCAAGCCATGCAATGTCGATTTCGGTATCAAAGTGGCCGATGTTGCAAACGATTGCGTCGTTTGGCATCTTTTCCATATGGTGACCGAGGATGATATCCTTGTTGCCCGTCGTCGTAACAAACAAGTTGCCCTGTGAGCAGGCCTCTTCCATCGTTGTGACTTGGAAGCCTTCCATCACCGCTTGAAGCGCGTTGATCGGGTCGATTTCGGTCACGATCACGCGGCAACCATATCGTTGCAGACTGTGTGCGCAGCCTTTACCAACATCGCCGTAACCACAGACGACTGCAACCTTACCGGCCAACATGATATCCGTTGCTCGCTTGACACCGTCGGCAAGCGATTCTCGACAACCATAAAGGTTGTCAAACTTGCTCTTGGTGGCAGAGTCGTTAACGTTAATTGCAGGAACTTTCAGAGCACCGGTCTGCTCCAGAACCATCAAGCGGTGAATTCCCGCAGTGGTCTCTTCGCTGATGCCGCGAATGTTCGTTAAAAGCTCGGGGTACTTGTCATGAATCATGGCGGTCAAGTCGCCGCCGTCATCAAGAATCATGTTAAGCGGTTCACCCGAAGGGAAGTGAATCGTTTGTTCGATGCACCAATCAAATTCTTCGGCTGACATGCCCTTCCAAGCAAACACCGGGATGCCTGCTGCCGCGATGGCAGCGGCGGCATGATCCTGGGTGCTGAAAATATTGCAACTGCTCCAAGTCACCTCCGCACCGAGTTCGATCAACGTCTCAATCAAAACCGCGGTTTGAATGGTCATGTGAAGGCAGCCGGCAATCCGGGCGCCTTTGAGTGGTTTGATTTTGCCGTACTTCTCACGGAGCGTCATCAAACCTGGCATTTCATTTTGGGCGAGGTTGATCTCCTTGCGGCCAAATTCGGCCAAAGAAATGTCCTTGACCTTGTAGGGAAGTTGTGTGATTTCGACTTGCGACACGTCGTCAGCTCCTAGAGTACGATTCGGAAATTCATTCTTGGCCATTTTCAGGCTCGATCTGTGGTCAAACCGCAACCACACCGCGTAAGAGAACCGATTCTATCCAAAAAAATTAAAATTATTAGTGCTGTTTAATGGTGCCCTGAGGCGATTTGGGTTTTTGGCAACGTTAAGAACCGATCCGAAAACCATTAGCCGCTTTGGCGCTAGCCGCAGGTCTCTTCGGTTTTCGGATAGGTTCCAAGTCTCCAGTCGTTGGCCGGGAAGTTCGACGCTAGCGAAGCCGCCATGGAGCCCCATCTTACCAGCGGAGATGGTTCCCCGATTTGTTTGCTGCGATGGTCGCCGATTCTCGCGGTAAGGCGGGTTCTTCTCTTGAAATTATCGCCTTAACGAACCGCAGCGAGCCACAAACTCCTCGATCCGCTCCGCTGACTTCACGCCACGAGGTTGTTCGACACCGCTGGCGACGTCCACCGCTTTGGCACCAGAAGCGGCAATGGCGCGCGCGACTGTTTGCGGCGTCAGCCCGCCCGCTAATGCCCACTGCTCGTCGGCACCGAATGTTTGATTCCACCGTCCAATCGCCCCCCAATCGAGCCTCATTCCCGCACCGCCGGCTTGAACTCCCGCATCCGCATCCAGCAAAAAATCACATCCCATTCCGCGCCAAGGAGCGACTCGGTCTTCGATTTCCTGGGGTTCGATCCTTCCAATTGGCAACCGGATCACGCGAATCACTTGCAGGCCAGATGCAAGGAGATGCCCAACATCTTCATGGGATTCATGGCCATGCAGTTGTATAAAGTCCAACCCGACTTCATCGCAGATTCCTAGCAACGAGCCCAGCGGTTCGTCGACAAACACGCCGATTCGAAGAAGGTCAAAGTCGGCTGCAATGGAAGACACATCTGCGGCTCGTTCCGGCTCCAAATACCTCACACTGGGACGGAAAAAATTCAGACCAATCGCGTCCGCCCCGGCGTTTGCCGCCGCTTCGACATCCAGCAACCGACGGACACCGCAGATTTTGATACGAAACATGCGTTCTGTTACCTTGAGACCGTCCGAGAGCGATGATGAATCGAACAAGAATCCTAGCACGGTGGCCGCAAGCGACGACGCCCCCCTCTCGTTACAACCCGCACAATTCTTCTCACCCCTAAAGCCTTCCTCAACCGATGGAAAATAGGTGTGAGTCTCCAATCCCCGTCCCGTCATCCATTTGAGGCCGATCTGTGTGGGGTATTCTCCAACGAAATCAAGAAGCTGCCCAGGTTGGGGCCGCAGGCGCGCTCGTGATGCTAGCGTTGCTGGTCAAGGGATCGTCTTTGCCCCATTCGACCAGTCCCAGTGAGTTAATCACCCCGACTTTCGTCTCGGTGTCCCGCTCCGTTCCTGACGACCCAGAATACTACCGGCAGAAATGGAGAAAAATTGCGGATGCCTATTACGCTTCGCATCCAGTTGGTTCCCCAAGTGGCGATTCTCGACGGGCGACGAATCGAGTGCAAATCAATGAGTCGCCATCCGACGTCGCGACTGCATCGCTTACCGACCGCGGCTTTCATTCCACTGAGTCAGCGGGAAACGAGCCCGGCTCACTGACGCCGGTTGACTTCAACCCTGAAGTGGACATCGAATCCCAAGTGGACATCAAATCCGAAGAGAGTTTGGTGACCAATGGACTAGCTCAGGCGGTGTTCTCCCGTCCTAAGCCCGCTCCATACTCCCCCGAAGCGTCCGTCTCCGGTCCAGCCATGGATAGTCCATCGGTTTTGTTAACAGCCAATCCGCAGCGGATGCGTGTCGGCATCTACGGTCCCTACGCGGTCGCAGCCGCTGTCGCGACCGGCTTGCTGTGTTCCATTTGTTTTCAGGGAATTTGGCCTAGTCAACGCGTGGAACCGGAATCGGCAATCGTTCAATCCGGAGCGCTCCGGCTGGAGATTCCAAGCGAGTGGGTCCGTGTGCAGCCGGCATTCCGCGAGCGATTAAAGCCCATTGTCTTGGGTTCTTCCTACGTCTTCTCTGCCGCGGCAGCGTGGTACCTCTTTGCGTCTTGATGTAGAAAAAATCCGAAAACCATTAGCCGATTTGGCGCTAGCCGCGGGTCTCTTCGGTTTTCGGATAGGTTCTCAATCTTTGCGTCTTGACTTGAAAGAAGGAAAAGTCCAGAGGTCACGCTCAAAGCAGGCGTTCGTCCCGCGGTATACAATACGGGTGCCTTCCACAAGCTTCCCGCCTATAGCCGCATGTTGGAAAAATGCTTTTCCGTATTTCCGTCTTCCTGTTTGCGTTTCCGTATCTCGCTGCGACCTTTGCCGCTGAAACCGTTCGTTTCAATCGCGACGTTCGGCCCATCCTTTCGGAAAACTGCTTCTATTGTCACGGTCCTGACGCTGGAAAACGCGAAGCGGACTTGCGCCTTGACGATGAAGCGAGCGCGAAGGCGGTCGCTATTAGAGAAGGTGATGCCAATGCAAGCGAACTGGTCGCTCGTATTTTGTCGACCGATCCAGAAACCGTCATGCCTCCCCCTTCGTCGGGGCGGCAGTTATCGGCGGTTCAAATAGAAACCTTGAAGCACTGGATTGATCAGGGTGCATCGTTCGAGTCCCACTGGTCGTTGATTCCAGCGGTTCGTCACCCAGTTCCGCCAGACAAGACGGGTTGGTCGCGAAATGAGATCGACGGATTCATCATCGATGGGATGCAACCCCACGGTTTGTCGCCTGCCCCGGACGCCGACCGTGAGACTTGGCTTCGCCGCGTCACTTTCGACCTCACAGGCCTTCCTCCGACCCTGCCGGAAATCAATGATTTCCTAGCTGACCTCTCACCTTCTGCGTTTGAAACGGTTGTCGAGCGCCTGCTTGCTTCGCCTCGTTTCGGTGAAAGGATGACCGCTGATTGGCTCGATGTCGCACGTTACAGCGATAGCTATGGGATGCAAGTCGACAAGGATCGTCGTGTCTGGCCTTACCGCGACTGGGTCATCCAAGCTTTCAATCGCGGAATCGGTTACGACCAGTTTATCACCGAACAAATCGCCGGCGACTTGCTACCCGATGCGACTCGCGATCAAGTCCTTGCGACCGCGTTTAACCGTCTGCATCCGCAAGAATGCGAAGGGGGAAGCGTGCCTGAGGAGTTCCGCATGGAGTCCGTTGCCGATCGAACTCAAACAGTTGCGACTGCAATCCTTGGTCTTACCATGGAATGTTGCCGATGTCACGATCACAAGTACGATCCATTGTCGCAGAAAGACTACTATTCGTTAAGCGCCTTTTTCGACAACATCGACGAAGCAGGGTTGTATTCGTATTTCACCGATGCCTGCCCTACACCCGCATTGATGTTGCCAAGCGAAGAACAGATCGTTGCGCTGGAAAAGGCTAACCAAAAACAACTCACTGCGATTCAAAAACGCGATGCGATAAACCTGGACGATCCGTTTGAAGCTTGGTTGGGTACTCAAACCGTAATCCGTCCCCTTCCAACGCGTGAGCCGGTGACGAAGCAAGATTTCGAGGCACCGGTCGGCGGCGAAATCGAAATCGTACCTGGTAAAGTCGGAAATGCCGGTCGTTTCAATGGCGATGACGGGTTGACGCTGAATGCGGGAAATTTCGATCGCTGGCAACCATTCACGGTGGCATTGTGGATGCAGACTCCGAATATCAAAGAACGCGCTGTAGTATTCCACCGATCACGCGCCTGGACGGATGCTGCCAGTCGCGGTTACGAGCTCCTAATCGACGACGGGCACCTGCAAGCGTCGTTGATTCACTTTTGGCCGGGAAATGCGGTCAGTGTTCGCACTGTCGATCCCTTAGCTGTCAAGCAGTGGGTCCATGTTGCTGTGGTTTGGGACGGGTCGAGCGCGGCATCGGGGTTATCCATCTTCATCGACGGCAAGCCTGCCAAGACGGAGGTTGTGCGCGATGCACTGACCAAGACGATCACCGGTGGCGGCGGCGATGAAATCATGATCGGTGCTCGCTTCCGAGATCGTGGATTCGCTGGTGGCGACGTCGATGATTTTAAGGCGTTTGATCGTAATCTATCCGCGTTGGAAATATCGTGTTTGCATGATCCCGGATTTGGCATCGATACGGCCTCGGCGACTGGTGAGACTTCTCGCGCGCTTTTGAAGGAATACTACGCATCGGTTGTGAATGCCGATGCGATCGCTGCAGCGGCTGAGTTGACCGCGGCGCGGCGAGAACACTTTGCGATTCTCGATGCCGTTCCTGAAATCATGGCGATGAAGGAAATGGCGCAGCGGCGGCAGAGTTATCTTCTGGCGCGAGGCGCCTATGACGCTCGAAAGGAACCCGTTTCTGCTGACACTCCGTCAAGCTTGCCTGAGTTTGACGTCCACCTGCCGAGAAATCGACTTGGTTTAGCGAGTTGGATGACGGGGCGTTCCAATCCGCTGGTAGCGCGGGTTGCAGTCAATCGTTTTTGGCAAACCATTTTTGGAAGAGGTCTGGTAGGTACTCCCGAAGACTTCGGTAGCCAAGGGATGCCACCCTCCCACCCCGAACTGCTGGATTGGCTTGCCGTTGATTTCATGGAAAGCGATTGGGACATCAAGCGTTTGCTTCGCAACTTGGTGCTTTCATCGACTTATCGGCAATCGTCATTCCCAATCGACCCGCGTGACCCTGAAAACACGTTTCTTGCGCGATCTCCACGCTATCGCTTGCCCGCAGAGATGCTTCGCGACAACGTGCTGGCTCTCAGTGGACTGCTCGATTCGACAATCGGCGGCGAGCCGGCACGACCGTACGAAGTCGAAGTTTCATTCAAGCCAGTGCCTCGTGACCAAGGGCGTGGGCTGTATCGACGGAGCCTTTACACTTATTGGAAACGCACTGGACCGGCACCGATGTTGACGACTCTCGATGCATCGCTTCGGGACGTTTGCCGAGTGAAACGAGACGTCACCGCATCGCCGCTGCAAGCTTTAGTGATGTTCAACAGTCCCCAATTCGTCGAAGCATCACGAGTGCTGGCTCAAAGTTTGGTTCGCGACCACGAAAGCCATGAGCGAGCGATTGTTCATGATTTGTTTCGATTATTGACAAGTCGCGAGCCGACGGACGAAGAGACTGTTCTTCTTGTAGGGTTACTTGAGCGTCAACACGAACGATTTGCCGAAGCCCCCGAGAAGGCCAACGAACTGCTTTCGATCGGTGACACCAAAGGCGACCCAACCGTTGACCGGGCCATGGTCGCCGCAACCACATCTTTGGTGATTTCACTACTGAATTTTGATCAGAGCATTACGAAGTATTAGGTATCGCAACCGTCTTGCTTTCAACGGCCACCGCAGAGGTACTCATCATGCAGCAAAACCAAAACCTATATTTTCGACGTGAATGGCTCCGTCGTTTCGGAATGGGGCTAGGTTCCATGGCGCTGCATGACCTGATGTCACCTGCGGCTAAACGGGCGACTGCGGAGCCGCTTGGGCCACAGCCAGTGGGCATCGGTAAGGCAAAGCGCATCATCTTCTTATTTCAGTCGGGCGCACCGAGCCAGCTTGACTTATTCGATTACAAACCGCTGCTTAATACAAAGCACGGCACCGAGCTTCCCGATTCGATTCGCAGCGGTCAGCGATTGACAGGCATGAGTGGAAATCAAGCGACGTTGCCGATCGCTGGTTCGCCATTCAAGTTCGCTCAACACGGTGAAGGCGGGAGCTGGGTGAGCGAACTGCTGCCGCATACTGCGAGCATTGTGGACGACTTATGCATCATTCGGTCGGTTCATACCGATGCGATCAACCACGGACCCGGCGTTACCTTTCTGCAAACGGGATCGCAATTTCCAGGCCGCCCCAGTATGGGTGCGTGGGTTGATTATGGAATGGGAAGTGAAAACGAGAACTTGCCTGCCTTTGTGGTGATGACGACCAAGGACAAAGGCGGCCAGCCGCTCGTTTCACGATATTGGGGAAACGGTTTCCTGCCGTCCAAGCACCAAGCCGTTCGCTTCCGCAGCGGCCCTGATCCGGTCTTGTATTTGAACAACCCTTCCGGGATCGACAGTGACGCACGCCACGACGAGTTGGAAACGCTGCGCAAATTACATGAAATCTCGCTGTCTCATGGTAGCGATCCATTGGTCGAGGCACGCATCGCGCAGCACGAAATGGCCTTTCGCATGCAGTCGTCCATTCCCGAAGCCACCGATTTGTCTCGGGAAGACGCAGCGACGCTTGCGATGTATGGGCCCGATGCATCCAACCCTGGTACCTTCGCCGCCAATTGTGTCTTGGCGCGGAGGCTCGCCGAACGCGGAGTTCGCTTCATCCAGCTTTATCATCAGGACTGGGACCAGCATGGCGGATTGCCGCAGGCGCTTCCACAGCTTTGCAAGGAAACCGATCAAGCTTGTGCTGGGCTTATCCGAGATCTGAAACAGCGTGGAATGCTTGAGGAGACGCTTGTCGTTTGGGGCGGCGAGTTCGGGCGAACGAATTATTGCCAAGGAAAATTGACCGCCGACTCATTTGGACGTGATCATCACCCGCGGTGTTACACGATGTGGATGGCGGGCGGGGGAATTCGTGGCGGAATGGTCTACGGTGAAACCGATGAGTACGGCTATAACATTGTCGACAAACCCGTTCATACGCATGACCTCCAGGCATCGATCATGCATGCGCTTGGGATTGACCACACACGGCTGACCTTCAAATACCAAGGGCGGCAGTTTCGCCTGACCGATGTTCATGGACATATCATGCATGACTGGTTCACTTAGAAAATGAAACGGACTTCGTTGGCCAGTAAGAATCTAGCGGATCGACCATCTCGTACGATTGTTTCGGCACTGGGAATCGGTTTTGCCATCGTTTTGATGTTCATGCAACTCGGATTCATGGGCGCGGTCGGAGCTACCGCGACCAACGTTTATGGCCGGGCGTTAGGGGATGTTGTCATTCGCTCGCCAGAATACCTGCAAGCCTACGACCCGCGTTCAATATCGACTCGTCTGATTGGAATCGTTGCATCTCTTGCGGAGGTTGCCGAGGTTCGAACGCTCGATCTCGGCGTAACGCGCTGGCAAAATCCTATCTCGGGCGAATTTCGTGTCGTGGCTTTGATGGGCATCGACCCGTATTTTTCAGCGTTGTGTTTGCCAGAGCTTGGAGACCAAGCGTCGTTGATCCATCGTCGAGAATATGTGTTGATTGATCGAACTACGCGCGCCGACTTCGGTCCGATCGACGGCAAAAGGTTTAGCGGCGTTGATGTTGGTCGAGACGTGGAGGTCACCGGAAAGCGTGTCGTGATCGCGGGTACATTCGAAATGGGAACGGGCTTGGCAGCAAACGGCGCCATACTTCTCAGCCATGATGGGTTCAATCGGATTGCCCCTGATCGTCAATCCGTTCCCGCCAATGAACGGCGTGTTTCAATGTTGCTCGTCCGCTTGCGGGAAGGCGTCGACGAAAAGAAAGGACAGGCTGCCATTCGCAAGCACCTCGAATCGCTCGGCGGTACGGAGGGAGGTTGCGATGTGCTGACCATCGACGAGGCGGTTCAAGCCGAACGATGGCACTGGTATGTTCAAACGCCGGTCGGAGTCATCTTTGGCGTCGGTGTTGCGATGGCGGTGATTGTGGGAGGTGTGATCTGTTATATGGTGCTCGCAGCGGACGTTATTGCGAGACTACCTGAATATGCGACGTTAAAGGCGATTGGGTATCCGAATGCGTACCTCGTAAAGGTGTTGCTTAGTCAAGCTGCGTTGCTTGCCGGAATCGCTTTTGTCCCGGCCCTCGTTACCTCACTTGGCCTGTATTGGGCGACTTCTAAATTGTCCGGAATCCCGATTGAGATGACGATGAACCGAATGCTCCTGGTTTCGGGCCTCTCGATCGCGATGTGTGGGTCTGCAGGTTGGATGGCGCTCCGGAAGATGACTAAAGCAGAACCGGCAAATCTTTTTTAGCCATGACACGAACCCCTTTGGCATGGAAGAACTTGGTTGCCGACTGGCGTCGGTTAATGCTTGGCGTCGCGGGCGTCGCATTTGCAGCAGTCCTCATGTTTATGCAGAACGGATTTCGAAATGCGTTGCTTGATAGTCCAGTTCAACTACTGGAACTCGTCGATTGTGATCTCGTGGCTATCAGCGTCGCTCGGTTTTCTTTGCCAACTGACCAGACATTTCCAACGAAGTTATTTGAGCGAGCGATATCGGATCCCGATGTGGTCGCTTCATCGCCTATCTATATGGAGCGATCGCGAGCGCAATTGCGAGTTGCTGGCCAACCGCGCCGTCCGATCCGAGTGGTTGCGATGGAGCCGAATAGTGGCTGGTTTCTGGATGATCAACTTGATTCACTGATGCCTAGCTTGCGTTCATTTGGGACGGCGTTGCTGGATAAGCATTCGCGAAGCAGCTACGGTTTCGAAGTACGCAATCCCCAGAGACTTGCAAAGCAAGAGATTGAGCTACTTGATCGATCGCTGCGAGTAATCGGTCTCGTAGAAATCGGGACGGATTTCGCTAATGACGGAACGCTGGTTATCGGTCGCGATACGTTCGCAAGATTTTTTCCGTTTCGTACCAGCGGACTTTCAATTTCCGAAATTGACCTGGGAATGTTTCGGGTCAAAGACGGCGCAAATCAAGAGCAAGTTGCAGCAAGGCTTACGTCCCTCGACCCCATCGCCTGGAAAGTTGTACCGCGCGCCGCGTTAATTGATCGCGAGATCCAATTTTGGAACCAACAGACGCCGATCGGCATGATCTTTTTCATTGGCTCGATGATGGGGTTCGCGGTGGGTGTCATTATCTGCTATCAGATTCTTTTCAATAGCATCCACGACTCCCTGCCTGAGTATGCGACTTTGAAGGCAATGGGATATGAAGATCGCTACTTCGTAATGCTCGTCATTCGTCAAGCGATCTATCTATCATTGCTGGGATTCATACCCGCACTGATCACAAGTTGGTTGATGTTTCAAACGTTGCAGTGGGCGATCGGCTTGCCGATGATTTTAACGCCAAGCCGAATCGTCCTAATCCTGGGATTGACGACGGTGATGTGCTTGGTCAGTGGCCTACTGGCACTGCGCCGCTTGTTGAACGCCGATCCCGCCAGTTTGTATTGACGGGAGCTCACTCGATTGACTCAACAACTGATTGGTAACTTCACAACCGCATCACTGACTTGTAGCGGCCGAATTCACCAACTACTCGAATGGTGGTGGTTCTCGCTGAAGTATCGCGAGCGCGTTGGCGGCAGCATGTTGTTCAGCGTCTTTTTTGTTATTGCCCCAGGCTGGTTGAAACTGCTCGTTATCAATCACTGCCGCAATTTGGAATCGTTTGCGGTGATCCGGCCCCGACTCACCGATCAGCCTATAGATCGGCGTACTGGCTCGTTCACGTTGGGCAAACTGTTGAAGCGTCGACTTGTAGTTGCCGCTGCTTTGATCGTCAACCGCAGCAGATACCTCCAACGCAAGCCAACGCTTGATCCGAGTCCGAACGACTTCCAGTCCTGCATCAAGATAAATGGCAGCAACCACCGACTCGAACACGTCGCTCACCAACGATCGCGGAAAGCTGCGACTTTTCGTAACACCTTTGCCCACGATCAAGCACTTATCAAGCCCAAGTTCGCAGGCTGCTTTTCCGCAGGACCGACGGCTGACAACCGAAGACTTGATTTTCGTCAAATCGCCTTCGCTGTATCCGGGATACTCTTCGTAAAGCCACTCGCAGACGACCAACCCGAGAATACTGTCGCCGAGAAATTCGAGCCGTTCATTGCTCGCGAGGCGGTGTGAAGCGGATGAAGCATGCGTGAGCGCCGCCAGGAGCAATTGAGTGTTCGTAAATTGATGATCAACAACAACCTGGCAGCGGGCCAGTTTTTGCTCCACACTCTCCGCTGATTCATCACCCCACTCTGCAAGGTTTTCGAATCTCACGCCGTCTATTTTTTCATGGGCCTGCGATTCTTGGCCGTGGGAAGATTCATACGAAGCTGGTACGGACTCACTGTCGCCCTGCGTGTCGACCAACGGACTGTTCGTTGGAAGGGACACTGATGGAGGCGAGGTGGTTCGAGCGGTGGGGTCAGGCGGTATCACAGCGATTACTTGGTTCTAGCGTTTTCCGCGCAAAATTACATCCGTGATGGTGTACGCGTTAGCCTCCAGATTAACGGGATTCCATGGGAACCGCTAGCGCGTATTTCAGAATGGCTCATTGCGGAGCGGAATGAAGCGGGGCATCTGCGATCATCTGAGCGTTTTTCAAAACAAAATAATGACCATGATCCGCAGTGACGATTACCGCAGTTTTACTCCAATCGTTTCGTTGGTCGACCCAGTCGAAGATGGCTTTCACGGCCGCATCACCACTCAAGACAGCACCAATCGAGTTATCGATGTTGTTCGCATGATTCGCCCAATCCACGTCACCGGCTTCCACCATGAGCCAAAAACCGTCCGCATCGTGTTCTAGAAATCGAAGTGCTGACTGGGTCATGTCTGCAAGGCTTGGGTTTTCGGCAATGTCATTGGGTTGGTAGATCGTTTCCCCTTTCGCATCAAGCGTTGGATCAAAATGACCATCGGCAGTCGCGAACGGCAGGTGCCCATCGGTGGCTCCAAAAACACCGAGAAGTCGGTGCTTACCCGAGATAGCTGCATTGGTTGCGGCGTTCAAAACGTCGACGCCTTTGGAACCCGCAGTCCGCTCGGCAAGTACGTATTTGCCGCCTTTTTCGGTGGAAACTCTCAAAAGGTCTTCACGGTCGTAGAACTCGTTTCCTGGAACGAAGTTGCTGCCTTGCGCCGCCGCCTTCATTTTTTGTTGCCCCCATCCCGCACCGATCAAGCATTCAACGCCTGGCAACGGATCGCCTTTGTGTGCCGCCGACGGCAGTCCAATTAAATCTCTGGTGATATCCTGGTAATCGTCACGGTCGACGTTGTGTGCATACGCCGCAGCCGGGGTTGCATGACTGATGGGTACGCTAGTGACAACACCAATCGAGAAACCTCGTTCGCGTTGCAATTGGTGCGAGATCGGCTCGACACGATTTCCGTGCACATCAAAGTTAATGGAAGCATTGTAGGTTTTAATACCTGCAGTCATGGACGTGGCTGATGCGGCGGAATCGGTCACGGTATGCGGCTGTTCGCGATCAATTCCCATTAAGTAGTCGGCTTGTACGGCGGATTGCCCGGGTGCCTCGCCTCCACGCTGGGGATCGTATCCGCCGGTCGCCGGTTTATCGCCGCCGATAACGGTTTGTGCATCGACATCGGTCTTACAACCTGCCAATCGTGGTGACGTCACGAAAAAGCCATAATCCGTTTCGGTTCCCCGGTAATCTTGGAAAACAAGACCGGTCCCGCGTCCTTCGGTGTAGGCGATTCGTTTATTCTTGTACAAGGCCGCGTTGTAAGTGGATTCCCAGTCCATGCCATCAAAAACAACGAGAACAATCTGCGTTTTTCCTTCTGCGATCGCCTGCTTCTGTAATCGATAAACGTCCGTTTGATCGAGGTAAGTGGCAGCAGGAGCGTAAGACCCGGCTGGCACCAGTCCATAGAGTTCCTCTAGTCGTTGTTTGTCGCCGTAGACACTCCCCTCGTTTTTTAACTTCTGGAGTGAGATTCCGAAGGTGTAGATCGGAATCAAACGATTACTATGGCTCATCCAAGTGCTGTAGCGATTCGAATCGTTGCCCCAGTATCCCCAATCGGCACGAAGATTCTTGATGGCATCAAACTGCATTTTTCGCATCGTGTCCCAGTTCGAACTGGCATCCTCTATTCCTGGATTTCCATCGTTTGAATTGGATGCGGCTGGGGGCAGCTTCTTGGCGTTGCTCAAATCTTCCGCACGTCCGATTGCGGTAAACATCAGACTGAGCAGCGAGGAAAGCAGGGTGATTCGAAACGACATATTCACTAAATCGGAAAGTTTGTGAAGAACACTTCAGTGGGAGTATTTGACATCGTAGACGCTGCGTAATCCAAACGCCAACCGACTCGTTTTGTGATGTCCCCTTTTTATGCATTCTCTCCCATGGAGCCGGTGATTCAGGACTTGCAGCACGAGGGAAGGGGCGATACGTTACCCAGGCAACGCTCGATAGGAAGCCAGACCGGTATCTGGACTGGCGTTCGGACTGGCTGTCGTTCGGACTGGCTGTCGATCGGACTGGCTGTCGTTCGGGCTTGTAAGTGGGTTAGGAAAGCTGGTGAGGCAAGGTTTTTGACCTTCCCCCAATCATTGAACGAAGTGCCGCGGATGTGGCGAAATTGGCAGACGCGCTAGACTCAGGATCTAGTGCCCGTTAAAGGGCATGGAGGTTCAAATCCTCTCATCCGCATTTCACTTCGTCAGAAATCGCAACATTCGCCAACATCAATCTCCGGCGAACTCCTCTGATCATGCTTGGCTGACTCACGATGAAATCTTCCCATGAATTCGTTGATCAGGGTTTTTTGAGTAAGACTAAGCCGTAGGGAGGTACGAAGACCTTTCCAGCGATGGAGCTTCCCGCATTTGAATCATCTTGCCAAAGTTTTTGCTGTCCATCACTCCAAAATTGAACCAACGCATTGGCATATTGCGGAAACCATCCGTCGTGGAACAGGTAGTCTTTTCCGACCGCAGTCGGATTGATCATCACAAGCAATGAGTCGTCACCACCGATTCGCTCAAAGACCATCCAGTCTTCGGTGTCGCTGAGGATCTCACCGAACTCGCCATCGGTGAGTGCTTGATGCTTGGTTCGGTAGCCAATGAGGCCACGAACGAGGCTCAGCATTCCCTCGGCACCGTTCTGCTCTTCGACTGAAACACCGTCATCCGGCCCGTCGTATCGCGGCGCGAACCAGCGGGTTTGACCTGGGCCTTCACCAGACTTGTACCAGGGAAATGGCTCGCGAAGTGTCTCATCATAGATCCTCGAACCGTCCCCCGATCCATCCCACTTCCAACCACGCTGCATCAACTCCTCACCGTTGTAGAGGACGGGCTTGTCGCCCATCGTCAAAAGCATGTACAGGGCTAGGCGGTAGGCCTCATCGACGCTCGCTAACAAGCCACCATCGGCTTTTAACTTGTCAAGCTTCGAAGCAAGTCGCGGGTTCTCATCGTGACTGCCAATGAACGGGTAGTACTCGAAGGGACGATTTGGAGCGTGGGCGGCGGTGTCATTGATCTGTCGTGCCTTTTCCAGTTGCGACTTTACACGACCCACAAATCCGGCCGTGGGCAATTCGACGTGCTCTCGCACGCCGTGCATGAACTGCGCATCCAACAGTCCCTCCAGACCCAGAGTATGGCTTCGCATTTCCCCTTCTTGTCCCAGAACTTCACCCATTAGGATCGCATCTGGACGGATGGAGTAACAATAGTTCGAGAACTCCAGCCACCACAGATTGTTGTTTGCGGTTTGCGCTTCGGCCAAGGGTCCAAAGGTATCGCCGTAGACATGTTTGGCCGCATCCAGTCGAAAACCGGCCACTCCGCGGTCAAGCCAGAACTTTGCAATCGCCCTCACATCATTTCTGACCGATGGGTCGTCGAAGTTGAGATCCGGCATCGAGGTATCAAACAGACCAAAATACTGCAAACTTGAGTTGTCCTGAGTGGTGGAGTGCCATCCAGGAGTTAGCGGTTGATTACCTTCGCGAAAGAAGTATCGCTTCTTCATTTCTTCGTCGCCGGAAACCGCTTTTAGAAACCACGGATGATTGTTTGAAGTGTGATTGATGGGCAGGTCAAGAATGATCCGGACTCCTCGCGCTTTCGCTGCCGCGATCAGTTCATCAAAGTCCACCAGCGTCCCATAGTCGGGATTGATGTCCACATAATTCCGAACGTTGTACCCGTGGTAACTGTCCGAAGGAAAAATCGGCATCAGCCAAAGCAGGCCGACTCCTAAGTCGTGGTTGGTCGCGTCATTACCGTCATTGAGATAGCTATCCAGCCTTGAGGTAATTCCGTCGAGATCGCCGCGAGACATCGCGGGAGCAGCCTCATCGCTATCGCAAAACGATCGTACGAAGAGGTGGTAAATAACGTTACTACTCTCGTTACCACTGGCAGCAGGCAGTGCAAAAAGTACAGCCAACGTACCAATGCCTAGGGACAAATAGGACGAAGCTCGGCGGATTGCTTGGTTGCCCATTGAAAGTGGCCTCCGTTTAAAACTGAATGGTCTAGCGGGCGATATCGATGATGGGTGGAACGATGTCAATGCGATTCTGCTCAAGGCTTGCGTGGAAAAGCGATTGGATGTCCGTACCAAGGTGGAAAGAATTCCGTTCGAACAGCAAGCAGAATGGCCTTGCCATGGTGATGCTCGGGACCATGCGTGTAGTCCCACTCCAATCGTTCTTCGTAACGCAAAACACGGATCGACGGTGTCGATGCAGCAAGTTTCAGAAGTTCACCTGGCCGAAAGTAGTGTTTAACCGCCCAAGCAGTCTCGCTGACCGGATGAACCGAGTCACATCCTGGCTTTTCGCTACATCCAGGATCTTCGGTGGTATGGACCTCTGCATAGATTACGCCACTGGCGGTTAATGACGTAACGATTCGCAGCCAAACAGCCTGTGCGTCGGCAAATGGGATATGGTCAAGCACCGTCGTGGCGACGACGACGCTCAAGCTATTGGGTAACAACTCCACCTTGCGAACATCAGCCACCTCCGTTTCGATTCGATCGACAACCCCAAGCACCCTTGCTCTCTCCATCAAGCGATCGAGGCCTCTTCGTGACAGGTCGATGGCTCGCACGTGAAGTCCGGCTTGGGCAAGCGAAATGGCATTGCGTCCAGCTCCAGCCCCCAGGTCAACGGCAAAGCCTGTTGGCCGAACCTGCGATAGATAGCTCGCTAATTCCAAGGATGGCCGCGAGCCAAACGCCACTTCATCATTGTTGTAGGCAAGAAAAAACGGATCGTCTGTCATTCTAATTCGAGAGTTTGCATGGAGAGCATCTGCCGCTGGTCGTCATCATTAATGGTGAACGCTTGATGCGAGATATCGACGGGTCATCATTTTACGCGATCCATCCATTGGCTATTTTTTCGCCGACGCACACGCCGCGTCATAAAGCCTTCGCATTTCGTCAAGATCAACCGTGCACGGGGGTAACTTTGGTTCCATTGCCTCCAGGGTTTGCATCACGATTCCCGCAACGGCAGCATCGCGGTACCAATTACTATCCGAAGGAATCACGAACCAAGGAGCTTTATCCGAGGAGCACTTCTTCATCGCGTCCTCGTATGCCCTCTGGTAATCTTTCCATTTGTCTCGAGCAGCATAATCGCCTGGATTAAGTTTCCATTGTTTTAATGGATCATTCAATCTCTCACCGAATCGAGCTAATTGTTCTTCGGGAGAAATGTGCAAGAAGATCTTGATGATGGTCGTGCCACGATCAATCAGCAAGGACTCGAACGCATTGATGTGATCATAACGCTTCTCCCACACTTTTCTGGGTGCAAGTTTTTCAACACGAACGACAAGCACATCTTCGTAATGCGAACGATTGAAGATACTTACCTGCCCGGTCCTCGGGACACAGGAGTGCACTCGATAGAGAAAATCGTGTGCTAATTCATGTTCAGTGGGGGCTTTAAACGAATAAGTTCGACAGCCTTGTGGGTTCATTTGACCGAGCACCTTTCGGATCAGGCCATCCTTGCCTGCAGCATCAGGAGCCTGTAACACGACGAGCAGCGACTGCTTATTCTCAACAAACAATCGGTACTGAAGTTCGACGATACGATCAATTGCCTTGGCAGTAAAAGCCTTTGCCTCGTCTTTATTTTTAAAGGGTTTTGTATCAGTGGTTGCAATCGAGGAAAGGTCCAACTTGTTACGCGATTCGACAATGTGCTTTTTATAAAAGTCAGTCACAAGGAAACCTTTAGGAAGGAGGGATTGCAAGTAGCTTTGATCGTAAAAACGCCAGCGCTGTCTTGCCCACCCGTGGGTGGACAATGCTGGGATGTCCGCCAACTCGGAAGGACTCGGTATCGATCTTACCATCTGCGGCATGAATCAAGCTGATTGCGACGTTCGCGATCACGTCGCCATCCGCTTGTAAGGTTGGGTAGCCATTGACGACAAGAAGCCAGTCCGCACGTGTTTCACGGCAAATCTGCGTCATGAGTTCTCTGTCAGGTGGCAAGGCTAGGATCAATCTCCCACCTAAATAAACAGAACTTAAAGGCACATCAGCCAGCCAACCGATCAACGGTGCCGCGTATCCAACCTCGACGGTTGCGAGTGTTTCACGTCGCTTGTGGAGCAATTCGGTGACTGCTTGTTGCAGTTCGAATTCCTCACCTTCGCCGAACACATATTGTCCGGCCTTTGCCTGAATCTCCTGACGCGTGGAATCGATTAACTGAAGGCATGCATCCTCCGTGTCCCCTATGGCGGTAATCCGAAGTGAAATCGTTGCTGCGCTGACCGTAATGCCAACTCGCGGTGATGATTGGCGTGAAATCATGTTGCCTAGACGAGATTCCATTTCGCTTTCACCAAGCCCGAAGCATTTGATGACAGCAGTACGGATGATGGGTCGATCATTGCCTTGAATTTCGCTGATTCGTGCCGCAACCGTTGCCGAAAACATTTCCTTCATTTCTGCGGGAACACCCGGCAACGAGAACACACGGCACCCTTTCACGGCATGGCAAGATTCGCTGTCGGATGGCTGGTCGTGAACTTGATGTCCCGTTGGTCGATTGATAGTGATGTCGATACCGGGAGCAGTTCCGCGCGGATTGAAGATGTCCTTCGCATGGAGCGGAAGCATCGCTTGGACTTGATTGCGCGGCGGCATAACCCTCGATCGAGAAGCAAACAATGATTCAATATGACGTAGCGATGGCTCGTGAAGGACGAGCGGAAGCTTCGCGACGGCCGCCAATGCTTCACGAGTCAGGTCGTCCTGAGTCGGCCCAAGTCCACCGGTCGAAATGACCAAATCAACCCTCTCGCAAGCGACTGAGAAGACTCGGATATTGTCATCGAGATCATCGCCAACGATGGATGCATGTCGTACGGATATACCGAGTTCAATTAGTTGCACGCACAACCATTGTGTATTCGTATCGAGCCTCGCACCACTCGTCATTTCATCGCCAATCGCAATGATTTCTGCCGTGAGTTCCTTCATACTGATCCGTCAACAACCTTGTGATTCGGGTAAAGAAAGCGAGGGAGAGTTTAGCCTTCGACTTGATTCAATGCCAAAGTGCGAAGGGCAAATAAGTCGGTTTGCAGTGTTACGGACGCAGTCGATTGGGGATTGTCAGTGGCTGGTCAGGCTTGGTGATAATAACGGTACGGCTCGAGTTTCGATCGGTCAGCACAACAATGTGTTGCAGTTCTGGTTCGACGTCAAATAGCGTCTTGAGGAACAATTGGTTCGGTTGATTGTTCGAAGCCTTGGGAAGTGTAATTTCAAAGTATGCCCACAGGTGCCGTTTGCCTTTTTGCCAGCCGACCCATTGAAAACGCTCGATGGCGATCTTAGCGTTTGCGATGATCACTGTGTCGCGAAGGTACTTGCCGATGAGACGTTCCGCGTCCGCATCGCTAAGCGATTCAATATCGACGGCGGTCTTGTCGCGACGTTTGAGAGCCGACTCCATATCAGCAGCGTCGATTCGCATCGCAATTTCTAACACCCGATGATCGTCACCGATGCGTATTTCTACTCGCGTCATATGACCGGGATGGAGCATCATAGCGGCCAATAAAAACGTGATCATGGCTTCACCTGACGACGAGCGGACTGGGCGTTCGCCGGGCTCTGTTCCGCTCCTTTGTCATCCGATTCGATGGATTCTACTGGACTATCCGGCGCATCCTTTTGTTCGCTCGCGTCACTGGTGGTCGGCTGACTTGAATCCGATTTCATTTCATCTCCATCGGGAGCGACTTCTTTTTTCTCATCCGCCGGTAGTTTGGGGCTTTCGCCAGCGGCTTCTTCGCGAGATTTCGCAGTCTGCATCGGGTTCTTTGATACTTCATCCTTAAACAGTCGAAAGCGACTTGGGATAAGTTTCGGTGGCCAATGATTGTTACGCGAGTCGGCGTCGGCAGTTTGACGTTGCGGGTCGAGCTCCACTTCCTTAATGGTTTTGTCGGTCATGACAAGTTTTTTTACACGCTGAGGGTCCTGCTTCCAGATGGAAACTGGTATCGTCAAGCGCTCGTTGGTCGCATCGTCGTATCGGATGGTTAAAACGATTGGCATGACCAACCCACCGACATTGTCAAACTCGATAACGTAGAAGTTCGTTTTTCGCTTGAGAAGCTTCCGTTCATGGGTGTTCAGGCCGTCGATAAGCTTACGGAAGGACTTTCTGTCTTCTTCGCTGACCTGTAAGTCGTCGTAGGTGTTGTAGAAATCCTTTAGCCCCGGTTCCAGGTCTACTCGCTTGGTCAACGGTTCATTTCGTACTTTCGATATCGTGTCTGGTTTATCGTCTTTCTCTTGGCGTTTTTGTTCTGCGTTTTCATCAGGGTCGCCCGCGTCAATTTGATAAAGCTTGATATCGGCGATCCCCACATCCACATGATCGGTAGAATAGAACCAGCCTCGCCAAAACCAATCAAGCTCGACGCCCGATGCATCCTCCATAGTGCGGAAAAAATCTTCGGGCATGGGTCGTTTGTAACGCCAACGCCGAGCGTATTCTTTGAACGCAAAATCGAACAATTGACGCCCAAGGATCGTTTCTCGGAGAATGTTAAGGGCCGTTGCAGGCTTTGCGTAAGCAACGTTTCCAAACTGTAGCAGCGACTCGCTTTGGGTCATAATCGGTCGTTGTTCTTCGCTTCGCATGTAGGCAGTAATGTTCTCTGGCTCGCCGCGACTACTCGGGTAATCGGGTTCCCATTCTTGTTCGGCAAGGTACTGCAGGAATGTATTGAGCCCTTCGTCCATCCATGTCCAACGACGCTCGTCGCTGTTCACGATCATCGGGAACCAATTGTGCCCCACTTCGTGAATGACGACCGAAATCAAGCCATACTTGGTCGCCTTGGAGTAGGTCCCATCGGCTTCCGGGCGCGGACCATTGAAGCAAATCATCGGATACTCCATTCCGAAGACAGGGCCATTGACGCTGATGGCGACTGGATAGGGATAATCGAAAGTGAATCGGCTGTAGACGTCGAGGGTATGGGTGACTGCCGCGGTCGAGTACTTGCTCCATAAGGGCTCTGCTTCATGGGGGTAAAAGGACATCGCCATCACCGACTTTCCGCCAACATCGTGGCCGATCGCGTCCCAAATGAATTTGCGACTAGCTGCAAAGGCAAAGTCACGGACGTTATTTGCAGCGAATTCCCAGGTCTTCGTCAACGAACGCTCGGGGTTCGAGGTGTTGGCTTGGTTCGCCTTCGCTTCTTCGGGCGTTACAATGAAGATTGGTTTTTCGGAGGAGGCTGCCTCGGTAAGGCGAGTCCGTTGGGAAGGAGTAAGAACATTCAGTGGGTTTTTTAGTTCACCTGTCGAAGCGACGATCATGTCTGCAGGCGTGGTGATACGAACCACATAGTTGCCGAACTCGACGGTGAATTCACCCCGGCCGAGATAGGCCTCATGCTGCCATCCCGCGTAATCGGTATAGGCGACGACTCGCGGATACCACTGTGCGATCTCATAGATGTAGTTATTGTCTTTTTCGAAGTACTCATAAC
This sequence comes from Planctomycetaceae bacterium, assembly GCA_031411655.1. Taxonomy (GTDB): domain Bacteria; phylum Planctomycetota; class Planctomycetia; order Pirellulales; family Pirellulaceae; genus UBA6163. The sequence goes on from JANOBM010000067.1 coordinate 42,897, forward strand.
CGCCCCGACCAAAGACCAGTTTTGCGTCGAGGATTCGAAACGCGAATGCGATTCGTAGTTCAGTGGACGCACCCGGTTGCAGCGGCGCGGGCAAGTCCACTCGCATTCCCGTTCCAACAATCGTGTAAGGCAATGGGTTGCCGTCAGCATCTGAAACCTCGGAGATTTCAAATCCACCTTCGAATGTTTCGCGTGTCAAAATGGAGCGGAGCAGGGAGAAGGGAACCTTGCCGTCCAAGTTGGGCGCTGGCGTTCCGAGAAGTCCTTCCGAGTCCTTTTTGTACATGTTCTGGTCGAGTTGGAACCAGATGTAGTGAAGCGTGTGTGGAGATAGGTTTTGATAGAGAACTGTTTCCTGCCCGCTGATTCGCTGCCGTACGTCATCGAGCGCCACGTCGATCGTGTAATCCGCACGTTGTTGCCAGTAGCCGGGGCCGGGGGAACCTGAACCTAATCGCTCGTTGCCAGGCGTTGCCCACCAAGAATCGATCGGATAAAAGGGGTCAGGACGGCCGCCATATTTGGCGTTGGACAACTCTTGCGCCGCCGTGCGAGAGAAAACTGATAAGCATGCGAACGCCAGTAGCAAGACGCGAAAAATTGAAAGGAGTCGCATTGCGAATGACGGTCGGTGTTCACGGTGGACAAAATCGGGCAAGATAACCGACTGGACATTCTAGTTCATCCCTTGCGGATCCCAACCACGCCATGCCTCCTGGTTCCATGCCATTTTCGAATATCCAGTGGGGCTATTGCACAAACGTCCATCCGGGGACCGATTTGTCGACGATTTGTGCTCGACTGGAGGAGTTTGCAGTTCCGATCGCACGAAAGTCACCGCCCGATAGAAAGTTAGGTGTCGGATTGTGGCTGCCGGCAACGGCGGCGCAAGAACTCCATTCCCCAGCAAAGGCAGTTGAGTTTGGAAAATGGCTAAGTGAGCGGCGACTGCGACCGTTCACGATCAATGGATTTCCGTACGAAAACTTTCATCTCCCTGTGGTAAAGCATCGCGTTTATCGTCCCACTTGGGCAGAAAAAACGCGTTTCGAATATACCGTGTTGCTCGCGGAGATCTTAGCTTCGCTCCTCAGTTCGGACGCAACGGGGCAACAGGAATCGGGCGTGGGATCGATCAGTACGTTGCCGATCGGCTGGCCCGGAGAAGACGATGCAGCGGTGCTCGACCAGGCGGGAAAGCAACTTCGTCAGCTCGCCGTCGAGTTGCAATCGATTGAAGCAAAATCGGGACGGCGGATTGTCGTCGCGATTGAGCCCGAACCTGGCTGTCTGCTCGACCGTTGTTCCGACATCGTTGACTTCTTTAACACCCAGTTGCCAGAAGCGAACCATCGTCGCTACTTGGGTGTCTGCCATGATGTTTGCCATAGCGCAGTAATGTTTGAAGAGCAGGCCGATACGCTTGAACGTTATGCCAAAGCAGGTCTTTTGGTTGGAAAAGTTCAGGTCAGTAGTGCGATCGATGTCCCTTTTCTGCACATGGCTGCGGAGGAGAGAGTTGCTGCCGTGGACCAGTTGCGGTCGTTTGCAGAGGATCGTTATCTCCATCAGACCGGGTGCTTGGATAGTCGCGGTCACTTTCGACTGGATGAAGATTTGCCCAACTGGCTGGATTCGACCGCATCGCAGGATGACAAGCATTTGAGAATTCATTTTCACGTTCCTATTTTCTTAAAGCGATTTGGCGCGTTGCGTTCGACGCAAGACGATATCCGTGCATGTATCGATGCCATGCGTTCACCGCGTGCGCCCGACTTCACCGAGCACTGGGAAGTCGAGACTTATGCTTGGTCGGTGATGCCGAATGAAATGCGGACGGACGGTCTTGGTGCTGACATTGCTCGCGAGTTAGCATGGTTTGAAGAAGCGATCGCGTTACCCACGTTGACCAATGGAACCGGGGCAAACACCCATGATTGAACTCGGCGTCAATATCGATCATGTCGCCACCGTTCGGCAGGCACGTCGAACTTATGAGCCCGATCCCGTGATTGCTGCTGCACTCGCGGAGCAGGGGGGCGCGGATGGAATCACGTTCCACTTACGCGAAGACCGTCGTCACATCCAAGTTCGGGATGTCGAGCTCTTGATGAAGACTGTGACTGTCAAGACGAACTTTGAAATCGCCGCTGAGGAAGAAGTGCTCTCGATTGCTTGTCAAGTAAAACCCACCTGGGCACTTCTCGTTCCCGAGAGTCGCCAAGAAGTGACGACAGAAGGCGGCTTGGATGTCGCCAGCGACTCGGGGCGGATTCGCGGTGCCGTAAGACGACTGCAAGACCAGGGTATTTTAGTAAGCCTGTTTCTTGATCCAGAGGTCAGGCAGATCGATGCCGCTGCCGAGATTTGCGTGGATGCGGTCGAGCTACACACGGGGCCGTATGCCCATGCCGCGGTGCCCTCCGCCGGACCTGCCGCGATGGAGGCCCAACTCGCAAGGTTAACGATCGCCTCGAAACGCGTTGTGGACGCCCGAATGAGGCTGCATGCGGGGCATGGGCTCAATTATGTCAACGTGCGACCGGTCGCAAAAATCCCGCAAATGGTCGAGTTGAACATCGGCCATGCGATCGTCAGTCGGGCAGTGATGGTCGGCATGCGCGAAGCGGTCGCAGAAATGCGGAGGATACTCGATATCGTTGCACCTTAAGGCTTCCCCGAGGGTGGCTGGCAGCGTTACAATCTTGCCTGCGAGGCGGAAACGATTTCGATTTTCCCGTGGTCCATTAAGTTCTTCCATTACACATCAGAGTCCGCTATGACGCAGCGTAAGGGCAGCGATTTTGCAGGTCTATCAGTCGCGATCGTAACCCCATTTCGTGATGGCGAAGTCGATTACGGACGGCTGGCCGAACAGGTTGAGTTTCAAATCGCAGCCGGCGTCACCTGTGTTGTACCGGTAGGTACGACGGGGGAGTCACCGACGCTTTCCCATGACGAGCACGAACGCGTGATTGCCGAAGTGATTCAAACGGTCGCGGGACGAATCAAGGTCATGGCGGGCACGGGAAGCAACAGCACCGCCGAAGCGCTTCGATTGACTAAACGGGCCGAACGCGAAGGGGCCGACGCGACACTGCAGGTAGCGCCCTACTACAACAAGCCAACTCAAACAGGCTTTTACGAGCATTTCAAAGCCGTCGCCGAAGCGGTTAATATCCCTGTTTGCGTTTACAACATTCCAGGCCGGACCGGGAAAAATATCGAAGTCGATACGATTGTGCGATTGGCAGAACTACCAGGGATCACGATGGTAAAAGAGGCCACCGGATCGCTTGATCAGTGCAGCAGCGTGCTCGCTTCAACGGACCTCACCGTGCTCAGTGGAGACGATTCGCTCACCTTGCCGATGATGTCGGTTGGCGCTGAGGGGGTGATTTCGGTAGTTGGCAACGTCGTTCCCGAAGATGTGATTGCCATGGTTCGGGCTGCAGCAGACGGTGACTACGCGACGGCCCAAGTTTGGCACCATAAACTCTTTCCGCTGTGTCGCGATATGCTCGGTTTGGCGACGAACCCCATTCCTATCAAAGCCGCCATGCAATTACTTGGACGCGATACCGGCGAACTGCGACTGCCGATGACTCCGCTCGAAGATGCCCAACTGCGGTCTCTTTCTCAAACGATGCGTGTGTACGGCTTATTGCAGGTGGCGACGGCAAACTAGTTTGCCATAGTTGCACCGGTAGTGCGATCTTGAAGCGTTGCCTGCGACTCCAGGCAAAGCGCGTTCTGCAACCATTGAATTCATCACCCAGTCCGTAAATGATTAGCAAGCTAAGAATAGCCTTTCGGTGGAACCCATGACTCAGACGATTGTCGCGACCTCCAATTTTTCGAACGTGCAAACTCATATCGCCGGGCATGGCGTTTTTGACTTGGCTCGTGAATTTGGTACTCCGCTTTACGTTTACGATGCCTCAATCATCGCGCGTCGGGTTGCGGACCTCGCCGAGTTCGACGTAATTCGTTTTGCTCAAAAAGCGTGCAGTAACCTCGCTATTCTTGACCGCGTGCGCCGCGCTGGCGCCGTGGTGGATGCCGTTAGCGCGGGAGAAGTGCGGCGGGCGCTAGCGGCGGGGTTTAATCCGCATGGTGATGTCCCCGGAATCGTTTACACGGCGGATATTTTTGATCGCGAATCGCTGGATCTTGTGGTTGAATTAGGTTTGCATGTCAACTGCGGCTCCCCAGATATGATTGAGCAACTTGGAACTCGTCGTCCTGGTGCGGAAGTGACACTTCGGATCAACCCTGGCTTTGGACACGGACACAGCCAGAAAACCAACACTGGCGGTGAGCAAAGCAAGCATGGGATCTGGCACGAACAGTTGGACGATTGCTTGATGTTGGCCGATCGCCATGGAGTGGCAATCACCGGTTTGCACATGCATATCGGTTCGGGGACGGACCTCGAACATCTTTCGCAAGTTTGCCAAGCGATGGAACGGACCGTGGCGACGGTAGGAAGAACGGTAAAAACAATCAGCACCGGTGGAGGCTTACCCGTTCCCTACAAGGCAGACGAATCGTTTCTCGACATTGATCGATACCGAGCGTTGTGGGAAGCGACGAGGCAACGGATCAGCGATTCGCTTGGACATCCGGTACGTCTCGAAATTGAACCAGGCCGATACCTGGTCGCCGAGGCAGGAAGCTTGGTGGCAGAAGTGCGTGCCGTAAAGAAGATGGGAACGAATCGGTTTTATTTGCTCGATGCAGGATTCAACGACCTTGTCCGTCCAGCGATGTATGGTTCCCATCATCCCATCGCGATTTGTCCACATGATGGTGCAGTGCATGATCGTCCCGAAGTCGAGGCGATCGTCGGTGGGCCGCTTTGTGAATCGGGCGATATTTTTACCCAGCGCGAAGGCGGTTACGTTGTCAGTCGGCGATTGCCAATTGCCCACGTAGGCGATTTTGTCGTGCTCGGAAATGCAGGTGCTTATGGATTTGCGATGAGTAGCAACTACAACAGCAAGACCAGAGCGGCCGAAGTGATGATCGAAGACGGACAAGCGAAATTGATTCGCGCTCGAGAAACTTACGCTGATTTGGTCCGTGGCGAAGTCATTCCAGACTGAACGTAAGTCGATGCAACATCCTCACCATCAGTCGCAACCAGGCGCGGAGGCTCGGTTGATTGTAATACAGGATGTGTTGCAGCCCTGTCCTTATCTGCCCGGCATCGTCGCCCGAATGCCGCTACGCCTGCCCATTGGAAAAGTGACCCCGGCGTTGGCCGATGGACTTTTAGCCCTTGGCTATCGCCGTAGCGGCGACTTCGTCTATCGGACGCAGTGTCCAAGCTGTTGTGCTTGCGAGCCGACTCGAGTGATTGTGAATGAATTTCAGTGGACCACCTCGCTTCGTCGTGTACTCAAGCGAGGAGACCAGTCACTTGAAATGCTGGTCGGCCCACCCCAAACCGATTCTAAACGCGTTGCCCTGTTTAATGTCCACCGTCAAGTACGTGAGCTTGCCCGAGACGACGCCACCATTGACGAAGAAGGCTATCGCGGCTTCTTGGTGGACTCATGCTGTGAAACCGTTGAACTAAGCTTCTGGATGGGTGATCGGCTCGTGGGAGTTTCGATCGTCGACCAGGCTGCTGACTCGCTGTCTGCTGTCTATACGTTTTTCGATCCTGAGCATTCGAAGCTCAGTGTCGGGTCGTACGCGATTCTCAAACAAATCGAATTAGCGATTCGGTCGGATCGGAAGTACTTGTATCTGGGAATGTATGTTGCCGAAAACCAGCATCTTAATTACAAGGCGAAGTTTGCGCCCCAAGAGCGTTTTAACAACCAACAGTGGGCGCGGGTGCCAAACATTTAAACCCCTGCCGATCGCGACTTCCCAACGTAATAAACCGTTGTCAGTCGCTTTGGAGCTTGCTGGCCAAGTAGCCCCGAACGCGGCGGATAGTTCGGCTAGGCGAACAGCAGATTGCGAACGCGGCTCTTACGATCCCAGAGACTCTACGTCCGGAATGCATGTCGGAGACTGCGATTCGGTACTGTGCGACCGACAAACAGTCTAGACGAAAAAAGAACGACGTGGGAAATCGCTGAGAACGGTGCCTTGCCAAGAATGCGTCGAATCCTTCGTAAGTTAGATTCGCCTTCCGGCGGATCGCGCAACTCGCGGCGTACTCGTTGTACAACTGCGCATCATAGATCCGGCGTCCATTGATACTGCCTCGGTGAAAGCGATAACTTAGCAACGGCTCATTGAGATTCGCCAGCTTTGCACGCTCAGCGATCTTCAAAAACAAGTCCCAGTCTTCCGCAATATTGTGTTCCCAATACCCGCCGCAAGCAACATAAAGGTCGCGCCGAAACATCGTTGCTGGGTTACACATGCTGTGGCGATTATGGAACAGATCGTCAACGATCGATTCATGATCGGTGGGAAAATGGGATTCGAGCCCACTACCAGTCTCGCCGCGACGCGTGATTTGCGATCCAACCAACCCAACGTCCGGATTGCGATCCAGGAATTGTGCTTGGCGCATTAGTCTTTCGGGGTGAGCGACATCGTCGCTGTCCATTCGAGCGATATAGGTGGCCGTGGTTTCAAGGATGCCGAGATGCGCTGCCGCCTGTTGGCCACTTCGGCGCTGGTGCAAAATTTTGACGCGAGGATCCTGTATCGAATCAAGCCGGCTTGCAGTGTCATCCGTGGAACCGTCATCAACGATGATGAACTGAAAATGTGTGAGAGACTGATTGAGTATGGAATCTATCGCTTCATGGAGATAGGGCAATCCATTGTGAACCGTCATTACTACAGCGACCGTACCTCTCAAAGGCCGAAATTCGACTCCGGCATCAGATCGGTTTTCGACAGGAACCGTAGAGCTCATAGACCCAGATGACACAGTGAAGATGGATGAACCGACGGCAAGTCAGCCTGAGAACGGAATACAAACCGATTAACACTTCGTTTTCTTAATGATAACTAACGCCTGCAGTAACGCATGGATCACGAATCCCGGACTGAGTTTATTTTTCAGATAAGTATCTGAAGGGGATCGGGATAATCGGGCGCGATCCACGGTTCGGCTTGAACTAAACCGCTTTGAAATGAACCGGCGCCGTTCAGTGCACGGCGGCACCGCGAAAAGCTGGCACCGTTTGCTGCGCCAAACCGGACATCAAATTGCGTTATATGTCAGAGGGAGCGACACAGCTCTGCCAACCGAACCTTAGTGACTGCCGCGCCCCAGCAAAGTCACAGAGAATGTTCGATAAATGAGACTCAGGTCCACCCACAGGTTGCCACGATCGACATAGAGTAGATCGAGTCGCATCCAATCGTCAAAAGTTTCGACGCTCGCTTTATCGACCTGCCAAAAGCAGGTCAAACCGGGCCGAACGTCTAATCTTCGACGATGCCAATGGCTGCACGACCGACTTTCCTGCCAAGGAAGTGGTCGGGGACCGACGATTGACATGTCACCTTTGAGCACATTGACTAATTGTGGAAGTTCGTCGATGCAAGTCGCTCGAAGAAACCGCCCAATTTTTGTGACCCGAGGATCCGCTTTGATTTTAAAAGCCGGCCCATCACGATGGCTTTGGTCGCGAAGCGCTTGCTGCGATTTTTCGGCATCGACGACCATCGTTCGAAGTTTGTAAATCGTAAATGGTCGCCCGCGATGGCCCTCTCGAGTTTGACAGAAAATTGCAGAGCCGGGACTGGTCAGTCGGATGGCTGCCATCGCACCCAGCAAAAACGGGCCAGCGACCGCCAAGCCTAGCGCCGCGCCGGTAATATCCAGCGTTCTCTTGAGGGCACCGTCGAGCCACCTACTCGTCACCAGCGGGTCATCACTTGAAACAGCCTCGTCGGAGCGATAGCTCAACGCTCTTACCGTTGATGGAGAACACAGTTCTCGTCGGTCCTCCACCGGTGCTGCAAACGATGACGCACTCCCCGGCCAAGGTTGAGGGCTTGAAGTTGCCTCGGCAACGCTTAGAACCGCGCGGGGAACCCCTAAACTTGGAGCGTTCCCATCGTCCGATGACTCGTCGTACGAATTTCCTTCAAACGCTGACGGGTCATGCACCTTCAGGTCCATCGATACGCTCAATCCATTGTCCGCAAAAAGCCCAGCAAGACGATCGACAACGCTTCGGCCACCCATCTGGGGTGTGTCGACTAGTAAGACCGCGAACTCGGTGGATGAGAACTTGGCTTTCTCATCGGTCATTCGCAGATTGCGAAGTAACAATCGGGCCATCCGCCGCGACACCCCGGGACCCATAGTTCCGGTCAGAGACAACCCGATGATGCAGAATGGAATACCCCGACGCGACGAACGGACTCGTTCAACCGTGACGTGGCGATCAAATTGCCGCTTTGAAAGAAAGACCGAGTCGGCGCCGAAGCCCCTCTGTTCCGGAAACAATCGTTCGACAATACGTTGTAACACTCTTGAAGCCTAACTTGATGAAACTGATCCGACCGATCCGCGCCAACAGTACAAATTTACGGATCCGACAACCCTGAATGGAAACTGCACAAGATCAATGATGTTTAACAAAGACGGACACTCAGACTCGGCGAGTTTAGACCTCGCTTCGCATCCGGCGATCACTCGTCTCGCAAATCGCTAAATCCTAGCAAATTACGATACGATACTGACTCTTATCCAAAAATAAGTTACGACCATTGCAACCATTAAAAGTGATCTTTTCGTTACTGTGGTCCTAGAAAAAGGCCCAAAATACGTAAGAAACTCCGTGTTTTGCAAATCGATGTACTGATGTTCTAGTCACAAAGTTTGGTAAATCCTAGAGACTGGGGGGAATTTTTCATGAATGCACATAATGCAGCCTTCAGATAGGCTTTTTGGGGCGGTTATGCTCTCCAAAAACCCATCCGAAAAATCGCCATCCGGGTTGCGATGGATGCGCACCGTGCATGCATGGAATGAGATGATGGCGGCAAATTCTTCCGGCGAACAAAATTGCAATACTCGCAGAATCGAAAAGCGAGCCCTTCTTTTCGATCATGGGGAGAAGGTGGGTTCGTATCGCCTCAGCTTTGTTGTCTCTCATCGGCGAGTTGTTGGCGCTTTGCTTGAACCAGGTGAATGGCGTCATAAGCCGCATGGGCAGCGATTGGCACCAGCAAATTTCCAGTCCAAATGACCAGGGCACCGAGGTAAAGTCCGATAAACGACGCAATGACCGCGTACGCAGGCGTGATTGGATGCATCAGACCAAAAGCGATGGCACTTGTCACAAGGCCGGCGATCACCAAAGTTGGTGTAGCGGTATCTAAAGGTCCGGTGATCCATCCCATGAGCCAACCTCGGATAAGCAATTCTTCTCCAACTCCCGCTGCGATGGAAATCGCCACAAGTTCGGGAGCCGAAAGCTTCAAAAGCGTATTCACGATGGGTAATTCCTCTAGTGCCTTGAGTCCGCGAATCGGTTCCCAGTCGAGACGCTCGAGGAGTTTTACGACCAACAACATTGGAAATGCCGCCAAGACTCCCATCGCTAACCCGCTCCAAACTTGACTGAAATGTCCCGTTTCAAGCGTTGGAATGAATTGCCGAACGTCTATTCCGGTGATCCAGCCGAGTAAAATCGCCACGAAGCCTAGGCCCATCTCGATGGTGATGGCGGTTCGGAATACCGAATCGGCTTCGCTTTCCGTCTCGTCGTTAGGCAACTCGGGGCTAGGCATAAGAAGTCGACTCGTTTGGGGGATGAACGATTGAGCGCTCGGCTTGAAGCTAATAGATTGATAGGAATGAATGGCAGCGCACAAACATTATCTGAATCTCAAATCCAGCGGATTGCGCGTGCGTTGGCTGACCCCCAGCGGTTCTCCATATTGGCACGCATTGCGGCTGAGCGTGAGGTGGCTTGCAAACAATTGGTTGCGGACTTTGCGATTACTCAGGCAACGATCTCTCACCATCTTAAGGAACTTGTCGCTGCGGACTTGATACAGTCTCGTCGCGTCGGTCAGTGCGCTATGCTTTCGCGACGCGACCAAGTTCTCGAAGAGTACATTAGGCAATTAACCGCTACATTGTTGCCAAGCGTCGCGGGCGAGCCAACCGGTGGACCATTCATTCCGCCAGAGTGCGAATAAAAAACTTACAACGTGATTTGGCCGAATGCCTCAATGTCTAGTTAGCTTCGGTTCCAACCTCGGAACTCGCGACGCGGCGATCGTGTCCGCGGCTCGAAAGCTTGCTTCGTTGCCTGGTGTCGAAAATTTCCGTGCCAGTCGACTTTTCGAAACACCCGCTATCGGTGGTCCAAGCGGTCAGGATTCTTTTTTGAACGGTGTCGCAGTCTTCGATACGCTCTTTCGTGCACGCGACGTACTCCAGTGGTTACAGTCAATCGAGCAGAACCTAGGTCGACAACGGCAGCAGCGATGGGCAGCTCGCAGCATCGACCTTGACGTCGTCCTGCATGGGGCGTTGATTGGAGCAGCTTCTGATTTGACCGTTCCTCACCCTCGTTACACGGCGCGACGATTTGTACTTCGTCCCGCCTGTGACGTCGCTCCAGACTACCGCGACCCGCGTTTTGGATGGACGATCCAGCGTTTGGCGGATCACTTGGATCAAGGCAATGCCTCGCTGGCACTCGCGGGAGGCGATGAAGCGACGCGTCAGGAGATTTGCCGACGCCTCCAAGATGATTATCAAATTCGTACATTCCTTGCCTTGCCGTTGGTACAGCCTGTCGCCGTGATCGGTACTGCGCCGACGGCAAATCGCGACCAACGCTCGTTTCCCAGGCAACCGCAAATCGTTGTAAACGATGACCAGCCATGGGTGTCTGGCTTTGTTCCTTCGCTAACCACGCTCAGTCAGTCTGAGACCAACGCGGCTTCGCTACCACGATTGGTTGCGAGAATCCAGTGGACGCGGCCCGAGGAGCGGTGGCCGGTACCCCATCGTATCTGGCCTTCCACGCTGGACTGGCCAGAGTACAGGTTAGAAGTAGACGATTTGTCTTGGGCGACTAGCGAAATCGTTTCTGCCCTCGCTTCCATGCGATGCCCGCTGTCGCCGGTCAGCGATGACACGCATTGGTGGAAATGACGTGACCCGTTTGTCAGCATTTTGTCGTCTGTCGTGGACGAAGCTGCTCTTTAAGTGAATTCGAAATGCGATTTTCTATGAAGGCGATCATGCATGTGCAGTGAACTGGCTCGTTGACTCCTCAATGGGTTGTTGTCCATCGTACTTTGTCTTCAAGCGAACCTAGCAATCCGCGTTTCGTACGGCGAAGAGCTCAGCTCGGGCGATCCGGTATTGAAGCTTGGCGAACTCAACGTGAGCAAAGTGTTGGTACTCGGGAACAGCGTCGCTCTTCACGGTCCGGCCCCTGAAATTGGTTGGCACGGTGACTGGGGCATGGCGGCCAGTCGTCGCGAAAATGACTTTGCTCATGTTCTCCTTGCATTGTTGACCAAGGCAACGGGACGAGAACCCAAACTGCTAGTAAAAAACATCGCCGATTTTGAACGGCAGCAAACCGACTACGACTTTGCCGCAGGGTTAAAAGAGGCATTGGATTTCCGAGCCGATTTAGTGATCGTTGCCGTCGGAGCCAACGCTCCTCCACTCGAATCGTCCGAGTCGGTAGTTCGCTTTCGAACGGCCTTTGACCGACTACTCAAAGAACTCAAACGCGATCGATCGCCCGTAATCTTTGTTCGCGGAGAATTCTGGCCTATTCAAGCCAAGGAGTTGCAAATGCGTGAAGCCTGTGAAAATGCAGGTGCGGTGTTCATTCCACTTGACGATCTCGACAAGGATCCCTTGAATCTAGGGAATGCCGATCGCAAGTACGAGCA
>JANOBM010000068.1:0-32663 GCA_031411655.1 Planctomycetaceae bacterium
CCCGGCCGCAGTTTTCGCGCCCCGCAGGCCGATTTCCTCCTGGACGGTACTGACGCTGTGCAGGTGACAGGGGATACGCTGCGCCGTCGAAGCGGCGATTTCAACGGCGCGGCGAAGCGCATCGATGACTGACCACATCCCTGTCTTATTGTCCATGCCAGCGCCACTGACGATGTCATTCATAAGGGGACGGTATCGAAGCTCCAGCGTGACGCAATCGCCAATTCGTATTTTTTCCTGGGCCGAGGCCTTCGATTTTGCGCCGACATCGAGCCAAAGCTGCTCCAGGGAAACAACCTGTTTGCGTTCGTTCTCGTTCAGTAAATGGATCGGTTTACGGCTGATCACTGCGGTGACGGGACCGTGATCAGTCCAAACGGTCATCGCTTGTCCGATTAATTGCTGGGGATCCCAACCGCCGATGGTTTGAGCATAGAGGTACCCGTCATCGTCGATGTGCGTGACCAGCATTCCGATCTGATCACAATGTCCTGCGAGTAATAAGCGGGGGCCTGCCGAGTCTCCAACCGAAGCGATCACGTTGCCATGGACGTCGGTTCGAACCGAATCAGCGTAAGGTTCGATGTATTGTCGTACTAATCGCTGAACGGGTTGCTCATAGCCTGAGGGGCTGGGGGTCTCGATTGCCGAACGGAAAAAGTCGAGCGCTTTCGAGTCCATAGTTCGTGTCGCAGAGTGTATTTTGGAATGCGGTGGGGTATTCTTGAGTCACGCCTTTTTAAGCTGTTCCATAACGCTCGCCAACCCGCTGCTATGCAACCAATGACCACACTCTGTCGCTTGTTCCCGTTGGTTGTTTGCAATGTCCTTGCTGGGAATGCCCTGAGCGAATACCACTGGCCGCAGTTTCGCGGCCCCCTTCACGATAATGTTTCGACCGATACGTCGCCTTCCCCGACGAGTTGGTCCGAACAAGACCAAGTCAGATGGAAACTATCGACGGAACTTCGCGGTTGGTCATCGCCAGCGGTTTGGAATGACGTCGCGCTGATGACCGAAGCAACGCCTGACGGTACTCAGATGTTTGCCTTCACCGTTGATCTTGCAACGGGAAAAATCATTTGGCGCAAGCAGATCTTTACGAACGAAAAGGTTTCGGAGATCCATTTGATGAACAGCTACGCCTCTCCAAGTCCGGTAACGGATGGAGAGTTCGCTTGGGTGAGTTTTGGGAGCTATGGTACCGCGTGTTTAAAGTTGACGGACGGCGCAATCCAGTGGCAGCGCCGCGACCTTCCCTGTGAACACTTTCGGGGCCCCGGTAGTTCTCCGATTCTGGATTCGGAGGGAAGATTGTTCATGCACTTTGATGGGTTCGACTTTCAGTACGCCATCGCTTTGTCGGCAGCAGATGGAAGTACGGTCTGGAAAAAGGATCGGAATATTGATTACGGTACCGACGACGGTGACGTGATGAAAGCTTTTTGCACTCCTATCTTGATCGACGTCGATGGCGCGAAGCAATTGATTAGCCCCACCAGCAAAGCGGTGATCGCCTACGATCCCAAGACGGGTGACGAAATTTGGAGAGTCTTGTACGACGAGTTCTCTGCCACCGGCCAGCCCCTCTTCGACGGAAAAACACTATATGTCAACTCAGGTTTTGGCAAAGCAAAGCTTTATGCGATCGATCCTCGTGGTACCGGAAACATCACCGATTCGCATGTCAAATGGATCAATGCAAAGGGCATCGGCAGCAAGCCTTCCCAAGTGCTCCATGACGGATTGATTTTTAACGTTCACGACTCCGGTGTCGCGTCGTGCATCGACTCTGCAGATGGGTCAGAGCTTTGGGCCGAACGGCTCGGGGGGCAGTTTAGCGCGTCGCCTCTCATCGCCGGAGGAAAGCTTTTTCTGTTCGATCATGATGGTGCCGCTTACGTAATCAATCCTGGTCGTAAGTACGAACTCATCAGTACCAATCAATTGGACGATGGGTGCATGGCGACGCCGGTACCGCTTGCAGATGGACTCCTTGTCCGAACCCGAACGGCGCTTTACCGAATTGGATCCATGGAATAACCGCTGCGATCCCTTCAACTGGAAAAGCACGTTACCTTCGAAAGCGATCTCGCCGGCCGCACGTTTCTCCTTTGTCCCTCCAAGCGTTCGGGATAGTTGGGTATTGACGATTGTCGTTGATGAATTCGAGTAGGCAAACAATTTCTCATGAAGCGATTAAGTATTCAACGGTGACCTTGTCGATTGGCAAGTATTAGCGGGCGAAGGCGTCCGTCCTGCCGGTCACGGAATCGACTAGCAAGCCACCCGAATTCGACTCGTTGTGGAGAAATCCGTGATCAATAGCTTGCCTCTCGACATGACATGGGACTCGGTCCCAAAGGTGTCATTCCCATCCATTGCTCCGCGTAACGACGGATTCTCCGGCATACCTGTACCATCGGTACCGCCCAACATTCATGCGATGTCGCCGGAAGCAGTAAGACAGTATTTGCTCGTATGTCACGCTCGATCAATTTCGATCAATCAAGGTGCTTGGTGCTTTTCACTTGAATCAATTTCAGGGGAACCCATTCTGGACGCTGAGTGTGAGGAAGAGGGTGACTTGAATCGATTGTCACTGTTGGCTGCGGTTCGGGGACTCGAAGCGATTGATGGTCGAGGATTGGTGTCGCTGATCAGTAATAACCGATACCTCATTCGATCGCTCGATCGAGCATTGCCGCGTTGGCGCGAAACGAACTTTGTATGGGAGCACTTTGGCCGAAAGATGCCGGTGCAAAACGCTGATTTGTGGCGCCGGATCGATCGCACGTTACAAATTCACAGCGTGACCGCATCATTGATTCAAACTACCCGAGTGTCATCCGGTGGCGTTAGCGTCGCAGCGAAAAGCTTTCAATCAAAGTCGGCGGACGAAAAGCCGATGCTGCGATTCGATGATCCCCATCCTTTGGTCGCCCCCAAGCCAAGCGACGGACTCCGGCGTTGGCTAGCGGGTAATTGTGACGCTGCACAAGTACTCGGTTCACCGGGCCGTTACGGAACGTTGGACCTCGCGCAAGCATGATGCGACTTCGCCCGACCTCGCCTTGCTCGTTGCTCCATTTTTTCATCCCAACTTTATTTTTGCTGTTTTTTTTACCGGTATTTTGAAATGCAAACCCAGCTACTTTTGTCGAGCATTGGCCGCCTTATCGACGGTACGTGCGAGAATCCGGGCGAGCTTCTTGGCCCCCACCGGATCGATTACCGTGGGGAAGCGGCTATTGCGGTACGTAGTTTCCTGCCTAACGCACAGGCCGCATGGGTCGTCGACCGAGCCGAAGGGGAGCGACGGCCGATGCGTCGTTTGCACCCTGCGGGCTTTTATGAAGCCATTATTCCGGCATCAGCGATACGTCCGGAATCCTCAAACTTTTTGCTTGCCGACGGGCCTGGACAGGCACACCGCGCTGTGGCTGCTTATAGTATCGAAATGACAGACTCCCACGGTAAGACAACTCTGATGAACGATCCTTACGCAACTCCCTCCATCTTTTCTGATCTCGACCGGTACCTAATCGGCGAAGGTCGACACCTTCAAATCTATAGCTGCCTCGGCGCACATCCTCGAATGGTCGACGGTGCGTCGGGAGTCAACTTTGCTGTTTGGGCGCCCAATGCTAGGACGGTGCAAGTCGTCGGGGACTTCAATGGGTGGAACGGTCGCGCACACGTTGCTCGTGTGCATGAGCATCTCGGCATTTGGGAATTGTTTGTTCCCCAAGCGAAGGTTGGTGACAAATACAAGTTTCGCCTACTCAACCAACAAGGTGAGTGGGTCGACAAGTGTGACCCGATGGGATTTGCCGCCGAGCTTCCTCCGCTGACCGCTTCGATCATTGCGGACCTGGGTGGCCATCGTTGGAACGACAGCGAGTGGCTATCGCGCCGTGCGGGTTCAGACCCATTGACTCGACCGATGAACGCTTTCGAAGTTCATTTGGGAAGTTGGCAGAAAGGCCCGGGGCGTGTTCACGGTTGGCTTAACTACCGCGACCTCGCTCATCGGCTCGCAGACTATTGCCATCGAATGAATTTCACACACGTTGAATTGATGCCCATCAATGAGCATCCTTTTACCGGTTCATGGGGCTATCAGGCGGTAGGCTACTACGCGCCAACGAGCCGACACGGCTCGCCAGAAGACTTCATGTACTTCGTCGATTATCTCCATCAGCATAATATTGGCGTATTGGTCGATTGGGTCCCTGCGCATTTCCCGAAAGACAATCACGGTCTACGTCGGTTTGATGGTTCGGCACTTTACGAACATGCTGATCCTCGACAAGGTGAGCATCCTGATTGGGGCACGTTAATTTTCAATTACGGCCGAAATGAAGTTCGCAATTTCTTGATCGCCAATGCGCTCTTCTGGCTCGACAAATATCACATCGATGGACTCCGGGTCGATGCGGTTGCGTCGATGTTGTATTTGGACTACAGCCGCGAAAGTGGCGAGTGGGTCCCGAACCAGTATGGCGGCCGCGAAAACTTAGAAGCAATGAACTTTTTGCGAGAGTTCAACACCGTCGTCCACGAAAAATTCCCTGGTGCCGTTACCATTGCCGAGGAATCAACGGCTTGGCCCGGAGTTTCGAAGCCCATCTATGATGGCGGCCTTGGGTTCACCCTCAAGTGGAACATGGGCTGGATGAACGATACGTTGCGCTACATGCGGCATGAACCGATTCACCGACAATTCCATCATGATGAATTGACATTTAGTTTGATCTACGCATTTACTGAGAACTTCGTCTTGCCATTGTCACACGACGAAGTGGTGCACGGTAAAGGGGCATTGCTGTCCCAGATGCCCGGCGACATGTGGCAAAAATTTGCAAACCTACGGTTGCTTTATGCATACATGTGGACGCACCCTGGCAAGAAGTTGCTGTTCATGGGTGGTGAGCTTGGAATGTGGGATGAATGGAATCACGATCGCGGGCCCCACTGGGAATTACTCGACTTTGATACGCACCGTGGCATCCAGCAACTCGTAGCGGATCTGAACAAACTGGTGATTGAGCAACCAGCGCTTCACGCAGCTGACTTCTCGCCCGACGGGTTCGAGTGGGTCGATTGCATGAACCGACACGACAGCGTTTTGGTTTATCTACGAAAGGGGCCCCATACAGCTCCGCTGCTGGTCTGCTGTAACTTCACTCCGATCGTTCGACACGGCTATCACGTCGGTGTACCGTTCGGAGGCTTTTGGAAAGAGATTTTCAACAGCGACAGCATTTCCTACGGCGGATCGAATGTCGGCAACTATCCTGGCCGACAATCGCTCGGTACCGGTCATCACGGACGACCCGAAAGTATTTCGGTCGATCTACCACCTTTGTCGGTAACGATATTCCGACACGAAGGCTAATGCTTGAACGTGGCGGTTTGTGAATGACATCGACGATGCGAAACGAAGGGGTGTCAGCCCCTCGCCAATGCGTCGCTCTGGTCGACGAAGTCGTCGCCATTCCACTCGGCATCCTCGCGAATCATTTTCTTGAGTTCGTGAGCTGCCTTCTTCGCAGTACGAGCCTCGGCCTGCCGGCGTACCAGATCAGCGTGGGTCGTGAAAAATTGCAAACTGTGCCCTCGGAAATCTTCAATCGTTTGAAACTGATGTTTTTCCATGAATGCGAGCAGTTCCTCACACATCGGCCGAATGCATCGATAGCCCATTTTCATGACGCCAGTGCAGACCTGGACGGTATGACTGCCGAGCAAAATGAATTGCGCCGCATCTTTCCCGGTTTCGATACCACCCAAGCCACTGAGCGTTCGCCCTGGGAATTCGTCGCGGATGACCGTAGCGATCTCCATGCACATCCGAAGGGCGATGGGTAGCACCGCTTGGCATGAATATCCGCCAGGCGTTGTGTAACCTTCCACCGATGGCTCCGGTCGTAGTGTATCCAAGTCGACACCGATCACGCTGCGAATCGTGTTAATCGCGCTGATGCCATCGCAGCCTGCGGCAAGGCTGGCGCGAGTAGGGTCTTCGATATGGGTAACATTGGGCGTCATTTTGACCCAAACCGGCTTCTTCGCAACGTCCATCACCCAACCGCAAACCTCCCGAAGAATTTCAGGGCTTTGCCCCATCGCTGATCCCATCTTGCGCTCGGGGAGGCCGTGCGGGCAAGACATGTTCAATTCGAATGCGTCGACACCTGCATCCTCGCACCTGCCAATGATTTCATGCCAAGCGTCTTGATTGAACTCTTCCATGACTGAAGCGATCAGGCAACGATCTGGATGTGAATCCTTGATCTGTTTGAATTCATCGATCCAAACGCCAAAGTCACGATCGCTTATCAATTCGATGTTTTCCCAACCGTAGATTTCGCCACTTTGACGACTTCGAAGACGCTGGTAACGCGGCTGGACATTGATCACCTTCGATGCATTAAGGCTCACCGTCTTACAAATCACTGCGCCCCACCCCTCGTCGAAGGCCTTGCATATGACGTTCGCATTGGTCCCAGGCGGTCCGGAGGCAATCACAAAGGGATTAGGAAGGTTCAGTCCGTTGACGGTGGTTTCAAGCGTGGGCATAGCTTGCCTCCAATTCAGTGAGCACTTCGTCGAGCATCGCAACAAGGTAGGCTGCATCGTCTTTGGAGATGCACATGGGCGGCTTGATGCGCAGCGTATTGCCGTAAAGCCCACCCTTCCCAATCAATACGTTGCGATGCTTCATAGCTTCCATTACATGCGCTGCTTCAAAGGAACCAGGTGTTCCGCTTGCACGATCCTTTACCAGTTCGACTCCCAACATAAGCCCCATACCGCGGACTTCACCGATCATCGGATGCCTTTCTTGGAGGCCAAGCAATTGGTCTTTCAGGTACTCGCCCACGATCAATGAGTTTTGCTGTAGCCCCTCTGATTCGATGACTTCAAGCGTTGCCAAGCCCTGAGTCATGCTAATCGGATTACCTCCGAAGGTGTTGAAATGAACTTTGTTCTTCATTACCGTCGAAATTGGTTCGGTAGTCGTCATGGCACCCAGTGGAATTCCATTGCCGATTCCCTTCGCCATCGTAATGATATCGGGCTTCACTCCCCAGTTTTGATGAGCCCAATAATGCGTCCCCGTACGCCCAAAGCCTCCTTGCACTTCGTCGGCAATGCATAGTCCACCATGACTTCGCACGATTGAATAGACGATTTCGAAAAACTCTTTCGGAGGAATCACAGCTCCGCCGACACCTTGGATTGGTTCCCCAATAAAACAGGCAACTTCACCCGATGTCTGATAGGTGATGACGTTCTTGATGTCGTGGGCGCACTTCAAGTCGCACGACGGGTAGGTCAATTGGTAGGGGCATCGATAGCAGTAACCTGCATGAGTGTGATGGACATTGGATTGGGGATTGGACTTGAATTTCCAGTTCCCGTGTGCGGTAATTCCCATCGTCGCAGAGGTCCCTCCGTGATAGCCGTTGCGAAGCGCGATAACTTCGGCGTTACCGGTGTACTCTCTGGAGGATAGGATCGCGATTTCATTCGCCTCGCTACCGCTGTTGGTAAAGTAAGAGCGGCTGAGACCATCTGGCATCACCGAAGCTAACTTTTCTGCAAATAATGCGATCGTTGGATGCAGGTAAATGGTGGTTGTGTGTTGGAGTTTCCCGCTTTGTTCGCGAACCTTCTCGATCACTTTGGGATGACAATGTCCGACACTTACGGTGACAATCCCTGCGAACGCATCGAGGTACCGCGTCCCGATTTCATCCCAAACGTATTGCAGATGCCCTTCGACGATCATCAGTGGCTCTTTGTAATACGTGATGACGCCGGGCGATAAGTATTGGTGTCGAAGTGCGAGCACTTCTTCTCTCGACGGGCCGGTATAGGTCTCCGGACGGTGATGGATGATCGGTAGGGACGGTCGAGTGTCAATTGCCATCAGAGAGTTCCTTTTTTGCGTCTGAATCCTTCACGGCCCAATCGCGAGCGTCTGCGGGGAGCCCCTTTACTCAGTGTACCAAGATCGAGAATATCAAGAATGAAAACGACAGCTAGGGTTCGACAATTGCGCCATAAGTCTCCGGACGTCGATCGCGGAAAAATTGCCAGACGTTTCGGACCTCACGAATTAGGTCGAAGTCTAAGTCGGCGACCACGATGTCGTCCTCATCACGCTTCGTCGAGGCAGCAACGAACTTGCCTCTAGGGTCACAGAAATAGCTTTGACCATAGAACTCCCCGATGCGCCAGGGTTCTTCCCAGCCAGGTCGATTGATCGCACCGACGAAGTACTGATTAGCAACAGCATGTGCTGGCTGTTCGATCTTCCATAGGTATTCACTTAGCCCCGCAACGGTCGCCGAGGGATTGAAGACGATTTCCGCCCCAGCCAATCCGAGGCAACGGGCCCCTTCTGGAAAATGACGGTCATAACAGATGTATACACCCACCTTTCCAATTCGCGTTTCAAAAACGGGATATCCAAGGTTACCCGGCCGAAAGTAAAACTTCTCAAAGAAGCCTGGTTGGCATTGCGGGATGTGCATTTTGCGAAACTTGCCAAGAAACGAACCATCGGAATCGATCACGGCGGCTGTGTTGTAATAGACACCGGTTAAATCCTCTTCATACACCGGCACAACCATGACAATCTCGTGCTTCTTCGCGAGCTCTATCATTAGTTTGATCGTAGGACCATCAGGGACTCTTTCCGTCAATTCATACCATTTGAGCTCTTGCTCAGCGCAAAAATAGGGTCCATAAAAGAGTTCTTGGAGGCACACGACCTGCGCCCCCATGTCCGCGGCAGCGGAAATCATGGCGACGTGCTTATCAATCATCGCCTGTTTGATCTTGGCAATGGGGGACGTGGTCGGTTCACAAGTGGTTGCTTGGATCAGTGCGCCGCGAACGATTCGAGCCATGCCTGCCCCCATGGATGGATAAGCCGTCGACGCTGGTGGTACGACAGCAGTGAAAACAAAAATGCTGATTCGATGAAACGACTTCGATCCCTCCGCCCGCCGCCGTCAGCGGTCTCCGTGTGGTAATCGACGTGCGGTAATCGACGTGTGGTAATCGACGTGTGGTAATCGACGCCCCGGTTTGTCGCACCATTGGCGACAGTGAGGGACGGCGAGGGATAACGCAAATCGCAAAGATACTGTATAGATCAAGCGTAATCAGTTCTACAGCGGATCGATCGAGTTTCTTTCATTGCAGGACATCGAGAATGACTTTATCTCATCCCGAAACGCCGATCGTTCCGAATCTAAGCGGTGGTAAATGGGTTGCGTCGCCGACAGGCCATTTCACGGACGTCTTCAACCCATCCACCGGCCAGAAAATCGCGAGGGTTCCGATTGGCGGTTCCGAGATGGTTGACAGGGTTGTTTGCGATGCTGCAAAGTCGTTCTCTTCATGGGCTGAAACACCGGTTATCGAACGAGCGCGGTTGATGTTTCGTTATCGCGCACTACTGGAAAAGCATTTTGACGAATTAGTTCGCCTCATCACCCGCGAACATGGAAAAACCCTTGCCGAGTCTCGTGCCGAGCTGAATCGTGGCATGGAGATGGTTGAATTCGCTTGTGGGATTCCGGGCTTAATCATGGGCGACTCGTTGCCCAATATCGCTAAGGACGTGGATGCAAGTTGCAATCGCCATCCGGTCGGCGTATGTGTCGGTGTCACTCCCTACAATTTTCCAGCGATGGTACCGATGTGGATGTACCCCGTGGCAATTACTTGTGGAAACACGTTCGTGCTTAAACCATCGGAAAAGACGCCTTTGTCGGCAGTGCGCCTGGGTGAGCTGTTGATCGATGCTGGGCTACCTGAGGGAGTGTTTAATATCGTTCATGGTGGCCGCGAGTGTGTCGACGCATTGCTTGTTCACCCGAAGGTTGCAGCCATTTCGTTCGTTGGATCAACCCCGGTAGCCGAGTATGTCTATCGTACCGGGACCATGAACGGCAAACGAGTTCAAGCGGCCGGTGGTGCCAAGAATCACTTGATCATCATGCCAGATGCTGACATGGATCAAACAGTAAAGGCCTTGGCAGCCAGTGCATATGGATGCGCTGGCCAACGCTGTATGGCCGGAAGTGTCGCGGTCGCAGTCGGTGAAGCCGGAGATCCGCTGGTTAGGCAGCTTGTTGAGTACGCATTAGAGATGAAGGTTGGGCCCAGTGAAGACGATGAAACAATTGACATGGGGCCAGTGATTCGTGACGAACACCGCCAACGAGTGGGTAGTTATCTCGACATCGCTCGCTCCGATGGCGCAACCGTTGCATTGGATGGTCGGTCCAAGGCAAACGCAAATTCGTTTCTCATCGGCCCAAGCGTGGTTGACCATGTAATGCCAGAAATGCGAGTCGCCAAAGAAGAAATTTTTGGACCCGTCCTTTCGGTGTCGCGTGTTCGCTCAATCGATGATGCGCTGAAGCTTGGTGAACAATGCCAGTTCGGCAATGGCGCAGTCATTTTTACGCAAAGTGGTTACACGGCTCGTCAATTTCAGCAGAATTTTAATGCGGGCATGATCGGTATCAATGTGGGAGTTCCCGCCCCCATGGCTTGGTTCCCCTTCACAGGGTGGAACCGTTCGTTCTTCGGTGATTTGCATGTTCAAGGCAAAGAAGGCATTCAGTTTTACACCCGGCAAAAGGTCACTCTCGCAAGATGGCCGGTGCCAACCGATTCGCATGTCGACCCTGTTTGGCGAAGTTCGTGACCACTTCTTGGAATCTGATGGCCTGTAAATGGCAAGCTCTCATTTGAATCTGCTCGGTGAGAATCCGATGCGCGTCAACGTCGTCGATGTGCCAGGCCGAAGGATCCGGGCAAGCGAAGTGTGGTTGCTCGACGGGCGGATCGAATCGATAGTTGCCGTCAGTGACGTTGCCGATAGCACGCTGCGTTATGCATTGCCTGGGTTCATCGACGCACATGTTCATATCGAATCGTCGATGCTGGTGCCGAGTGAATTTGCGCGGATGGCCTCAATTCACGGTACTGTCGCAACGGTTTCGGATCCTCACGAAATCGCCAACGTCATGGGAATCCAAGGTGTGGACTTCATGATCGCCAATGGCGCCCGCGTTCCCATGAAGTTTTGCTTTGGAGCGCCGAGCTGTGTTCCGGCGACACAATTTGAAACTTCCGGCGCAACGATAAATGCGTTTAGTGTGCGTGCCTTGTTGGAACGTCAAGACATCGGTTATCTCGCGGAGATGATGAACTATCCCGGTGTCTTGAATCGAGACGAAGAAGTACTCGATAAAATTAAAGCCGCTCAAGATTTTGGAAAACCAATCGACGGGCATGCACCCGGGCTGACGGGCGTTGATGCACGACGATATGCGCTCGCAGGGATCAGTACCGATCACGAGTGCACTCACATCGACGAGGCACTCCACAAAATCGACTGTGGAATGAAAATATTGATCCGCGAAGGAAGCGCCGCAAAAAATTTTGAGGCGTTAAAGTCGTTGGTCGACACTCACCCCAACCTGGTAATGTTCTGTAGTGATGACAAGCATCCTGACGAGTTGGCCGTGGGGCATATTAATCAACTCGTTGCTCGTGCGATAAAGGCCGGTTTAAACCTGTTCAATGTCCTTCAGGTTGCATGCCTGAACCCGATTGATCACTATTCGCTGCCTGTAGGCAAGTTGCGCACGGGCGATACTGCCGACTTCGTCATCGTCGATGATCTGACCGAGTTTCGTGTTTTTCAAACGTTCATTGATGGAAAGTGTGTCGCCCAGCAAGGCGTATCGCTGATCGAGCCCGTCCACGTGAATCTTGTCAATCGATTTTCCGCAACAGCCAAGCGGCCCAATGAGTTTCGCAAGCAATCCAGTCAAAAGGAACATGCATTGGTCCGGGTCATCCATGCCACGGACGGTCAGCTTACCACTCAGGCTCATGAGGCGATTTTGCCGGTTGTCGATGGGGAAATCCGGACGGACCCGATGAGTGACATTGTAAAGATAGCCGTCATCAATCGATACCAAGACGTGAAGCCTGCCGTTGCGTTCATTTCCGGATTTGGGTTGCGCCGCGGAGCGATCGCTTCATCGGTCGGCCACGATTCGCACAATATCGTCGCGGTCGGGGTCGACGATCGAAGTATATGTTTTGCGGTCAACGAAGTGATTTCGCTTCGCGGCGGGATCGCGGCAGTCGACGAAAACCGATCACTTGCACTTCCCCTCCCCATCGCAGGCCTGATGTCTGATCGCGACGGACAGTTTGTCGCAGAGAAATACAAACAAATCGATCGTTTCGCAAAGCAGGCTTTGCGAGCAACGTTGAGCTCTCCGTTCACGACATTATCTTTTATGGCGCTACTGGTGATTCCTTCGCTCAAATTGAGTGATCAAGGTTTATTTGACGGAGAACGGTTTCAATGGGTCGATGTCGAGATTCATTGATAAATAAAGCTCGATGCAAAAAAAGTCACTTACCCATAAAGTGCGGGGAAAAGCTGCGAATGCGTCGCCTTTTATTCAACCGCTAGTCTTACTCGTTTCGATTGCCTAGTCTTATGATCTCCTAGCATTTCTTGTTCTTGCCGGCGCTCTAGTTGCCGGCGTGTGACTGCCGGCGTGCGGCTTTACCCACGTCATGGCGAATTAAGTTCCCCGCATTTTCAATCCGACCATGTACTACGTTGGTGCTGTAGTATCTCGCTCGCTTAGCAGTTCAACGAACATTTCGACTAAATGTTCATGGCCTGTGGTGACTCGAAGGTCATCCATCGTTCCTTCGTGGCGAAGCGAACCTCTATAGAGTAGGCCGAATCGGTCACACAAACGTTCAGCTTCGTCGAGTCCATGTGTGCAGATAACGACCGCCTTTCCAAGCGTACGCAGGTGTTCGATATAATGAAAAATGGCTTGGCAGCCGACCACATCGAGCCCGCGTGTCGGTTCGTCCAGTAGCATCACCGGAGGATCATGGATCAGACCGCGGACTAGCGTGACCCGCTGACGTTGGCCTGTACTCAACGCACCAGCGCGTCGGTCGAGCAGTTTGCGTATATCGAGAAGGTCGGCCAATTGTTCAAGCCTTTCCTCTGCAACGGACGGTTCCGTCGCGTAAAGGTCAGCAAAAAATAAAAGCATTTCGCGAACAGTCAGCCAAGAATAAACACCATCGTTTGACGATACAAAACCGAGATTCGCTTTCACCGCGTTAGGATCCACGTCAGTCCGCGCACCATTGACTTCGGCATAACCACCGTCAGGGCTGATGAGCCCCAGAATCATTCGAAGTGTCGTCGTTTTGCCTGCGCCATTGGGGCCAAGCAAACCATAGACTTCTCCCTCGCGCACGGCGAAGGATAATTTGTCGACCGCGCGGACCTCGCCGTGATCTAGCTGAAATGTTTTGCAAAGTTGATGGACGGTGAGCATGTTGTTTTGATTCGTTGCTAGGTTTCGTCGTCAATGAGTGATTTCAAGTGTTCGATTTCATTGGTTTGTCGAGTGATATCGATCACGACGCCATAAAGTTCGATAACCTTACCGTCACCATTCATTTGTGGCTGCCCTCGAGCGATGACGGTGCAGTAGCTGCCATCCGTTCGCTGCTGTCGAAGTCGTAGTTCGTAAGCCGCCTGGTGAGCGATGGAATTATGAATGGTTTCGGTAAGCTTCTCGCGATCTTCTGGATGTACCATCGAAAGGTATTCCTCCAAGTTCGGTGCGCCATGCTCCACCGACCGTCCAGCAATTCGGAACGCCTCGTCGCTCCATCGCACTTCGCCGGTTCGGACATCGTATTCCCATGTGCCGAGCTGCGCCAGTCGCTGTAATTCTCGCAACCGATTCTGACTTTTCTTTAATTGTGATTGCGCATCTTTGCGAGCGCCGATATCACGAATGGTCGTCAATATGTAATGGACGCCGTCCATGGTGACACTGTTAGCAGACAATGCAGCTTCGATAGTCGTCCCATCCTGTCGAAGGACAGGTGTTTCAAAGTCCTCTACACGTCCCTTTTCGGACAGTACTCGAATGAATTCGGATCGCCGTTTTTGGCAAGCCCAAAGTCGGATGTCAGGGATTTTTTGATGGACGACATCTCGCGCCAAGTAACCGGTCATCCGTTCGAACTGCTCGTTTGCTTCGATGATTTCCGCATTGTCCAGGCGAGATAACAAGCCTGCATCTGGCGATCGCGGGAACAAAGCGGAGAACTTCGCTTCACGTGTCGCTTGCTCTTTACGGTGCTGTTGGTCTCTTCGGACTCGCGACGCGAGCTCCGACTGGTCCATTCCAACTTCATTAAGCAAAAGTAACGCCAGATCGTAGTCGCCATGGGCTGCTGCGGCACGTGCGTGCTCAGTTTGAAGTTTTGCTAAGGTTTGTGAGGCTTCTTGGTTCTCGGGCCATAGGTCAATCGCTTCCCGTACCAGCCCTTCGGCAATGTTGTAATCTTGGTGTGTGATTTCACCCAGTTGTTTTTCCATTCGGCGTCTTGCTCGACGCAGTAGGTCTTCGCTCTGTTGATGAAGTTTTTGCTGCTCGATCGCCTGCAAAAATGCTTCCGCATCTTGATACCGATCTTGGGGATGCGTTGCCATCGCATGCATGGCGATATTAATCCAACCGTCGGTTAAGCGAGTAGGTAAGATTTCATTTGCAGCCGCGGCCTGAATGCATTCTAACAAAGTGTTTCCCCCGTGAGGCGCGTGTCCGGTAAGGATTCGATAGAGGACTGCACCGAGAAGATACACATCCGTGCGGATCGTTTGCGTATCCGCTTCACCTGCGGCGAGTTCGGGAGCCATGTAAGCGGGAGTTCCCCCAATGCTTTTGCTTGACACAACCATTCGGAGATTGCCGTCAAACGACAAAGCCAATCCCCAATCTGCGACAAGCACTTCACCGAATCTGCCAATCATTACGTTCTCAGGCTTGATATCTCGATGAATGAGCCCGCGCGAATGTGCGTATCGAATCGCATCCGCGACTCGAATCAGCGTGTCAATGTTCTCACTGAATGACATCGAATCGATCGTACGGTCCCAGCTGGTCCCGTCGATTCTCTTCATGGAGTAGAACAATTCGCCTTGGGGACCCGTGCCCAACTCGTGCAGAGCAATGACGTTGGGGTGATCGAGACTTCCGAGGGTGCGTGCCTCCTGTAAAAAACGCCGACGAGAAAGCGTATCGTTGGCGAGTTCGTCGCGGAGTACCTTGACGGCCACCTCGCGATCAATGGCTCTCTGGTGCGCTTGGTACACAATTCCTGTGCCGCCGCTTCCCAGCTTTCCGACCAATCGATATTCGGTATGGGCATTCGCTTTTTCGCCAGGACCCGCAATGGGGCGCGAAGGAACAAAGCCTTCGTCACGAGTGGTAGAAAGATTTAGGTCGTTTGCATTGCCAGCACTGAGATTACCGAACGCAAGGTCGCCATGCTCAACCACCGGACGTCCCACTGAATCTAACTCAAGCGTGAGCGTCAACGAGACCGACTGCGATTGCGACAATCGCTCGATAAGTGATGCATCAGCCATTACGGTATCGAGTAAATTGTAGCGAGTGTGCTTGTCCATTTTCATTCAATCATTCGCGACAGCCGCATCGGAGCGTTCCCAATGCTTCTTTAAGAACAGCTTGAGGTTTCGGCTTCGTGCTTGCTTGATGTCCGTTAGATTCAGTGTAACCGAGGTAGCTTCAAGGTCATTCAAGTCGACTGGCCCGTCGATCCCAAGTCGCTGTAATAAGCCAAGGTCGATGGCATCCACTGGGCCCACTAGTGTCACCCGGACACTTTCAGGTGATTTCGTTTCGATGACCCCCCAATTATCACTCGCCGCCTGGCGTCGGAAGGCAACCTGCCCCGGGGATTCAAATCGGATCGAGCCATTGCCTGCAATCTGTTCTACCAATGCGATCGTTTGTTCTGCCAGTTCTATCGGCCAAGTGGGGCCAAGTTTGTCTGGGAAGCCTTTGCGTGTCGAATGCCATTTTCGTCCAAGCACTTTCCATAACTGAAGGTCGCCGGCGGCATCAAATGCATCGATTTCTTCCGCCACCACGCTAATTGTTTTTTTCACCGCTGGGACCGATCTTTTCAACACTGGCGCTGACTTTTTCTCAACGGGTGCCGAATCGATCACTGTTTCGGTTTTCTTAGGACGCCCTCGGAGCGTAGCGGCGTCGTCGAGGACATCTGCGAGATACTCGCCTGTGTGACTACGAGGCATTGGATGGGGTGATGGTTTTTTCGCGATAGCGTTTTTCTTGGCGGCCAAGCCATAAGCTGCCACGTCTTCCGGCGTTCCCTCGATCACGACCGTTCCTCCGCTGATGCCGGCTTCGGGCCCAACGTCGATCACCCAGTCCGCACACTTGATGACATCCAAGTTGTGCTCGATCACGATCACACTGTTGCCCATTTCCACCAGACGTTGCAGCACGGTCAATAATCTTTGAATGTCATTGAAGTGCAGCCCTGTCGTCGGTTCGTCGAGCAAGTAAAGGGTTCTTCCTGTCATCGGCCTAGCGAGTTCGGCTGCCAACTTGATCCGTTGTGCTTCGCCGCCCGAAAGTGTCGGCGCGCTTTGGCCAAGGGTTACATAATCGAGACCGACGTCACAGATTGTTTGCAAAATATGGGTGACCTTCGGCAGATCTTCGAACAACGTGATGGCATCGCCAATCGGCATGTCGAGAACGTCGCTGATTGATTGGCCTCGATACTTGATCTGCAACACATCCTCGCTGTAGCGTTTCCCTTGACAGTCTTCGCACTCGACCCAAACGTCAGGAAGAAAGTGCATCTCAATTCGTTTCTTTCCGGACCCCTCACATGACTCGCAACGTCCGCCGGCAACGTTAAAACTGAATGTCCTGGCAGTAAACCCGTTCTCTCCGGATTCAGGAATGGTTGCAAACGTTTGCCGAATGAGATCGAAGACGCCGGTGTAAGTCGCGGGGTTGCTGCTAGGCGTATTACCAAGGGGCGACTGATCGACGCGAATGACCTTGTCGATAAAACGTGTTCCGTCGATCTTTGTATGGCGGCCGGGACGTACCTTCGCGTGGTGTAACTTTCGCGCAAGTACAGGATAAAGAATGCCGTTGATGAGCGAACTCTTACCACTGCCGCTCGGGCCCGTCACGGCCGTGAATCGACCGATGGGGAAACGCACATCAATCGACTTTAGATTGTGTTCCTTCGCACCGATCACCACCAACCATTTGGTGGCCTCGGTGGTTAAGCCTTTCTTTACATCGTGGTCGGTAAAGATCTGCCTCCGAGGCAGTGGAATCGCAATCGATTCGGTTCCGTCAATGAACCCTGTGGTGACCGACTGATCCCGAGGTTCGATCTTCGTGGGAGGACCTTGAGCAACGATTCTACCTCCTCGCCGACCCGCCTCGGGGCCAAAGTCGCAAAGGTAGTCGCTGCTGGCGATCACGTCTCGGTCGTGTTCAACGACGAGAAGGGTATTGCCGAGGTCTCGCAGGCGATGCAATGCGCTGATCAATCGATCGTTATCGCGGGGGTGAAGTCCAATGGTGGGTTCATCGAGCACATAAAGGACTCCACATAGTCCGCTTCCTAACTGAGCCGCCAAGCGAATTCGCTGGGATTCACCGCCTGATAAGGTGGCCGCGCCGCGCGACAACGTGAGGTACTCCAGTCCGACATCCAGAAGGAACCGGATGCGCGATTGAATTTCACGAATGAGTTCTCCGGCGATCTTTCTCTCGCGTGTGTCCAGCTTCCAATCGCAAACGATTTCCTGAAGTTTACCTAACGGCATCTGCGTCAGGTCGCCCATGGTCAATGAACGAAACCTTACTGCGGCAGCATCATCACGAAGTCGCGCACCGTCACAGGAAGAGCAGGCAATCTCTGCGGTGAACAGATCGAGTTTTCCACGCAAGGAGGGGGACAATCTCGCCGCTTCCTCCAAGGCGGGATAAAATCCTTTGAACTGATATCGAAACAGTATCTCATCCCGGAATGCCGCCGCGATCGCACCGTCTTGGGTATCGCTGTTTCGGACTTCGATCCATTGTTCGCCACATCCGTGGTAAAGCGTTCGGCGTTGAGAGACCGTCATTTCTTCAATCGCGACATCGAGCGGCACGCTTGTCTGACGCGATAACGCCCTTAACATCCAGCGTGATACTGATTGGTCGACACTCGGCCAAAGCAAAGACGCGCCTTCCATTAACGTTGCTGAAGGGGATGACAACAGCGCCGCCGGGTTCGTTCCCGTTTGAGTGCCTAAGCCATCGCACTGAGGGCACCAACCGACAGCGCTATTGAATGAAAAGTGATGGGGCGTAAGCGATTGAAAGGAACGTGAGCACGAAGCGCAGACTAGGTGCTGGCTATGACGAATCTCGGTCCAGAACGGTTCATCGAGATTTTCATCGGCAATCGCCACTTCGAGAACACCCGCCGAAAGCGACAACGCTTGTTCAATACTGTCGCTAATACGACTTCGTTCATCCACTTTGATGATGCCACGGTCGACCACGACCTGAACGCGATGTTTCACTCGAGCATCCCAAACGGGAACGCTGTCGATGGCATACGTTTTTCCATCAATTCGGACTCGTTGATAACCGCTTGCACGAAGGTTTTTCCAACGGTCGTTGGGATCGTCGCTTGCCTCGAAATCGAGCGGAGCCAACAAAAGGATCTTTGAGCCTTCGGGCATCGCCAAGACTTTTTCAATGATTTGGTCAGGCGTTTGGGTTCCAACAGGTGTCTGACATCGCGGGCAGTGCATGGTCCCCAATCGAGCCATCAAGATTCGCATGAAGTCGTAGACTTCGGTCACCGTGCCCACTGTACTTCGTGGCGAATGTCCCAGATTCTTTTGTTCAAGGGCAATCGCAGGAGACAATCCCTCGATTCGCTCGGCCTTCGGCTTTTGTACGCTTCCAATAAATTGTCGCGCATAAGACGACAGGGACTCAACATAGCGACGTTGTCCTTCCGCATAGATCGTATGCATCGCCATGGATGATTTGCCACTACCGCTAGGGCCACAAAAAACTGTCATGGCATCGCGGGGAATCGAAACATCGACCGATTTTAAGTTGTGCTGGCTTGCCCCTTCGACCGTAATATGGGTACGGGACGGAGGTCGTGCGGAAGCGACGGCACGCTTCACGTTGGCATTGCGCTTTCCGGATGTCTTGCCAAAGAATTTCTTGAGTGCTGCACCGGTGTAACTCTCCGCAACTTTCGCGATATCCGCTGGAATGCCTTGAGCAACAATTCGACCGCCGCCATCTCCACCATCAGGGCCAAGGTCAATGACCCAATCAGCCGTTTTGATGACGTCGAGGTTGTGTTCAACGACGACCAGTGTATTGCCTCGGTCAGCAAGGCCATGGAGGACCGTCAGAAGTAACTGGATGTCTGCGAAATGGAGACCTGTCGTCGGCTCGTCGAGAACGTAGAGCGTCCTCCCGGTTGCGCGTTTACTGAGTTCTCTTGATAGTTTGATTCGCTGCGCTTCGCCACCGGACAGAGTCGGTGACGGTTGGCCAAGTTTGAGGTATTCAAGCCCGACATCGACCAGGGTTTGTAATGTCTCGGCAATCTTTGGAATATTCTTAAAGAGCTTCAGCGCCTGTGAAATGTCCAAATCCAGCACATCGGCGATTGAATGCTCTTTGAATTTTACGGCGAGCGTTTCGCGGTTGTATCGTTTCCCAGAACAAACCGGGCATGTCACCCAAACATCGGCAAGAAAATCCATCTCCAGCTTGTTTGCTCCATTGCCTTCGCAAGCCGTGCAACGTCCCCCTTCGACGTTAAAGCTAAAGCGGCTCGCCGTATAACCGCGAGTTTTCGCTTCCGTCATTTGCGCAAAAAGTTCCCGAATGTCATCGAAGACTTTGACATAGGTCGCAGGATTACTGCGGGGCGTTCGGCCGATGGGCGATTGATCGATAGCGATGGTCTTGTCCAAGAATTCAAGCCCATCGATCCCGGAGTGCGATCCGACTTCACACGCAGCTCCGTTGAGTTTATTACGAAGCGCGGGTTCGAGAATATCGCCGACAAAAGAACTCTTACCGCTGCCTGACATGCCGGTGACACAGCAGATCGTTCCTAATGGGATGGAGACATCGATGTTCTTTAAGTTGTTATGCGCCGCGCCCCGGATGGTCAGCCACTTATCATCGCGTGGCGTGCGTAACTTTTTGGGAATCGAGATTTCCCGTGTGCCAGCCAGGAATTGACCAGTGATACTTTTGGGATTGGATGCGATCGCATCGACATCGCCCAACGCGACCACTCTACCGCCTTTAATGCCGGGCCCTGGTCCAAAGTCAACGATCAGATCCGAAGCGCGCATCGTATCTTCATCGTGTTCAACCACGATCAATGTATTGCCTGCGTCGCGAAGGCGAAGTAACGTCTGAATCAATCGATCATTGTCGTGAGGATGCAAGCCGATCGATGGCTCATCGAGAATATAGAGTACTCCCACTAAGCCGCTACCGATCTGTCCGGCCAGGCGTATACGTTGTGATTCACCACCCGACAACGTCGGGGCCGTTCGAGCGAGAGTGAGATACTCAAGTCCAACGCCGCGAAGGAATCCTAGCCGGCTGCGGATTTCTTTAAGTGCTTCGGCAGCGATAAACTGCTCGGTCACTCCTAGACGGACATCGCTGAAGAATTCAGCAAGGGACGCTATCGACAGTTCACAAAGCTGAGGTAAAGACCGCTCGGAATCGGGTGCGAACGTTCGCACATTTGTTTGCAGGCGGACTGCGGTAGCTTGAGGATTCAAGCGTTGTCCGTTGCAATCGATACAGTTGATCGTGTGCATCTGCTTTTCGAACTGTCGCAACTGCATCTTGTTTTTCGAATTGCGATATCGATCCAAAAGCTCGGGAATGATTCCGTTGAAATCTCCCTCGTATTTCTTTGCGCTTTTGCCACCGCGCCAAGTGAAGCTGAGGGTTTCGTCAATGCCCCAAAGCCAGACTTTGCGGGCTTCAGCCGGTAGATCTCGCCAGGGCGAACTCAGCATCGAACCGGATTCAAAAGAAAGTTGGGCTTCAACCGCTGCGGCGACGTTCTGGTAGATATGTCGTCGATAGCGACCCATGTCAGCCCATTTCCCCAATAGCGAAATGGCGCCCGCCTTGAATGAAAGCGATTCGTCTTCAACGAGTAGTTCGGGGACGAATGTGTAGAGTTGCCCGAGACCGTCACACGATGGGCACATGCCTTGCGGGCTATTAAAACTAAAAAGCTGTGGTGACGGTGGTTGAAAACTGCGCCCACAAGTGCCACACGCGAACTTTGACGAGAAAAGAATGTCACGCGACGGCGCGTCAGCGGATTCGCTGTTCTGTACGGTTTGGGAGATAATGACCGCGCCCTCTCCCAACTTGAGAGACATATCGATGGCGTCGGCAATTCGACCACGTTCTCGTGAGTCGGGATCGACCCGGTCGATGATTACCTCAACGTGATGACGATGTTGGCGATCCAGTGCGGGGGGTTCCGCTAACTTGATGGTTTCCCCGTTGACTCGGGCGCGGACAAAACCTTGGCGACGTAAGTCTTCAAACAGATCACGAAACTCCCCCTTTTGGGCGCGAACAACGGGAGCCATTAACCAGAGCGTCGCGTCAGTATCCAGCGCTAGAACTCTACCGAGGATCGAGTCCCGGGACTGGGCAGTGATCGGTGTTTTACACGAGGGGCAGTATCCGGTGCCCACGCGCGCGAAAACGACCCGAAGAAAATCATAGATTTCCGTGATCGTTCCAACGGTGCTCCGCGGATTGTGTCCCGTTGATTTTTGGCTAATGGAGATCGAAGGACTAAGACCCGACACCAGATCGACATCTGGCTTTGGCATTTGACCCATGAATTGCCGGGCGTGGTTGCTCAAGCTTTCGACGTATCGTCTTTGCCCCTCTGCATAAAGCGTGTCAAAGGCGAGCGAGCTTTTTCCGCTACCCGAAACACCGCTAAAACAAATCAGCTGGCCGCGAGGCAGCGTAAGGCTGACGTCACGCAAGTTGTGCTCACGAGCACCCTTGACCGTAATTTCCGTCGTCATTCAGAGATCGCAAATCCGTTCGGGAATAAAATCGATGGCGTTCGCAGAGTCACAGTTTACCCAAAAGGCATGGCTTGTAGGGATGGCACGGAGCTAACTTGCCGGCGCGATGGATTTTAGCGACCCGTCAAATCAAAAACTCACCTTGACCTGTCGATTTCGCCATTTCCCGTTGACGCGGGCGGTTTGTAATTACGACGACTCCAGTGACGCAAGCACCGGCAATAGCCAGAACTCCGACAATGCCTGAAATGCACTTCGTCCGGCGCGCACCGTCTTTTCCCGTTGAGGCATACCGTTCGGGATTATTCGCTATCGAGCGTGCGTTGGGTCGATGCAAGGGTTACGGCAATGTGAAGAGTTCCTTAAGACGATTCGCACTGCCGCCTCCCCCAATCGTTTACGAACCGTTTGTGATTCCACCACGGTTCAAGCTTATGAGCAGGCGTGTTGATCCATGGCAAAAAAAGATACCTTTCGAGTCGTCGCCCGAGCGGCTGATGGCTCACTGTTGATACGTGATTACCCCGATGCTGAGCCGCTCCTCCAAGCATATCTTCAGATCGGCATTGACGATTGCAGCACCGATCTCATGCTTCGCGGCCTACCTGTATTTCGCGGCCTGGTCGGTCCCATGCCGGAGGGCAAAACCGTTGTCCGCTACGAAACGCCAGAGGTGTTTGAGATGCTAACGAAGGAATGGGGCACGAATAAGCCTCGCCGTCGCAGCCGGGCACGAACAGCACAGCCCGATGCAGAGTCTGTACGCGCTGCAAGTTAGTGATTCACTGGTCGTATTTTTGAGGTTGAAGCGGAATCCCCGCCAGTTTTCCTGTACTGGCGCCGTTTCAAGCTTTGGGTGAGTGCAGCGCGGTTGTCGTGTCCCTCCCTCGACATGCCTGCTGCTGCTATGCGAGCGAGGTTTCGATCCGTCATCAAGATCGAAACCTCGCTCGCCCACCTTTGAATGCTTAGCACCATTCACTGTCGGCGATTTGCATTGTCAACCGACAATCTTCAGTTAGCTAACTCTGTGTCCGATCCGCATCGGTCGCTACTACGATCCAGCGTTACCGCAGTTCATACTCGTGACGCGGATGGTTTCTCGGAAGTCAGTTGCTGGTCCACCTCGTTGCTCACGATGACGCCGTAATTCATCGCTCCTAACCAGCCGCTCATGATGATTCCCACGCTTCCCGCGTGATACATGCCAGCGACCTGTTGCGGCAAGGCACGACTCACCGCAAGCCCTTCAAACTTAGTACCAAAGCTCGCACCAAGTTGGTGACGTGTGTAATGGTTAAACGTACGTGGTGTGGCCGCTTCAACCCAATCGATCTTGTTCCTTGCATCGGGAACGTATTCTTCTAAAGCATCGATCGTCGTATCGATCAATTCCTTTTTGCTTGTTTCGTAATCCGCGTCGGATAACGATGCCCAGTCTTCCCACCTCGCATTGGTGCTACTTACGACCGCGTGACGACGTTTCTTGTCAGGACGCGTTCGTGGATAATAGAAGCTGAACGTTCGGCTGGTGATATTGCGGCTAAGCAACAGATCCGTTTGGAATACGGGTGCCGTACTCATAAACAAGAGATCGCCAGTGGATTCGTCAATTTCAACATCGGGTTTCATTGCCATGTAAACCTGGGTACTGCTGTTGTTCAGTCTGACGGCCCTCGTCTGCTCGATGAAGTCGGAAGTCAACGCATCGCTGCCGAGGAGATCTAAGATCGTCGTCCGGAGGTTCGCATTGCTCACCACGGCCCGACATCGAACCTCTCGTCCATCGACTTCGACCGAGTGCACACGGCCGTCAACCACTTTGATCCGGTCCACCCCGCAGCGGATACGAATGTCCACGTTGTTCTTCTCGAGTTCCTTCTTCATGCGCGCGACAAGATCATCGGTTCCGCCTTCATAAATGAAGACACCTTTGCTCATGAAATTGCTGAAGACGATGCCGTATGTGATGGCAGGGTCCTCAAGTGTGGAACCGTTTGCGTAGGTGATTGGTTCCATTAGTAGTCTTGCGACATCGTCACGGCCAGGAAAGAAACGCTGGAAGAGTTGCCCCGTCGTGGTCGACTGGTCGTCGTAGAAATTCATCCCGCGAGCGGTATCAAAAAACTCGTTGACGACCTGTAGCTCGATTCCAAATCGGGTCGTCAACAGCTTCGTAAAGTCTTCTCGATTGAATGTCGTCGTAAGCGAGAACATCGGATTGTCGAATCGAATGTTCTCGAGTTGGACAATACGGTCGGCGATATCGCTATTCCAGTAGCGACGACAGGACTTGATCATTCCGTTGGGAAAACCATGCAGCGAAACGTCAAAAATATGGCCTCCCGGACGGAGGAACCAAGTGGCGAGGCCACCGAGTTTGTAGTGTTGCTCCAGAAGCAAAACGCGATGCCCGGCGCGACCAAGGATGTTGGCACTGGTCAATCCCGCCAGCCCGCTGCCGATGACAACGACGTCGTATTGATCAGCTGTATCTTTGAGGAAATCCTTGGGCATCGATTTGGAGCGGGTCAAAAGGAATGGGCGAAATCAAGCGATTGTTATAGTTTACCACTATGGCAATTTTTCGACGACCAGCCTTCCCTCGCCAAGTTTCTCCATGACTTTTCACGAAAAATGGTGGGGGCCCGAAGCAAGCTCGACGTTTTGTCGCGACGATAGATCGCCACCTCGCAATCAAATTTTCTTTTGAATATCGATCGCGTCAACCAACGAATCCGCTTACGCACTCACCATTTGACCTGAGTTACGGTTGGGTTAACGGATTGCTCGCCTTCGAAAGCGTCGCGAACTGGTCTCGAAATCAAAACGAGCCATTGATTCAAAAAACACGAATTGACCTAAGATGAAAACCGCTTCCTCGCGATTGCTGTTTCCCTTCGGTTGCCTGCTCCTTTGGGCAAGTAGTGGTTTTGCGGAAGTCCGACCAAACATCATCGTGTTCTTTACAGATAACCACGGATACGCAGATCTTTCTTGTCAACGCGTATGTGATGACGTCAAAACGCCCAACATTGATGCATTGACGCAAAGCGGCGTTCGAGCGCTCCATGGCTTTAGCACTGCGCCCCAATGTGTCCCCTCTCGGGCAGGTTTATTGGTCGGAAAGTTCCACGCAAGGTTCGGCGTCGAGTCCAATGGAAGCTCGCTCGAAGGCTTCAACCGCGAAACTACGGTCGCGACGCGACTCCAAAATGCGGGTTACGTTACCGCTCAGTTTGGAAAGTGGCATCTGGGACCAGGAAATGAAATCATCAAGCACGGCTTCAAACACGTTTACTCACAGCATTCGCAGGGGGCTTTCGCCGCGAATATCGGGTTCGCGGTAAGACAGTCTTTTTGAATTGATGGGTTGGGCTCCACCCATGGGTCATCACCGTTCGGCCACCTTTTGTCGGCCTACGTTTTTACGAACGATACTAACCAAAGTCATCACTATAATCGGTCTGAAATCACCGTCCGTGTTCGTTGGATACGTTACACTGGGTGACTCGCATCTTGTTTCTTGATCCATTCACGCGGTCAGAGATTTTCTTCTCCTTTCGAGTTTTAGGTCCCAATCATGAGTAGCGTTACCCAAACCCAATTACTGCCCGAAGTCGAAGCGTTTCTCAGCCAAAACTGCTTCCCGAGCTTTGTTGGTGGAAAAGACTTTTTGTCTTCTACAAACAACTTGGTCTCGACCTACGATCCAGGTTCTGGAGACAAGCTAGGTGATATTCATGATCTGAATGCGGAGGAAATTGATCGTGCCGTTGATATTGCCGCCGCTGCTTTTCCTTCGTGGTCAAATGTATCACTGGAAGAACGCAGTTCGATCTTATTGCGTTTAGCGGATGCCGTCGAAGAGCGCAAGGCAATCATCGCACAAATCGAAGCTCTTGATGCGGGCAAAATCGAAGCTCAAGCCAAGGGTGATGTGCAGAATTTTGTAGACACACTGCGTTACTTCGTAAAGCTTGCACAATCGGTTGAAACGAGGACCAAGCTTGACGTATCTGGTCATGACGCGTGGAAGTATCGCCAACCTTGGGGTGTATGTGGCTTCATTTTCCCTTGGAACTTCCCGTTCTTATTGATTGGATGGGGCATTTCACCAGCGCTTGCGGCGGGAAACACGGTCGTCATCAAGCCTGCAGAAGATACATCACTATCGGCGATCTACCTTGCAAGATTGGCGAAAGAAGTGGGTGTGCCTGATGGAGTAATCAATGTCGTCACTGGGCGTGGAGCTACCGCGGGGGCCGCATTGTCGAGCAACACTAAGATCAAACGCATGTCGTTCACCGGTTCTCCGGAAGTAGGACGAATGGTCGCCGAAGCGTGTGGGCGCAATTTAGTTCCGGTCAAGCTTGAACTGGGTGGTAAAGGTGCAGCGGTAATCTTTGATGACGTGGATGTAGCCGACACTGCGGCGAAACTTGTCGGAGCGATTACTTTTCACACCGGGCAGGTTTGCTGTGACGCAACGCGTTGGTTGATCCATCGTGATATTTATGATGAATTCGTTGAGCAATGTGTGAACCGCCTAAAAGACGTGCGCATCGGCCACCCACTTGACCCGGCAAGTCAGATGGGGCCTGTCGTGAACGCGAAGCAGCGACAACGTGTACTTGGATATTTAGATAAGGGGAAAGCCGGCGGTGCAAACTGCTTGCTCGAAGGTGGGCCCGCGGCCGTCGATGGGTATTCCGGTCATTACGTCAAGCCAGCGTTACTTGCCGGTTCACTTGATAACGTTGCGGCAAGGGAAGAGATTTTCGGACCGGTCGCTTATCTCGCCAAGTTTTCGACCGAAGCAGAAGCGATTCAAATGGCAAACGACACTGAGTATGGATTAGCGAATAGCGTTTGGACCAAAGACTTGCCAAGAGCCGCACGCGTCGCTGAGGCGATGACCGCGGGAAATAGCTGGGTCAACGCACATAATGTCTTCGCACATGGTGTGCCCTATGGCGGCATCAACAAAAGCGGAATGGGTGGCGGCGTTTTGTCGATCGAGACATTGATGGATTATTACCGAAGCACTTCGGTGGTCCGACCCACGAACGCTTAGTTTCTTTGACTGGCTTAGGTACTATGACTGGCTGACTGGGAAGGTTTTACCGGTCATTGGCCAATCGTCCACGAAGGATTATTTGATATGAGCGGATCGCGAAACCTCGTTCACCCTCGTGACGAAATCATGCGTACGATGGACCGAATCTATCGTTATCGCATGACAACGACATCGGGAGGAAACCTTTCCATTCGCGATGAAGCGGGCGATATCTGGATCTCACCCGCTCGTGTCGATAAAGGGAATCTGACTCGCGGAGACATCGTCTGCGTGCGCGCTGACGGCACGGTTGACGGCCTCCATCCGCCGTCGTCTGAGTTTCCTTTTCACAAAGCCATTTACTTGGCTAGACCCGATATCAAGGCGGTGGTTCACGCGCATCCGGTGGCATTGGTGGCGTTCAGTATCTGTCGTCAAACACCCAATACTCGATTATTTCATCAAGCTCATTCGGTTTGTGGAACGATCGGTTTTGCTCCCTACGCTTGCCCTGGGAGCGAGCAACTCGGCTTTAACATTGCCGCTACCTTCCGGGATGGCTGTGACTCCGTGATACTAGAGAATCACGGAGTAGTGGTGGGCGGAGATTCTTTACCAAAGGCGTTTCAACGATTCGAAGCATTCGAATTCGCGGGCAAGACGTTGATCAAAGCTCGGCAACTTGGAAGCGTCCTTTATCTCGATGATGCAAAGCTGCAACTCGCGGCAGAGCGTAGCGTTGATTTTGAATCCTTTGATCCACCGACGGCATCGGAACAAGAGAGGGAGCTACGCCGCCAACTTTGCGACTTCATCCGCCGAGGCTGCCGTCAGCGTTTGTTGATTAGTACCGAAGGAAGCTTTTCGGCAAGGCTTGATGCGACTTCATTTTTAATCACTCCGACACAGCATGATCGCGAACTGCTTGATGTGGAGGATCTCGTGCTAGTCAAAGGCAGGCTTCGAGAATCAGGAAAACGTGCTAGTCGAGCCGCGAAGGCACATCAAGCGATCTACGAAAAGCACCCAAGCGTCAAGGCGATCGTATTTGCGCATCCCGTCAATGCAACCGCCTTTAGCGTTACGGATTCATTCTTTGATGTGCGCACGATCCCTGAAAGCTATGTTTTTTTGCGGGACGTAAAACGAGTTCCCTATGGAACGCAATACCGCGATGACGGACAGATCGCACAGTACGTATCAGAGGCTTCGCCTGCCGCGATGCTTGAAAACGATGGCGTGATCGTTACCGGACGAAGCGTTCTTGATGCCTTTGATCGACTGGAAGTCCTCGAGTCAACAGCCGAAGCGGTCATCAATGCTCGGGCGGTGGGTGATATCTCCGCCATGTCGGACGCGGTGATCAATGAGCTGCGCACGGCATTCAAGCTCACATGATCTTTCCTCTCATTGGTCGACCCACCGACGTTGCCCGAATAGAGAAAGGTTTTCGTAAAGTGATTTTGTGACTGCACATGCGCAGGAAACATCGCTGGGATAGGTCGACCTTTGGCGGTAAGGACCGAACTCTGTCGAGAGTTACCTTGCGGTGCCGGTTAACAGAACGATCCACTCGGCTTGGAAGCGATCGTGCTTTTAGTGTGTTTGGGATATCACGAGTGTCGCGTCTTGAAATGTCCCCTGAATCGAATCGATCGTTCTTCCCATCACCTTTGACGACTACCAGTATTTAATGAGATCTTTTTCAAGCATCACGGCTATCGCTTACATCGTCCTCACCTGCCCATGGCTTTGCGCCGCTGATGGAGAGAACAAGAGAGCCCCCAATGTCATTGTCATCCTGGCCGATGATTTGGGATGGAGCGACACGACCCTGTATGGCACCACCGCTCTCTACAAGACGCCCCATATAGAGAGACTTGCTAAGCGAGGATTGACGTTTACAAACGCTCATTCAGCCAGCCCGCTTTGTTCTCCGACGCGTGCCAGCTTGTTAACAGGACTAAGTCCCGCACATCATGGAATAACTGCTCCCAACTGCCATCTGCCAAAGGTCGTTTTGAACGCATCCCTGGGGACCCGCGCCGCTCCGAACAAGCCTTCGCTTGCCCTGGAATCGGTGACTCGTCTTTCGACATCCTATCAAACGCTTCCAAAAACGCTCAAAGCCGCCGGTTATGAAACCGGACATTTCGGGAAGTGGCACCTTGGAAGCGAACCGTATTCTCCGCTTGAACATGGATTCGATGTCGACGTTCCGCACTGGTCCGGGCCTGGGCCTGCGGGAAGTTACGTTGCTCCCTGGAAATTTCCGATGTTTAGCCCGATTACACCAAATGAACATCTCGAAGATCGGATGGCCAGTGAGGCTGCCGATTTCATGGAGAAGAATGCGAAGAAACCATTCTTCTTGAACTATTGGATGTTCAGTGTCCATGCTCCTTTTGATGCGAAAAAACAATTGATTGATGAGTATCGGGGCCTCGTCGATGACAGCCAGCCACAGCGAAGTCCAGTCTATGCAGCGATGATCGCGAGCATGGACGATGCGGTAGGAACCTTGCTAGACACCATCGATCGTTTGGGCATCGCTGATAATACCATCATCGTTTTCACCTCCGACAACGGCGGTAACATGTATAGCGTTGTGGAAAACACCTTCGCGACGAGTAACACACCGTTGCGCGGTGGTAAGGCGACAATGTACGAAGGAGGAATCCGTATTCCTCAAGTCATTTGCTGGCCAGGTAAAATACAAGCGGGAACGTATTCCGATGTTCTGACTAACACCTGTGATATCTATCCGACATTACTCGAAATGCTTTCGCTTCAACCCGCAAGCGGTCAGGAATTTGACGGAACGAGTATTGTTCCGGCATTTCTTGGAAAGCCGCTTTTACGCGAGGCGATCTTTACTTTCTTTCCGCATGACCCGCCTGTTCCCGATTGGATGCCACCTTCGGTATCGGTCCATCGTGGAGATTGGAAATTGATTCGGTTGTTCGGTTGCGGCGTTCACGGTGGCGATCGCTGGAAACTATTCAACCTGCGTAACGATCGGGGCGAACAGTCCGATTTAGCCAACGGTCAGCCCCCATTGGTTAGAGAATTGGATTCCTTAATTACCGATTTTTTGAAAGATACGAATGCGGTCGTCCCGCTTGCCAATCCTGCGTTTGATCCAGCCAAATACGATGTCTCCGTCGAGGGGCAGCCCCAAGATCGTCACACTGCCAATCCAGCAAGGAAACGCGAGCCAAAGACCAAGTCACTTCAAGGATGGACGCCAAGTCGAGATTGTGAACTGTCGTCGCGGGAAGGCAGTCTCACGTTGCACTGTTTGGGCAGCGATCCGTTTATTACCACCAAACTCCGCAAACCGCTCCCTCCGGAAGACTTGACCCTTGAGGTCACTGCGATTTCCGATGCGTCCGGTATCGGGCAACTTTTCTGGGAATTCGAGGGCGTTACGCCGGCCTTTGTTGCCGAGCGAAGTAAACCGCTAGCGATAATCCATGACGGAAAGCAGCATGTTTACCGCATTGCAATCGAAGCCAACCAACCCGTTTCGGGCATTCGAATCGATCCGGCCCGAAATGCCGGCACGGTGACATTTTCGTCGATCCGACTACTTGGGCAAGACGGAATCCAACTTGAATTGTGGAGCTTTAATGGCAAGCAGGAATAAATTAAACGGTAGTTATTTTCGGGGCTTCTCACCTAAGCGTAGCCCGCCTTAACCACGGCGAATATCAGATCCTTTGAAGCGAACGGCGATGTGGTACACCTTCTTTTGAAAGTATTCAATTTCGCCAGTCTTTAGATCGAATCGAGTCGGTACGTTGTGACGCGTGATATCGACGCTCGCGCGAAAGCCCCGCTCGCTGAATACATCGATCAAGATGGCAAGTGCGAGATTGTCTTCCCAGATGGGATCTTCGGAGTTGATATTGGCGTGACCGGAGATTGCATGCCTTACGATGATTGGCATGATTTTCGATTCGATGAAGCTGACGACATTATGAAACAACTCAGTGTGGTCACTCTCGTATTCGTCGAGGCGTCGCACAAGGTCCCGGCGAGCGTGACTCACTATGTCGCTCGCCAGTGGGATTTTTCGGAGGGCATGAAACGTCCGCGGATCCAGCTCAAGCGAGCTTTGGTATTCCAACTCTCTCAGAATATTGCCTTGAACCACATCCAGAGGCGCCTGAGCGTTGATGAAGTGGTAGTGGAAGATCTGCTTGAGCGAAACGAGAGCGTGGTAAGTTTGTTCTTTGAAAACTCGGTATCGGTTGCGCGCGAGTTGCTCGTTGAAGTCCGTGGGGCGCTCTTCCCATAATTCT
Organism: Planctomycetaceae bacterium; assembly: GCA_031411655.1. GTDB lineage: Bacteria > Planctomycetota > Planctomycetia > Pirellulales > Pirellulaceae > UBA6163. The sequence continues at coordinate 31,463 of JANOBM010000068.1, forward strand.
CCAATGCCGCTTCGGCCAACTTCCTCATTGTGGGCGATCGTTTGGCGGCCTCGCTTCAATTGGCGGGCAACACTTTCGGATTCTTCGACAAAGAGCACCATGATGTGGAATACCGGCTGCTTGAAATTCGGCAGCTCGGGCGAGTCTGCAAACTCGCGACGAAGTGCGATCATCTCGTCAAACAACATCTTCAAGCATTCGACTTGGACCTTCGTTCGCGGAAAGCCATCGAGTACTGCGCCGCCGCGATATTCTGGTTCGAGAAGTTTCCGAAACACGATTCGGACAACGTCGCGGTCTCCAACCATACCGCCCTGCGCTTTGACCGCATTGGATTCCGGGCTGTTTAATAGTTCGCTGACGACGATCGGCTCTTCGGCGATATCTCGCACGTGGCGAATGAAGTCGGTGTTCGTGCCTTTCCCAGCGCCGGGCGCCCCACCAAGCAAAATCAGCTCTTTGGGAAAACGAAGATTGAGCTTACCAAAATCATGCTCAAGCTCTTTCCAAACCGAATTGAAAATCAGCTGGGCATCCTTCACCTCCAGATCAAACGAATGTGGCGTTTTTTTAGGTTGATCCGTCACAGGGTCGTTCGCATTCATTTCGATTTCCACAGGCGCAATCAGTAACTCACCAAGACACATCATGCAGTTCAGAACTGCCGATGCGAAAAGATTATGCGAAAATAATCCTGACCGTATATGGCGCGGCAGGCAAAGCGACTCTGGCCCGCCGTTCACCCTCAGCCATGAGAGCGTTTCAGGTGGAGGAAAATCCTCCCAGACTGGGGAAAGCGATCGCCAACTTTTCAAAAGATTGGGAGGGATTCATCCGCTTAAACCGGTGTCTAGCGTTGAATGGCGCGGGCCAACCAACCGCGATAACACGTTTTAAAATCGGCTAACTTGGCTTTGACCGGAGGAATGGAGGTAGCCACGAACGCTTTTCTTCCTTGGGTTGAGGCGGCTGAATATCCTGGGGGGGCAGCCCTGCAGGATCCGATCCCTCTTTCTTTTCGTCGCGATAATAAGTGCGCTGCGACTCAGGTAAGGGGTCCAACGCAAGCCCGCAGGTAATTTGATTGTTCGATTTTGCAGCTCGCAAAATCGCGATGGCATCTCCATATCCGCCACCAACCAAGTCGATGCCCGTCAATAATCCCTCGATGGTTGCCGGAACTTCGGCGCGTTTGTCTTCG
>JANOBM010000069.1:0-15160 GCA_031411655.1 Planctomycetaceae bacterium
GCCCCTAGGATCGGGCAATGCGGAAGGTTCAAAATTCATGGGCGCGATTGAGCATGACGGATTTCTAAAATTCGAAAACATTCTGCTGGATCAAGTCGCATCGATCAGTGCTCGGGTTGCGAGTGCAGGTGCTGGCGGGACGATCGAAATCCATCGTACTGCGGTAGATGGACCGATACTGGGTTCGGGAGCCGTTAAGGTAAACGGTTCGTGGGAAGAGTTTTATGAAATTGTGATCGATTTGGAAGCAAGTTCCGGTCGGGATGATATCTTTATTCTTTTCAAGAACGCGGAAAATCGCGGTGGACTGATGAATGTCGACTCGTTCCATTTCCGTTAGGTTTAAAAGGTGATTTGGGAATCATGAACTCGCACGACTCGGTTGGTTCCATGGGTAAGTCGCTTTCTTCGTTGCTATGGTTGGTCGTCTTTGCTTCGCTCTGTACGCCTAATCTGTCGAAGGGTGACAACGCCTTTGATCTGATTCTTGCCGGACATCAGCTTACCGATGAAGCGGCGAAGCGGATCGAAGCATTGCTTGAATCGAACCCAAAAGACATCGATTCTCGCACGATGCTCATCGGTTATTACCTCAGCCATCAGTTCGACAACGAGGAAAAGCATAAGTGTCGAGAAAAGCACATTCTTTGGATGATCACGCACGCTCCTGATTCGGCGGTGCTATCGACGCCGGATGGAACACTTAATCCGTCTTTTGATGCGGAGTTTTACGCGACGGCAAAATCGGAGTGGCAACGTCATATCGATAGTGAGCCAAACAATTTGAAGTACCTCGAGAATGCGGCCAATTTCTTTTTCGTTTTTGATCCTGTCCAAAGTGAAGTGTACCTGTTGAAGGCTCAGTCGATCGACATAAAGGCTCCGTATTGGGCTGAGAAGCTTGGTCAGCTTTACCTATTGCGTGCTGAACATTGTGGTGGACAGGAACATGCAAGAGCGGCTTCATCGTCCTTGGAGCAATTTGAGAAAGCGTTTGAGCTGACGCCTGTTGAGCATCGTCGGCACCTTTTAAGTTATCTGGCCAAAATGGCCTTGGAATCAGGTGATGACGAAAAGGCAATGCGTTTTGCTTCAGACATGCTGGAAGAATCGGAAGCAAAGTGGAATGTAGGAAATGACATTCACCACGGTAACCTTGTGATGGGACGCATTGCGCTGCGAAAGGGTAATGTGGAAGAAGCGAAACGTCGTCTCATCGCCGCAGGGAAAACAACCGGCTCCCCGCAACTGAACTCGTCGGGACCAGGAATGAGACTTGCGAACCAATTGTTGCTCCTGGGTGAGTCCGAAGTGGTTCTCGACTATTTCAACTTATGTGACAAGTTCTGGAGCTCCTCCAACAATAAGCTCCAGGTTTGGCGAGCTGATATCGAGCATGGTCGACTGCCTGACTTCGGAACAAGGCTCCATTATTGATGCCCAGGCCAATTTCGTCGGCAGTGGCGATCAAGCTTCATCCTGGTCAAGCGAGGCGAAAAAGTCCCTTGACGCTTTTCGTTCATCATCGTGGAAGGCGTAGCGAATCGACTGAGGGATGACCTCTGTCTTTTGACCGCGGATATACGACTCGGCCACTTCAAAACCCTGCGCAATTCGGCTCGTCCCATTTGGCATTGACCACTGCAAGAGGCTGCCTGACCGGGTCCAGTTGGCAGAGGGGTCTGTGGAATAGACCGTCGCATAGTCATGTCCACCGGCCGTCGCTTCGGCTTGAACGATGTCAAATCCTCTGGCACCGGCGTAATAGTCACGACCACTGATCCATGCCACCGCATCCGAGGCACTCATGCGATCGTCGCCGGGGCTATCGTACAAATTCGCACGATCAGTCCCGCCGGCACTCGCGTAAGCATTGACTAATTCGAAACCATTGGCGATCCGAAAAAGCGTGTCGCTGCGCAGGCTGGTGAACTGATGACGAATCGCAAGCTGGTCATCACCAGCGCTATCGTAAAGATTGGCGGTGTCGCTACCACCGGCGGTTCCATAGGCATACAGGCTGTTTACATCGATGGCCACAAATGCGTATCCGACACCGCGTAAGGATGCCTGGTTCGAGTCAGCCTCCAGCGTGTCGTCTCCAGCGGAGTCAAAAAGTGTTGCTCGATCGTCACCGCCTCCGCCTCTGAAAACGATCGTTTCGAAACTGCTGAAATTGGCCGTTAGTCCGGTCCGCTGAAGCGCTGCCGTAACGGATTCGAAGTTCGAAAGGGCAGCTCTTGCGATGAATCGCTCGTCGGCAGAACTGCCGATGATTTCCAGTGAATCGCTGCCGTCCCCGCCTTCGATTTGAAGCGATTCCAAGCCCGTTCCGATCGGGTAGACAACTGAATTGACCGATATCGTCATGGCCGCAGACAAGTCCAAAATGATTCGATCGGCTTCGGCCTCCGTTCGTACGACTAGACTTGAAGGCGTCGTCCACTGGAGTGGTGACGCGGGTTGCCCAGTCTCACCGGGATGAACGGTTTCATCTTGCGAACGTACCTGCAAGGATTCAATGGCGGCTTCGAGATCAAGCACGCGATACGTCGAACCGGACAAGGCATCGGTTCGGTTGTCGGCGGTTGCGCGGAGGTGGTTGAGGATATCGTCCGGCGTCGGATTCGATCCGAGTGACTGCATGGCTTGTCGAACCAGTACGGCGGCTCCGGCGAGTTGAGGCGTGGCCATACTGGTGCCGTCGGCCGTACCAAAGTCGTCAATCTTTCCGTCGATACCATAAACATGATCAGGCAGGGCGCTCCGCACTGAGCCGCCTGGAGCTGCAAATACTCCGTCGTCGCGCTGGGCGAAGCCATGGATCGCACCGCTTGCGTCGACGCTCGTCACCGCAGCAACAAGAGGATTCGATGCGGGGTAGGCCAGCGAATGGGGATGGGCGTTATTGAAAGAGTTGCCGGCCGCCGCCACAACAATCACTCCTTCGTCATGTAACGTTCTTAATTCATCATCAAGTTGCGAAAGCGGCTGGCTGGTATCAGTGGCGAACGCTCCCAACGATAGGTTGACCGTCGTGATGGGATTAGCAAATGTCGAGCGACGGTCGATCACCCAGCGAAGCGCTGATTCGATCCAGTCGAGGCTTCCCCGGCCGAAGTCATCAAACACACGCAGCGCGATGATATCTGCACCCGGTGCGATTCCCGCAAAGCCGTCACCAAGACCAGCTAGCGTGCCGGCGACATGCGTACCGTGAAACCCGGAGGGACCGTCGTCATAAGGATCTGCGTCATTTTCGGCGAAGTCCCATCCGCCGGCGACGCGATACCCTGCGCCGAATCCTCCTCCGGTGGGCCCCGACTTGGCATTCGCAAACGCGATATGATTCCAGGCCACTCCGCTGTCGATGACCGCAACGGATTGACCTGTTCCGTCGAGTGAATACCGCTCGCGTATCGTATCGGCGTCCGACAAAGGGTTGGGCGATGAGGAGGATGGCTGAGAGGCAAAGGAATCGCTACCTAGCGGAGTCGCCGCAAGCGATTCGATCAATAGGTCTGCACCTATCGAGGCTGATAGCGCCAGACGTGGCTCGCAGATTGAAATGCGGTCGTGAAACGATGCGTTGGCGAGTGGATCAGCGTAAGTTGCGGACACGGTTAGCTTTTTTTGCATCGCCAAAAGTGAGGAACCCGTCGAGACTGCGTTGGGTTCGACTATTTTTAGCTTTCCGGTAACCGACGTCTCTGCAACCCCTTGGACCCGGTTGGAATTTGCCTGTGGGTCGGATGGAATCGCCTTGTCATCGGCAGGTGCCATCGTGAGGGGCGTTGTCGTCTTAAGCATGTTTGATTCAACGAGAACGAAGAGTCTTTGCCGGATCGAAAGCGAGAACCTCGCCAAAGTGGAAAGCCCACCGCGGGATAAATGGTTCTACAAGATGCTTTTAAGCCTAGGTTACGAAATCAGGTCGTATGGGACGTAGCCCGATCTCCGTGCTATCAGGGCAAAGGCAACGGGTGGGGAGTCGTTAAAGTCATCCTGACTTCCCCTACCCGACTCCGGAATAATCGATTCGACACGCGTAGCCTGCATCGCCGAAACACTACTTAGGGCTTCGTCACGCCGTTGGCCGATCGAGCCTTGATTCCATGACCGGGTGTCTTCTGACGGTTTAAAGGTCGATCGCAATGGCTTTGGCAAAGCTTTGGAACGCTCTGTTCGGCAAGAAGGCTGTGGCTACCGAGTCCGCTCCGAACGCGGCATCACTTCTTTCGATACCTCCTTCACGGGAAAGGACGCTCGCCCCGTCGAGCCCAAACGTAACGGGCAAGCCGGTGCCCGCGGTTACGCACGCTTCGAAGGCCATCGCGAAGAAAGCTGTGACCGATTTCGTAAAATCGGAATCAGCCGAACAGCCGGTCGTCAAACTAAGCCGAAAGAAAACAAAAAATCGCGACGCAAAAGTCGTAATTCCCGCAGTTGCAACCGTTGCTCCGACGCCCACACCCGTACTTCGACTGTTCCGGCGCAAGACAAATGCCTGGACCAAACTGCTCGGCAATTCATCGGTTGGTACGATTCTCGATACCAATGTTGGCGACGGGAGTCGGGCACTGGAAATTCTCGAATCAATCGTTGATAGCAACACTCCGGCTCCAAGATACGTCGCGATCGGATTATTCGAATCCGCTGGCGAGGCGTTGAATGTCCGTCAATTCCACCAAAAGATCCGAAGTGCCGGTGGCCAACCGATTGTGATTCCCATGACCCTTACCGAAGGCTTGCGGCGAGTTTCCCAAACCATCGGCGCTGTTGACCTTGTCTTGCTAGACGTAGATACGACAGTAATAGAAGAAGAGACGCTTGTTAAATTGTTGGCACGCGTCACGCATCCTGGATCCATTGTACTACGAAAAGACCAATCGGGACGGTGGGCCAATACGCCCTCGGTTCGTCGGAAGGCCGCATAATCGGCAAAGTCAGCATGCAAAAACATCATGCCTGACGCCGTTTTGTAAGCTATTCTTTGCGATGACTTGAATGGCGTTCGTCCCAAGACCGTTGTGAAACTCTCGCGATATGAACGCGAACGCGGTCACCGTAAGACGGACAAAGATGTCTTCGAAAGGCTTGCAAGTATGTGCGGAATAGTCGGCTATGTCGGTGCCAGCGAGGCCAGCGGGTTTCTACTCGAGGGTCTTCGGCGACTTGAGTACCGTGGTTATGACAGTGCGGGAATCGCCATTGTCGGCGAGCCTGGAATTCAGTTGTGCCGATCCGTGGGACGAATCGATCAACTCGCCAGTCGGATGGATCCGAAGGGTTACGATGGTTCTATTGGCTTAGGGCATACGCGTTGGGCGACACATGGACCACCAACCGAAATCAATGCGCACCCACACGTCGGTGGCAATGGCGAAGTCGTTTTAGTTCATAACGGTGTGATCGAAAATTTCTTACGTTTAAAACATGAGCTTCAGGGAAAGGGCTATGTTTTTCATTCGGCCACGGACAGTGAAGTCATCGCGCACCTCATTGCCGAGGGCCTCAAGCAGACGCAGGAGGTTGCGTCAAAAGATCCGCATGAGCGTTACGTTGCCGCCGTGCAATGGGCAATCGCGCAGTTGCATGGTACCTATGGCTTGGCCATTTTGTTTCGGGACCAACCCGACTTGCTCATCGCTGCAAGATTCGGCAGTCCGTTGGTTGTCGGCGTAGGGCGCGGCGAGTACTTTTTGGGAAGTGATGCATCGCCGCTTGCCGGGTATACCGATCAAATCGTTTATCTTGCGGACCATCAGCTCGCTGTCTTGACTCGCAAGGGCTTCACGGTTCGACATCGTGATTCAGGCCTCATCTCGCCTAATATCGAACTCTTCGAGCAAGACTCCGCAGCGGTCAGTCTCGAAGGCTTTGATCACTACATGCTCAAGGAAATCTACGAGCAACCTGAATCTTTGAAGAACGCAATGCGTGGCCGTTTAGACGACCAAGACGCGACGGCAAAGTTTGGAGGGTTGAATCTCACTCCGCAGCAACTTCGCAGCGTGGACCGAATCATTCTGACCGGTTGCGGGACAAGTTGGCACTCCGCCCTTGTGGGCGAGTACTTGATCGAAGAGCTTGCGAGAATTCCCGTTGAAGTCGAGTACGCGAGTGAGTTGCGTTATCGCAATCCGCCAATCGACAACAACACACTTGTATTCGGTATCACGCAAAGTGGCGAGACTGCAGATACGCTTGCCGCGCTCAGAGAAACCAAACGTAAGGGACATCGTACCCTCGCGATCTGCAACGTCGTGGGTAGCTCGATTGCACAAGCGGCAGATGGCGGGGTTTATCTCCACGCCGGTCCAGAGATCGGTGTGGCGAGTACAAAGGCATTCACTTCTCAGTGTTGCGTCCTTGCGATGCTCGCGTTGTACTTGGGCCGAACTCGTCATATTAGCTATGAGAGCGGGCGCCGAATCATCGAGGAACTCAGGTCTCTCCCGAGCCTTGTTCAGCAAGCATTGACCTGCGATACACATGTCCGCATCGTCGCAGAGAAATACAAGAACGCGACGAATGTTCTTTATCTCGGTCGGCAATACAACTTTCCAACGGCGTTGGAAGGTGCGTTGAAGCTGAAAGAAATTAGCTACATTCATGCCGAAGGTTACCCTGCGGCAGAGATGAAACACGGGCCGATTGCGTTGGTTGATTCGAACACGCCAAGCGTTTTCTTAATTCCACGAGGTGCGACCTACGACAAAGTGATGTCGAACATGGAAGAGGTCAAAGCGCGTGGTGGGCCGATCATCGCTATCGCCTGCGACAATGACCCTCGTGTAGAGGAGATTGCTGATGACGTCATCCACACGCCAGAAGCACCCGATTTTTTACAGCCAATCGTAAGCGTGATTCCGCTGCAATTACTTGCCTATCACATCGCACTGCTGCGCGGGTGCGATGTCGACAAGCCGAGGAATTTGGCAAAAAGTGTTACCGTTGAGTAGCAGGTTTCTTCATCACGCTGATTAAGATGCTTGATTCTCAACTGACTAGTCCCCGACCAACCTTTTAGAGTGTTCTTCCATGGTAGTGCAGGCAAACCGAAAAAAACCGGCTCCGATCTCTGGCCTCAGTTACAATGCTCGTAAGGCGTTGATGGTCCATATCGGTGAAAAACCTGGCGCCGAGATTGCTGATCTGATTCAGCAGATGGCACAGGAAATCGATGAACTACGTCGGACGAAAGTCAGCATTACCCGAATTGTTCCCGGCGAGCCTCGTTGATACCGAGGGATCGGCACTCCGACTGACCTTGTTGAACAAGGATGCACATTTCACAGCCCGCGTCCTCAAATACTCGAAGACGAGAAATGCTATAAAGCATCGGGCTTGGACGCCGCCGTAGCAACGACAGCGACCCCAGTTTTGACCAGTTCAATCTTCTTTCATATTTCCGCTCCATGCCTACCTACCTTGTCACCGGAACCGCTGGATTCATTGGCTTTCATTTGGCAAAGAAGCTGCTTGGTCTGGGAATCGATGTGGTGGGTTTTGACAACGTCAATGACTACTACAGTGTCTCGTTAAAACGGGATCGATTGCGAGAGTTGGAGACCATCTCGGCAAGCGGGGGCCATGGACGTTTTCAGTTCGTCGAGGCTGACTTAGCAGACCAATCCGCCGTTGATTCGACTTTTGCTGCTCACGAATTCTCACGTGTCGTCCATCTCGCCGCACAAGCAGGTGTCCGATATTCGATTTCCAATCCACGAAGCTACATTCAAAGCAACATTGTTGGATTTATCAACATATTGGAAGCTTGCCGCCACGCACAAACTCCACACCTGACGTACGCAAGCAGTAGCAGTGTTTATGGTGCCAATACGTCGACTCCGTTCTCTGTGCACGACAACGTTGACCATCCGCTCAGCCTTTATGCGGCCAGCAAAAAGTCAAACGAATTGATGGCTCACACGTACAGTCATTTGTATCGATTGCCGACCACTGGATTGCGTTTCTTTACCGTGTATGGTCCGTGGGGTCGGCCCGACATGGCATTGTTCTTATTCACTCGTGCGATCCTTCAGGATGAGCCGATTAACGTTTTCAACCATGGGAAAATGCTGAGGGACTTTACCTACATCGATGACATCGTCGAAGGGGTTTACCGGACGAGCGAGCAGATCGCCGCGCCGTCACCCGATTGGTCAGGAGCGACGCCTGATCCGGCGTCAAGCAATGCTCCTTATCGCATTTACAACATCGGAAATAATCAGCCTGTCGAGCTCGGCGCCTTCATCTCAGTGATCGAGGAATGTTTGGGAAAAAAGGCGATAAGAACTTTGATGCCGATGCAGCCTGGGGACGTTCCAAAGACATACGCCGATATCGAGGCGTTAGAGTCTGCAGTGGGGTTTCGTCCCAGTACTAGCGTGCAGTTGGGTGTATCTCGCTTTGTTGATTGGTACAAAACGTATTACCGGCAATAAAAAAGCGGCCGAATCAATATATCTTTTTTGCTTTGATCTCGCAGCAACGTATGCTTCCGCTGCCGCTCTTCTTGGTGGGGCACAACTCCAAGTGGGTGGCAGCGACGACCGCGCGATGAGCTAAGCAGCTAGTCTGCTTCCCTCGCGCGCGGCCGTCGTTGGGCAATGGGTTTGGGCGACCTATTTCGGGGCAGCGTGATGGGAAAGATTCTTCAATTAAACGACATACCCACCGGCGAGCCGTTATCCGACGGACTCTACGATGGGCAGGGCGTTCTACTACTACGACGCGGCTCAGTGGTTACACCTGATCAAATAAAGTCATTCGCGCTTAAAGGACTTCGGTACTTTGAGTTAGGGTCGCCCTATGAGCCAACAGACGACAAGGAGTCGGCTGTCGCGACGCTCGACGAAGCCGCTGCTCCGGTCGAGCGCCCTAGCGCAGCCAGCGAATCGTCCGATAGTCGATTATCAGCCGCCGTCACGCCGATTGAACAAGCGGCTTCACCGGATGTCCATGCCAGTGCCTACGTCCGTCCTTTGAATCCCGAGTCGGTCGTAAGAGTAGGACAACTTGTCCAACGCGCGGCGGAAACAGTCGAAGAACTGGGACGTTCGCTCGCCGAAGGCACCCTCCGAGACGCAACACCGATCCGCGAAACGGCTGATTCGTTTTTGAAAGAGATTCAGGACGACTCGGACCTTGTCATTGCTACTTCGTTGCGGCAGGCCGCAGATCAGCAACTTGCGATTCGCTGCGTCCAATTAAGTGTACTGTCGATGGCGATCGCACGGTCGATGAATTTGACCACCGAGGAGCAAGCGACCGCTGGGGCGGCTGCCATGCTTCATGACATGGCTCTCTTTCAGTTACCAGAAAACGAGAGACATTCTCGCGGCGACATGAAGCCTGAGTATCGCCGAATCTACGAATCGCATCCTGCAATCGCATACGACATGCTGGAAAACGTACGCGACATTGATGGATCGGTAAGAATCGTCGTCTTGCAAGTTCATGAACAAGCCGATGGATCGGGCTTCCCACGACGCATTACAATCGCACGAATTCACAAACTCGCTCGTGTGGTCAATCTTGCCGACGCGTATTTGACTTTAGTCGGGTGCGGCGAAGGCGGCCAAAGGATCATTCCTGCCGACGCTCTCGCTTATCTTATGCACCACTCATGTGCAGGAAGATTCGATTCCGCAGCGACTTGTGGCTTGGTGCGAGCCATTTCACTTTATCCCCTCGGGTCACTGGTGCAGCTTAGCAATAATCGCTATGCAAAGGTCGTGCGAGTGGTTGATGGTCAACCCACCAAGCCCATCGTTTCAGTGGAAGACAACGATGGCAAGCCGAATTTGGTTAAACTCGCAGACTCCGATCTTGTGATTACTAGACCGTCGAACTCGGAAGAACTCGGCCAGCGTCGGATTGCAACGAGCGATCTCGACAAAATTCTTTGGTAGTCCCGGCGAGACTGCGATCAATAGGTTGACGAGAAAAACTCAACCTTATTGAGTACAATGGTGGATTGTTGTATGCGCCTTCGCGTTGCACCATCGCTCCAGGTATCCCCCCTCATGTCTCCTTGGTCGAACGGATTGGAAATGTTGATTGCCTCCTTTAGGTCGTACAGGTCACTTCGTCCCCTGTTTCGAGTTGACTTTTGTGCGTTGTCGCTGGTGCTCGTGTTCTTCGGTGGCGATGTGTGTTTGGCGGATAATCCAACGTCCAACACACTCCCGGTGATTGCTGATGCGGTCGCGGCGACGGAGTCTGATATGAAGGCTTACGCGGAACCACTAACGCATACGCACCTTACCATCGAGATGTTGCCCATACGCGGCGGAAAGTTTTTGATGGGAAGTCCAGAGTCAGAAGCGTCACGGCTTGAAGATGAGGGGCCGCAGCACGAAGTGCAAGTAAATGCGTTTTGGATGGGTAAGTTTGAGGTCACCTGGGACCAATATGACACTTGGGGTGAAAAGACTGACATCATTCGCAGAGACTTAGCCGGAACCAAACCTACCGAGCAAGAACTTTTGGTCGACGGTATGACACGTCCCACAGAGCCATATACCGACATGAGCTTTGGCATGGGAAAAGGTAACTACCCCGCCATTTGCATGACCCAACACGCTGCAAGGAGTTTCTGCAAATGGTTATCTGCAAAAACAGGTCGCTATTATCGTCTTCCTACGGAAGCTGAATGGGAATACGCAGCGAGAGCAGGTACGAAGACGGCGTATTCGTTTGGTGATAACTCCGATGAGATCGATGATTATGCGGTTTCAATCCAAAACAGCGAAGAACAGTACGCAGAAGTAGGAACAAAACTTCCTAATCCATGGGGGCTTCATGATATGCATGGCAATGTTGCCGAATGGGTTTTGGATCAGTACGTCCCCGATATTTACAAACAACGCGCTGGTTCTCTTGTCGTCAACCCTTTGACAATTCCAACGACCTTGTATCCCCACTCGGTTCGGGGAGGCGGATGGGACGATGACGTGGAAATGCTGCGTAGCGCGGCGCGAGAAGGCTCCAACGAAGACTGGAAGCAACAAGACCCGCAATTACCGCAAAGTATTTGGTACTTCACGGACGCCCTCGGGGTTGGCTTCCGCGTGGTTCGTCCGCTGAATGAGCCAGCCGATCAGGAAAAAGTAGAAAAGTGGGAGAAGTCCGATCCCCCTCAACTCGATCCCATTGAAGACGAATGATGACGCCTGCGAGTCAAAATACTTGATTCTTGTGTGCGCAGACGCCATGCTATTGTCTCAAACCATTCCCGTTCACTCTTCCTGCCCGTTCGTTTTGCATATCGGCCTGTTCGTATTGCAAATCAAAAGAATAGTTCGTTGCGACTTATTCTGCCACGTTTTTAATGACTGCCTCTCCTACCACCATCCTCAGGTAATTCTTCATGACACAGCCACCTCTTCCTCAGCCTTCCAGTCGGCGTCGCTTCATCGCTCAAGCCGGAGCCATCGCCGCCGTTTCATCGGTGGTGCGTGCCGATGAAACTCCTGCCGTGCACGCGGGAGAGGACAACACCATCCGAATCGCCTTGGTTGGCTGTGGTGGAAGGGGGAGCGGCGCCGCGGTCAATGCGCTGTCAGTCGACAACGGTCCCATTCAACTGGTCGCGATGGCCGACGTATTCGATCGTAATTTAGAAAACAAAATCGAAGCGATGAAGGATCTTGGCAAGATCAATGGTGCTGCGGGCGAAGCGGCTCCAAACAAAGTGGACGTACCGAAGGATCGACGATTCATTGGGTTTGATGGTTATAAAAAGGCAATTGATTGTCTTCGACCGGGCGATGTTGTGATCTTGGCCACGCCTCCTGGTTTTCGCTGGGTGCATTACCAATATGCGATCGAGAAGGGAGTCAATGTGTTCATGGAAAAACCGATCACGGTCGACGCACCAACGACCAATCGGATCCTCGAACTGAATAAGCTCGCCGTCGCGAAGAATTTAAAAGTCGGTGTTGGCTTGATGTGTCGACACTGCAAGGCGCGGCAAGAATTGTTCGATCGCATTCGCAACGGTGAAATTGGCGACATCAATATGCTTCGTGCCTATCGAATGGCAGGGCCAACTGGATCGGCGGCATGCGGGCCGAAGGAACCCGATGAAAATGAGCTCTTGTATCAGATCAAAAACTTTCATGCGTTCTTGTGGCTCAGCGGCGGGGCTGTCAGTGACTTTTTAATCCACAACATTGATGAATCTTGTTGGATGAAAGATGCGTGGCCCGTTGAAGCGATTGCCAGTGGAGGCCGCCATTATCGTGGAAACCAAGTCGATCAAAACTTCGATAATTATTCGATCGAATACACTTTTGAAGACGGTGCAAAACTGTTCGTCGATGGACGTACTATGCCAGGATGCCAATCGGAGTTCGCTTCATATGCCCACGGTTCAAAGGGAATGGCGGTCATCTCGACTGCATCCCATTCACCGGCCAAATGTCGAATCTACAAAGGCCAAGCGATGGACAAGGAAAACTTGCTCTGGTCATTCCCACAACCTGAGCCAAACCCCTATCAGTTGGAATGGGACGATTTGATCGCCGCCATTCGCGAAGACAAGCCTTACAACGAAGTCGATCGCGGTGCGATGGCGAGTCTTGTGACTTCGATGGGGCGGATGGCGGCTCACACTGGGCAACGCATCACTTTGAAGCAGATGCAGAACCTCAAGCATGAATTTGCGCCTGGGATCGACAAACTGACATTCGACGCTCCAGCGCCTTTGCTTGCCGGCCCTGATGGCAAATACTCCGTCCCTATGCCTGGCTTGGTGAAAGATCGCGAGTACGCGTAGTTCTGGTCAAGTGGCGTTGCCGTCACACTGTTCACGGAGCAACCTGTAGCCATCGTCTGGCAGTTTCGCCTTCAATGAAGGCGAAACTGCCAGTTGCTTTTGGTACAACCTGTGAACTCTCTTGAATGGAACCTCCGTCAACCGTGTCGCCGGTGTATCGGCGACGACGAGAGAGGATACCTCGCTAGAAGCAATCGAGTTGGGAGTCGAAAGAATGGCGGGGTCACTCCGCTCGCCTCGTAGGCCTCGCCGCAAACGTCTTGTAGGCGACCGGCAGTACGACCAGTGCTCATAGTGTTGAGGAAACCATGCCGCTCACGATGTCAATTGACCAGCGGTGCTTGATTTCATGGCCGAGGAGATTTCCGGTGATAATCAAAAGGCACGATTCCTACGCCCGTCGTGCCAGCGGTCATCAAAATCGGCGACAATCGTCCTCATCGACTCGCTATTGCCGCTGGGAGCCACTGCGGTAACTTGCTCCTTAATAACTTCCAGACACGTGCTGTGTATCAGCGCGGTCATCTCCACGATGCAATCGTTGAGGGAGCGGCAGGAGTTCACCGATGGCGCGAGGGTCGTCTCGACGCGTTAGAGGAGACAACCAAACCCTCCTGGAAGGCGAGCTTCACAAAAAATGTGATTTGGTTGGTGAGCAAAGCGACGCCGACGGGGCTCGAACCCGCAACCTCCGGATCGACAGTCCGGTACCGCGAACGGTCGCCGCGCGTTGCCGATTCGGTGCCGATGTGATGCCGATTCGGTGCCGCTTGATCGACGCCAAGTGTGCCGCGCTTCACGCGCCAAGCGTGACCGGCCAGGTGCCCGAAGCGTGGCAACGTCGCGGGCAAGTTGCGTGGCGTTTGTGTCGGTCGCTCGATATGCTTCGACCATGAACGGTCTAACGCTTAGTCTATTTCCGGGGCTCGACTTGTTGGGCTTGGCCTTTGAGGCCGAAGGCTTTTGCGTGGTGCGCGGTCCGGATCCGATCACCGCCGGCGACGTGAGAAACTTTCGGCCGGCTCGCGGTATGGCGAACGGTATCATTGCCGGGTCGCCGTGTCAGGATTTTAGCCGCGCGCGTCGCTCATCGCCGACGGGATATGGCGTGGCTATGCTCGCGGAATTCTCGCGCATCGTTCGCGAGGTTCAGCCGGCGTGGTGGCTACTCGAAAACGTGCCCGCGGTGCCCGATGTATCGTTTGCCGGGTACAGTTGGCAACGTATCGACGTTGACGCGGCGTGGTACGGTCCGCAACGTCGACGGCGTGTGATACAGTTTGGCTCCAGCTCGGGCGCCGTCATCGAAGTAGCGAAGGGCAAGCCGGCCGCAAACGCTCAGCCAACGGTCACGGCCGGCGACACGCGGCCGCTTCAAACGGTCGCAGAATTGCAAGGGTTGCCGCCTAGCTTTCGCCCGCCCGGTTGGACAGAACGCGGGCTTCGTCGCGCGATCGGTAACGGGGTGCCGATCTATCTCGGCCGCGAGTTGGCGCGAGCGGTCCGGCGTGCGTACGGCGACGCGAACGGCGAAGCGTGCAACGGCGTAACGGTCCGGCGTTGCGGTTGCGCGTGCGGCCGTCCGGTGTTTGGTCGCGCCGTATTCTACGACGCAACGTGTCGCAAGCGCTCTCATCGAAGGCAAGCGCGGACGGCATGAGGCGCCAAGCGTGCCACGCTTGCCGCGATCGAGGTGCCACGCTTTGAACCGTTGGCGCGCCAATGGGTTCTAGGTTCTCCCGGACACCTTGAGACAGGAACCCGTGCCGGGAACGGGTGGCATTGTGGACACACTTTCCGCACGGGTCGCCGCCGATCGCCCGAAGCGCGGACACTCGATCGACAGCCAGCGCTCCGCGTTGCTCTAAGTATCGACACAAAAAAACCCGCGGCCGATCGCACGGCCGCGGGTTCGAAGTCGTCAAGATTGCGCCGGGCTCATTCCGGACAGGCCGCTAGGGTTTCTTGGATCCAATTAAGCGACGTTACGAAGTGTACCGGATCCGATTCGACGCCGATGTACCGGCGGCCGCTCTTGATCGCCGCGACGCCGGCGACGCCGGATCCCATGAACGGGTCAAGGATCGTACCGCCGGGGATAACGGGGCGCACCAGTTGGTCAAACAGCTCGATCGGCTTCCCGCATAGGTGCCGCTTAGACTTCGCGTGTTGATAGATCGTATAACAACCCGGATACGGCCCGTCGTGGTCAGCGATGTGACACGCGCCGGCGGTGCCCCAAACAATGTACTCGCATTGATGCCGAAAGTACCCTTTATGGGGTGCCCGTGCTGCGCCCGTTTTGTCCCAAGCCGCGACGCCGCGCCACAGCCAGCCGCCGCACTGGATAGCGTCGGTCATCGTTGGCAG
>JANOBM010000070.1:0-27804 GCA_031411655.1 Planctomycetaceae bacterium
GCTAATTCGAGTGCCCTTGCAAACACAAGGATCTCGGCTCGCTCCGCATCACGATCCTTAGCGATCGAACTCAGCGCTTTGTGAATCTTTGCAGAGTATCCAAGAAGTTCCTTACGAACGCTGTCAGAGATTTCAATTCCCGCCGGCGGAATGGGGCGCACGCTCGCTGGAATATTATCGGCCGGACCATCAGCAAAGCTTTCCTTCGAAGAATTGGGGAAAATAAAAGCGACTGCGATTAAGCTGCGGATAATGAAGTAGCGCAAGGAGGCGATGTTCATCGAAGGGGTCCGGTTGTGATTGACTGCCAAGAGTGTACCGAAACCTTTTGGCAATTCGGTATCATGTCGGAACGGTATTGAGCGTTTCCAAAATAGCAGGAGGCAGCGAATCGGTGTGATCGGCTTCCTTTTCATGCGTGCATCTTTGTCGGTCGCTTAATTGTAGGCTCGCTACTTCATCTCCGCACGAAGGTGTGAGCAAAGTGTCTGCGAATTCAGAGTGATGGCAGGAAGTCGCGGCCATCGCATCATCACGAGTTCTTCTAGGCTTCTTGTTTCAACGAATAGCATTTGGGAATGGTTGACAAAACACTTCGAGGTTTTGACAGCGATGGCGAGGCCGGCTAAATTTCTCACCTAGCGAAACATTGCCAAAACGAGTGCGATGGATTTGCAGCTGGTTTTCTGAAAGTAACCGAAATAGTAAGGACGCAATCGGATGGAGTTTATTTGGCACGATGGTGGCCGGGCAGACTGCGGCTATGTCGGTTTGACGGGTGACTGTGTCACCCGAGCAATTGCCATCGCCACGGGAACGAGTTACCGAGACGTCTATCGGCGGCTTGGCGAGCTCGCGGAAGTGTCTCCGCGGAAAGGGGTGGCCAACCATGTCTCATCTGATTTGTTGAGTGAGCTTGGCTGGACTTACACACCTGGCCATGGACTCGTCTTTTCATCGCAGTGGCTGCCCAAGGGGGCACTGATCGTTCACTTGCTTTCACAAGAGGGTCGGTGCCATGGCCATTTTTGCAGCGTGATCGATCACGTTGTTTACGACACTTGGAACCCCAGTGATGAGGATAGGTATGTCATCCAAGGTTATTGGACTCGCCCGACGATCGGTGGTGAGACGACATCGCCCATGGTTCGAAGTGGACGGCGCGAAGATGCGGAACAGACCCTTACCCAGAAGGAGTTTGAAAAGGTACTGCATCTGTTGAAGTCGTTAGACAACACCGCGAATAACGCCGCCAGTACGGAAGGCGAGAAACGCAACGCGTTGAGAATGCTACAAAATTTGATGTTACGGCACAATCTATCGCGTGAAGATATCACCGAAGATGATAATGTCGAAAGCATGCGGTTCACGCGGATGGCATGTTGCGTCAATGGACGCCGGGCATGTACTTGGGAAAAAAACTTGGCAGCGTATTTGATCGCCGAAATTTTCCCTCTGACGGGCTGGTATTTTGCTGTAAGAGGACATCGAACATTCTTTTGGTTCTATGGTCCACTCGACGACGTACAGAATTGCGTCTCGTTATTTAGGGAATTATTGCTGACCATTGCGACCTCCGCACATTTGCAATACGGCGGCCATTCGCGGGGCAGCGGGGCGTCGTATGCCGAGGGTTATGTTCGCGGCTTGCCACGTTATCAGTCTGGTGCAGGGAAAAGCACATCCGAAAGCATCGTTAGTTCGAAGGCGCTCATTCATGCTCGAACGATCGCCGTTCGGAAGGCGGCAACCGCATGGTTGAAATTCGAATGCGGTATCTGGTTGACGACGGAGCGAGGCAACGGCCGCGACCAGCACGATCCCGCCGCCGCAGATCGTGGTAAGCAGCATGGCTCCAAGCATGACTTATCGACTAAGAATGGACGTAAACGGATCACAGCATCTCCTGGCACTTCGGCGTAGGCGCTCGACCAATTCTCAATCGCTACAAGGGTGTCATCCGTGAGAGCTACCCCCGTCCCATCTTCTAGATTTCCGTCCTACTTTAATATTCCTGCGAGTCACGTAATGCGATTGCAAAGGTTCAAGTAAATGCACTTGCTCAGGATGCCAGGTGTGCCACCCGCGTTTCACCCGCGACGAACACAAACGCGGTAGCGACTCCGCGCATCGCGGTTGAAGGGAGCAACTTCTCCTGATCGACATCGGTGGAGGCGTTTGAGTTGATTGTCACTTCCGGTTATGGAGAGCATCACGAACCAGACCCATTGCTGCCACCTACCTGGTCCGCGCTCTTTCCAGAAGCCACTCGTGATCGCCCGCTAAACACGGAAGCGGATAGTCATAGTTGCGGGCCATAGTTGCGGATCATAGTTGCGGATCGCTCCGCGATCCAGCGTTGGTTCGCGGAGCGAACCACGACAATTTAATCGGGCTCGATAGGACTGGCCCTATGACGACGCGACCGAATATAGCAATCTGCCGCGCCGCTGCCGTTTTGAAACCTCGCAGTGATTAATCGCCGCCAGTCACAAAGTGTGGAAGGAGATTCGGCTGAGCTCGGCGAAACTGTATGCTATAAAAATCTTTTCGATCAAAACGACCAAGCCGTAGTTTAATGCACCATGAAACACCCATTCGCACTCAGCAACTCTATCAGCCGCTTCACCACCATTCCCCTTATGGCCTTGTGCATGGCTTTATGCGGCTTGAGCGTATTCGCTAAAGATGAACCTGCTCAGGGTGACGCCAAACGAATTGACCTTGGTAGCGGAGTGGCACTTGAGGTTGTGTTCATTCCACCGGGCGAGTTTATGATGGGCAGCACAGCGAAGGAAAAGGAATGGGCCACCGGTATCGAAGGAGGCGCGCAGCCGGGCACGACGCGCGAGTCGTTCGAGGGGGAGCAGCCGCGATTGATGCGTGTGAAGGAAGCCTTCTGGCTCGGGCGCACGGAGGTCAGTGTGGGGCAGTTTCGCCGTTTCTCGGAAGAGTCCGGCTTTGTCACCGACGCCGAGCAGCCCGGTGGCGAGACCCAGGTGTTCGATCTTGAATGGAACGGCTACCAGCTGACGAAGCAGGTCGTGTACCCGTGGAAGTCGATGAAGGGCAAGAGTTGGCGCGATCCGAACTGGGAACTCCCGAATCGCGATGACTTTCCGGTAGTGTGCGTGAGCTACAACGACATGAAGGCCTTTTGCCGATGGCTGACGGAACGCGAGCGCAAGGCCGGGCGGCTTCCTGACGGCCTCGAATATCGCCTGCCCACGGAGGCGGAATGGGAGTATGGGTGTCGCGGTGGCAGCAAGGAGAGCCATTATTTCTGGTGGGGCGACGAACTCGAGGACGGCGAGGGCAGGCTGAACATTTCCGCGATTGATTTCCTACCGGGGCGCAAGAAGACATGGCCGCTGGGGAAGGCACCATGGAGCGACGGTTTCGCCTTCGTCTCGCCTGTGGACCACTACGGCGAAAAAGGCCGCAATGGCTTCGGACTTGCCGACATGTGCGGCGGTGTGTGGGAGTTTGTGATTGACCACTTCGATCCCAACGGCGGTCACGAAGAGATCTTTTATGAGAATGCCGAGCAACGCACGGTGACGAGGCCCGTGTGCCGAGGCGGAAACTATTTTGATGTGCCCGGCAACGCGCGCTGCGCCGTTCGGTTGGGAATCAGAGACGTGACCTACTCCGACTCGCGCGACGGCTTCCGCATTTGCCTCGGTCCTCGCATCGAAGAGAATTGAAATAGCGAGTCTCCCAAACAAGAAGACAGGTGCCCCAAACGGGAAAACCGAGATCTTCAACCGCACAGTCATCTTCACCCACACGACCACCGATCCGAAGGACCCGGCGAATTACTCGGTCTACCATCTCGGTCCCAGCATCACGGTGATGCCGGATGAGAGGTCGATGGAGCTTTGGTTTTCGTCGCCGTCTGAGGGTGCCGAGTCATGCGGCAACTGTGGGGCAGTTGTTATTCCAACCACGAAGACAGGACGGCAATCCACCGCTCATTCGGCACGTAGAATTTCCGACCGCCATTGTTTCTAGCATGCATCCGATTTCAAGAATGAAACTCACCCTCGTCATCACCGCGCTGCTACTCGCGTCATTCACTTCACTCCACGCTGCGGAACCTGCCGCGCAGACGTGGCCGGCAGTAGATCGACCACTTGTCATCACCGCTGACCAAGCGCCGAAACTTGGGACCGGCGACTTTTCCATATCGGTCTGGGCCAAGGCAGGTGGGATGGACCGTGCGACCGGCGACTTACTAAGCCAATACGATGCAAAAGAGAAACGCGGCTTTCATCTCACGCTGAAGTGCAGCCCTGGCGTCACGCCGAATGTGGCGAACTGGCGTCATTTGCAGTTCGGCATCGACGATGATAAACCCAGTGTGTGGCGTGACTGCGGACGGCCTGGGAAGGCGCTGTTTGCCTTTGCGATGGCGACGCATGAGGGGGCCCTCTATGCGGGAACCTGTGAACCGGGACCTGGCGACAGCGGGCGTGTGTATCGCTACGAGGGCAGTGAGAAATGGAGCGACTGCGGCAGCCTCGACGGCAGCAACTCTGTCACCGCGCTCGCCGCTCACCAAGGCGCACTGTATGCCGGTACGGGCAAGTATCGCGTGGCAGGTTCGAGTTTGCCGGAGTCGCCCAACACGACTCTGGGTGGCCGCGTCTTTCGTCATGAAGGCGGCACGAACTGGGTGGATTGCGGCCAATTGCCAGACACGGAAGCGGTTGGCGGTCTGGTTGTCTATCAAGGACGGCTGTATGCCTCATCGCTCTACAAACCGGCTGGTTGCTTCCGCTATGAGGGCGGCACCACGTGGACGCGGCTCCCCGATGCCATCGGGCCCGATCTCGAGACAGACGAACTGGGGCCGAAGCGAGTTGTCGCGCTCACGGTGCATGACGGCTTCCTCTATGCCACTAGCTACGATGGCGGCCGGGTGTATCGCTTCGATGGCAAATCATGGACGGACTGCGGCCAGATCGGGGATAACACGCAGAGCTACGCCTTCACCAGCTACCAAGGTCGCCTGCATGTCGCCATGTGGCCGAGCGGCCGCGTGTATCGTTTTGAACAGTTGAACCGTTGGACTGACATCGGCCGCCTCGGCATGGAGATGGAAGTCATGGGCATCATGGTCCACAACGGGCGGTTCATTGGCGGCACCCTGCCGCTCGCCGAAGTCCACGCCTACGAGGGCGATGGCAAATGGTCGCTCTGGCAGCGCCTGGACCACACACTCGACGTGAAATATCGCCGCGCCTGGACCATGGCGGAGCACGCTGGCGAGGTGTTTTGCGGCACGCTGCCTTCCGGCAAAGTATGGGCCGCGCGGCATGGTCGGCAGGTATCGTGGGATCACTCGCTCCCTTCCGGCTGGCACCACATCGCCGCTGTGAAGACCGCCAGCCGGCTCACGCTGCACGTCGATGGTAACCAAGTCGCCGAGAGTACCGGCTTTGATGCCACCGCATGGAATCTCGACAGCGATGCCCCGCTGCATCTCGGCACCGGCATGAACGGCCCCTTCAACGGACAGCTAGCCGATTTGCAGATCCACCGCCGCGCACTGGCCGCCGGTGAGATCGAGACGATGTCGGCAAAGAGACCGGAATGATCTGGTCGGTTCTGCGTAGAAGCCACCTCCTGATGAGGCCCACCCATTCACTACTCACCGTCCTCCTGGTCGCCCCGTCCTCCCGTTCGCCGTGCTCTCGCCTCCCCGTGCTGTTGAAACCTTCGCCACCGCAAAGGATAGAAGGTGATCGAACGTGCCAACGATTGCTGCGAGGAACCAACAAATCATCCGCGACTCTGGGCATGTTTCCTTGACGCACCAAGGAGCGTCGACCAATGCACAGACCCAGCTTCTGAAATCGATTCGTCCTAGACCAAACTCGTGCCAAATAGCCTTGATCCTAGCACATTTGGCTCATTTTCATCCCAAGTTGCATTCAAGTGCAATCCGTACATTGAGATAAAGAACCTATCCGAAAGCCATTAGCCGCTTCAGCGCTAGCCGCGGGTCTCTTGGGTTTTCGGATAGGTTCTAAACGGCCGCCATGTGACAAGCCATTCTGGATAGTACCCTGTCCTCTTCATGACCTACTCCTACTAGCACACCCCACAATCCCGAGCTAGCCACCGAGCTTGTCGCCGGCGCAATCTGCGTTTCCAAGAAAGCTATAGTGGTTAGGCCGATTGCCCTACAACTGGTCGACGATTTCTCCATTTGGGTCTGTGATGAAATCGCTTAGGGCGCGGAAATACCAATCGTTATCGGCACCACCGGTCAACTCATCTAGCTCGTCGCTGTCATCGAAGACTGTCGACCCTGCGAACAGCCTCACATTATTGGGACCAACGCCCGCGCGAAGGTTAATGATCCGCGTGGCGTAAGGATTGGCCGACGCCCATTCCGCCATCAATAGATTCCAGTTCTGAAACAAGTCATCGTGAATCGTCGATCCAGCAATCAACAGATCATCGCTGGTGCCTCCTAGCAAGTCATCGGCTCCCACTCCACCGACCAATACATCGCGACCGTTTCCGCCTTTCAATTCGTCATCGCCTGAGTTTCCAATGAGAATGTTGTTCAGCTGGTTGCCGGTCAACGAATCATTGCCACTGCCGCCCACAGCATTTTCAAAAGTGTTAGCAAAATTCAGCTTAAGCGTACGATTGAGGTGGACGTTTTGGACCAGCGTTGTGTTGAGTAGCAAGGTCACGTTGTCGCTCACCGCCGCAAAGCTGATTGTATCCGTCCCTTGACCTGCAGTCTCCATAACAAGATCCGCTTCGGTAGTGACGGCGGGGCCAAAACGATACGTGTCATCACCTAGGCCGCCGGTGAGCGTGTCGTTTCCAAATCCACCATCCAGCAAGTTGCCCAGTGCGTTACCGGTCAATTGATCGTTACCAGAGCCACCGACGACATTCTCAAATGTGCTTGCATCATTCAATGTCAATGATCGATTGACATGCACCGTTTGAGTATTCGTTAAACCAAGATTCAAACTCAGGTCGGCAACAACGCCTACAAAACTTATTTGATCAATGCCTCCATCCATGGCTTCGACCAAGTGGTCCACTTCGGCAGTAGTCGCTGTTGTTAAAACATAGATATCGTCGCCCGCACCTCCTTCGAGCAAATCGTTGCCGGCCGCGCCACCAATCGAGTCATTGCCAGCTTGACCGTGAATTCGGTTTGCAGTGGAGTTGCCTGTAAGCGAATCGTCTCCTGCGCCACCGATGAGATCTTCAAACAAGGTTGCTGAACTGAGCTTCACGCTCAAGTTTGGGGCCACCTGTTGAATCGCAGTTGTATCGAGCCTGACTCCAACGGCGGCACTCGAGTTACTGAAGTCCAGCGTATCCACATCCGTTGAAAGTTCAACGAGTTCAATCGGACCAAGTACTTCATCAGCATCCAAGCGATAAGTGTCCGTACCTGAGTTTCCGCTCAGAATAATCTTGGCAGGGTTTTGCAATCTCAGGTCGGAGCCATTCACCCTTAGATCGACTGTGTGAAAGAAACTGCCAATGATAGTATTAAAGCCGCGATGCACATCGATCAAATCATTGTCGTCGCTTGCCTGAACTCGCACCGTCAGATTGCTCGCATTGGTTTGTATCAACAGCGGCTCATCTTTGGGAAAACGTCCTAGTAACACCGAACTGCGCGAATTGAATCGCCGCACGCTGACTTGACTGGCAGCGGTATTGGGAAGTGCACCAGGATTCGGATATTGCACGATCATCGTGGTGTCATTGGAATCGACTTCGATCAACGGCTGCGAGATCAATTCCTGACCCATCGTTTCGGTCGCCGCGCCGAAATATAACGTTTGTCCTACACGTACGAAGTTGCCTGGCGAACCTCCTTCACCCCCTTCGACAAACTCTTTGACCATCACCGTGCCATTGGCAGAACCGTCGCTGCGCCACAGTTCGGGCCCATGGACGCCATCGTCCGCGCGGAAATAGAGGAACCCCGCGACGTGTGTCAATTCGGAGGGCGAAGACGAACCAACATTCGCAATCTCCTTAACCAAAACGGTACCAGCTTCGGTTCCATCGCTTTTCCATAACTCCGCATTGGCATCACTATTGGATGCGCGGAAGAACAACGTGCCCAGGACATTGGTTAATTGATTGGGAAACGAGCTGCCGATTCCAACGAAGATATCCTTGATGCGAACGGTACCATTGGACGTACCATCGCTGCGCCACAATTCAAATCCGGTGACGCCATCATGCGCACGAAAGTACAGTACACCGTTAACATCGGTAAGTTGGTCTGGTGATGAACTTGACCCCAACTTAGCGATGTTCTTGACCAACGCGGTGCCAGCTTCCGTTCCATCGCTCTTCCACAACTCTCGTCCATTGGTTGCATCGTCCGCTTGAAAATAGAGGGTACCCCCCACGTTGACTAAGAAGGCAGGGTTTGAGCTGTTTGTGCGCGGGTTAATGTTTCGGACGATCGTCGTCCCTGAACTGCTGCCCGTGGTCTTCCAAAGTTCGCGGCCATTGACGTCATCATGGGCTGAAAAATAAAGGACGTTGCCGACAGCGACCAAATTGGTTGGCGAGGAAGCATTGCTTCCGTTACGAATGTCGCGAACGAGTGAAGCAACGCCGCTGGCAACCTTCCATAACTCGCGTCCATGCGTCCCGTCGTCAGCGGTGAAGTACAGCGTCTTACCGACCGCTACCAATGACTGAGGTGATGAGCTCGCCGTACCAGGGCGAATGTCACTTACCAAACGAGTGCCACCGGCGGAGCCATCGCTTTCCCAAAGTTCGGTGCCGCGACTGCTGGTTGTGGCGGTGAAGTACAACTTGTTACTGACCACAGTCAGTTGGCTTGGATTGGAGCCGACGATTCCGCGAACAATATCAATTAATAGAGTCGTGCCGTTCCTGGTGCCGTCGGAACGCCACAATTCGCGGCCGTTGATCCCATCGGTTGCGGAAAAGTAGACCGCGCCATTGAGTTCTACCACTTCAGACGGAGTGGAACTGGCGGTTTCAACTTTCTTCACTTCACGCGTCGTCGCTTCCGATCCGCTGGTGCGATGCAGAGTGGTAGTGGACGCGCCAGCGGCGCGAGCACGATAGAACAGCGTATTGTTCGCACCGTAGAAGAACTTGACTCCGAGTGGGGTACTGATCTCGGTGACCTTGAAGGTGCCCGCTTCTGTGCCGTTACTGCGCCAGATCTCGCCGGTGTTCGCTAAAAAGTAAAGTTGACCGCTGACGTTGGTCAGAAATGACGGGCTGGAACTGTTCTCACCGGGATTGATGTCTTTTACTAGAACGGTGCCTGCTAAGGTTCCATTGGTACGATGCAATTCCGATCCAGTGGGCACGGTGCCCGATGGCGAATTGAGAACAGTACTGGCCGCGCGAAAGTAAAGATGAGGTCCTACGACTGTAAGTTCGGCTACATTCGACGAACCAGATAGATTGAATTGCTTAAACAGCTTGGTTCCCGAAGACGTACCATCGCTGGAAAACAGTTCACCTCCTTGTGTGAAAAACAGTTTGCCGTCAAAGCTTGTAAACTGCCCTGGGGCAAGCAATCCTGATCGCACAAATATGGGAGCGGACTGCGAATCGTTGATGCGATAGAGGTTCGTGAGGATCACATCACTGATAATCCCACCAATTTCGGCGCTGTAATACAGGGTTCCATTGACGTTCGTCAGTCGTGAAGGATTTGAACTTAAAGAGCCTGGGTTGTGGTCGCTCAATCGCGTGGTCCCTGCAGACGTGCCATTGCTTCGCCATAGCTCTCGACCGAAACCAGTACTGCCTGCGACAAAGTAAAGCGTTCCGTTCACATCTGTCAGATCGCTCGGCGCAAAGTCGGTGGTAAAGGTAGAGCCAGAAAAGTTGTGGATGGATACCGTACTTGCCACCGTCCCATCAGTTCGCCACAGCGATCCGTCTGAAAGACCAACGGAGAAATAAAGTCGATTGCCAACAACAGTTAAGTTCTTCGGAGTGGATGAAAAACTTTTCAGTGGGATCGTGCCTGATGAAGTTCCATCAGCTCGCCACAAAGCATCCCCAGCAGCAAAATAAAGAAAACTGCCGGCAACTTTAAATTCGCCAAAGTTGGTACTTTCACTCCCGGTCGTGAATTCCTTGAAAAGGAACGTGCCATCTGATGTACCGTCTGATTTGTAGAGCTCACGGCCAAGCGATTCCGTCGTGCCGGTGAAGTAGATGGCACTGTTAAAACTGATCGTATCTTCGGGAGTATTGATACGATTGGAACTGAGGTTGATATCGCGAAGGACATCAAAGTCAGCGGCCAGCACCTGACGCAATTCCAACGTTTCGATCTGTAGGCGGCGTCGGTGGGTTGAACTAGCACGCATGGGAAACTCCTCAAACGAGCTATGGATATGGGCAGGGACTCATCGTTGGTCAATTCCGCTTAATATATCTATCGAAAGTCGCCCATTGGTGGTGGCTGCAAAAAAAGTTAGAAAGAGTTTGGACCGAAGGTGTTGCTGCCGAGCGAACTAATGGGTGCCATCCAACACCCGGCCTCATTGGGATCGCGCCTGCTCGCCGCGCCCTCCTGCTTGGCACTCTCCCTGATATTGAAACCTCGGCCACCGAGTTCGTCGACCACACGGTCATTTTCACCAACACGAAAACCACTCCGACGGACCCGCCGAACCACGCAGGCTGAGTTCTCGGACCAAGCGTCGTGCTTCTGCCAAACCGCCAATGGATGACAATGCGTTTATCGTTCTGGACACCGTTTGTCGCTTTGTATTCAGCTCGTTAGCCTGCTCAATGGCCCGCAAGCGAGTGACTGTCGGCTTGAATAGACAGAGCAAATTGAGCATGCAGTGTGGATCGAAATGCAGCTCTCGGTTGCCGGCTTTGTGGCGACAGCAAACATCATAGTGCAATCGCTCCAACTGTGGCGTCAGCATGTTGAAATCGTTGAGTTATCGAGCGTCTTATTCCTGTAGGTGAATGCGAGCTTTTTGTCCCATTCCGCTCCCGGTCACACTGGCGATGGGATGGGAAGGTGCTTGTCATGGGCAATAGAACATGCCGGCTTTGCAGATGATTCGATGGGCAAGCCTCATGCCCAAAAGAATTGCTCCCGTCGCCCTTTTCCGCTACCAACCCCCGTCGTATTTTCCTCCCGCCTTGGTTGAATGCGTTGAGCAAGCCAACGAAGATTTTTTGGGTTCTCTACGACGCTCTGCGTTTTCGCCGAATCTTTGGATGCCCAGACTCACCCAAGGCGGTCCTGCTAATTCGCTAACCTTCGACGCGAATACGTATGTGGGCTAATCACCAATGGCAATTACCATGGGTGCCGTGTCATCTGCCGACTTTGTGATCTGAAGATCGCTCGTGTAATAGTCTGCGTAACGGCGTGGAACGGTGCCACCGTGCGTGTGTGCATCGAGTGCGAGGTCCTCGGTGAGAACGATTTGAACGACAACAATTTCGTATTTTCCCGGCGGACAGCGCATGATTCCGTCTTTATCCGTCAATGTGAAAGTACCATCGCTGGCGATGCGGCCACCATATCGCGAGCCGTCAGCAAGAGAACGGAATTCAACGCTGCCTGATTGAACTGGCTTGCCGTCGGCGAATCGAATAACGCCTGCGGCTGTTCCGTTTTGGCTCCCGCAACCGAGGATGCTAACGCAAGCAACGGCAAAGGCGAACGGCAGGAGTAGAGTCGTTCGGCTTTGTAGTCTCAGTTTGCACTCTTTGCTGGTAAAGCCAAGGCGATTGAGAGCGGTTGCCATCAGCATCAAAACTCTAGCTCCACGACTCTCGCGTCGCCACGATTTGCAAGTGCGCCGAGCAGTTTTGTGTCGGTGTCTGCGCTGAACAAACGCACGCTGCCGTCAACGAGTGCGAAGTGCACTCCCGCCGGGTGCCAACTGCCAAACGAGAACATGTCAGCCAACACATCACTGGGGCCGTTGGCCAGGCGCAACCCAGGGCCCGCCAAGCGACAGGATGCGGGCAAGTGATCGCCATCGTAAGCCGGTGAGTCTTCGGGGAATTGTGCAATCCGATCGACCGGCACGAACTTTTCACCGAACAGAAATGTGTTCGACGTTCCATCCATGACCGATGCCATGCGAATACGATCTACCGGGGCGATTGCCTTTCCCGTTTTGCACTGAGGGCGAGCGCTGATAATGACTCCGGACCCGTTCCCTCCAAAATAAAAGTCGGTTGGAGCGCCGGTGGCACCGGGCGTCAAATCACCATGGTTGCCAGCGTAGTCACTCAGTGCCCCCTCAACGTCCAGCGTCACGTCAACAGGACGCGAAGGAATTGGGCATCCACATGGTAGTCTCCCGCCACCGCCGGTGACCGTGGTGCGCAGGTTGCGAATGCCGATTGGGCGGGTGCCTGCTCGGCGAGATGGGCACAGAAAGATGTCTGGCACAGTCGTCCGCACGCTCTCGGGATGCTCGTGCCATGGCTTTGAAAAATCCCATTGCTCGCCGAGCGAAGATTGCTCGATGTACGGCATCACTCGGGCCAACCAAGTTGGCGTTTCGAGCCCGCATTTATCAGCAGGATCGGCATCTGGTCGCGCTTCATAACGAGCTGGCGGAAAGTAACCAAGCGAGTCGTGATGCATGTGCGTTGCAAGCGAGAGTTGTCGAACACGATTCTTGCAATCGGTACTACGGGCAGCTTCGCGAGCCGACTGCACGGCAGGCAACAACAGCGACATCAAAACGCCGATGATACCTATTACCACCAGCAATTCGACCAGCGTGAAGCCGCGTTGCGGACCTCTCATTACGGCTAACATGATTCGGAACTTTCGTCCACCTTTTTCAAATTTTCAAACGTTTTGCACAATTCCACACGGTCCGACCGCGTCTTATCGTAGTCGGAAACCGACAAGGAGCAAAATCGTGGACGCTTTCTGAACGACGCCGACGCGACGGTCGCCCTCTCGAGATTCGAGCCCGGTCACGATTACAGCAAAGGGTTTAGTCCTTTTCACGAAAAGATCGTACCCAGCGGGCATCTGCTTTTAGCAGATCGCGCACCACATTTTGTGTTTCTTTTAGTTCGAATGGATCGTGTTCTAGCTCATGTTCGAGCAATTCCAGCTTTTTGCGGATGAGGTAACCTTGCATTCGCTGATAAGGCCGCACCTCCCCGTGACGGAGAAATGTCCCGACTTCAATTCGTCGACTCCAGTCTTCCCACACCGGCAACCAGAACAATGCGTGCTCCGCTTGTCCGCTATTGGCACCTGACAAGCACTCCGCACGCGCCAAACGAATTTCTTCCAAGCACTCCTTGGGCGAGGGATAGTATGCGAAGCAGGCGACAATGCTCGTCGCAATCAGTCCGGCGATCATCGTTAAGCCGATCACATTTGCGGGAACAACAACGTCTAGTCCGTGTCTCGGTGTTGATTCTTGCGAGTGTAACGACGAGGCCAGCGAGTTCGGTTTGGCCGTCTTTATCAGCCAAGCCTCATCGACCCGTACGGCTCGAAGGACCAACCCGAGTACCACGACCAGTGCCATCACCGACAACGATACGATTTCACCGATATCCAAATCCTTGGTCATCATTTCCTTGAGAGTGAATCCAGAAATAACATGCGCTTCGGATAGGGGATTGGCGTAGATATCAAACGCATGCGTGTGACCGGCTGGTTCGATACCAGGCGGGATCAGTGGGCGATTGACCGCATAAGAAATCGCAAGCACGACAACGAGTAGCGATATCAACCAAGCCGCGGTCGCCTTGATTCCGTAATGCTTGGCAAACCAAACCGGTGTCGCCAGGTTCATGCCCGTGCCCAGAATCAACAACGTGAACGACGCACCCGGTGAATTGGCATGTTGAAACATCATTCCAAGCTGACTCATCGCCATCATCGGTGTTGCATAGAAAGGCCCTGCAACAAACAACATTCGTAGCGGTGCCCACCAATCGTCTCGTTCCACCGCGTTCTGCATCGCACCGTAAGGTAGAGTCGCAGCGACCAAGGCGAGCCCTGACAAGCCCAGCATCGTCAACGCGAGACTTGATCCAGTGATATCTCGGGCAAAGTATACAAGCGTCGCGATAATCCGCCGCATCCCTATCAATTGATTCGACGATTTTATCTCATCGTCATCGTGATCCGAGGAAGCAGCGATGTTTTCAGGTTGTTCATCGTTTCCGCCGGTAGCACTTTTTTTATCGATCAGATCCCACAGAAAACCTAAAACGGTCACAATGAACAGCGAGCCGATTGCGAACAAAACGATGACCAATGGCCGGCTGAGCGTTAGCCCATACAACAACGACAGCGGATTGAAAAGAGGTGCCGATAGAGCGAACGCCGACATCGCACCAGGCTTGACGCCTGCGCGTCGCATCTCTCGCAACATCGGTAACACACCGATCGAGCAGACCGGTATTAGCATTCCAAGAAACCAGCTTTGTGGCAGCGATCGCCATGAATCGCCGCCAAACAATCGCCGCGTATGTTCCTTGCCAAGGTAGTAACGCAGAACAGCAGCAAGAAAGATTCCGACCAGTAACGTCGGAGCGACAGCTGTGAAGCCTTGAAGCAGGCGGATCAAGCCGCCTATCAATATCATTGAAATGGATTGACTCATGGATGGTCCTCGCCTAAATCATGCCCCTCTGGCATTTTCAAAGACGTTTCCTCGATCAAGACGCACAGATTCTCAATTGCTTCGCGATCCGCTTCCGAAAATTCCTCCGGCGAAGTTCGCAAGTTGACAATCACTGATTCGCTGAGGCTGTAAAGCGGAACCCAATCGCTTTCGGACAAGTCCGTATCGGCAGCAATTTCGCCGACCCAACTCACCAAGTCCTCGATCTCTTTAGCCGTTTTTGGATTTGTTGGCTGCACTTCCGTGCTGATACGGGCGCGTATCTTTGTGGCTATGTCGCTCAGTCCCGATGGCCAGTGAAGTGGATTGACGTGATCTTCTTCAAAGAGCGATGTCTTCGCCGAGTCGCTCGAAAAGCAGCCCGTGGTAAATCCGAGCAACAGTGTTGCAAGTATCACCCTGAGCGATCGGGAATGCTTCTCCACCGATGCGTTGGGCAGAGTGAAACGAGAGTTTTGATCGAGGCGACCTCCGCCAGAGTATCGGGGGAGAGAAGAGCCTGATTTTAAGCATTGCATGGCTATCGGTACTCCGGCGCTGGAACCGTATTCATGATTCGCTCGATCACCGAATCCACATCCGATGTCGATGTCAGCAAACGCACCGACAGGACAGGCCTTGCGACGTGCGCCACATCGCTTGGCGTGACAAAATCACGGCCTTGCAGTGTTGCCCAGGCTTGGGCAATCCGTTGCCAATGGAGCATCCCACGTGGACTGACTCCCAATTGAATTGCAGTATCATTCCGCGTCGCTTCGACCAAATCAACCAGGTAGTCCCGCACTCGCGGATGAACCTGGATCGACTGCACGTGTTGTTGCAATCGTTGTAAGTCGGCCAAAGACAATACCGATCGCGGCTTCACCCTTTCAGCCGGAGCGCGCGATGCTGCCTCCAGGATATTCAACTGTGCCGCACGATCAGGATAACCGATCTCCAGCTTGATCATGAATCGATCCAACTGAGCTTCAGAAAGCGGATAGGCACCATGCGAATCGATTGGATTTTGCGTTGCGATGACAAAGAACGTATCCGCGAGTTTATGGGGCACGGCATCGATTGTGACTTGTCGTTCTGCCATTGCTTCCAGCAAGGCACTTTGCGTCCGTGGCGTCGTTCGGTTCAGCTCATCGGCAAGCAAAAAATCTGCAAACACGGGGCCGGGGTGAAACTCAAACTCGCGGGACTTCTGGTTGAACAGGTTGAAGCCAGTCACATCGGATGGCAACAAATCGGGTGTGCATTGAATGCGGGCGAGCGTTCCTCCAAGGCATTCCGCCAGTGCCTTGGCAAGCGTGGTCTTACCCGTTCCAGGAAGGTCGTCAAGCAGAATGTGTCCTTGAGCCAACAAGCATGCGATCACTAGTTCAATTTGGCTCGACTTGCCCAACAGTACGCTTCCCAGTTGCACCCTGAGTTGATTCAGCGGTCGATTGACTTCAGTTTCACTGGCTTTTTCTATCGTGGTAGTCAATGCGATATTCCTCTCGTGAGTTGCTTGATGGTGCGAGTCGTCAGAATTCCAACGACATCGTCGATCGCAGTTCGTGGAATCGAATGTGCTGTCCCGAATGAGACTTGATCAGCCACATCACAAAAGCGGCGCATGCGCTGCCGGAGGTCTTGATCTAAACCGGTCATGCCGATCAGCCAATCTCGCTGTGGTCGACCGACAGGGCGACGTTGCTTCGCTAAACCAGCTCGCGTCTCGATAATCCACATCGCCACTCTTAATTGACGTTTTGGGATGAGGAATCGAGCTAGCAGCCAGATCACGTGCAGGAAGAACTCTATCCAAACGCCACGCGTCAAATAGACTACGGAGATTCCAGCAATTGCACCCAGCCCATATGGCCAATTCATAGCTGCGAACCGCTTGGCAACCAACCAGTACGAAGGCGTGTAAATCGGTTCACGATAGCCAGGCGAAGGTTCGACCTCAAACCAACGATGCTCATCGAGTTTTATCTCAACCCAGACGTGCACGTCCTCAGGCAGCACGTTGGCGTGTCCTCCGCCAATATCAAAAGCCGTTGGCGAAACATAGAATCCGGTAACCAACCTCGATTCGAATCCGATCTCACGAGCCATCATCGCCGCCAATGTTGCAAACAGATGTTCTCCGCCACGCTTGGTCTGTAGAAACTCATCAACGGGATTGTTCGACCGGGTGGTCGTGTTGCGGTCCAACGTGAAGTCGGTTCGCAAGTGGTGGATGATTGCCTGTAGCTTCTCGTACGGTAATACCAAGCCACTGGTCCACTGTCGCACCATGGCTGCCATCGCCGCATTCGTCTTGGGGGAGAGGTAAGTCTGCGTGCTGACTCGACTATCCCCGTTGCTCTTATCCCCGTTGCTCTGCGGTGAAAGGCCTGGGGTAAGGGCATTGGGTGACGCTGAAACGTCTCGCAACTCAGGATCAGACGGCTCGCTCGGCGCCATCGCATCAGTTCCCCGCACCGGAGCACTGGCGGAGACAGAACAGGAGAGCAGCTCATCCTCCGTCACACTGAGCGACGCCAAGTTAAACACCGTCAATGGCGGCACTTTTTCTCGGCCTGGCATGTAGTACGTGCCATCTTGCTCGATTCCGAAGAAGTCGACCCGATCGATATCTTTCACGTGCAATCCTGCGGTCATCATCGGTGAAGGAATGCGAGTCGTTTCGAGTTTCAAGACCTTCAGTAGTCCCACTGAGCCCCCGTCACCAGCCATTGCCTGCGTCCATAGCGCGGAGTCAAAGAACCATGTGCCTTTGTCGATCACTCTTGGAGATAAGCTTTCCTTGCGAAGATCGGCGGTCTGTCTCCAGTCGATTCCGTCGAAGGTGTCAAAGCGGTTCATCGCCAAGCGAATGCCAGCCGGACCTGACCATTGCAAGACAGCGAGTTCCGTTGCATCGCGTAGAGATTCGTGCTTCAGTGGCTGGTTACGGTTGGTTGAAAATGATCCGCTTCCTTTTTCGCTTTTTGAAGTTCGGTGGTGCGATTCGATGACCTTTTGTTGTGCCAGCCCCTGACGTCGCTCAGACTTCACTTTGATTTTGGGCTGTCCCAGAGAGTCGCTGAACATGTCAAATAGTGTGGACCCGGTCGCTTCCAGGAAAATATCGGACTCGACGGCACCAAATGACTCTGCATGATCTTTGGCTGCAATTGCCGCGTCTCCGCGACCGACCCCCGAACGTGCCGCCGGATCGGACCAGCTGGAACCGCCACTCGTTGGCATGATGCCCCAAGTAAACCGTTTCGATTCTCCAAATTTGTCTCGCACCAAAACGCCGCCCAAAACGCAAAGCACCACTGCGGCCATCACGGTCAACGGTCGTACGATAGCACCGCGATGCACCGCATTGGGAAGGCAAACGTCCAGCCTTTCCCAATGATTTGCGACCAAGTGCCAAACGCAAACGGTCATCCACAATACGGCCAAGACGATCGCACGCGGGCTATCGGAGATCGATGTCACGAACAGCATCGGAAAGCCGCTGATGACCAACGACATCGATCGCAATCGACTCGTTTGTGCAAAGAGTCCAAGGGCAAGCGAAGTGGTGCCCAGCGCCGTCAATGCTGCCATCTCATGTGCGATTGGTTGGCCAACGAATCGACCAATGATCGCAGTGAATACTGGAATCACCGCGATTCCACAGGCGATTACAGGTTTCCAAACGGTAAGTCTGTGTTCCCAGGCGGGAAGCTTATGCGACATTATTGCCAACAATACCAACGTACCGACCGAAACCACTTCAGCCATGAACAAGGATTGCGACTCAATGAAATACCTCAATGCCCAGATCGCTGCGATTGACACCAACGCCAACATCGACGCCTCGACACTGCGTCGGCTATATTCAGGCTGCGAAAGTTTCATTGCAAACCTCCGGCCACAAGTTTGCTATTTGCTCGTCAGGCGCCCGTCGGCAATCGATTTGCACCCGGCGTGTTTGACCGCCAGCACGTTTGCCGCCTGTCGGCCGTATGATCGTGACTTCAACAACGCCATGATCAGTCGTCCCACCGATTTCGACGCGGACTTTTTTGTGATCAATCGTCGCCCGTTTCGCCTGGTCGGTTTTCCCTGCGCCTTTATTCGGAACATCAGCCAATGCATCTAAGATTTGACGATGCCCCTTGGCTCCTCTCGCGAATTGCAGTGGTCGATCGCCGAGGACGATCTGCATTGGTGTCGATGCCGACTGCAAGTGAGTCATCACGCTAGCTGCCACGCGAATTCGCCATGCCAAAGTGCTGCTTGTCGCAGTCGTATCAAGCCATAAATCGACTTCGACGCACTGAGGGCCGCCGCGTTCGGTAACGACTAGGGTCTCTGTTCGTGCAGAAGCGATCCAGTGAATATGGCGAGGTGAATCACCACGGCGAAATGCTCGCACGCCGACCATGTCGCCACTTCGTCCACCCCGATGGCCGTCGCCGTGGTCTGCGTTGGAGCGACCAGTCAACGGACAAGTCCCGTCAATCGGATAAACCTTCGGCCAAACCGTCAGCGGTTTCATCGACTTCAACTCTCGCCGTGCTGTCCAAATGCCGAATGGAAAGGAGCAAGCAACCTGGGGCGTTTGAATCGGATAGTGGCCTCGAAGGCGTGGATGCACCGTCACGGCATAATCCGCAACACAAATGGGTGGAACGCATGACAATGCGACCGTTGGTAAATTGGCGGCGGACGAGTCGGCCGGCTCCGCATCAAGGTAGCCCTCGACACTCAAGCCCCAAATGGGAATCGGCAATCGATTACGCACTTTGAAAATCATGCGACATGGCGAGTCCTCGTGAACGGCATCGACGTCCGGCTGCAGATGACACACCGACATTCGCACTGCGACCAGCGGCCAAACCATGCCAACCGCCATGATTGCGCCGAGCGACGCCGCCAATGTCCAGCCGACGGGGTTCAAGTACAGGCCAATCATGACGCTAGCCGCGGTTGCCAGCACGAACCATCCGATTGGTTCTTTCAGCCAATAAACGAATCGATTTGCCCAGGGACAGAAATCAACGGTCAGTAACGACGCCAACCGACTTTGCGACGGTGAAGCCAAGCGGGCATCATGGGCTATTGCCATGGAAGCGTACCTCAAGCACGAGCAGACGGGATTCAACAACACTCAAGCGTTAGGCTTGAGGCGGTCCCCGGAGCGAAAGTCCGCTCAAGAAAAGGGCGCCGGGCAGCGCGCTGGAAACACAAACGGGTTGACGCTGTGTGATTTCTGGTTCCCAGACAAACGGCACGTCGTTCGTGATCAACCCGTGACGTAGTGCAAAAACATTTTGACAAACGAAGCAATCTTCTGAATCGTGCTCGGCACCAACCGGTTGCCGCTCGCCCTGCTGAATCGGCTTTGACTGGCCCTTCTGCAGTTCGACGCCCATTCGATGGTCGATGGGATTGTCTGAATGATGACAGCACTTATGTGCTCTCTCGGCAATCCCCAATGATTCGGACAATCCTTTCGAAGTGTGGGTGCACCCACCGCCAGCAGCATGGCAACCAACGTGAACCCAGGACAACGCGTTGCCGAAAATTAGCGAAGCGAGCGCGAGGTAGGTCGTTAGGTGCAACCGCGAAGGCAAAGGCTTGACTCCTGATGCTTTAAGTCGCTCCATGCTCACCGCCAAAACAGTGACCACGATAGCTGAGTGAGATTACAGGCTTGGGTCCGACCAAGGACACCTGACTGTTGCCGCGGTTTACGCTTTGTCAATTGTCTCGGTTCGACGATATTTTCTAAATTGCAGAAAAACGCATTGATAGAACGCGAGTGTCTCTTGCAAACGAGCCGCGTCGTCCGTCGGGGCCATTTCGGTGATAGCGAGCGGTATCGCATTCTTCGCCTTTTCCCGCACCGAAACGGATTCGCCCTCGCCCCTTCGCTGGTTCCGGGCCAGGGCATTGCTCACCCCCGAATCATCAAGTGGCGCAATGGGAGATCGGTGCGGACCGAGCCAAGGCCAACGCCGCGCGACCTTGTGGTCGACCCTGGTGGCAACGACGTTTGGGTGATGGCGAAGAATGAGCGGAAATTGATCTAAGAAACCGAGAAGCTGCAAGGGTCAATCCCGAAGGCGGCAGCGAACTGCCGGAGGAATTGTTCGATCTTGAATACTCGGTGATCAAAATGATTGCCCCAAACAGGACTGTCGCCCACTAAGAAGCATCATCTGACGCTCCGATGGTGGACGTGATCGACCATGATCTCGTTGGGGTCAAACACCTTTTCCGCAACATCGGCTCTGTCACGATATATCTACCTGTCCCGGTCCTCTCTCCCTGTCCCGAGGCACACTTGGGGTGAAAGGCACCACGGGTAACATTGACAGGCAACCGCTAGTAGTTGAATTGGAATTGGAATCGAGCCAGCTCGCCTTCGAACTGACCATAAGAAAGTCGATTGTCTTCACTGATGGCACGCGTATTCGTTCGATCCGTGACCGTATACATGCCCACCAGTTCCATGTACTTGTTCATTTGCCACTCCAGGCCAAGTTCGTGTTCGTCCACAAACGCGAAGGGCGCGTTTCGTTCGGCCTTAAACCCACCCTGGTAGTACTGATAGCGATAGAACGGAAACCACTCTCCGTAACAGCGAGTCTTGATTCGATACATCGTCATTGCATACCCACCGTGAAGATCTCGCTGGATCACTTCAGTTTGGGCGTCGTTCAGACCAGGACCACGCCCCACGTTCCACTCAGCCTGAAACCCGAGAGGCTCAGGGTAAACCACAACGGTTCCTGCTAGTCGTTCGTCTCGAATTCCTCCATCGTTGCCTGACTCAAGAGTACCATCAGGCCGAACGTCAGCGCCGATGCCACGGGGGCTAATTGTCGATCCGAGAACTACATAGCGACCAGTGTAACCTTGAATTCCAAGCTCCATTCGTTGTCCGCTGGCTAGCGTAATTGGCTGCGTGTAGCGAGTAATAAAATGCAAATTATCATTCTGCTCTCGAAAGCTCCCGCCTTGGCCGTTGTAGAATCCGATGCCAAAAACCCCATAATTGTTCGACCCCTTCAGACCGTCTTCATTAATGGCATCGAAGAACTTCTGGGCATAATCCGGTGTCCAATAATAGAAGACTCCCAGGTCTCGCTCGTTCCGCGCAGCACTGTTGATGGCATCGCTACGGTCCAGTGGCAGGCGGTTGCTACTCGATTGCATATTTTCCCAACCGAATGGAATCTTGGATTGACCGACGCGAATTCGATTGATTCTTGTCTTGTCGAAATAAAGATCGCCATACCAGTCTCGAATCTGCGCGAATTGGTTTGCGTCGGACGACCCGGGAACATTGGACGCAAAGTCCGGCTGCAAATAGATGGATAAGTGATCTGACACGTCGCCTTGAATGATCAAACGAGCTCGGCGAATGAGAAATTCTTGGTTGTCCCCTACGGAACTATCACCGACATATTGAGCAGGCGCAGACCCATCTTCTTGGTCAATCACATCGTTAATACGGACCTGAGTGTATCCACGGATCCGGTATTTCTCGTACCAAGCTTCATCCTTCGGCTTTTCTAGTTTCTTGGCCTCTATTTTTTCTTCTTTCTAGACTCTGATTCCTTTTTTTCAGTCTCAGCGTCAACGATTCGCTGACGCTCCCATTCCAGCATGTTCAGGCGTTCTTCTGTCTCTTCCAATCGCTTGATCAGATTCTGCATCGCGTCCGCTTCAGCAACCGTAGCAGGGTCCTCCTCCGAGAGCATGCCGGCAGTCTCTTGGGCATGGCTCAGCACCATCCCCTGGGCAAGGGAAAAGCATACGGGCAAGACGAAAAGTTTGGCGTATCGGTGAAACGCGAGTGAAAGAAAATAGGTGTGCATTGAACGCTCGTGTTCGAATTCGGCTAGGTCGGATCGTCCATTCACCGATCGATTGATCCGAAGATTCAGCTTTGAACGTTTTATCCATGTCTGCGTTTCTTATCACTTTCTTCGCTTTTGCTGACTTTCGCTGGCCGGACATGTTTCTTGACCGTTAAAGTTTGCCGAGTGCGCCTTATTGCTAGCGACTCATACGCGGCTTAACCACAAGAATGGATATGATCTGACGCTCCGCACCGAGAATGCCTAGTCGTATGGCCCAAGTAGAGATCTTGGAAGCATCGGCCTAATCGCCACGTGCGGAGCCGTTCGCCGGGGGCCAGAGTAAAGGCGTCAGGGCAGAGTAAAGGTATGAGGGTAAAGGAGTCAGGCAGAGTAAAGCTGTCAGGAATCTTTTCTGGCAGTGGCCTGCCCCTTGGGCGTCCGCCCGATGAAGTAAGTCAAAGACGTCCGAAGCTCGGAGCTCCGAATGATTTGTTGATGCTGAGAGGCACAGTGACAACATCGACTTGACACCGAGGGTAATCGGCGAAGTGAAAGCTTTGCCGGTAACAGCCCGTGGAAAAGCGTGATGCTCTAGTGGTTCAAACGCCGGATGAGACAGTGTGGAGCTTTCGATCGTCGGCTATCTACCAGGGTGGCGAGAATGAACCCATTGATGCTGACGGAGACGTGCCTGCAGAGAACAAACCATTGGACACTGAGTTCGAAAACTCTTACCTTCGGGTGAGGGCGATGAGTTTTTGCGCCCATATCGTAAGACAAATTCAGACATAACAATGCTTTTCCGCCTCCATGAGCGTATTGGCGTTGTGAGCCGCAAGGCGCTAGCCGCGGGTTTTGGCACAATTACCGGCGGCTAGCGCCTTGCCGCTCACAGACACCAACACGATTTGCACAGAGCCAGCAATATTCTTCGCAGGTAGAAGCATGACGCACTTACGACAGAGTTCGATCTCACTGTTGACTTGTCTGATCGTCTTGACGACGCACGCTGCGGGCTTCGCTGAGGAGATGCTGGAGTTGCCGCCGCTTTCGGCGTGGGGGCCGAGTTCCGAAGTCGATGAGCCGGAGAGTGCGTTTTATTCGCTCGGGCGGACGATGTGGCATCAGGGGCGGAGTGCGAGCCGGATAGCGGCGTTTCATCAGTGGTTGAAGACGAAGGGGGTTGAGCCGGGCAGTTTGTTGCCGCTGGATTTGAAGACACCGGACGAATCGCGGCGCGTGTTGATCGAACCGGAGCGTTTGCCGAATTGCGGCTGGCGAGCGACGACGGAGGCGATCGTCAGTCTGCCGGGGCATCGCGGGCCGGAGGCGCGGTTGCCGCTGAAGATTGATCGCGCGGGGATGTATCGGTTGTGGATTTGGCATCAAGGACATGCCAAGGGCACCGCCGTCACGAGCTTGACGCTGTATCGCAAAGGGGAAGAGGCCCGAGCTCCGCTGCTCTATGAAGAGTTCAACACGCAGCTCGCGGCTGAGGATGGGCCGCGCTGGCATGACTTGATGACGGAGCTGGCGGCGGGGGAGTACACGGTCGCGCTCGGGCATGTCGTGCGGTACTACCACACTCCGACCAACGTGCCGTTCTTGGAACACAAGGTCGATTGCCTGTATCTGACCGACGAACTCTGGGCGGCGGCGCCGGCGGAGGACGTACTGGCCGCGCTGCGCGAGTTGTCGTCCGACCTGCAATGCAACGCTCGGCCCGCGTTGACGAAGGCCGATCAAGACGCGTGGCGGCTGTGGCAGGTACGGCCGAGCCACTGGGAATCCGCGCGGGACAACGAGCCGTTGTTTCGGCTCAGCTATGCGTTCTGGCGCGAAGACATCGCGAGCATCGCCGGTCAGAACTACACGGCCCCGCCGCTCGATCCGGTACAAGCCGGCATCGCCGATTACCGCGATCCGCGCCGGCAGGTGATCTTCGACCCGATCTGGAACATGGTCGGCAATCCGTTCCGCATCCGGCAACAAGCCGCCGTCTTGCAGAGCGACATCAACACCGACCCGGCCGCGAAGGACGCCGTTTTCGATTGGATCTACCCCGGCCATTTTCCCGTCGTGACGGGCCAATGGATTCGCGAAGGGGGCGGTCTCTCGGCGGATCACGCGGCGACGAACGCGGCGGCGATCGGTCGCTACACGGTCGCGCGGCCCGGCAAATGGCATCTCTGGGTGCAGTTCAAGAACATCGATTACTTCGAGTACTACTCGATTCACGCCAACACCGAGACGGGGCAGCGAGCCACTTGGGAACGGACCGAACGGCTCTATCCGGGCGGTCGCGCGGCGTGGGCGAAAGTCGGCGAGGTCGACATTCCGGAGATGACTCCGCAGCAAGTCGCCGCTCATCAAGCGAAGGCCGCGAAGGGGGTCTTCATCGACAACGGCGAGCCCGTGTTCGTGAGTCGCGTCGGCGACTGGAAGCAGGACGGGCAGACCTTTACCAACACCGCACCGACGTCGTTCCTCTGGGCGTCGAGCGGACTGAAGACCGGCGAAGACTTTCATATTCGCGCGAGGCTCACATTGACCGAGAAGCCTGTTCCCGGCAGCGGCTTCTTTTTCCGTGATCAGCTCGGCCTGCGCGACAACTTCATCGACTTCGACGGCACGATCGTCGGCCCGTCGTTCGAGCCGGGGGCGAAGCAGAACCTGCACGAGCACATCCGCGCGAACGAACCGTTCGACCTGGAGATCGTCCGCGAAGGGGCGTCGCTTGCGATCCGCATCGACGGCAAAGACGCGGGAAGCGCGAAGCTGATCGATCAGCCGAATCGCCGCTTTGGCTTTCGCACCGGCAAGAACACGCTCCGCATCCATACGTTCTCGGCGACCGGCAACCTCGACGACGGACTGACGATGCAGCGCGAAATCAACATCGCGATTCTCATCAACAAGTACATCAACCCGCGCACGTACCGCGGCGTCTATCGGCTCTTCATCACCGACGATGCCGACTACAAGCCCGAAGGAAACCTGCTGCCGAAGCCGAGCCTGGCTCGTTACGAATCGCAACTGCGAGCCGCCGGCGGAACGCACGAAACCGGCTACGTCATGAACCTGTCGCCCGGCATCGGCTCGATCACGCAAACGTGGATGCCTGGCCCCGAGCCCGCTCGGCCGACGCTCGCCATGCCGCTGGTCCGCGACACGACGCGTTCCGCGAGCCTGTGCTTTCGCAACGTCCGCAACGAACCGCTCGTGCTGCGCATCACGCCCGAATCACTGACGAGCGGCCAGCAGACCTTCGCCGATCGCATTCGTTGGCGCGCGGTCGGCTTCGCTCCATACGGCGACGGTCGCGAAGAATGGACGCCATTCTTTCTGCTGCGTCGACCGTTCTTGATCATCCCGCCGCGCAGTGCGGCTCAAGCGTGGTTGACGTTCGATTCGACCGGCGTGCCGCCCGGTGAATACTCCGCCGCGATCCGCATCGAGGCGACGGACCTCGCGGGCAAGACGAGCTTCCCGACGCGCACCATCGCGACGAGTGTCAGCATTGCCGACCTGCGCATCGAGCCGCAGCAACCGATCCTCGTTCACGGTTGGGTGAACCCGCCGCCGGGCGAGCAGTACCTCGTCGACTGGTTCAAACGCTTCAACGTGTGGCAAGGGCCGTTCTTCTCGAAGGCCGAAATGACGAAGTACGGACTCCAGCAACAGATCTGGTGTCAGCGCGGCGTCAACGAGAAGCAGATTCGCGACATCGTCGCCCAAGCGAAGGCGAAAGGCTTGAGTCACGACGATTGGATGATGTCGGTGAACGACGAGCCGACCGGCAAGTCGCCCGCCGAATTGGCCGACTATCTGGCGATCGGCAAACTGATCCGCGAGATCGACCCGCAGCTCAAGATCACGATGAACCCCGGCGAGGCCGCGAACGCCGCAACGTTTCAAATCTTGCAACCGCTTGTCGATCTGTGGAATCCGTACAAGCTGCATCTGTCGTATGGACCGAGCGGCCGCGACTACTTGAAGAAGCCGTGGATCTGGTACACGGCGCCCTGTTACCAAGACAAAACGCCCGGCATCGCCGCCGAGATGTACGAGCAGATTCGCTCGGTCCTCAGTCAACCGGCCGACTGCCGAGGCACCGCGTTCTTCGCTCCGTACTACCCCTGGCGCGACCCGTGGGACACGGCCTACGAGCACATCAAAGACGTCTCGGTCTTCGTGCTCCCCTCGCGTCATGGCCCCGTTGCGACTCCTGCCTGGGAATCGATCCGCGAAGCCGTGCAGCACGCCAACCTCGCGCGCATGGTCCACGAACGAGCCAAGCCCGACGACCCCACCGCAAAACCGCTCTGGGAAACCGGTAGCGTCGAGCAGCTCCGCGACTGGTTGCTGACGCATCCACAGGCTCGCTAGACAGCAGAATGGTAGACAGCAGAATGAAATGCAGGAGCTCGTTGCACGCGAATTTCACAGGACCATACTGCGAGTCTGATTTCATAGGTTTTCATTCTGCTGTCTGCCATTCTGTTGCCTAATCGTAGTCCACCGTGATGCCCATTCAACGCAGCCTTGATCTCCGAAGCGTCTCCGACCAAGAGTTTGAGCAGATCGACGATGCCGTCATGCGTTGCGCCTACGCTTCTCAGAATCATTTCGGGCAATTGTTTGACGAACGCAGCTACGAGAACGAAGTTGCCGCTCGGTTGCGGGCCGAAGGATTTGAAGTTTATACCTAAGTGCCAG
Organism: Planctomycetaceae bacterium; assembly: GCA_031411655.1. Classification (GTDB taxonomy): domain Bacteria; phylum Planctomycetota; class Planctomycetia; order Pirellulales; family Pirellulaceae; genus UBA6163. Next base: position 27,206 of record JANOBM010000070.1, read on the forward strand.
TGAGCGTAACGCATGGGAGGTTCCACAAGACTTATCTTCTCGATTTGGTCGTGAACCAGATGCTCTATGAATTGAAGGCTGTATCAGGCCTCATTCCCGAGCATGACATGCAGGCATTGCACTACGCGATGCTGCAGGACGTGCGGCTGGTGAAGCTGATCAACTTTGGTGGGGAACGTATTCGCGGCAAGCTGCTGGTCAATTCCATGCATGGTGTGAGTCGCCACCAACCGATGATACGAAACTCGGGCTGGCAACGGCTGAGCGACCATTGCGAACGACTGGTGCAACAACTCAAAGACATTATCCGCGATTTCGGAACGCACCTGGACGTTAGCCTCTAGAACGAAGCCCTGATCCATCACTTGGGTGGCGAGGACATCTGCCTCAATCGCGTCGGAGTTTGCGCGGATGGGCGACACCTTGGCAGCCATCTCGTGCAGATGCACAGCCCACACCACGCATTTGCCATGACTAGTTTCACGACATCGCAACCGAACTATCTTCGACATCTCGAAGTGCTTCTGAGCCATGTGCCAGAACTCATGGGATTGCAGTGGATCAACCTCAACCATTCGCGTTTGCAAGTCACGACCGTG
>JANOBM010000071.1:0-183661 GCA_031411655.1 Planctomycetaceae bacterium
GCCCCACTGCCTCCTTCCGGGGTGGAAGGGTAGGAATACGGGTGGTTACGAGGGCGCATTTGACGAAGTTAAGAATCTATTCGCAAACCGAAGAAACCCGCGGCTAGCCCCAATGCGGCTAATGGTTTTCGGGTAGGCTCATCGCATCATCAACGTTCAGCGCCGACAGCGGGTCCAGAGGCGGGTCAGTGGTGCCAGAACCGGGCCAGTGCTACCACTTTATCACCGACACGCATCAAGCGTACCTTCGAACATCGGAGGATCCGACTTTCCCATAAGAACCACCGGTTACACCTGGGACGCCAAAGATTCAGCGCAGACTCCGGTGTCTTTGTATCGCTTCCCCATGTCGGTCAGTCCAAGTGACAATCACTGCGATTGAATTGCGCCGTCAGCCGTAGCTTCAGCCGATAGTGGATCTTTTCGATGAGCTTCTGCATGTGATTTCAGTCGACTTGGACCGACTCTTGTGCAAAGAGATACAAACGGTAGAAAGCTGGCGCCCTCCAACACTGTTAGCCATCGTTATTCGGTAGTGTAATAGCACAAGCGTCTCATCCCACTCTCGTCTCGTATACGCGTAGCCGACACCGATGCTGGAAGAGGCTGGTGGTGAGCTCGTAGAATCGAGAGAGACCACCCTACCGTATGCACTGTAGGTGTAGCGTTCACGGCGGAGCCGTTGCCATCGGTCATCTCGGTGACGGAGATTGTATTGGTTGCGATCACAATGGTAGGCTTCCATCAACCAAACTCGAATGGCGATATACCGTGACGGGTTAACTCTTGCTTTTTTGGAAATGGTGTCTGACCCTGACGGTGCGAAGCACCCATAGGGCCGTTCCGGCCATCGGGGTCAGACACCATTTCCGCAACATCGACTCTGTCACGGTATAGCGACGAACCCGATGCATCTTACGGTGGGCTCGGTGCGGTCGATACAATGTTGTCGCTTAACCAATCGGCTAAGCGCTGGGGCCAACTGCCAACGGATGCGAGTTTGGAACGCTGCCCCATATTGAATCCATGCCCGCCACGTTGGTAGATGTGGGCCTCAAATGGAGCGCCTTGTGAACTGTAACCATTGATCAGTCGCACGATGTTTTTCGAAGCGCCGTCGTCGGCCGCGACAAGCAAAAATGCGGGGGGCAGCTTTTTAGGCAACACTTCGGGAATTCCAAGCGGCCCCGGATAAACTTGAATCTGAAAATTTAATTCGGCACTCGCTCGCTCAACCGAATCTTTCGAATCTAGATTGCCTTCGCCGGTCGCATAGGCCACCATCGAGACAACCTCGCCTCCGGCGGAAAAGCCGAACATACCGATACGTTTTGGATCGATACCGAATTCCTCTGCGCGACTACGAATCACTCGAATGGCTCGCTGACCATCGGCCAACGCGTGAACGTCGATTTTGTATGGGGAATTTTCCTCGCGCCCAAGTCGATACTTGAGAACAAAACAGGCATACCCAAGCGCGCTCAGAAATTTGGCCGTATCGGTGCCCTCCGCGTCAAAGACCAATTGGCGGTGCCCGCCTCCGGGGCAAATCACGACTCCGGTTCCATTTGCGTTACCCCGTTCCGGTAAAAAAGCGGTCAGTGACGGATTGTGAATATTGGCGACCCACCAGTCCTTCGCCACCTCTGGCTCGTCTTTTCGGTCCTCAAACCCAGGCGCACCGTCCGGCCACAGCTGGATGACGGGTGTCTGAGCAAGGCAGCAAAGCGACACTGACGTAAATGGGAATGCCGTCGTGATAAACAGAAAGAAAAAGCTTCGCGCCATGGCCAGCATTTTGAAAGAGAGGTCTATTGTCTAAATGGTGCCTGATTACTCTGGTGGACCAACCACCCCAGCTGGATCGCCAAATGGCAATCACTCCATTGAAGGACGGGACAGCAGGTTGAACATCCCATGTCGTTGATCTCGTTTCCCGCACATTGGGAGATTACGTCATACAAGCATGGGGCGGCCCCCTCAGGCATAAAGGCTACAACGGCAGGGCAATTGTAACGACCTTGCCGTTGGTGTTTATATTACATCCAAAAACACCTCCTGGAGAATTTTCCGTGCAGATCTGGCCAGCCATCGACCTCCGACACGGGAAACCTGTTCGGCTACAACAGGGTGACTATGAACGCCAAACCATTTTTGGCGACTGCCCAGCAACGATGGCCAAGAAGTGGGTGGATGCCGGCGCCAAACGGCTTCACCTTGTCGACTTGGATGCGGCGCGTGGCGACGATCCAGCGGCGAATCGGGCTGCGGTATCGGCCATTCTGGCTGCCGTGGATGTACCTTGCCAGCTCGGAGGCGGCGTTCGTGACGATGCCTCGATCAAGCTACTGCTTGATCTCGGATTGTCACGACTGGTTGTGGGCAGCGCCGCACTCAAACGCCCGGCGTGGTTTGCAACCGCCTGCGATCTTCACCCAGGGCAACTTGCCGCCGGGATTGACGCACGCGATTCGATGGTCGCTACGGATGGTTGGCTCCTTACCAGTCAGACGCGGGCAACAGAACTTGCCCAGGAATTGCGAGCCATGACGTGCAATATTGCCGCGATTATCTACACGGATATTTCCCGAGATGGGATGATGCAGGGGCCAAACTTCGCGGGCCTAGCTGAAATGGCTACTGCCACCGACATTCCACTCGTGGCGAGCGGTGGAGTGACTACGCTTGACGATGTTCAGAAGCTCGTTGAAATGGGCATGCCTGCGTGCATCATCGGTCGCTCACTCTACGACGGAGCGATGCAGCTGGAGCAGGTACTGCGCATCGCTCAAGATTAAAGTGGCTTTGTTAACGTACCTGTAGCCTGCGTCCTCTTTGCTTTGTTGAAAATCGTCATGGCATTTTCTCACGCTTCTATCCGTGCATTGCTGTTCGCTCTGCTTATAGGGACCGTGGCGTTTCAGCACGCCGATGCACAGACCTATAAGCCGCTTCCTCCTCAAGGCATTGACCTACCTAGTGAAACTACCGAAACCTTGCAAAAGGAAGCGCAACGCCTGCGGCTCGACCTGGAATCATTGATCCGTACGACGGAGGATGCATCCGTTTGGAGGGCTGACGTCGAGATATTCTTGCGAGCCGTTGAAGTCGCCATGGAGCAAGGCCTATTTTACTTGCCCAAGGACGTTGAGCTTGTGCAGCGAGCTGCCGCTATCACGCGGCAACGCCTAGAGGCGGTCAGTAAGGGAACTCGCGGATTGGACTTGCTCGTCATCGGCTCAAGCCGCAAAGACGACCAAAGAACACTTGCCGGTGGATTCGCTTCATCAATCGACGGCTCGGTACAGCCTTACGGGGTCGTGCTTCCTGAAGGCAAACTTGCTATCGACGGAAAACCTTTGCGCATGGATGTGTGGCTTCACGGCCGTGGCGATACGATTACCGAAGTCCCATTTCTGCTCGATCGACTCGACAAAGTAGGCGAATACTCACCAGCCGGTGTGATCGTTCTACATCCCTTCGGGCGGCACTGCAACGCGTTTAAATTTGCCGGTGAGACCGATGTCTATGAAGCGATTAAACAGGTGAAGAGCATCTTCCCCATCGATTCAAAACGAATCAGCATTCGTGGATTTTCGATGGGCGGCGCCGGGTGCTGGCACTTGGCCGCACACGATCCAGGAAGGTGGTTTGCGGCAAACCCGGGTGCTGGGTTTGTAGACACAATCAACTACCAGGGATGGAACAAGTCGATGCCCTACGATCCAGGTGACTGGGGACGTAAGTTGATGATGTGGTATGACGTCCCACCATGGGTCGAAAATCTAACAAACACACAAGTTGTCGTGTACAGTGGTGAACTGGATAAACAACGCGCTGCCGCAGAAACGATGATAGCGGCAGCAAAGAATAACGAATTCTTTGCTCGATCTGGTTCATCGATCGAACATGTTGTTGGACAGGGGATGGCGCACAAGATCGATGCGTCATCGGCAAACGCAATCGACCAGCGTCTAGCTTTTTTGGAGTCTCAAACACAGCAAAAAATTCGAACGAAGATTCACTTCGTGACCTACACATTGCGATACTCACAGATGGACTGGTTAACCGTCGAGGGGATGGAGGAGCACTGGAAAAAAGCGGTGGTAGACGCAGAGATCGACGACACGACGATTCGAATCAGCACTGAAAACGTGTCCGCATTAAAGCTTGACTTTTCGACTGACGGTTGGCCAATGAAATCCGGTTATTTGACACTCGAAATCGATGGGCAGTCAGTTGATGGCCCGGCGGTCATCCAGGGTAAACCGTCGCGCACACAATGGGCTAAACAAGACGATATTTGGGATCTATCAAGCGATGAATGGCTCATCGGAAAGAAACGGCCAGGAGTACAGGGCCCCATCGACGATGCGCTCACCGCGCCCTTCTTGTTTGTGTTGCCGTCGCGGCCTTGTCGCCATGGCGTGGTCCAGCGGTTCGTTGACCGCGAACTGCAACAGGCGCGAGCGAGTTGGCGCCGTATCATGCGGGGTGACGATCGAGTCGTTATCGATAAAGATTTGACGCCTGAACAAATTGCTAACTTCAATCTCGTCTGTTTCGGAGACTTCCAAAGCAATCGTTATTTGGCAAACATTGCTTCAGCTTTACCGATGGGATGGACGGACGACCGAATTGTTGTGGGAGATGTACAATACGATCCATCCATGCATGCCCTCGTCATGGTCTACCCCAATCCCCAAGCGCCCGACCGGTATATCGTCGTGAACAGCGGAATCACTTTTCGTGAGTTTTCAAACAGCACAAACTCGCGTCAAATCGCGATGTTACCTGACTGGGCGGTGATCAACGTCAATCAACCTTCCGATGGCATTTTTCCCGGAAAAATCGCCGCCGCTGATTTCTTCGATGAGTCGTGGAAATTGAGACCGACGGTTCCGGCAACGTCGCGCTGATTCACCCCATCGGGACTTTCACTACAACCGTGCTGTCCGTTCTGATTGCGCCAGTGTTGATAATCACAACAGGATAAAACGGGGGGTTGGCTTTCTGTCGCTGGACATAGGACTTCCGGAAGAGTTCTTGACGTACGTTTCCATCGAATTGAATCCTTTGCTCCCTCGCCTACCCAGGCGCCATCGTCCCATGGGCTTGATCAATCCATGAAACGGCAGTCCAGCAAACATCGACACGGTCATCGCCGGCAGCCTTGCTGCCACAGGTGCACGGATTGCCGTTTTCGCTCCACGACCAGATCAACCGGCGCAGCGATCATTGAGCTTGCCATTTGTCTTCCCCTGCTCGTCTTATTGACGCTAGGGACGATCGAGGCATGTGCGATGCTTTATTTAAAACAAACGCTCACCATCTCCGCCTTTGAGGGCGCACGTGTTGGCCTTCTCCCAGGAAGCTCTCCACCCAATGTGGAGGCACAGTGCCAATTTGTGCTGAGCGACCATAGTGTCGCGGGATATTCCATTTCCATGGAACCGCCTTATCCCGCGTCGCTCACATCAGGCGACTACTTTCGCGTTACCGTTTCGGCGCCCTGTGCACCGAACTCCCTCATCGGTGGTTGGTTTTATGCTGGCAAGACATTTAGTGAATCCGTGGAGTTGGCATATCATTAATAACCCTAAGATCATGAGCAATAATCGTCGGGGCGCGACACTCGTGCTGATGACCATCCTGCTGCCGGTGCTGCTGATACTCTCTGGCTTTGCGATCAACTTAAGTTATTTGCAACTGGTCCAAACGGAAACTCAGATCGCCACCGATGCTGCTGCAAACGCCGCCGGCCGAGTCTTTGCGATCACCCAAGACGAACAAGCTGCTCGCGCCGCGGCGCAAGCGGTCGCTGCTCGAAATCCAATCGGAACAAAAATTTTACCCCTTGAGGAAATTGACTTCGAGTTCGGCGTGTCGACACGAAGCAACTTAAACGCTCCGTTTGAGTTTACTGTTGCACCTTCCGGGAATGCTGTTCGCTTGACGACAAGAAGCCTCGCCGCAGGAGCGGGCGGTGACATTGATCCAGTGTTTCCACTTTTCGGTAGTGTGATTCAGTTTCGGCCGCTACGGACTGCAACGTGTACTCAAGTCGACCTCGACATTGCCCTGGTGATTGATCGGAGTGGTTCAATGGCGTATTCCTCCGGTGAAATCTCAGCCTATCCACCCAATCCCACGCATGCTCCCGTCGATTGGACATTCGGCGACCCGGTCCCATCCCATGCTCGATGGCTTGATGCAGTTGCCGCAGTGCAAGTCTTCATCGGCCAACTGAATACAACACCCCAAAACGAATTGCTTTCGTTGTCGGTCTACAATGACACGGTATCAACTCCCCAACCGTTGACTGCAGACTACCCTTTAATCGTGTCTGGTCTGACGACCATCTCCGCTCACTTCACCGCAGGCGGGACGAACATCGGTGACGGAATCCTCGAAGGGATGGGTGCTGTCAGCGATGCATCGCGCCACCGCCCTTGGGCAACACCGGTACTCATTGTTCTTACCGATGGCGTTCACAACTATGGCACCAGCCCCATTGATGCAGCGAACTCCGCGCGGGCTCAAGAGATCACAGTTTTTACGATAACGTTTTCGGATGAGGCGGAACAAACTCTTATGGAATCGGTCGCCAATGCGGCAGGGGGACAGCATTATCACGCCGTCAACGCGTCGCAACTTCAAGCAGCCTTTCGTGAAATTGCCGGACGCCTTCCCACGCTGATCAGTCGCTAGAACAAACCATTCGTAAGGTCAACTCATCGATGAACCAAACATGTATACAACCATCGAAGGTATTGAGTGGTATGACTTCAACGGCGCTTGATCGACGAGGGGCTGCGGCCGTCGAGTTTGCGGTATCGCTTTCGGTCTTGATGCTGTTCGTCTTCGTAGGCATCGAGTTCTTTCGCGCTAGTATCCTTCGCCACAACGTGGACTGCGCCGCTTACGAAGCCGCTCGGGCCGCCATTTTTCCAGGTGCCACTCATTCAGACGCGATAGCCGCTGCCAATGCCTACCTTGCAAAGGTCGGTGTCACGCCACAGGCAATTACGGTTTCGCCAGATCCTATCGTAGAGAGTACAGCCCATATCAATGTGGTCGTTCAGGTCGCCATGGACACCCACTCTTGGGTATCTCCGTCGTTCCTAGGCGGTAAAATGATCATTGGTCGGAGTCGACTGATGACCGAAAGAGCCCCCCTGATCCTGGCAAGCGCCATGTCAGTACCACCTACGCAAGCATCGCCACCTTCACCTAACTCTCCACCTGGGCCAGAACCAACGACTGCACCGGAGTCAACGCAGTCTTATTCCACTTCGTCGCCCTCGCCACCGCCGATGCTTTAACGCACTCATATCACAAACAGATAGTCTGCAGACTTGTGTTCGGCAGCGAAGAGTTCTGGAATTTCCGGTGCTCGACTACGGAAGAGGTCGGCGCGGCTGAGCACTGTATCCCCGTCGAGCCAACCCACCAAACAATGGTTTTCGTCCACCACGGGAAGCTGCCGATGCTTGCCCAAGCCGCCCATTACGGATTCAAGCGCAGTTTCGGGTTCAATCGTTGGAATCGAGTGATTGGCGATCTGCCCCACCGTGGTAATCGCACTTGTATGCTGGGATTCTGCTGATTCTTGGCGTGATGAAGTAATGAACCTCGCAAGGTCCGCCATGGATAAAACACCAGCAAAGATATTTCCCAAGCCCACCACGGCCACGGACGAATACGTTTGGCCTCGCCACCATTGATCCGCTTGCAAAACACTCATGTCCATGGATATCGAAGGCGGTTGTCCAATCATCACATCCTGGACTGTCAAACGATGCGATCGTGCACTCAATTCGACGTGTTTTGTTTCCATCATCCCAGCATAAGCGATGAAGGCGGCGATCAAGAGCATGACCAGTGCCGGAGGCTCCGACAGGACGGCTGCGGCAGCCATTAAAACCGCACAAACGATCCCGATACGCTGTGCCCATCGCGTCGCAGACACATATGGCAACATCATCGCGAGGACACTACGAAGGACACGCCCACCATCCATGGGAAACGCGGGGATCATATTGAATACGACTAACATTAAATTGATCACGAGGAGCGAAACAACAAAAACCGTCCACGACGGTTCAGCGAAAGGGTCGCCCGCCACTTGTGCCACACTCTCCGTTTGCGACTCAGGAAATAATCCCAGTATCGATGCAACCAATTCGCTAAACGCGCGAAGACCAGAAGCCGTAATGAATCCGATGATGATCATGGATGCGATCGCGACATTCACTGCGGGGCCGGCGATAGCGATAAGAAACTCTTGAATCGGTTCACGCGGGATCCGCGTAAGCCGAGCGACACCGCCAATCGGCAGTAGCGTGATATCAACGGTTTCGACGCCGAATCGGCGAGCGGTTAAGGAGTGGCCATATTCATGCAACACGACGCATGCAAATACCGCGATCAACTGCGATACCGAAAACAAGATCATCCACATTGAACCGCCGTCGCTATAAGCCGAATAGGCAACGTAAGCAACGAGTAAGCCGAATGTCCAATGAACAAAAAGCTCAATTCCAAAGAATCGACCTAGCTTGAGTCTTTGGTCTCCAATTGACAGTCCAGGCAACTTTAGGTTCTTTCAGGCTTGGCGAATTTCGATCAAGTTACGGTTTGTAAGTCGACTCATTGGACGACGCTTGTCCGGGTTCGCGATTAGGAAACGGAGCAACCGCGGCGCGTTCCACGTCGATCACAGCATTGACGACCAAGCGATCGGGATACTGGGTCAAATCAGCTCGGCCGCCCCGGAACCAGCTTAACACCGGTGCGACGTATTTGCTGGTTGGCTCTGGTGAGTCCGGCTGACGGGTTGGCGACATCGTCTCCCATGCATCACTCACCCAAGTTTGGCGATTCGAATCATCTCCCACATTCACTAGGCGATATCGCCCACCCAAGGGGTCTTGGAGGTCTCCTCCTAACAACTCTCCTGCCATCTTGTTGACATGCTCCGGAGATACTTTCAATTGACTGGACAACAGGCCAAGGAAAGCGGCACCAGCACGTGAAGTCGCCCTATTTCGGTCATGAATCTGCACGTTCACCCATTCTTCGAGCTGGCTACCCCGCAAATTGCCGACGCGAAGTCGAACTTGAGCGAGGTCGTCAGCCTCGTTCGCGGCTAAAAATGGCAAGGAAGCAAGCAAAACGTCACTTTGCAATGAAACCACACTGAAGCCCCCACCCTGATATCGATACACGCCGCCGATTAAACGAGTCAGGCCAGGTCCAACGACCTGTCCTCGTCCGAGACCCAACGGCAATCGGTCCAGCAATCCCGGTTGCGGCCATGCGCCGAGATAGCCCGGAAGCGACTGAAGTGCCTGATAGGTCTTTAAAAAACCGTCAAATTGGTCGGGAGGCGGTGGAGTCGTGTCCTTGATCGCCGCGAATAAGTGGTGAGGCGGTATCGAACCTTCCAGCTGATCGGAGACGACATGTGCTTGTGCTGCGACAATGTCATCGGGCGCAAAGTCGATTTTTACTCGGGTGGGAGGCCCCAGCTGACGAGCGACAGTGCCGTATTTCTCGGGCACAAGCGGCGCGATTTCTCCGTGGATTTCGAGTCGCTGAATCGATGGTGAGTCGCTGATTTGTCGGCGAGTAACCCCAAAAAAGATCGGGTCCAGTTGTTGCCATTTCGTTTCGTGGAACGTGGCCACGCGGCCATACCAGTCACGCTCCTCCATAGTCACCCGATCAATTTCTACATCCGCGATTGGGAGCAGTGTTCCTGGCTTTCCACGGAGCGAGTCGACAATTTCATCACCGATCGCAAGCACACCACTCCCATCGCTACGTTGTCCAAACTCACGTGGTAGGAATCCCGAATCAATCAGATCCTCTGGTCCCAGGGACGGTTGTCCCTCCGCCGCCGAGGCTAAACGTGCAAGCCTCACCAAGGCAATATCTGCGGTCGAATACAAACGCCGCCGCATCTCGATCAAGTATTCAGGCGCCACCAACCCTCGCAACATCTCAGGCGAGAAGTAAGCAAAGACCGTGTCGCCACGGCTCAATGGCATCAGTTGTCGAGCCAAGATGAAATCGGCAGTCGCCGCCAACGACTCACCGCTCTGACCGACCTTGATGAAACGCTCCGCGAGTGTTCGGCTGTTGGTGATAAAAATGTATTCGCCATCGACGACCATGTAGGATCGAATACGATTGTCGGCGGTGTGTAGAAAAGAAACCTCGCGACCGGCTATTTTTTCGTTGCTTAATTTCACCTCGGCATCCGACTGAGCGAGCGCACTTCGGTCAGAGTTCATCGACGTTTGCAATAAGAAAGCGTTCTTCGCTCGGAAGACGACGCCGAGCGACGCGCCTTCGGATAGAAATAGGTCGCGACCGATGATCGCTTGATCTTCGATCACGGTCCCACCAAGCATTCGAGAAAGCTCGGTTGTCTTGACGTGAAGTTGCTCTTCGACGCGTCGGGCGGCGCCATTGTCGCTGCCTCTTAAGGCAACCATCCGACCGATGTCGCCTCCGTATTCTTCCGACAAATCTCTAAACCAAAGATAGTTCTCAAACGATCCGTAGCGAATGTAAAAACACTCCGGTGGTACACGACTGGCGAGCGGCTCTATTGGCGGTAATGCGGCGGGGATAGGTGAGGCCGCTGGTGACCAAAGCGGTTCATTTGGCAAAGGAAGGTCTGCTTCCATGACTGGGGTTGCCGCTCCGATCGCGGAACGTCGAAAGATTGCGGACCGAATTTTGTCAGTGCCTGCAATGAGACCTAAGGTCGATACCAACGTAGGGTCATCGTCCGAAGCATCGACAACGTACTCGGGAGGCAATGGCAAGTTCATCCGCCCCGAGAGATAAGCCAGTAAATAGTTCTCCACGATCGGCGGATAATCTCCGGCGTCACTCTGACGCAGCATTGAACGGGTGTAGGTCCCCCACCAGCGATTCAATGCCACGGATAAATCGATCGCCTGCACCGGTGACGCCGGCGTCAGCAAGAACTCCGTTCGCCCCGCTCCGTCAGGTACGTTCGTCTTCACTCGAAGGGGACCGTCGCCTCGAAACAGAAACGTCGCTTCACGCGAAACGACTAGCGGGGTCTCATCCGGCGTGGTCGCTTGCCGGACCAGGTCACCGACCCGCCTCAGCAGCCTCCCGCCTCCGATTCTAGGCTCCCCGGCATCGGGCTCCTCACGGCGAAGCGCGACCTTTGCTTCGGCGAGTACATCGTGCACGACAGGATAAAAAATTCGCCCTTCCTCATCGGACACTTCCAACGCAGGTAGACGTTCTGGCAACACGGCTGTCGCAAGCGGTAGCTCCAGGATCGCCACGCCAAACGGCACTCCCGCGATCGCTACGTTCGTTTGCGCAATCGCAATGGGGACTGCTCCATCCGAGACGTCGCCCGGCGGCTGCGCAGCCAAGGAACTCCCTGCGCCAATCAACCCTATCCAACCGGCGACGCATGCGATGCGCACGACTACCTTGCCTAAATGCTCCGTCTTGCTCACTTGTGACCCTCCGTTACTGAAGCTGGATAAGCCCCAAATCATAACAGATGGACTTCAAGAGACGAATCGCACCCGGGTCCAAGGGAGGTCTCTCAACCGAAGCTACAACGGTCGAACACGGTAAAAGCAAGCAATTCACCGATCACGATGAGGAGGTGTTTGGCTATCCGGTTCAAGCCTACTGCTAGAACGAATTACGAACCTCCTTATCGGCACTGGAAATCGTTGCACGGAAAGAAATGATTTGCAACGGTCGAACGGGACCAACCAGGGCAAACGGGACTGACCGCTGAAATCGATGCTTGCGACCTGTTACGGGGCCGATAGTGCCAAATCCTAGCAACACTCCCGCGGAATAACGCCGAACCTCGCCGCTCATCATACGACCGATTAGGCGAGTCGTTTTGCCGTAATCCAAAATGACAGATGGTCGCCCATCCATTTGCGATGTCCCGACGTAGATGCTCATCGGAAGATCAGAATAGACGTCCCCTTGCTCGCCCTCACGAAAACAATTGTAGCCGACCCCACGATCTTCGGATTGAGCCTCGAACGCCTTGCCAATCCAGTTCTTCTTTACGCTGAAAATAAAATTAACTATTTGCGTCTGAAACCGATTGCCTTGCTGAAGCAATTCGGCATCGTACTCACCGTCCAACGTCTCAAGCGACGGCGGATCAAGTGTTGCGAAAAGGCCTTTCAAGCTGTTTCGTTGAAGACTGCGAAGAGTGGATAACGAGGTCTGATCATTCTCGGGAAGTGCATTGTCTATTTTCATCTCTGTCCTCGGTAAACCCCTTCGTCTGGATGTTGAAGTAACGCTTCAAGCGGTCACGACAATCGAATCGTCGATACCGAAACGACCTCTAACGTTAACGCGGCACCAACATTGCGAGGTCTCTATTGGAGGCTTCCCACCCACATAGCAATCGGGCAATGTGCCCACTCGCAGTAGCTAGCGCTAAGATCTCATGTCACTTAAAGACTTCTGGAAAAAAAAACCAGATGAATATCTCATTTGCACGAGACTATTCGATAAAAAATGACTTACGAGTCACCTAGGAACAAAAAAACCGGCAAGAAACCGATGACTAGGGGACCTACGGCATATCGGTGGGTTGGCTGCGTTAAGGCATTGAGTGTGCCAGCGGGCTCGTTTCCATCCGCCAAGGGCATTAGAAAGTAAGAGCGTTCTGCTTACTTTGAAGGTGTGTCGATGTTGTTGTCAATTTGCTTCGACGCGTGGTAGAGGCCTCCACCAAGGATCACGACCAGAACCACGACCACGGACCCGATGACCCATGGCTGGTTGACGAGATCAATCCATCGGCGCGGTGATGCGACGACATCGACCGTCTTTTCCACGACTGGCCCCAGGGTTGCAACTGCCCCCGTCGTCGTGTTAGTCAGCACTGCATCGAGGGCCGCGACGTCGTAATCGGGCCGAGTGGTTCGATACGGCGCACAGACCAAGCGATAAGCCTGTCCGGGTAACGCAAAAAAGGCGGCTTCTTCGACATATCCGAATCCGCGAACGCGCGAAACCTCCAATACGGGGCTATCACGGTTTTCGATCACCACCTCCAATTCCGTGTGTCGACCCACCATTGAAAGTGGGATGGCTAGTTGCGATTGTTTGATTTCTCGAAAGGCTACGCGACTCAGCTGTGCGCTGCCCACCTCTTGGGAAAACTTTCCATCGGTCGCTTGCGACATCACGCTAACGCGACGGCTGAAATTCTTGCTCGGGGTATCTAGTTCCAATCGTTGCAGTGGAACACTTCCGGTCGATACGAGAAGGACCGTCTCCTTTCGCTCTGCGACTTGCCTGACTTCCTTGATCGAAATGGGATACTCGACGAGGACGGGAAACGATTTCGTCTGCTCCTCCACATCCGCAAAGAGCTCAACGCGGTCGATGCGAAATGGTCGACGCTCGATGGTAATTTCCTCACGTCGACTCACCTCGGTATCGGCTTGCAGTTCTTGGGTGAGTTCCAAAAAAGTTGACTTTTGATCTGCCGTCGGCGAACTGATGACCAAACGAAAGGACCGGGCTGACGTATCAGGAATACTGATTTCCGTTCGACGGACGTTCATGTATTTCGAATAGTCAAAGATGACTTCGGAATCGACCAGCAGTATCTCGGCAGAGTCCTCGACAGCAAATAATTTTAGCGTTTGCTCGAAGTCCGTAAGCGGAGTGACCAATCGAAGGCCCTTTGGACTGGGGTCCTTCTTGTCGAGACTAAACTGGACGACGAGACCTTCCTTCGTATCGGGTTGAAGCTGCGGATTGCTCACCGTCCATGTCGTTTGTTCGATTCGACTGTGAGTCTCCATCTGCCGGCGCAATAGAAATGGAATCTCTTCACCGGCCCCATCGAGGATGCGAACATCGTGTAGATCGGTGCTTGCTTTGCCATAAAGTGCCGCGTCAAACGGTACACGAACGATCTCTTGGTCCGTGATAGGCGAGAAATGAATCACCCGTTCGAATTGATTCGTGGGTTGGTTGCCTGCGGCCGAGTCTTGGGCGTAGCTGTTCCGATCGGCTCCGGCGAGTCCTAAGAATGCGATTGCAACGACCCGCCCCACAAACGCCCCAAACGAAGCCAATACGGGAGAATTCGAGCACGTGGTGGATCGTTTCATAATTCGTTATCGGGCGGTGATGAAGTGGGTGTGCCTTGGGTTTCGTCACTAAACGACTGGCGATACTTGAGATAGACAAACGAGCCACACAAAACCAGAACCCCTAGGACGATAAACGCGACGATTCGGTAGATCTGGTCGAGGCTGGCGAGGTCATGGAAGAATACCTTAAACGTGACGATGGTAAACAACGTCAGGCCAACATAACGGAGCGGCTTCACATTTTCCCTGATTCCGACGACTAAGAATGTCAAGGCAAACACTGTCCACAAGATCGAGACCCCTCCCGCCTGCAAATCAGGAATGAAGTTTGACAAGAAGGTATTGGTCTCAAGCGTTGTAAACACAAACAACAGAGAGAGGGCCAAACCTCCCATCAGCTTTTCCACAGGGAACTTACGATCACCCCCTCGCATCATGAACCAAGCGAACGAAAGGAACAGAATGGTGGAACCAAAGTCGATCAATCGCATCAGTGCCTCGACCGGACGATAGTTACCTCGATAAACAAAGTCCGATGTCAGCCCCCACGAAGTGACGTCGAAGACAAACAACTTCAAAATAGTCGCAGCCACGACAAACAACAGAATTGCCCGAAGAATGGCACCCGACGACTTGCGATATTCGGTCAGGATCAAATAGCAAGCACCGAGCCACAATATCGTCAGCATCGGTAATCGCATGGGGCTGAACATGTATCCGAATGTACGGTTCAATTCTAAATTCAGATAAACGAACAACATGCCCAAGCCTCCGACCGCCGCGCCTTTCACGGCACGGTTCTCGTCTACCCAGCCAGTTATGTCGTTGGCCCGGTCCATCCAACCCCGTTCGTCTTTCGTTTGCTTTTGAATCAATCGCCACGCCATACCGAGCGATCCAATCGGAATGCCGAACATAACGATCCTTTCAACCAATTGCCCTAGGTAATCACTTGTAGTGATATCGTCCGCTCGGGATCGTCCGTACTGAGCAGGAAGATCGATGAATCCAAATCGGAAAATCACGATTCCGTACAAAAGGTATGCGAGCTGGCGAAGGAACTGACTATCAAGCTTCCCAGCAATCCATAGCAATACGAGCGCTTGGAGTGACCAACTAACGGTGATCCATGCACTGGAGAGCAGCAGTGGAACGGTAAGCGCAAGGAATAGGGAAGAAAGGCCAAGGAAAGTTAGCATCAACTCGCGATCAAGCACTCGTCGTATCAGGCAGTAGTACACGTGCGCCGCGTAGAACACGGTGAGACCCAACGTAATGGCTGCTGCCCATTGCCGGGAAAACGCCTCTTCCACCAACCAAAAACTCAAACTGAAGAAGATGGCAGCGTTTAGAAATAGCACGAGTACGTCAAGAAGATTCGACTTCGTACGAGTGCGAAAGTTATAGACGAACACCATCGTTGAGTAGAGTACAAAGAACGCAACGACATAGGGTTGAACCTGCCAAAAGTACTCTACCGTGTAGCTGCTCAATGAACTGACAAGCAACAGGTAATTGCACGCCATACTCAGGTAGTTCAGTAAAGGCCAACCTTTCCGACTACAGATCCACAACACGCCAACACCGATTACCAGCATATAGGTGTATAGGCCAACGAAATCGACTTTACCTGTCGAAAGCATGACCGGTGTCAGGTAACCGCCGAGCACACCAAGTACAGCGACCAGCGTTGTATTGAAGCGAATGGCGATTCCACCACACAAGACCGTTACCGCAATCATCGCAACGAAGGCGGCCTGTGGTGAAATCAGATGATAAAAGTTTGACGCGGCAAACGCGCTGAAGTAGAGAGTAGCAATCCCGGCGCCCATCAGACCATGACCCATCAGCTGATACTTGCCGCCAAGCAATCGCGTTCCGGCGATGAGCAGACCAAGGCCAACGGTTGTTGCCACTCCCACTCGTCCGATTGGATTGATCAGGTCATGATCGACTGAGTATTT
The DNA here is from genome assembly GCA_031411655.1 of Planctomycetaceae bacterium. Lineage (GTDB taxonomy): Bacteria > Planctomycetota > Planctomycetia > Pirellulales > Pirellulaceae > UBA6163. The sequence goes on from JANOBM010000071.1 coordinate 16,121, forward strand.
GAGAAAGAATCCGATCCCAACCACCAACAGTAGAACGCCGATGCGAAGCAACCATTGACTGGCGATCGCAAACTCGATTGACACTCCAGGCGTCAAATGATCTTCGCCAACAATGATCCAATTCCAAATCTTATTGAGCGTTTCTTTAGCGGCCGTCTCGAATCGGTTTGGAACACGAGGTTGCGCTGTGACTGTTTCAACTGCACCCGTTGCTGCACCCGTTGCGCCATCCATCAACAGTCGTACCGGTGTCGCGTCGCTTGACCCAACCAGCGCTGGAACCACCGGGGAATCGCCGGTCAATGGGGCAGAGACCGCAGGCGTTGGCGAAATCGATTCGCTTGCTACCTTGTCGGCAGTAACGGTTTCTACCGTTTGGGATATTGTTTCCTCCGACGGGGACGGCCGCGCTACTGTGAGTCCACGAAGTGCCAGCCTTAGCTCGTAGATTTCAAAAAGAATCTTCCGTGTTTGCTCCGCGTGCTCTTGGCGGATTTTCGATAACTTCGCAAACAATATCGCGGCGACGATCACCATCCCACAAATGATGATAAATGCGAAGGCTTCGGACATGATGATACCCGGTTCTCGATGGCTGGTTAGCGAATGCTAAACCTAAACATAGAACAGATTGTGGTCACAGACTGCCAAAAACCATGCTATTTTCAATAGCGATGGGCGTTATCCCCGATTTTTACCTCCAATTCAGTCGACCAGTGAGTCAATCCGGGTGCGTCCCCACTTAGGCGTCCCCACTTAGGCGTCCCACGTGCGAGCAGAGCGAGTACGAAGGCTATTTGCCTCGTCGTCACCCACGAATGCTTGGGTGACGGGGTCGAAGGTCAATTTGCGTTTGAGCATCCACGACATCGCGGCAGCATGACACGCTACGTGGGAATTTCGCATGACTTCCGCGTTCGCCACCGTTGGTTGTCGCGACTTGATACTGTCAAAGAAATTCCTCGCATGCGCTGAAACATCGAGACCTTTCACTTTATCGGCAGCTGCCTCAAGTTCACTCCGCAAAGAATTTGACGAGACATCGGTGCCTCCATTATCGCCTGTTTCGATCGAACCTTCGTCTCCGACGAATCGCACTGGACAGGTTCCAAGCTCGGTATTCCAATTGGGGCTTCGATCACCGAACGGGGTCGCCAAGAAATCAAGGATGAGTTTGACGCCGTTCGTGTACATACATGTGATACCGGTCTCCGACGGCTCATAGGATACGGGTGCTGTGTCGTCGGATTGATTAGCCCACTGACACAAATCAACGGTGTGTGCTCCCCAATCTAACAACCGAGCGCCCGAGTCAAAGTCATAATAGCCTCGCCATCCGCCCGAAACATATTGCTTGTTGTAAGGTCGCCAAGGCGCTGGACCGAGCCAGAGATTCCAGTCGACTTCCTCCTTAGGTGGAGTTGGTTCGCCAGGTAGCCAACTATTATCGAGTGTTGGCATATAAACCGATGCGTAAAGCGTATGAAGTTTGCCAAGCTTCCCGGCATGTGCCAACCGTACTGCTTGTTCAAAATTGGGCACGCTACGCCTTTGTGTACCGGCTTGGAAGATACGACCGGTCTGCTTCATCGTATCAGCCAGCTGCTGGCAAAGCTCGATCGTCAAACCGCATGGCTTTTCACTGTAGACGTCCTTGCCTGCTTGAGCTGCTAACATCGAGGCGGTCGCATGCCAGCGATCGCCGGTGGCAATCAATACAGCATCAATGTCTTTGCGATCCAATAACTCACGAAAATCTCGGTAGAGTTTGCAGTCAGTATTTCCATAGTGTGTATCGACCAGCGTCTTTCCGGCATCACGACGGCTGGCCTGTACGTCGGCGATCGCAACCGTCTGAACGTCAGCAAACTTAAGCATCGCGGTCAAGTCGTAAGTACAACGCGGCCCAATGCCAATCACACCAAGGGTGATCTTATTGCTAGGAGCTACCGCGCCCGCTCTCCCGAGGACGCTCGCAGGTACAATCAAAGGAAAAGTGGTAGCGATCGATGCCTTCAAAAATGATCGCCGAGTATTGCCGGAAAGATTAGTCATCCGAGTCATCTTAAAGGAGGGAAGAAAATGAGGGCGCCGAGGTTGCGGAACCAGATCGCAATCGCTCCCTTCTAATCGACTGGGGTGGGACAATCAAGCAGCAGACCTCAAATAACTGCCAAAGTGATATCACGACTTTTACGGTTACTTGGCCGCTTCTTATCCGATTCCCCATCGAAGCGAACTGTTAGTCTTCGTTTCCCTTCATCGTATCGTAAGCCAATCGGCTGGGTCGATCCAACAATACTTGACCGGCGATCCTTTTCCGAAGGACTGGCCCTTCTTGGCGGCTATCGATCGAAAGCGGAACATTGTCACCAACAACGAAGTATTCGTCTGGCCCAAGCTTAAACGGAAACTTCCAAGTGTCGCCTCGGGACTCGTCAACCCAATAAATGAACTGCCGGTAGACTTTCAACGACGTCAATGATATTTCCCCAGACACCACTTCAACACCTACGGGATGATTCGCATCGACAGCATTGGGAAACGGAAACGCTTTCAACCGATCGGACTCTTCCCACTCGATCCAAATCGGATAATCACCTTTGCGCAACACGTTTTCTTGGCAAACAACGCCGCTTTCGCGCCATTGGAACCAACGAACCATACCATCCGTTTTGGCGTGAACGTTTGCTTCAATCCCTAATCGATCGACTTGCCGAAGTTTGCGAATTTCCGTCACGTTTCCAGGATAATCGTCGCGCACGCGATCGGGTTTCAGATTCGCATAGATGGATCGATGTCCGTAGACGAGCATTCGACTGGTACTGGGACCGACTGTAGGTACCGAGTCAAAACCGGAAGCCGTCATATTCCATAGCGACCCATCCTGAGCATGCCACCACGATAATGATGCCCGGCGATAGGAATCATCGTGAACAAGCAACCACTGATTTTGAAACGACAATTCAACTTCGTTGTGGAGCAAAAGGCCGTTTGGTGAGACCGACATCGTCTCCCCTGGTAAGCCGGCGATTCGTTTGATCCGAATTCCGCGATGATCGCCGATCGCAACGATATCGCCCAAAGCGGGCTTGGAATTCAAATAGGCGTCCGTATCGACCTTCACGCTATCTCCGGCGAGCATGGTCATGCGCGAGAGATCGAAGGTGCACTCACAGCCGCAGTTCCAGCAAGGAAAACGGTTGGACGAATTTCCTTTTGGCCTGAATTCAAGCTGCCAATTCACTTGCCAATGAATTCCACAGCCGGGGCACTGAACTTTCGCGTTCGTACCCCAAACGGTTGGCGACATGGACGCACCGATGACACGCGTCGTGGTCGTTTCGGTCGAATGTCGCGACCCGCAACCACACAGCAAGACGCTACCGATTAAAATACAGAACGCTAGGACTGTCGCATGGACCTGCCTCTGGTCAGTGTTGGTCGTTATAATCGGTCCTTTTCGCCATCTCGAGTATCGCCTGATTCCGTCCAGTGCGGACGGTTGACAGACTTGGCTTTGGCAATCATCACCTTCTCACTTATGAATCTAAACCGCAACTGAATTGATGATTCTGAATCGCAACTCTTGGCCAAACGCGGGACGGTACCTTTGCTTCGATGAATGATTTCATGACAGACGATTTGAGCCCATCCCGAGTGACACCGCGACGTGGCCGCATGGGACGAGTCCTGGGGGTGCGAGTCGTCGGTACGGGATCTTTTGTCCCTGAACACATCGTCACTAATGACGACCTGGCAGCACTTGGTTGTGATAGTGAATGGATTTTCAGACGAACGGGAATCCTTGAACGTCGCAAAGCGAGTGACGATCAAGCGACCAGCGATTTGGCCTATCAGGCTGCACTTCACGCGATGGCCAATGCAAACGTGACGGCCGACCAAATTGATCTCATTCTTGTCGCTACGATGACGCCTGATCATCCTACGCCATCGACCGCATGCGAACTCCAGCGGCGGCTTGGCGCAGTCGCTCCCGCTATGGATATCAATGCAGCCTGTGCGGGCTTCATGTACGCCATTATCACCGCTGCACAGTTTGTCGCTACCGGAAACTCACGATGTGTGCTCGTCGTCGGTGCGGACTTAATGAGTCGAACCGTTAATCCTGACGACAAGAAGACCTATCCGTTATTCGGAGACGCGGCTGGTGCTGCCATCCTCATGCCCGATTCGGCATCATTAGTAAAACCAACGACCAGCTCGCCACAGCGTCCCATTGGTCCAGGTTTTTTGTCTTACCAATTAGGCAGCGAAGGTTGCGGTGGCGAGATGTTATGCATTCCCGCGGGAGGCACGCGTCAATCACTGACGCCCGATGCCTACGTGGCGGGCGAGCAGTACCTTCGAATGGACGGACGTGGCGTCTTCAAATGGGCCGTAAGGATTTTCGAAGAGAGTACGCGAGATGTACTGGAAGATGCCAATACCAGCGTTGATGACGTCCATTTGTTCGTGTTGCATCAGGCCAATCAACGAATCATTGACTCAGCCGTCGCCGATCTTCATGTTCCGGCCGAACGCGTTTTCGTCAATCTCGATCGCTACGGAAATACCAGCGCTGCAAGCATTCCCCTTGCTCTCGACGAAGCTGCTCGAGGTGGGAAGATAGAAAAAAATAATCTTCTACTTCTGTGCGGTTTCGGTGCGGGACTGAGTTGGGGTACAGCGCTTCTACGTTGGTAGTTTTGTAACTATGGAACTTTGTCCGATCGCGTGGATCACGCTTTGTTGAATTCAGCTGTTGCTTTGAATTCTAAAACGCAATTCGGTCACTTTGTTTTCCGGCATCTCTTTTTGAATTCGTTTTAATAGGTCTCGCTTGCGAAACGTAAGTTCTTGCAATGCCACTGAATCCGTGGCAAAGATTTGCAACTTTCCACCCCGCAGATTACCCACCCGAACCGAACCGGCAAGGGATGTACCGACTTCCGATTCGACGAGCGATTGCAGATTTTCAGTTGCGAAAACCTGTGCATAACCGCGACGAGCCAAAAGCTGGCTGACAATCGAACCGATGCGTTTTGGAAACCGGTCTTCTGGCACGGTCATTTCATGAGGTTGATTGTCTGAAAACGTTATCGCCCTTGCGCCATAGGCATGATGACGTAGCCGTAACCGTCATCGGTCGATAACAACGCTGGGGCACTCGAAGATTCGATTTCGAAAATGAAGGACGAGTCAGCATCGAGTACCTTGCAGAAATCAGCGACGAATCGGTGATCCAGTTTGAGTACCACTTCTTCACCATCGTAAGCGATTGGCATTTCAACGCTAGACTCGCCGATTTGTGCCGTGTTGGCCTCCATCTTTAGCGTCCCGTTTCCGAATGTAAACTCGATTCCACGTGTATCGTGATCGGTCACGATCGCGGCTTGACGCAGCGCGGCAAACAGGGGACCGACAGACATTTCGATTTGCGATGCATGGTCTCTTTTAGGAAATACCTGACGCCAATTGGGATAACGGCCCTCTACCAAACGTGAATAGATCACACAACGTGAAGTCTGCAACAATAGATCATTGGGCCGCGCACTCAAACGCACGGTCTCATCACTATCGGTGACAGCGCGTTCCATCAGTGATATCGCCTTGGTGGGAACAATGGTTGTCATCCCCGCCGTTTTGTGGTCGCCAATAGAGACACCCTTGCCTTGCATCCGCGCTAAGCGTCGACCATCTGTGCCAACTGCAATGACCGATTCCCCTTCTAATTCCAACAAAACACCGCCTAAAGCATAACGGCTACTGTCCGCATCGGTGGCAAAAACCGTTCGCCGTACCATTTCGCGAAACAGGCGGGTGGGGATCTCGTGGTACGCTTCCACGTCATCAAACGTAGTGACTTGAGGAAACTCATCGGGGTTAGCGGCCGGTAATCGGTACTTACTTCGACTCGTCGTGATGTGGATTTGGGTATCGACAGCAGCGATGCGAAGGGATTCGTCGGTACTTTCTCGAAGGATGGCCATCGTTCGCTGGACGGGCATCAATATCGATCCTTCCGCTTCAATCTCGACGCCATCGGTGATTTGAAGACGAATGCCGACTTCCATGTCAGTTGCGGTCAGCAGGAGCGATTTTCCGGTCGCTGTGATCCGCACATTTTGAAGGATTTCTTTTGGCGAACGAGCCGGGGCGACACTGGCGGCTAGCTGAAAAGCCGAGGCTAGTTTTTCTCGGTCACAAGTGATTTTCATGGAATTGGCCAAGCCACGGGAATGAAAAGGTACGAAGGAAAATGAATTCAACGCTGACCGTTGTAACGAACCGACAGCGAATTGTTAGGGGCTCATTGTAGAGGCTCTAGGGATAATAAAGCGGTTGGTTCTTGGGGTCTCTATTGGTTCTATTTCTTTTTAAACTCTTCGTCTTCTGAATACCGGCACAACAATGGTTGATGAAGGGCGTAAATGAATGGTTTACTGTTGATCTAGCAAGGAGTTATGAATAGCAGTTGGGTGTGGAAAACCCGTTGTGCCATCGTCATGGTTTGGACGATGGGGTGTCGATGAAAAGGCTACCTATCAACAGGTGTATCGGAGACGTCTCTCGAACGGGTCGTTTGCTGAACCAAAAGTCACGGTTCGTTGACGGCATATCCACTGAAATATCGTTCGAATGTTTTTGTTAAATAGATCGAAAAATCGGCATGATCGGTATCGATTGACACTCTAAGCCGTCGCTTTGAGCAGGTCGGTGACTTCGGTAGCAGCGATGCGAAGCTCGGAGTCGTTATCGATCAGTGTTTCCGTTTTACGACAAGCGTGGAGCACAGTCGTATGGTCACGTCCACCGAAATACTTGCCGATTTTGTCGTAACTGGAGCCAGACAACTGGCGTGACAAAAACATCGCAAGGGAGCGAGCACGGACCACTTCTTGTCGCCTGGTACTGCTTTTTAGATCTGCAAGTTTAAGCTTGTACCGGCGAGCGACGATCTTCGCGACTTGATCGGTTGAGATCTCAGCTTTTTGTTCGATGCTGGCGATCGCTTCGCGAATAGCTAGAACGTTGGGTGGCGACGCCTTCATGCGGCTCCACAATTCCAAATGCCTCACCACGCCTTCCAATTGCCGCGCTGGAACGTCGTCTGGCAATCCAGCGCACAGGAGCCGGACCTCATCTTCACCGAGAATGAAATCGCGTCTGCGGACAAGCTCGACCACAATCGCTCTGATTGCCTCTCTTCCTGGCAATCGGAGCGGGATGGTGAGTCCTGGCAACATACGACTGACCAATAATGGACGCAGGCCCGGCACTTGGGTCGGTAAGCGACGACAGGTCAAGATGGTCGGCAACGACGCATTGGACCTCGCCTCAAGGCGTGCGGCCAATTCTTCTTGGGCAGCGGGTTTGTCCACAATCGATTGAACGTCATCAATGACCAATACTGCTACCGATTGAATCTCGTTTCTAAACTGTGATATGTCGTCAGCATCGACGGCCCGGGCATAAAGCCTTGCGAAATCGATTGCTGGCATGCACCAGCAGACGTTTGGTTCCGCTCCCGCAATGTCAGGTCCTGCCCCATCAGGTCCTGCTCTAAAGGATTGCTCAGAAAACCTAGCGGCTAGATGATTCGCCAACGCCGTTTTGCCGCTTCCGGATGGCCCGACCAACAGCAATGGCCCCATACCGGCGAGCAAATCAGGGAATGTTTCGTCGCCGTCGTTTGGGTCGCTTGCGCCACAAACGAACGACGCAAATCGATTTTCCTCCCCTGCGAAAAATACGGGTAGTAACGGCTGCTGTGGGCTGACGCCTCGCAACGCTTGGCTTTTCAGCAATCGCGGTTGCCGAAGTGCGATTTGCCTTAGGGCAGGATGATCGGTCGAATCGAGCATGATCCGCCGATTTTACCGAATACTTGCCGGGATTGCGAGTCAGCGAGGCTGTTTTTCCACCGCCGATAAATCTCTTAAACGCTTTTCCTGTCGAGAGATAACTTCGGACGCACTGGAAATTTCTAAAGGTGTGGAAAACTTGGAGATTCCGATCCGGATTGCCGAATCGATGAGCGACGTTGGGAGGCCCATCGCAGACAAAACATGACTTGGGCGACTACTTCCACTTGCGCAGGCAGAGCCACTGCTACAGGCGATGCCAGCCATGTCCAACGCCATCAGCATCGCTTGGCGGTCAATTCCAGGTAGCGAAAAGCAACTGGTACCCGGCAATCGCTCTGAATCGGCGCCGTGAAAAATGATTCCCGTGCACGATTGCGATAGATTGTGTTCGATCTGGTCCCGCATCCGGCGCATTTTCATCGGAATCTGGTCAAAGTCGCTACTTGCCAGGTTCAAGGCTTCACCCATTCCAACGACGAGCGGCACCGGCTCCGTTCCGGCGCGTTTTCCGAGCTGTTGTTCACCGCCAACGATCCATGAGCGGAGTGCAACTCCCGCTCGGACCAGCAGGCCGCCAATGCCCGTAGGACCATGAAACTTGTGTGCGGTAAAGGTCACTGCACTGAGGCCGGACGAGGCAAAATCGAATGGCAATTTCCCGACGGTCTGGGTGGCATCGGAATGACACGCAACTTTCAGTCGGTTGCAAAGTTCAGCGATCTCACGGATCGGTTGAATGACGCCGGTTTCATTGTTGGCAGCCATCACGCTCACCAACGAGGGGAGGGGCGGTCGGGAAATGGCTTCAGCGGCGGATTCGAGGTCGACGATTCCAGATTGGTCGACGCGAATGATTCGAACTTCGCGTCCGCACTGTTGCAGGTGGGAGGCTACGGCTAGTACGCTCGGATGTTCGATTGCAGACACAACCAGCGGTGCCATCGGGTCGCCAATACCGCGTAGTGCCATGTTGTTGGACTCGCTGCCGCCGCTGGTGAGAACGAGCTGGTCACCTCCAGGAGAATCGACGTCGGCACCAAGTAAGCGACCGATTAACGAGATTGCTTGATCGAGCTGCCTTCGTGCATCTCTCCCAATCGCATGTTGGCTGGCCGCGTTCATGGGACCGCAGGCGTAGCAACGCAACATGGCGTCGGCAACTTTGGGATCAAGCGAGGTCGTCGCGTTATTGTCGAAATAGATCAACGCAACTCCTGCAATTTGGCATCATCGGGGTAATCAGTGATCGCATCGGTCAGCAATCCATCCGCGATTTCATTCTGTCCTGCCGCCCGCATTTCGACGATCAACTCCGCGTAATTCAGACGCAGGTAAGCTTCCATCGCGTCAACAAATTCTTGGTCGGTCTTAGTATCGATGGCGAGCGATAGAAGTTTTGGAATCAACAGGTAAAGCTCTCGGCTCGCAAGTTTTTGGATCGAAGGCCACAAAACGGCTGCTTTTCCCTTTTCCTTCTTGCTCCATTCGTGCCAAAAATTGCTCGCCTGGTTGTTGTTGTAAATCGATAAATCCAAATGATCCGTCAGTAATTTGGCATCGCCGAACGATTCGTGTAAAAAGCCCTGTGAAATGTCAACCAAGTGCCAATCGGTTGCTGTCGTAGAAGAGACGGGGATGACGGATTGGGTGATCAGATACCGGGTAAGCGGTGATTGGGCCAAGGTCGTACGTCGGATGGGTGAGATCTGAACGTGTAACCAAGGGATTTCGTGAAACCGAAACTCCCGAGTGGTGAAAAGACTAGGTGAAAACTCGCGTCCCGAAACACGCCCAAACGAAAACACGATCAGTGCGAGCATTCCCGCTACTCCCACCAGAACGAGCGTCACGATCAAGGTTCGGCGAGATCGAAGCGATTTTTGCCGAACTTTTGCCATGAATGTCTCTAGGAATGTCGGAACTGCGACGATGGATGGGTCTACTAAGAACCTATCTGAAAACCGAAGAGACCCGTGGCTAGCGCCAAAGCGGCTAATGGTTTTCGGATAGGTTCTTAGCAACACGAAAATCCAGGATACCATCACCCCCATCGGCCATCGATAAGCCAATCTGGTAAAACGATTTGATGCGATCCAACCAAAACCAGCCGATTTCGCGTTTTTTTCGAGTCAAGCAATCTGCTTGCGGACCGTATCGGACCGCCTGGACTTATGGGTTAAGTGACCCTAGACAGGTTTGGAATCGAGTCAATCGCCCCGGGGTGCAGGTTCCACGCTCGCCTCTGGCTGACGTTTTTGCCGCGGAAATCGATTCCGCAGTAGAAATATCCAGCGGAGAGGTCAGCCAGGACGATAGTCCGCTTCAGCAGCGTCGTCGCGTCGAAGCGGTTTTGCTATTTCATCGCGGGCCGATTGCGCTTCGCAAGCTTGCCCAGCTTGCTGGCCTTGCGGATGCCACGGCGGCACGTACACTCCTGCGAGAACTGAATGATGCTTACGACCAATTGGGTAGTGCTTTTCGAGTTGAAGAGGTAGCTGGGGGATATCAATTACTGACGCGGCCTGGGTTGGCTCCTTGGTTACGTCGGTTTGCCAGTACCCCAGTTTCGATTCGACTGAGTCCACCGGCTATGGAAACGCTAGCGATTGTCGCGTATCGTCAACCAGTCTTGCGGGCTAACATCGAAGCGATTCGTGGTGTAGCCTGCGGAGAAATCCTTCGCCAACTGATGCAGCGAGATTTGGTTCGAATCTGCGGACGTAGCGAGGAACTGGGACGCCCCTATCTTTACGGGACCACCAAACATTTTTTACAAACCTTCGGGTTGAAAGATGCTCAGTCATTGCCGACGATGTCGGGGGCTGGCGTTGAAGACGATCCTAAAGACACTTGTGCAATCCCTGCAGATCAAGATCAAGCGACGCAGCCCGCATCGCCGATCGAAACCATCAGCATTTCAGACAATCCCCGTTCCGCTGTTTCCTCTTTTGACGCTGTCACCCTAAAAGGAGTCTGACGTGAGTATCGCGTGCGTCCTCGACGACCTATCCAAGTCTTACAAGCTTTATTCAAATTCCATCGATGCGGCGATCGCCGTATCCGACGAGCATTCGTTGATTGGCGATCCGCGAGCCAAAGACGATGACGATGACGACGACTACTTCGATGATGACGATGACGACGAGGAAGATGATGACGTTGTCGATGACGACGATGATTGGGATGACGAAGAGGACGAAGAGGACGAAGAGGATGAGTCCGTTGAGGCAGACGACGACGTCGAGGACGACTGGAAAGAAGTAGGGGACGAAGAAGAGGACGAAGTCGAAGAGGAAGAAGAAGTCGTTGCGGACGACGATGAGGAAGCGGACGAGGAGGAGGAAGAAGATGACGATGAAGAATGGGACGACGATGAAGACGAAGATTGGGATGACGACGACGAAGAAGACGAAGATGAAGACGAAGACTGGGACTGATTGCTAGTCCTTGGTTACATTGCATCGCATTACATCGAACGAAGTGTCCGAAAGATTCGTTCGATGCTGCTGAGAATCAGTTCAAGCAACGAATTTTCGTGTCCACTGATTCTAGCCTTCGGATCGATTTGGGCATTCTAAGGCAAAGTTCGGCCATGACTGCTCGAACGGGGTTTGCCGCTGGGTCTCACCGCGCCCTGATGAGTTTCGTTTTGGAGTAGGTCAAAACATCACCCGGGATCTTTTCTGGTGTTCACAACTTCGGGGGCACCAACGAGAATGGCTTGCCTTCCGTCGTGATAATAGACGCGGTTTCGGCCTATATTCTTCGCTGCATAGAGGGCCTCGTCCGCACGACGGATCATGACCGCCGGAATCACTTCGTCTTTAGGTTCGCTTAGTCCGACGCTGATGGTCAGCGCGATCGCTTTACTGCCAGATTTAATCGTTTCGGTAGCGAGACGTCGACGCGTGGCATCGACCCGGTCAGCAGCCAATCGCAGCGGGCCAGCCATTAGCACGGCAAATTCTTCACCGCCATATCTTGCGATCATGTAGGAGTTTTCGAGAGACTCACGGAGCACCGCAGCAACCTGCCTCAGCACCTCATCGCCTCCAGGGTGACCGTGGGTGTCATTGATTTTCTTAAAATGATCAATGTCGATGATGGCGAGCACAAACGATTTTCCGCCTTTTCGGTAGGCGTTAAACAATTCGTCCATCTTGGTGTCAAAAGCACGACGGTTCGAGAGTTTGGTTAATCCATCCGTCCTGGCTTCACTCAGGTAGGATTCGATTTGCCTCGTCTGTTTTTCGAGCTGCTTCTCTGCTGCTTCAAGTCGCTTTTGAAGTTGCGAATTGCTCTGCATGATGTCGCCGAGTAAGCCAACAACATTCGGATCGACCTTTCCGGTCACTGGAACTGTTTTCTTGGCCTGCTCGGAAAGTTCATTGAGTCGAGTTTGGTATTCCGAGACGTTGCCGGAGTACTCCGTCGTCCAAGACCCCAGTTCTTGGAGCATTTGCAGAACCGCATGCCGGTCGATCTCGATGCCGACCTGGGTACCCAACTGCTTTCCCCGCAAATACCCCAGCGCGACACCGATGGCGACGAGACCGCAAGCGAGCCCCGCGCCGAGCAATAGAAAAACAATGTTACCAGTCAGCACAAGAAATTCCGTCTAGGGTGCGTCCAATGCCTCACCGGCGGGCAACGGTCTATGATCATCGAATTTGCTCTCCTCGCGCGATCACGACGATACCGCTTTCGGTCACCGTCCAACCTCGCTGCCGGTCTGCGGACAGATCATAGCCGATTTCCGTTCCTGGCGGGATATGAACTCCTTTGTCGACGATCGTCCGGCGAATCCTGCAATGGCGACCTACATTCACATCGGCAAAAAGGATGCTTTCATGGATATCCGAGTAGCTATTCACGCGGACGCCTGGACCGATGACACACCGACGGGCAGACCCGCCACTGATAATGGCTCCCTGACATACGATTGAATCAAGCGCTTCGCCACGACGATCGGTAGAGCCGGTGCCGCCAAATACGAATTTAGGAGGCGGAAGGTTAGGTTGGTAAGAGCGTATCGGCCAAGCGCTGTCATAAAGATTCAGCAGGGGGTCGACTTCAACCAAATCCATGTTGGCTTCGAAGTACGCATCGATTGTGCCTACGTCGCGCCAATAGGCTTCCCGCTTACGATTCTCATCCAGAAATGGAAACGCGAAAACACGATTTTGTCGAATCGCCTTCGGGATGATGTCGGCGCCAAAGTCGTGCCGACTCCCGGGCGTCGAGGCGTCTTCGCATAACGCCTCGTATAAAAACCTCGCGGAGAAGACATAGATCCCCATGGACGCGAGACAACTATTCGGATCGTCAGGAGTCGCCTCTGGCTCGGTAGGTTTTTCTGCGAACTGAACCACTCGGTTTTGGTCGTCAATCGCCATCACTCCGAATTGCTTTCCATCGGCGAGCGGTACACGAAGCGCTCCAATGGTCAACTCCGCTCCGACCTCGCGGTGGAAATCAACCATGGCACGATAGTTCATTTTATAGATATGATCGCCAGCAAGGATCGAAACAAATTCAGGCTGTTCCCGTTCGATGGCATAAATGTTTTGGTATACGGCATCCGCGGTGCCCTGATACCAATTGTCATCGATGCGCTGCTGTGGGGGAACGATGTCGATGAATTCTCCCAATTCGCGACAAAAGTAATCTCGCCAGCCAACGTTGATATGCCGGTCGAGTGATTGGGCTTTGTACTGGGTCAATACCAGCAAGCGTCGCATTCCACTGTTGAGGCAATTGCTCAACACAAAGTCGGCGATGCGGTAAAGACCTCCAAACGGAACGGCAGGTTTGGCTCGATCACGGGTGAGAGGCTCCAACCGACTGCCGCGCCCTCCCGCGAGGATGACCGCGAGCGTATTTTTCATGGATCATGACTCATGTTGTAAGAACGCGTTTCCTGGGTTGATGCGGGTTGCAAATGCAAGACGCTTATCATCAAGAAAACACATCCGGTCAGGGATTACTACGCCTGCGGCGTTGGCTGTTCGGTCCTAGCACCAGCGTCGCATCCATTTTTCGAGAATCAGTAAATTCCACAAGCGATAGGCGTGATTGTGTTTCATCGTCTCATGTTCGGAAACCAGACGCGCCAGGACTTCGCGTTGAAAATATTGATTGATTCGGCTCGAGTCGCTCAGCAGCAAGTCATGCACCATCTCCTTCAGCGGACCGCGAAACCAACCACCAATCGGGACGCCAAATCCCATTTTCTTTCGAGTCCAAACCGTCGGGGGTACCAACTCTTTGAATGCGTCTCGAAGAATCAGCTTGCCTCGTCGCCCACGAAATTTCATTTGAACGGGAAGCGATGCTGCTAATTCTACCACTCGGTAGTCCAGCATGGGCTGGCGGACTTCAAGGCCATGGGCCATGGAAGCAATATCGACTTTCGTTAGTAAATCACAAGGCAAATAGGTCTCCAAATCGGTGAGGGAGGCCTTGGTCACGACGTCGCGATTTCCTGACCGAACCCACGCGCGCTTTAAGAATTCAAATGGGTCTTCCGTGGGTAGTGATTGAAGGAACGATTCGTTGTACAACTCCGCTCGAAGCGACTCAGGAAATATCTGGAGCCAATTGAGGTATCGCCGCGCGGGTTCTTGACCAAGCGCTTCGAGGAATCGTTTGCCTCGCCGAACGATCGACCGTTGCCGAGATGAATCGGGAAGCTTTTGAGCGAGGGAAATGCCAGGAAGCAAGTGGATCGGTAACGCTTTTTGAAATAGACGGCTAAGCCACAATGCCCGGTATCGATCGTACCCCGCGAACAGTTCATCACCGCCGTCGCCCGACAATGCAACCGTGACTTGGGTACGTGTTAGCTCCGAGAGATACCAGGTCGGTATCGCAGACGAGTCTCCAAACGGTTCATCGTAGTGCCAGACCAATTGATCGATGATCTGGACACCATCAGGATTGACTTCGAACCGAGTGTGATCGGTGCCAATGAATTGGGCGACTTCCGCCGCATATCGCGATTCATCAAAGTCGCGTTCCGGAAATCCTATCGTGAATGTGCGGATGGGCGAATTTCGATGTCGCTGTGCCAAGGCAACGATGAGTGATGAATCGATCCCGCCGGAAAGAAAGGCTCCTAGCGGAACGTCACTTTGAAGTCGCATTTGGACGGAGTCATCGAGTAATTCGCGTAGCTTCTCAATCGCTTGCGCAGGAGCAATCGGACTCTCTACCGATGGGTCGAATTGCCAATATCTCTGAACAGTTAACTCCCCGTTTTGAAAAATCGCGAAATGCCCCGGTGCAAGTTTATGTACTCCCTTCCAGATCGTCCGGGGATGCGGGATGTATTGATAGGTAAGAAACTCATCGATTGCAGTCAGATCGATTTCAGGTTTCCACCCTGGTACTTCTGCAAAAGCTTTTAACTCGCTGGCAAACAGTAGCCGGTCACCTTGAACCGTGTAGTACAACGGCTTTTTGCCCAGTCGATCGCGTCCCAACACGAGACGACTTCGGCGTGAATCCCAGATCGCGATAGCGAACATGCCATTAAGATGCTGAAAACACTCGACTCCGACATCTTCGTACAGATGAAGAATGGATTCGCCATCGCCGTCGGTGGCGAACCGGTGGCCCGCACCCTCGAGGCTTCGGCGAAGGTCATGAAAGTTATAAATTTCGCCGTTGAATACTAACCAAATCGAACCATCTTCGTTGGTCATCGGCTGACGGGCACCCTCCAAGTCAATGATGCTCAGTCTGCGGAAGCCAAGAGCTGCGGAATGCTCGCGTCCTTCGCCGTCAGAATGGTGCGAAAAATGCGTTTGACGATCATCGGGGCCGCGATGCTTTAACGCATCGCTCATGCGCTCAAGAGTCAGTGGATTGATCGCCGAAGCCGAGCTGCTCCAGACGGCGCCGGTGATTCCGCACATGTGTATTGAACCGAGAAATAGAAAGGGGAACGTTGGCCGTGGTGACGCAACTACGACTGCCGCCGATTGGGGAGTAGTACACCCGTAGGTTAACCTTATTGGACGGCTTTGAGTGCAGCGATCAGATCTCGCATGGTCTGAAATCGATCTCCCGGTTTCTTTTGAAGCGCTTTCATGATGACGGCATCAATTTCTGGAGAGATCCCTGCGTCAGGTGATCGCTCACTTGGCGGTACGACTTGCGTGTTTTTGATATTGTCAAAGGTCTCATCAATGTCGCGTCCTCGGAATGGCTCGCGGAGCGCCATCGATTCATAAAGCACGACGCCGACGCTGAACACATCACTGCGTTCGTCGATACTCCGATTTCCTTGGACCTGTTCGGGAGACATGTAAAGCGGCGTCCCAGGGCGCTGGCCGCCAGTGGTGAGCGTCCGCAATTGACTTTCTGTTTCTTTGCTTTTGTCGACGGCCAATGTGCTTTGTCGTACGGGTTCATTATCGTCGGGATGACCCCAAACTTTTGCGACACCCCAATCAAGCAGCACGACTTCCCCGAAGTTGCCCACCCAAATGTTCTCGGGTTTTACGTCTCGGTGAATCACTCCTCTGGCGTGTGCGTAGGCAAGAGCCTGGCAAGTTTGAATGGTGATTTCGATGCGCCTGGGTATTGGAAAGGCTTCGCTGGTCGGTTCGTCTTTACGAGCAATTCGTTTAAGTACTTCAAAGAAGTTTTCACCCGAGATTCGCTTCATCGTGAAGTAGACGCCCCAAATGTCATCGTCGCCGATCTCGTACACGGGAACGGTTCCTGGGTGTTGAAGCTGCGCCGTTACTCGCGCTTCGCGAAGCAGGCGTCGTCTTTCCCCGCGGTCACCCGAGGCCTCGATCGGTAACGACTTGATCGCCACGGTTCGGCCAATCACGGAGTCAAATCCGCTTCGCAGGATGGCGTTTCCACCGCGAGCCATTTCGCGAAGGCCGGTATATCGCTGTGACCCTGTCGGTGGTCGCGCCGGAAGATCGGGGTCGGTGCCGGAGAGAATGATGGCAGGTTCCATCGCGGTACCTATGAGAGTGATAGGGTAAAAACAAATGAAAACAAAAAACCCGGCATCGCGAAGGCAACACCGGGTCTTAAAATTGCTAAGCGCACAATCAGCTCTATGCAGGTTGACTGACGTCCGCTGTCTTGACGGTAGCGATAATGGCGCTGGCGACCATGTATGGGTCAGCGTTGCTCGCTGGGCGACGATCTTCCAACCAACCCTTCCAGCCGTGCTCGACGGTGAAAATGGGAATACGGATCGAAGCGCCGCGGTCCATCACCCCGTAGCTGAACTTATCGATCGACTGGGTCTCATGTAGACCGGTCAATCTCTGATGATTGTCGGCGCCATAGACATCGATATGCTGCTTGATACGAGGCTGGAACGCCTGGCACACGGTGTCATAAACTTCTTTGCTTCCGCAGGTGCGAAGAACCGTGTTGCTGAAGTTGGCGTGCATACCGCTTCCATTCCAGTCACCCTTGACCGGCTTGCAATGGTAGTTGATTGAAATGCCGTACTTCTCAGCGGTTCGCTCTAGAAGATACCTGGCAAGCCAAATCTGATCGCCAGCAAGCTTAGCGCCCTTGGCAAAAATTTGGAATTCCCACTGGCCCTTCATCACTTCGCCGTTGATGCCTTCGACGTTCAAGCCCGCCTGGATGCAAAGCTCCAAGTGTTCTTCGATGATGTCACGGCCAACGGCTCGCTCCGCGCCGACGCTGCAGTAGTACGGACCTTGGGGTGCAGGGTAACCTTCCTTGGGAAAGCCCATTGGTTTCTGTGTTTCAGGGTCCCAGAGAACATATTCCTGCTCGAAGCCGAACCAGAAATCATCGTCATCGTCGTCAATCGTCGCGCGACCATTGGTCTTGTGCGGAGTCTTGTCCGCATTCAGAACTTCGCACATCACAAGCCAGCCGTTACCGCCCAATCGATCAGGGTCTGGGCAGCAGTAAACAGGCTTCAGAAGCAGGTCGGACTTGCCACCGGAAGACTGCTGTGTGCTGGAACCATCGAACGACCACAACTTCGCATCTTCAACATTACCGCTGAAGTTCTCTTCGATCTTGGTCTTGCTGCGGAGGGTCTGGGTCGGCTGATACCCGTCGAGCCAAATGTACTCTAACTTGGACTTGGTCATGAAGTCGGTTCCCTTATCGATTCTCAAAACTGTGATTAAGGACACCCAGTCAGCACCGGTACATTCCGCCGCCGCTGGAACATGTCGTGTGATTACTCTTCTACCTACCACCGCAGAAGCACACCGTGCGGTTCTGATTCGGGCGAAGTGACTTGCATGTTGCCACCAGTCACGAGATCGAAATCATTTGCGCACAACAACCTCATCAAACGATAACCGATTTTGACGACGTTGAAAGAGTCTGAATTGCGATATTTCTAATGCCCCAGAGTCGGGTCGGGACGCAGCGAACGATTTAGCTAGCTGAGGTGCGGAGGGCCTCGGCCGAGCGGAGGGCCGATTCCCACCGGGCCAAACCGGCCCCGTCCAGCTTGGTCCTATCGACGGCCATAAGCATCGCAATGGCCGCAGTGGCGTCTTTTTTTGCCGAAAGCAACGTCTGTGCGGATCTCATTCGCCATCGGTCGGCATGCTGTGGGTGGCGGGAGATCGCAAACGCCATCACCTTTAGGGCTGCATTGGTTTCCTTCGTAACGAGTAACCCCTCTGCCAACCGATGCAGCACGTCTGCCGGAGGCTTGAAAGTTCGGTCCGCTCGGATCATCGAGGAGAGTTGCTTTAACGCCCCACCAAAATCGCCGGCGTTTACCGATGCGGCGATTAGTTCTTCCGGAGTGAGCGGTTGAGGTAAATCCATTGCCATCATCCATGAATCGTCCGATGTTTTTGATTCAGCATTGGATTGCATTCCGAGAGAGTCTTGCGCGGGCCAGTTTTCAGCAAAAGCAGGTCCGGAAATGGGATCTGCCGAAATTGGCGTGATGGCGTTTTGGGTAAATTTCGGGGTGGCACCCGCGGATGGCGGCTTGGGTTTCGGGACCGCTTCCCGCTCCGTCACGCCCAGCCAGTCAGTGATCGCGGGATGAGAAGTGGTAGCTTGCGGCCTTGCCACTTGCCATTTTGGTCTTGCCGCTTCTCGTTCCGCTTGTTCCTTGGCCGCTTGCTGCTCCGCCAGCTTTTTTTGCTCAGCCTCCTTTCGGCCGGGAACTAAATCAGTGATTGCCCAAGGCTGGAACTTCTCTCCCGTAACGCGCGAGATCAGGTCAAAGCCTTCACAGTCGACGAGTCCTACGATAAGCAGCCCCAAGCCAATGACAAAGCCTGCAGCCGCACCGAACAGATGGAGCATTGGCGTGCTGATCGCACCTCCAACAAGGATCGCGCCAAAAAATTCTTTTGCGACAAATACGCCAGCAACCGTTAACACCGGCCACTCGTATGCGCCCCACCGGGTGATCACGTCAAACTCATTGACCGGTGCCCATACCGCGCAGATTGCAAGCAAGCCGAAAATCAGGCAAGACGCCCCTGCCGCATGCCCCATGCCGCCGGCAAGCAGTTGTTGTCGCAACTCTTCGATGGTTGCCTCTTGCTCTTCTTTAGGCATCGCTTCCCACTCGGGGTTCCCCTCAAAGTGCCGACTGAGCTCCACGGCGTCGGCACCGAAATTTGATCGCAGCATCAACAGTTGCTGCACCGACGAATGGAGTACGCAAACCGCTAAGCAAAGCAATAGCATTCTCCACCATCCCAACTTCCCCTCCACCAATAATCCGAACGGCCAGAGAAACAACATGTTTCCGATCAGGTGGACCCAGCCGAGATGGAAGAAATTGCAGGTGATCCATTCAATCGGCCGGATGCCATCACCGTAAGAGAGATACCAATAAACGAGATCCTCCGGTGCCATCCCCAATGTACAAACATGAATCAATACGTTGACAACGATCAGCGCGCCGGTCGTGATCGGGTAATGATAAAGTGGCGCATCACTTCCGGTCACAAAAAACACGTTAACACCTTTAAGTGATCGACAAAAACGGATCTCGGAGAGGATGACGATGAAGTGATTTTGCGCTAAGGCGATTGGCACTCTAAACGTTGGATGGTCTCGAGTCAAAAAACGGAACCAACTTTGCGCCGCTTGAATCGTGTATCGAACTCATGGATCGGGGGACACGACATTCGCTTCGTGCGAGAGTCGACCGATCATTTCACGAAGCGACGATTCAATGCCGGCCATCAAGGGGTCTGTTTCTCCGCGCGGTGCTCGATCGGCCGGTACCACCATTGCCTCACCGATCTCGATTACCGCATGAAGTGGACCGGGATAATCAGGTTTCCCGATGAACCCTTCCTGCATTCGCTCGATGGTTTCTAAAACTTGCGTATCGGTCACCGGCGAAGAGAGGAGGTAGGAATCGGGATAGGAGTAGAGCTGCTGAGCAAGCTCGATCGCATCCAGACGATGGTAGAGGGCCTCTTTTCCATTCGGCGTTGACTCATCAACAAGCAAGGGAGCCAACGCCGTGCGAAGCCGGCGTGCGCGCCCAAGCGGCCCCATCCCCTTTTCCTCCGTCAAACCACAGCCTGCTTCGGAACTGGATAGCAGGTGTTCGATCAGACGGTTTCGCCGGTCAGCGAGGCTGCCTGTTTGGGCATGTCCCAAATAAAGCGTCTCTCGTGTTGCTAACAGCGCTTCAGCCAGCGCTTCGATTCGCGTCAGCAGTGGGAGACTATTTCGGGGACGCCAACCAAGCCGCAATTCTAGCTTCGACGCCGCTGCGGAACCCCAAGCAAGTATATCACCTTTGAACAAATACTTGATGCCCACAGGATGAACAACGACTTGGCCACCGCTCTGTTTCGCGCGGCGTTTGGCAGCTGTTCTTGCGATGAATGCGACGCCATCGAGAAGCGGCTGCAGTACATCGTTGGTGCGATTGGTGGTACCCTCTGGAAACAAGATCAAAGGGCGCTGTGCTCCGGTAAGAATGTCGATGGCGGTCTCAAGAGACTGGCGGTCGGTCCCTTCGCGAAAGATACTAAAGCCGCCCATCTTATGAATCGAGAATGCGTCAAACCAAGACTTGGCAAATAGGTGCCAACTGGCCATTGCAAAAACGTGAATTCCTAACTCGCGAGCGGGCCAGCCAAGGACGAGCGGGTCAGCATAGCGACAGTGATTAGGCGCAAGGAGGACCGAATGGCCAGCGTTCAATGATTGTCGAAGTCGATCGAGATGGCGACACTCATAACTGGCGACTCCGTCGTGCCATTTCAAGTAGCAGTCAACGATGCGAAACCGCTGGATGAAAGAAGGCCACAGATTTCCACGGTGCGGTGGGACGAACTGGTACGGTCTATCGACAACGACAGTCATGACGGGAACCACAAACGAGATAGAAGCGGTTCGGAACGACCAAACTCAAAAGCCGGAAAGTGGAGGTTTTAGCAGCTAGCGATAGCTTTGTGGGACGCGTGGGTACAAAGACTTGGAACCTATTCGAAAACCATTAGCCACTTTGGCGCTAGCCGCGGGTCTCTTCGGTTTTCGGATAGGTTCTTGGACGTTACTTGGTTAAAAGACCCTCGAACAATCGCGAACCGATTCGTACCATCGTCGCTCCTTCACTAACGGCTTCGGCATAATCGCCGCTCATCCCCATCGACAATTCGGGGAGTGGGCACTTGTGTTTTGCGACGAGCGTATCTCTCGTTTCTCGCACAATCGCGAACTGCCTTCGGGTCTCCGAGCTTGTCGCATTCAAGCCTGACATCGCCATCAAACCGGTTACCTCAACCCCTCGAATCGCCATGATCTGCGGCCAGACTTCGAGCAGCTCGGTTGGGTTGAATCCATGTTTATCCACTTCGCCGCTCACGTTCACTTCGACGAGCAGGACCGGATTTCGATTCAGTTGGATGGCGTAATCGGCGACCGCTTGCAATAGTTTCACGCTGTCAATCGAATGGATCGCATAGGCCAATTCCACGATGCGTTTCGCTTTGTTTCGCTGAAGCGATCCAATCAAATGCCAGCGCACTTTTTCGGTTGCCAGCTCCGCCGCTTTTTGAACAAGCGATTGCGGGCGGCTTTCGCCTAATTCTGTGCAGCCCGCCTCGACCAAGCAGCGGGTGGTGTCAACATCGACATACTTAGAAACACCGATGACGCGAACGTCACTCGTCGAGCGACCCGCAGCCCTTGCCGCAGAAGCTACTTCATCGCAAACGATCCGCCAATTTTCGACTATCTGATGACGAATCGAATCTTTCAACATGAGGTCAATGTCTTACAAGCGGGGAAGCGAACTGCATTCGATCAATTCCTCCTCTCATGGGACGAGGCCGCATCGACTGGCGTTAAAGCTTTGTAGGATCGTTGATCATAACGGGTGCAACATTTCCATTGGATACGGGGCCATCCGTTATTTCTGATTCCAACATTTCTGTCGCGGGAAGTCCAATGGGGAGTACTTGTTCGTTGATCGAACCGTCGAGCATTCCACCCGCCAGAAACGCGCCGGAAACTCCCGAAGCAGCCCCGAGCGTGGCAGGCGTCAAAGGACCCGGATCAAGCCACAAGCCCTCCGGCGTCAATTGCATGGTACCGAGGTCAAAATCAAGGCTCCGCCGGATCACTTCGTAATTGACGAAGATGTTTAGCAGAGTGTTTTGAGAATTGAGCAGGTCCGTTAATGCACTGATGGTATCACGCGCCGCAGTGGGGCCGCTGCTAAGTCCTCGAGCATCGCGGAATCCACGTATGTCTTCGTTCAACTCCAATTGTTGCGCTGCGATCCGCACCGATTGTCTTCCCAGTTCAAAATTAATTTGGTTGGTAAGTACTTGTCGAAGTTGACCGCGAAGGACCTGCCATAGCGTATCCTCGAATCGATAGAAACTGCGTTTCGCTTGCTCGAACTCAATCAGCGATTGGCGATAGGTATTGCGTTCCTGCAATCGAGTCAACGGCGCATCCCATTGCAAACCGACTCGAAGACGACCGGTACTGCTCCTCAGGTCAAGCGGATTGTCACCTACGTTTTGCACATCGCCACTAAAAACAACGTCCAATGAGCTTTCTAGGTCATCGGCGTTGAATTCGATCAGTCGCCAAGCATCGACCAACGCCGCTCGCGCGTTGGCAAGGTCTGGACGGTTCGCTTGAGCAATCTCAAAAGCAGTTCGTGGGTCCAGCTTGATATCGGGTAGCACCACACTTTCCGTTCTTGACTGAGCCTGTATCAATTGCAATACGAGCACATCATCAGCAATTTTTGTCAGGAGGTCTTGAGATGCCAATACAACGTCATCGCGAATCGCCGTTGCCATCTGCTGATCATTGAGGTTTTCGGGCGCAGCGTTACCGGTGAACTTTCCGATAGTCACAACCAAATCGTCAATCTCTTTGGCATATCCTTCTAGTCGCACCTGTAGTTTCGCAAAATTGCTGCGTAGTTCGGTCGACAACGCAGAAACTTCGGTTCCAGAAAAGGCATCTTTGTCGATCTTTTCAAACTCCAGCAACGTACAAATTTGCTGTTGGCTTGCCTTGAAACGCGCCCGAAGTTCCTCGTTTTGTAGCCGGCGTCCTTCGACCGCTTGGTCCAGAGCATCGAGGTCTTTAGACACGCGAGGCACATCTTCTTCAATCAATTGCCTCCGAAAGTCGAGCAGTGGTTGTAGCGCTTTTCGAAGATCGCCAATTCGCGAGGCGAGTTGTGGCGTCCACCGAATGCTCGAACGAGGGATTCCCAATTCCGGGTCAATAGTTTGTACAGCCGTTTCTAGCAATGATAGGTTGATATCCCCGGCCGCTGTACGGAGCTCGATGAGCTGTTCCCGGCGACCTCTGAGTGTTTCATCAATGAGCTCGAAGCGATCAAGCATCGGATCCTCGATCGCCACGCAAAGGTATGGTGGCAGGCCGAGGTCACGTAGGAAACTATCGACTGAGTTTTGGTAATCCGCTTTCCGGGAAACGAGCTGGGTTTGCGCGTTGAGCAACGCAGACCTTTGCTGGGCAATCTGAAGGCGCTGCCGCGGAATCGCTTCCGCATCTTCGGGAATGGTAGTTAACAGTTCGAGCAGGGTGTCTTCAAGGATTAGCAAGTTTTCACTCAACCGAGCGACGTTCTCTTCCACGTTTCGGATCTGCAATTTGTTCTGTAACAAACCAATGAACCCTCCCGCTTGGGGAACACCTCCGCCGCCCGTTACGCCAAATCCCCCACCGCCACCAAAACCGCCGCCAAGCCCTGCAAAACCACCTCCAAGGCCCGAGAATCCACCGAGACCGACCCCAAAAACACCACCGCTACGGCGGACTTGGCTTTCCTGTCCACGCCCAGTGGTGATGAACAGATAAAAACTCCTTCGATATCGTTCGAACGAGCGGACGTTGGACAACAAACGACGTTCCGATAAGGTCAAACGTTCCAGGATGCGATCGCGTCCGGCGCCGCGCAAAAGCGGCTGTATTAACGTGAAATCGAATACCGTGTTGGCGCTTTGAGTGTTGGGCCCGCTCAGCTCCCAAACGATTCCGTTGGCAAATCCGACGACTAGGTCGGCACCGCTGGTAAAAGCTCGTTGCATCACCAGCGGGCGACGGCCGTTGCTGAATGGAGATAAATCGGCTCGCGTACTACTTTTTCCACCTGCTCCCCGTCGGTCTCGACCATCCGCAGTAAGGGACGTTTGGGCGCCACCAAAAAACTGGGTGTCAAAACGAAATCGCTCGCTACTAACGTCCAGAGCCGACAGATATAGTTGCTCGATCTGTTGTTGATAGTCGGGCGAATGCAGCAGCGCGAGTTGGACAGCCGAATCCGCATTCAGGTGCAGGACACCATTTTCATCCAGCGGTAAAAACTGCCACCACTCAGGGTTTTCTGATGCGTTAGTCGTTCCAGCCGCGTGCCAAAGCGGGTACCCTTTGCGACCATCGACACGATGCATGTACTGATGAGAAGTGGGATCGTCCTGGGGCATCGGTTGGAAGTCGAGGTCGAAAGGATTGAACATTCGACTTCGCGGATCGACCTGGACCCTCAATGGCCGGTTTGCGTCTTGGCAGGCGTCGGCATTCTTTTCATCGATCAGGCGATGAGCCTCCATGTCGGCCTGTTTGCGGTAGTATTGTCGGTGGCATCCGCTCATCAACGTTACCGCGCCTAGCGCTAGAACCAGCGGTAAGCCCAAGGAATCGCATCTCGAAGGTGCCCTGAAAAATCGACAAAGAATCGTCATCGTCTATTGCCTATCGTTTCTGACACAAGATTGATCGACCCCAACGCTTCCGAAGTTGCACATCAAAAACCGTGCAAACCAGGGTTTGCCTTGAATTGAAATGCGGGGTTTGGGAGTCGCAGCTCGAAGACCGCCGCTGGGCGGGCACGAAAAACCGGCGCAACCGTCCCAATGCAGATATTGAGTTCGACCGCAAAAGGCCCGGTCTTCAGCATGGGAAAGGCTGAATCCTCGGTTTAATTGCTACAGACGCTCGTTTTGCGCTCTGGGTAAGTTGTAGGGCCTAGTCTCGGTGTGCTAGCTTTGTCGACGTTGAGGGCGATTCAGCTAGGTTTGAGAGACGATTTCTCGCTAAATCCTCCAAAAACTTGACGCTGCCCTCCGCGCAAAATATCATCGGCGTACGGCTTTTCACCCTCATCAGGTAGCGTTCCGGCAAAATTTGCCGTTGCGTAGGTCGATCGCGCGTACCTCCGGATACCTCTCGACACGCCCATGTATATCGCCCTGCTGTCCCTTCTGATCGTCGTTGTGCTCCTGGCCGGCTGGTTGCTTTGGAAAAGCCGCGACACATGGCGCTGGTTTCAACTGACTGCGTCGGCGATCATTCTATTGCTTGCCATTGCAATCTTATTTCCAACCGCAGGCGTGCTAAAAAGTCGTTCGGCGTGGAACAAAGTGAAAGAGGATTTGGACGCCCGACTTGCCAAAATCGAGACCGAGCAAGCCACACTCAAGTACGGAGACCCGAGTGATCCGGTTGCCGGTGAGGGAGTCTTGGAACTGCAATCTCGCCTTCAGCGCTTCGCGGTCGAAGCAGGCCGTCGTTGGCCCAACCTGCGGATGCAAGGCAACGCGAATGGCGCGATCACTTTAGCTAGCGTCGCCCCCGTCGCCGTACTTCCTCCGGGAGTTGTCGCCGAGGCTCCGGCTGAAGGTGCTGCACCCGCAGCTGCGGCGCCGGCCGCGCCCGCGCAACCGCTCATTCCACAGGGTTTAATTGTGTACGGCTTTGCCGAAACACAACAGCCAGATGTCGCCGCACTTGTACCCACGTTCTTTTTGGGTGAGTTTCGGGTGACTGCGAGTGCGCCGGGTCAGGTCACGATTCAAGCAACTGGTGCCTTGGAAGCAGCTCAACAGCAGGCGATCACAAGTGGCCAGGCGCAGAGCTGGTCGCTGTATGAACTGCTGCCCTTGGACAGTCACGATAGTTTCGTCGCAGCTGGCAGTGAGTCCGCTGACGATGCCGTCTTTGGCCGTGTTGACGACGTTCTTGTCAAACGACTTTTGGGAAATGGCATCTCACCCCAAACGCTCGATGCTTATCTTCGCGATGGTGGGCGATCCAAACCCGACGATGCGCCTGCGTCACGTTGGGTAAAAATAGAATTCACCAAGGCGCATAACATCGTGGTTGACAGTCCCGAGAAGCGAAACGTTTTGGATGGGGGCTTCTTCGATGGTTCTGGTCAGGCGGTTGATAGCCGTCTGCAACGAGGAGAAGACGGCACCGCAAAGTTCAAGGTCGGTATGCAAGTCATTGTGACAGAAGAAGCCGCCAATGATTTGATCGGGCAAGACGTTGCGAAGTTGGTCGACACCTATTTTGTGCGACCACTCAACGATTATCGCTTCGTGCTGCGACGGATCCGCCTACGCTTGGCCGAGCTCGCGATTCGTAAGCAAGAATTAGAATACGAGCAAGAAGTGTTAAACGATGCGATTAACGCTACCGTTGCGATGTTGGCCGCAAATCAAGATGCAAAGCTCAAACTTGAGAAAGATGTTGCGAAGATCAATCTCGAGCGAGCTGCGATTAAAACTTACAACGCAAAGGTTAAACAAGGTGTTTCCGATGCTCGAGAACGATTGGTAAGCATCTATCAGGACAACCTGGAACTGGAGTCCGAATTGAAAAAAATCCACCTAAACATCGAAGCAGCGCTTCCTTGATTTGCCTGGCCATTAGCGGTGAATTCTGTCGTTGAGCAGATTGCACTCGCCAGTCACCAGCTACTCGGTTTTTTAACCAGCTACGGACCCGCTTGATGGATGGGCTGTAGGAACCAGCCTTCAATCTCAGTGACGGTTGTTGGAACCGACGGCGGTTCTTTGCCGGTCAGCCGTTGGAGCGACCACTGGCAGGCTCGCGCGACAACTGCAGGGCCCTCGCCGAACTTTCGTAAATCAGCAAGTGCTGTTTCTGCTTTCATTCGCCCCAGGCTGATGGCGCTCATTCTGCGAACATCCTCGTTCTCAGGAAAAAGCCCGCCAACATCAAGTAGTCGCTCGTCCAGGATCCGAATCAATTCACTTTTGGCGTCGTCTTCGTGAAGCATCCCCAACGCCCACGCGGCAGCGGGCCGGGAATAGTGTCCTAGCGCGGTTGACTTTGGAATGTAGGCCGTCAGCAGTGGCTCCGATTCGAGATACCGCTGGTCGCCGAACGCGATGAACAGATGAGCAACCTGCAACGAGAACCCCGGCATCGTATCGTTTAGTTTTCCAGATTGAAAACCGTCATAAACACTTTGAGCATGAGTGAGCATTGCAGGCAGCAACTCTTTAATCCGCAGTTGTGTCAGCGCCCATGCCGTTGCAACCTTCACCTCTGGTCGCTCGTGGCCAAGTAATTCAACCATGCGATTGCCGGCAGGCTTGTGATCAAGTTTTGCCAGAACAAAAGTCGCTTTCTCACAGCCGCGCCAATTATTCTTATTGATCACTTCGCTGGTGCGAACGATCACTTCATCACGAAGATTGGAATCTTCGGCAAGTTCAATCAGTCCGTCGGCGACGAGGTCGCGCAATCCAGGATTCACGTCATCGAGCATCTCCGAAAGCACCGCAACTCGTGTAGCAGCTTTCTTGGCAAGCATCGCTCGAGCACACCAGCGGCGGACATTTACATCTTTACTTGACCGATATTTTTCCACCCGTACGTCCACCAGATCGGAATCAATCGCGAACATTCGTTGAAGTGCACCGGATTGGATGGTAGTGCTCTCCTGATCCAATAACCTCGCCAACAGAGCCACCGCCTCAGGGTCACGACGCTGATTGAGTAATTCAAGTACGATTGCGCAGCTTAGTTCAATCGGATGACCAGGTTGGTCGACAAGGGCGGTTGCTAGCGCGGCGAGCCCATCCCCATTGATTGTTCCCAACGCACGCGCGGCACTTAAGCGCACAGAAGCAGTGCGATGAGAGTCGCTCACAATTTTGGAAAGGCTTTCTATCCCCTTTGCGGACCGAAGCGATTCAAGCCCATTGATTGCCAGGATGGTCATGGTATCTGATTCGCCTGATTCCTCCACACGGTTCAACCACGTCGTTTCCATCGACGCTGTCTTCCAGTTTGCGAGCGCGGGTTCAACAATCACGGCAACCGGTTGACCCTGCTCAGCAGAAACTTTGATAAGCGAGGCGGTTTGGTCCTGGGCGTTGAAAGTGACCAATGCTGCTGCTGCCGACCGAATGATTTCAAGATCCTGGTTAGGAATAACCATCAACTCAACGACGCGCAGATGCGTTTGCTCCAAACCTTTCATGCCACGACGGTGCGCGATGGCGAGTGTGTCGATAACCAAACGCTGGAGTTGCACGTCAGGTCGATCCAGTGCCTTCATCCACATTGGCACTAGCCCATCGCGAAAAAAAAACTGTTCGTCAGGCACTGGAAACGCTGGGCTCTCGTACATCGCCAACTTGTACTTTGCCATTGGGTCAATAGCGTATGCAGTCCTTAGGTGAAAGCTGCTTCCCAGCAGGATTGTCATTAGTAAAAGCAGCGATTTCATTAGTCCGCTCGCGTCAGTCGCCATACCTGTACTCCCAACACCACAAACATCAATGAAGAAATAACGCCCGCCACCCACCAGGCTTCCGGCAACAAGTCATAGATCTCAAAGCCTGGAGCCCCAATGACATTCAATGCCGCGCCGACCGGAGTTGCGAGAAGTGCATACTCTACGGTGGTAAAGCCAAATGGCGCGTCGCGCCCAAGCCAAACAAGAATGGGCGCTAGAAATAGAGTGATGACCGTAACAAAAGTAATTGTCGTCGACATTGCTGTCGTACGAAACAGACTGCCGACGGCAGCGCTGACCGCTAATGCTTCTACTGCTGTCCATGTAAGGCAAATCAATACATAATTAACTTGTAACCAAGTGTTGGGCTGGATGAAAATCATGATCAAGTATCCAGGCAGAGTCGCCAGCAAGACAATGGCAAGCGTCCAGACGACGCTCAAAATTTTGCCGCGAATGATCTTAAAAGCTGAAAGCGGCGTTAGTCGGAGCAACTCCCAGCCGCTGCCGTCTCGCTCTCCACTTATCAACCCCGACGCTAAACTAGGAGTCAAGATGACGATTAGCAGGACTTGAAGAATGACCATTAAGCCTCCGATCGCATCGACTCCCCATGAAGTAACACTGGTGGCTGCGGCAAACGTCACAACAACCGAGGTGACTGCACAAATCGCAATGAGGCGTAGTAGCCATTGAAATCGCCCGAAGCGACGGCACCGAAACTCCTTGACCATAACGGGATTCAAATACCAAGGAATTCCTGATTTGCGACGCTGCGGATCGACAATGTAAAGCAAACGCCGTGACATGCGAGTCGCAAGTCCACGGTCATTGGTAATCACACCTTTTGATCGTGCCGTGTCAAAAATACGATAATTCAATCGAGAGAGCGTAACCGCAGCAAAGACGAAACATGACAACGACGTTGCTCCTATGAAGCCACTTGTTGTCGATGCCGTTCGTAAACCGGCCGAGCCAACGCCCGTGTGCCCCATGATCTCCATGACGGCTGGTATGGGAGAGAGACTCTTTAGGACTTGCGTGACCGTTGCCAATATTCCCTGGGCACCGGGAAAGAAAGCGGCCGGTACGAGCGATAAGAATGAGATCGCAAAAACAATCGAATAAGTGATACGCACACCTGCGTCCGCAGACTGCACATAGCTACTGACAAGCATGCCTACGGTTACATACTGCAGTATCAATAAGGTGAGGATCAAGTAAAGCAAACCCAAGTCTTTCACCAGATCAATCCCACCCATCGCGTAACAAGCCGCCGACGCAGGCAAGCTTGATATCAAGACGAGGATGCTAAACAACAGAACTCCGGTCGCTTTACCGAAATAGATCGAGAAGGCGCTGAGCGGTGAATTAAGCAACAGAGCCAACGTACCGCCATTTTTTTCGTTGATGACGGATGTTGCCGGAAAAGCGGGAACGAGAAACAGAACGGCGGCAAGCAGTCCGTAACCAAAGACACGAAACACTTCCAACGATTGTGAGCCACTCAAGTCGACGGCAGCGTCGGTTGGCCAGCGCATGAGCACGGCGAGGGAGAAGGCAACCGTCAAGCACAAAAGTACGAGTAATGCTCGGTTTGATCGCAGGATGCCAAAGAACTCGCGTTGTATAAGTGGATTGATCACGCATCGTCTCCTACAGCGCTCGCACTTGCGTCCAGGCCGTTGGATAGCTGATCGCCCGCATTGGCAACGGACAAAAAAGCATCTTCTAAATCGGTGGGGACTTCGCGAAACTGCACGATCGTTTCACCCTCGTTTACTAAACGAGTGAGCAATGGTGCCACTGTACGATCATTGAGGCTTGTCCGGAATCGTACAACCGATTCCGTCTTTGAAGGGCTCACGTCGCTTGCTTGGACATCTACCGCACCCGGACGCTCGACAAGCCACTGAGTAATTATCTTTGCAACGCGATCGACTTGGTCCTCCCCAAGTAACAGCACTTCGAACGTCCGACGTTGTTGGACATCTCGCATGATGTCCTCGATCGTACCGAACGCTCGCAGCTTGCCCTTAGTGATCATGGCAACCGTGTCGCAAATTCTTGCGAGTTCCGGCAGAATATGGCTTGTCACGATCAGTGTTTTTCCCATCTCGGCAAGCCTGAGCAACATCACTCGCATATCAATTCGGGCTTGCGGATCTAGGCCGTTGGCAGGCTCATCCAAGATCATGACCGGGGGATCATGTATCAATGTGCGCGCGATCGCCACTCGCTGCTGCATTCCGCGACTCAATGCGTCCACAAACAGATCGGACATGTACGACGCATCCGTGATTTCAAGGCACTCCGCGATCCTTAAGTTCCGTTTGCGACGCGGAATCCCATAAGCTGCTCCGAAGAAATCCAAATACTCGGATACTCGCATATTGTTGTACGATCCAAAGTCGTCTGGCATGTAACCAACCAATCGCTTGATCTTGCGAGCGTCGCGGAGGCAATCCGACCCCGCGATCTTTGCCGTGCCACTAGTCGGTTTTAAAAGGCCCACCAAAATGCGAATCGTGGTAGTCTTTCCTGCACCATTGGGGCCGATAAACCCTAAGATTTGCCCCCTGCAAACCTGCAATGACAGCGAATCAAGTGCAGTAAATTCGCCATAGCGTTTTGTTAGTCCTAGAATCTCGACGACTGTTTCCGAGGGGCTCACGAGTGTCTCCGATTTGGGATTTGACTTCGATGGCAGGCAAGAGTAAGAAAGATCCATTTCATAGCTTGGTTCCTTGTACTTCCACGTGCAGGTATTCGATTTGCCAGGCACTGCGACTCGGCTCGACCAGCTGATCACCAGACTTCACTTCCGCCGAGGCCTTCAATTCTTCTTCACTAGGCGAGATGCTTAACGAAAGGACTAGTCCGCCTTCGGCATCCAGTTGCAACGCATTCGGATCTTCGATATCTAACGCAAGCACACCCGTGGGATCCTGTTTGGTATGCACAGTCGTGAATTGGCCATCGATAAGTGCCTTCACCGCGAATGTTCGTGAGGGCGCGCTGAGTTTGATCGTTAGATGAGCACGACTCAGTCTGCAAGGCAACAGTTGCGGCGGTAACACGCATCTTAAGTCGGCCTCGGCAGGTTTGTTCATTTCGATCCAGCGCCCCGTGCGAGGGTCGAAAATGGTTGATCGCCCTCGCTCGCCCAAATAGGGCTCGATACGGATAAAACTTGCTGGGACACTGAACTCGCTACCACTCGCAGTTCCTTTGATCTCGATCGGTACCGACGCTAATGCGGAACCTTGTCGTACGAAGTCTTTGTCAAATGTTATGCCCGAATCGATTGAGTCGGTCCAAAGGAGTGCGACAGGACCCGTTCCGAACAGCGGTTTTTCTGCATTCAAAATCTGGCGAATGAGCTTCTGACGATCGCGTTGTATATCCGAAATGATCTCGGAATGGACATACTGACCGGTCGCTAGAATGTCGTCTCTTCCGCCGATCCATAAGCCAGGTGAACTCTGCGATTGGTTAAGAGCAAGGGATGGTGCCGGGTTTGCAAGGATAAGCATGTCTTCAACTCGGCTTCCGTCTAGACCAGCTAATTGTCCCTCAAACCCTTGTGGCGTAAACGTTCCAGTGACTTTCCATGGGCTTTCAAGCGTAATCACCGAATCGCTTTGCAAATGGCGCACTACACCCGGCGGCTGTGTGACGAAAAGCCACTGAGATCGCCCAGTGTCATCCCAGAGAAGACGCTTTGCATTTCCGTCCAAAGCGCCATCACGAAGCGATGTCATCGTGTTCGGACTTGATTCAATGACTAGTGGACGCGATTGATCGCTGTAAATCGCAGCGACGCTATGCACATTCGCTTCACGGCTATGAGGAATATTACGCACGATTTGAGTGGTCACGATACTGGAGGGGACCGCTGCTGTTTGAGATTTGCCCAGAATCAGGAAACTCAAGGCCGTAATCAATGCAGCACCAGGAATGAGCATCGCCAATTGCTGTGCTCGCTTACCATAGGCCAGCCACGTGCCGGCTCCAATCACTACCACCAAGTGCAAGGCAAAGATGATCGCAACGATAGTACGACTGGGGATCGAGTAGCCGATCGTATTATCGGCAAAGGACGCTAGTTCGGCGGTGGGCTGTATGGTTTTCACGCGAGGTGAAAAGATGCGCTGGGAAAGCGTTTGGTAGGCGAGGGTCCGGTCATTGTTTTTAAGCCAGCCTGGTCCGCCCAAGGTCGTAAAAAAGATCATGCCATCGCCGTATGGCTTAACAAAAGCTGCGGGCCATCCATCCACTTGGCAAACCACTTCAGCGGAAACGGTAAACCCGCGGACCATGTCGACAGGTGTTTCCGATGACCATGTCTCCCGAGTGGTCTCACCACCGGACGCGGCCGAAACCACGGTCTCCATCGTAAAATCATTCAATTCAACGCGGTCTACTTCCTGAAAGCTGGCTTCGTCTCCCAAGAGACTTCGAAGGTTTTGAGAGTTGAGTTGATCCACCATTACCCACAAGATGCCTCCACTTCCGACCCAACGCTGCAACTGATCGATCGCAGCCGAATCATTAAAAATCCGGTCGCTTGCGATGATGAACTGGTCGATAGAATCCAGACCGACGGGAGAGGGCGGCAGAAAATCTTCGCTGAAGTGAATCACCCCTAGTTGCTGATTCGCCGAAATCGTTCGATCGCGCCCCTTGTTGATCATGTTTGCGATGTCTTGTACTCGCTCATTTGCCAACGCATCTTTGATGGACGGTGAATGGAACACAGCGACGGCACGAGACTCGTCGGTCGATACCATCAAGGAGCGCTGAGAAACGGGCATGCCAACCACATTTGATTGGAAACTCTCCACTCCACGCGACTCGCGAAGGTGAATCGAATGCATATCCATCAACAATTGTCCAGGCTCGATGTCATCTGGACACCACACTGGCAACCAACCTTTGCGACTGCCTCCGGCTGGTATCCAAATTCTGCGAGCGTATTGAATGTCTTTGTGATTGCCCATCGTCACACTCACCGTTTCCTCCGTATCGCGTTCGGTAGGATTGGTTCCATTGACAGAGAGAATTGCCCACCGTCCAGGAACCTGACGCTGCATTCCTCCCGGATTGACCGATAAGGTGGCAAGCGTCTGTGCGATCGTTTGATCCTGCCCGACTGAAGGCAATGGCGCGATGATCCCGGCGATTCCTAACACCATGATCGCGGCGAAGGCAAGTCTCATATTACAAATCATGTGTAAACGACTGGCGGTGAAGAATAAAGAGAGGAGCGGTATAAAGGCTATCTGACAAATATCCGCCAATGCAGTCGGTCCGGTTAGGCTGAGAATGGGCTGCGAAATCACCACTGTCATCGGCTCGTCACGACGGTGAGAACGACGACTGCGTGGGTGTTCAGGAGTCATCAATCTTACGGAAGTCGATTTTACAAGACGCAAGGGTTGCTCGAGTGGCTAGCCAGTACAAATGGGTGAGCGCAACTTTTGGAGGTTGCACGCTCATCTGCGTTTCAAGCTTTTCAACAGCGATAATCCATGGCCTCCGAACATCAGTCCCACCATCGCAGGCAACGACGGCGGTGAGTCCTGAAAACCTCACCGCCCGTCTAATAAACGTCGTTGATGTGCAGCAGAAGCAGTTATTGAAGCGATTCAAAAATTGCGGGCACGGGCAGGTCGCTGAGTTCATCGATGATTCCCTGGCTACGTTCCTGGGCATTGAGAACCTCCATTCGACCAACGAAAAGCATGACCTCACCACCATCGGGGATGGCTTCCTTTATCAGTTGTCCCGCGGCTCGGCCTGCCATGTAGTTGCTCGTGCCGAGATAAAAGCGGCGCGCGGACGCGGGCGCATCGCTGTCTTGGCAGATGACTGGCATGACGGCACACGCGGCATCGATCATTTGTACTTGGTTGTCGGGATTAATGGGGCTGATGGCGACGCCGTCCAACTTCGATGCAATGTTTGTTTCAAGAAATCGTTTCTGCTCTTCAATCGATCCGGTAGATGGCATTTGAACTTCGACGGTAGTTCCAAACTGTTCGGCCGCTTTGTTGCACCCGAATTCGGCCAGGGTCCAAAATGGGTCAATGCTGTTGGTGATGAAAGCGACGCGGAGCCCTTTACCGTCCAATTTTGCATCCGGTGAGAGCGAAGGCCCCTTCCCGTCGCGGATTTTTGCCATATCCGACTCAAACTCAGATGCATTGTCCGCTCGAATCGTTCGGTGAGGAATGAACAACAAGCCTGATTCTGGGACATCAATCTTTTGGCCACGAGCGATCATCGTGAGCCATTCGACACTTCTGAATCCGAATGCATAAGGTTGCTGAACGATCGTTCCATGGACATTGCCGTCAGCGATTCCGGCGATCGTCTCGATGTGCTCATCAAATCCAACCACTTTGATTTTGCCAAGATTCCCCGTGCTTCGAAGTCCGGCGAGAATCATGGGAGTATTCTGGCTCCAGAGTCCGACTAAGCATTTCACCTCGGGATGGCGAAGGAGTGTCGTCTCGACGTTTTCTTTTGACTTCGCATTGTCTTGATTATCCGTCAAGATGTTCAGCACCGTGTACTTACCTGCGGCAAGCGGAAAACGACTGCTCCCTGTCGCGGCGACCGGCTCCTCCGATGGCTGGACCTGTGTATTCGGTGTCTTCACACCTTCCGATCGATTGCAGCCGAATATTGGGACGAGCGCGGCAACGACAGTGAAGAGTAAGGTGTCAAAATTTTTCATGAGTGATGTCCGTGATGAGCCTTTGCAAAAAGAACTGACAAGTTTTTCGAGGTAGTCGCTAAAATGGATGTTCGGATTGGGCAAGGTCGGGCGAGTTTGCCGGCGGCTCGGCCGGTTGTCTTGTGAACCGAGCTGGGACGACGATGGAAGGCATTGTATCGAGCATTCCGTTGACCGCGTTGACAAGCTATGCAAGCACTCAAGAATAACCGAAACCCGATAGGGTTGGGACAGCCGGGCTCTGCGGTGGGGTTTGTTCCGGCAATTGCTTCAAAGACATCCTCGCCTCCAACGATTTTAGGTATTTGGAAACTCGGTGAGCTGCTCTACTCGGGTGAGCATTCCCAATTATTTGCCGCGCAGCCAGCCGATGCGGTGGGTAGTCCACGATTTGATTACGTCCTGCGAACCGTACCCAGCATCCGTGAGACGCGGGAGCCGTCCGTGGAGCAGTTGCAGAGGTTCGCCACCGCGGCGACGATGGTAAAGCATCCTCACTTAGTAGCGGTACTTGATGCTTCAGTTCAGTCGGCTTTTCCCTATTTGGTGATGCCACGACTTTTAGGCAACACCCTTTCCACTCTTATTGCGAACGCAAAAGCCTTCCCATTGCCTGTTGTTCTTTGGGTCGTTCGACAGGCTGCCCAAGGAGTTTCTGCATTGCATCAGGCATCTTGGGTCCATGGTGACATCAAGTCGGAAAATCTATTTGTCGATTCGCATTGTCATGTGACCGTCCTTGACCTTGGCTTTGCGTCGGCCGTTGGTGCGGTAGCAAGTGAAGTCTTTAAGGGCACGCCAAAGTATGCGGCTCCGGAACTCATTTGCGACCAGCCAAGGCCGATTACTCCTTCAGCGGATGTCTATGCGTTAGGCAACCTACTTCTTGAATTACTTTCATGGACGGCACCGACGATAAAGAATACTGGCTCGCTCGAAGCCGCTGCAGAGTTGGTGGCTGATATGCTCGGGGAGTTGCCCGAATCGAGGCCTTCGGTGAATGAAGTTGTCTCGCGACTCCTACGATTGGAGATCGAGACATTGGGGATGCACATTGAACCGCCCTTGACATCAATCCGCCGGGCTGCCTGACGCCGCTTTCGTGTTCTCGTTTTCCGAAGGGGGCTGGATGAACCGATTCGTGAAGCAGTCTTCTGGCTGCACATCGCCGTCTTTGATGAGCTTGATCTCGATCATTTGATCGACCAATGCTTTCCAGCGGTCTTGAGACATCATGCCAACGTTTTCCAACGCCATACCATTTGGTCTTGCCAGCTCCACGAGTGCTATAGATCCGAACGTGAGAGCCGCGTCGGTCATGCCATGTTTATTGGCGTCGAGGATGGCTTGGTTACCGAGTACGGGATCGGAAAGGTAGTTTTGCCAACCTTTGCGAGTTGCTTCGACGAACTTCGCGACGAGTTCAGGCTGCGTTCGGACAAGCTCGCCCCGCGTGACTAACACGCTGGAGTATGGATTCCAGCCCAGGTCACTCACCATCCATGTTTTGACCTTGGCACCCGCCTCCTGAGCGAGAAACGGCTCTGCAAAAGAGTAAGCTTGAATGGCGATCTTAGGGTCGGCAACCAAGTTGGCGACGCTTCCGTGATAGGGCACTTCTTGAACTCCTTCTAGGATACCTCTGGCTCGAAGGAATTCGACGAAACCTTGTCCCTCTTGCCGCTGCAACGTCAAGCCTTTCAATCCTTCCCACGAGTCCATCCCGGAGTCTTCTCGAACCAAGATACATCTCGGATGATTCTGCATCGCAGCAAGCAGCGCAACGATATCCGAGCCCGCGGCTCGGTAGAGGACGACGTCGTCCGCATTCGTGATCGCGAAGTCGGCTCGTCCCATGACGACCTCCGCCGCGACCGGCGTTGCGCGGCCTCCCGGGCGGATCTCAACTTCGATCCCTGCGGCTTGATACGTCCCATCGGCCTCCGCCTGATAGACACCCCCGTGCTCGGCCTCGGCATACCAATTAAGCTGCACGGCTACGCGGTCGATGTGCTTTTCGGACGCACTCTTTGTCGCTGGCGAACGAGAGCAGCCAATGAGACAAACGCTGGTGGCCAGTATCGAAAAAAGGAAGGGAAACCGAAGAAAAAGTCTCATCGCACAATTCCGAAAAAGTAGAAAAAGAGTACTAGACCACCTTGGGCAAACCAATGCGAAAGCAAGGCAAGGCCTACTCATTGCTCATCCAACGCTTCAATAACGTAATGGAAAATATCTGGACGGTGGCAAACATCGCGATACCCAGCAGTGTGGAAACAAACAGTGCCGCCATCAACGGGGCGGTGCGTCCAAGAGTTTGCCACCCGGTCATAAGAGTCCCCAGTCCCTCGTAGTTAGCACCTCCATTTCCCACAAAAAACTCGGCAACGATGGCACCGATGACTGCTAATCCACAGCTTGTCTTGCATCCGAGCATGAGGTAGCGAACCGCCGTGGGTACCCGCAATCGCCATAAAATTTGGGAGCGAGATGCACCGTAGAGCCGGAATAACTCGATCCGTTCCTGTGGGATTGCCATCAGCCCTTCTGCAACGCTGTTCACAATCGGGAACAGGCTAATGATGACCGTGACCAATACGACAGTACGAAACTCGTAACCGCTCCAAATGACCAGTAACGGTGCGACGGCTACGATAGGTACCGTTTGAAGTAAGATCACATACGGGAACAGGGCGAGTCGCAATACTTTTGACTGACTCATCAGTGCCGCGATGATAGTGCCGATCACGACGCTGGCTAGGAAACCACATACGGCGGCTAATCCGGTGACCCAAACACCCTCCAAGAGCGTGGTTGCTTCGCTGGCACCTGCCTTCAAAACTTCCAGCGGTGATGGCAGCAAGATCGGCGGCAGGTCGAACGTCACCACCACCATTTGCCAAATCACGATCGCTGCGATGGTAAACGCCAACACCGGAATAAAACTGAGAAATCTGTCCACGAGGTCGGACGAAGAATTCGAGCGAACGTCACTCATTTTTTTCTCCCCGAAGCGCGGCGCTGATCTTCCGATACAACTCTCCAAAGGCCGCAGAGGTTCGAACGGACTCATCTCGCGGTCGCGGCAGACTGTCCTCAATCGATGCTGTGATTCTGCCGCTGCGCATCACCAGAACACTATGAGAAAGCGTTGCTGCTTCAGTAATGTTGTGGGTGACAAGTACCATGGTAATCGGCCGTTCCGTCCAACGCCGCAACAGTAAGTCACTCAACGTCAATCGGAGCATCTCATCCAGCGCGGCAAACGGTTCATCCAGAAGCAAGATCGAAGGTTTAGTCACCAGCGCTCGGGCGAGCGATACTCGCATTTTCATTCCTCCTGATAGCGCATGGGGATATCTGTTCCAGGCGTCTTCATCCAGCTCCATGGCGAGTAATTCGTTTACTGCTCGTTGACGATGCGATAGTTTCGGATCACCATCGACCCCAAGCTGTAGCGGCAGCAGCACGTTCTCGAATGCTGTGAGCCATGGTAAAAGCGTCGGTTGTTGGAAGACGAACGCAATCTCGCCTCGCTCCGGCCGCGCTTCAGGAACCATTTCGATCGTACCGGAAGTTGCTCTTTGAAGTCTCGCAATCGTTCGCAGTAAAGTCGTCTTACCACATCCACTGGGACCGACGAGCGAAGTGATTTGACCCGCCTCAAAACTCCATGTGACCGCATCCACTGCGGGTCGCCCTTGCCCAAATACGACCGATAAGTCGCGGCAATGAAGTGCTGAGGACACCTCTCGAACCGTTTTGTCTACTTCGACCACAAACTCTCACTTTTTACAATTCTCGCATCACGCGCACCCACGCCGGCAACCGCTAGACTCATGTTGAATGTCGACCGGAGGGAAACGCTCTAAACTGGTGCATTCTGCTCGCATGTCAACCAGTATGATAACCATGAGTGAACTTTGGCTCTCGTGAAAGCAGATCAAAAAACCATGCTGCCCAAAAAGCATTCGATGATTGGCTCACGTTGGCGACGTCGACGAAGCAGCAAACCAAGCCTATCGCCCGCTCGATTTTTGTCGAGTGAGAACATTCTGCGAGTGATGATATTCTTAGGCTCTCTAGGGGGCCATTGCTGCTCCAGTGTCGCGATTGCGACGGATCCCATGCGAACCTCGCTCATTGTCAACGTGAAATCGTTGGATTCATTGACAATCGCCAATCATTACGCCTCGCTGCGTGGCATCCCCGATCGGTGTATCGTTACCTTGGACAAGGTGCCACCGGGGATGACATGCGCCATCGATGAGATGAGGGCTAACATCTTACTCCCCTTGCTAGCCGAACTCGATCGTCGTGGTCTCGGAAGCCAAACCGATCTCATCGCCTACTCAGCAGACTTCCCAACGGCGATACGGTTAGATTCTGACTTTGCTAAAATCCCTGATCACCACTATGCATTCACCCCCGTTGGATCGCTCAATGGATTGACGACCCTTTATCAGCTTTTGGGTGACGAGAAGGTTAGCTACATCTCACCTCGATCGAACCTGTATGCGAGACCCGATTCGACTCTCTTGATGCAAAACCCGTTTTTTGGTGGAGATCACGATTTATTTGAGAGGGCTGTCACCGCGTCGGACGCAAAAGATTTCGGTCTGGCAATCGATATTTTTGAAGAACTTTCTAAAAGGCATCCGGCTCAATGGCCTCTACGCCTTCGAATCGCTGGCTTGCAATCGCTTGCCGAACAAAAGACAGACGCACTCGGTTCCATCTCACAGCTACTTCAAGATGGCTTTGCACTTCGCCCCATGTTCGACGAGGATGCCGCGTTCGATTCGATTCGAAGTGATGACGCATTCGTCAAACTGATCGCTGAGATGCCTGGTACTGCGCCCAACCGTTTACCAGCGATAGCTTTTTCGGCTCGGACTTCATGGGGACAAAATGGTCTTGCGGTCAACGATTCGGCTGGCGGTCCTCGCTATCTACTTTCGACGCTTCTCGCAGTTACCCGAGGACGTGGTACGACGCTCGAGGAAGCGGTCGAGATCCTCCAACGGGCAGTCGACGCTGATGCTACTGGTGAAGCGTCGACCTTTTATTTCAGCAATTCAAGCGACGTTCGTTCGACAACTCGAATGCCGCTCGTTCCGGTCGCTGCCATTGCACTTCGCGAGCTAGGACACGAGGTGATCATTGACCAAGAGAGATTGCCGCGAGGGCAGGTCAATTTGATGGGTGCAATGCTTGGTTCTGCAAACTACGATTGGCCGTTGGCTCGCAATCAATTGCGACCTGGTGCGATTGTCGAGAACTTGACAAGCACTTCCGGTGTCTTGCATGAAGACAATGACCAGACATCGATGGTCGATCTCTTGATTGGGGGAGCTGCCGGGACCAGCGGGACTGTCACGGAACCCTATTCATTACAATTCAAGTTTCCGACGCCGTTGCTCTATGCGTACTACGCCGCAGGTGCGACGCTTGCCGAAGCGTTTCATCTTTCGGTGGAATCACCTTATCAATTACTCATTGTCGGCGATCCACTTTGTCGTCCGTTTGGCGATCAGCACAATGAGTTGTTTACCCTTGAGCAATCGCCTGGCAAGACTAATGCCCTCGAACTACGACTACGATTTTGGAGGAAGTTCGATGTGGCTGCGAAAAAGCTTGAGCAGATTGAACTTTTTTTTGGCGGCCAACTCGCCGCCACGTCGCCTCCGGCACAGTCCGTCCGCATCAATCCAGCCGGTCTACCGAGCGGGTGGCATGAAGTCACAGTGGTCGCGGTCAGTCGACACCCACTGCGCATGAAGACAGTCCAAAGTATTTATGTGTTGATAGGAGAAGAATCCGATTGCCCTGTTCTTACCGGTGAGTTTCTTACCAGTAAAAACGATCCAACCGAGACGAATGACCGAACCATTTCCCCAGGCGACTCTCTAGGTAGTATTCGTGCTCGCATCGACTCGCCTGGGGCAGAAAAGGTTGCCATCGAACACCTGGGACGACGGATTGCTGAGACCGACCGCATGAATGCGGATCTCGAGATTCCTCTCAGCGTCACCGGCTACGGCCCCGTTCGATTGACACCGTTTGCCCTGAGAAATAACGCATGGATTCCAGGGAAGTCGATCACGATTGACGTGAATACCCCCTCAGCGACTCCCCTCGGACTCCGCGAATGATGCTTACCCTTCGTTAAGGTTTTCCTTTCCGATTCATCCCCCAAACAGATCTGTTGTTATGCCATCGATCGCACTTCGAGTTCCCTTTGCTGTGACGTGTGAGCGAGATGGATTGGTGGTCGCTACGCCGTTGCCGATGTTGGATGTATGCACGGTTGCTGGTTCGAAAACGGTCGCGATACGCATGGCCGTCAAGCGGCTTCAGGTCCAGTTGAATGGCGAGTTGCCACAGAACGTCGCCCGTTATGGGGTCGAGGCAGAAATCGATCAACGAGTCGTCAAACTCGAACTTGCTCCACCGAAGTCTTGGCGTGATCGCCCCAATATTACTCTCCGCAATCCGATAACGATTCCATTGCTGACGTTCGGCTGGACATGTGGCCCGAATCTTGTTTATGCAGTCGCCCCGCAGTACCACGCTCAGGTGATCGCGTTGGATCGGGATGAAGCCGATTGCTTGTTGATCAAACAAATCCGACATTCGGTCTCCGCCTCGCTCACAGAGGACCCAGGTTTCCTCGCCGGTTTAGTGGTTAGGCGGTTGGGTGAGGCTGAAGTCGTTTGGCAAACGGTCGAGGTGGAAATCGCGGGCCTTGGTGAACAGAGTCATGAGTCAACCGAAAACCAGCTTGACACATTGAAAACGCTCCAGCAGGTAGCGACTCGATGGATTCCGAACAAACTTCGCCCCGTCTTTCATCGGGAGAGACTGGTCAATGGGCTTCTCGAGTGGATTGTCGGTGATGATCGACGCAGCGTGGTGTTGGTCGGTCGGTCGGGAGTTGGCAAGACTGCGATCGTACACGCCGCAATCCGTGACTGTCAGCATACCGGAACGTCGCCTCCAAAGTTCTATGCTACCGATGGATCGCGTTTGATTGCCGGTCAATGCGGCTTCGGCATGCTTCAAAAGCAGTGTCTGGATATGGCGTCCGAAGCAGAACGAGCCAACGCGATTGTCCATCTCGGGAATTTATCTCCATTGATCGAGTCGGGGAAAATCAACGGTAGTGGTGGATGCGCATCGATTCTGACCCCTCGGATTGCCAGTGGCCGATTGACAGTGATCATCGAATCGACGCCGGAAGAGTACGCCATTGCCCAACGAACAGAACCACGACTGATGGCAGCCCTGGAAACATTTCATGTTGATGAACCCGATGCAGAGACGGTTCGAAAGATCTTGGCGGATACGGCACTTGCGTGGCGAATGAAGGTCGACCCGGATGCGCTGGTGGCCATCGATCAACTCCACCGTCGCTTCCCAACCGACTCCGCCGTTCCAGGACGACCCCTCGCATTTTTGAGTAGTTTGGTCAGTGAAGTGTCCGGCGATGAGGCTCTCAATACGAAGCAGGTGAATGCAGCATTTAGTCGACAGACGGGGCTACCGAGTTTTTTGATCGACTCGGCATGCCGTCCTGACTTAAATGAAATTCGAAGGACTCTCAATAACGAGGTCATTGGTCAACCGCATGCGGTCGAAGCTGTTGTCGACACTCTAGCAACGCTCGCGACGTCGCTCTCACGCGGTGATCGCCCGCTCGCCTCGTTGCTTTTAATCGGTCCTACCGGAGTGGGTAAAACCGAGACGGCGAAAGCGATTGCAAGGATGGTCTATCGCGATCCGTCCCGGATGATTCGAATCGATATGTCGGAATTTTCCACTCCCGATGCATCGCGTCGATTGATTGGCGATTCGTCGAGTGGTGATGGCGTTCTAACCGGAGCGATTCGTGCTCAGCCGTTTTCACTGCTCCTGCTCGACGAATTCGAAAAGGCTGATCGAGGCGTATTTGATTTATTACTTCAGGTGCTTGGCGAAGGACGACTGACCGACGCGCGCGGTCGGCTTGCAGATTTTAGGAACAGTATCGTGCTGATGACAAGCAATCTCGGCGTAGAGAGTTATCGTGATACGTCCATTGGTTTGGTGGTGTCGCGTGAAGGAGATGCCAAACGCCTCGAGAATCACTTTGAACAGCAGGTTCGGGCCTTCCTTCGGCCTGAGTTGTACAATCGAATTGACCGGGTCCTTGCGTACCAAGCTTTGGATCCCGCTACCATCAGGGAAATTGCTGCCAATCGACTCTCGCAAATCGAGCAGCGAGATGGCATGGTCGACGTGGGTGGACGTTTTCGAGTCGATGATGAAGCGATGGACCGATTGGTGGAAATGGGTTACGAGCCTCAGTACGGCGCTCGGCCGCTAGCTCGCACGATGGAGCGCCACATTGTTTCGCCACTCGCTGAATCACTCTGCGAATCGCGATCTCGCCATTCGCCTTTGGTGCGTGTGGAGGCCAAAGAGTTGGGACTGCGAGTGACCGTTGACACACCGGCCGCGGATGGGCGACACGATCTGGCTGGAGAGGTCAAGCAAGCCAGCTTGCTTAGCATCGCAACTCAAACGAGACGATTCTACCAAACGTTGCTTCGTTCTCCGACGCTGTTGTCCCTACAGAGCCGCGCGATTAAAAATCGTCGAACGCTTGAGTACCAATTGCATCGTGCAAAAAGCGAATTGCAACGCAGCCGGCTGCTCAGTATGCCATTAGCGCAATCCGTCCACCGAGACGAAAGTGAGTTGCTTAGGGTGACACAGCTGGGCGATGAGATAATCAAGCAGGAGCGATTGATCGCTCTTTCCCACTTCCGAAATCGACTCACAAGCCCAGAAATTTTTCACGATGATCTTGTCAACACAAGAGAGCGTTTCTTCGATGTCGTCATCGGACTCCTTGATGAAAGTTTGGCGATCGATCGACCCATTACTTTGTATTGTTTTTCCCGAGACCTCGCGGTGTTCCGCGCGACGTTGGACGCCTATTTTTTGCTCGCTCGTCAAAATCGGTGGGAAACCAATTTGTATATTTTGTTGCAACCACACGAGGTCGAACAGCTTCGCAACCATCAAAACCGGCCACCATTCGTTTCATCGCTTAAAGAGCATGCTTTTGTAGTGGATCCTCTGGAGTCGCCGGCAAAAAGCAAGACGAATGTTGGAAGCATTGCAGACGCACCTGATGGTACTAAGCCATTTTTTGCATTCGAGTATCCAGCAGAAACGGAAAACTTCATGATACCGGATACATGGAGGCGACTGCTTATTGAATTTGTTGGTTATCGGTCAGCGGTGATGATGACGGGAGAAACTGGTACTCACACGTTCTT
Organism: Planctomycetaceae bacterium; assembly: GCA_031411655.1. GTDB lineage: Bacteria > Planctomycetota > Planctomycetia > Pirellulales > Pirellulaceae > UBA6163. The sequence goes on from JANOBM010000071.1 coordinate 61,088, forward strand.
ACCCGACGGTGAAACCGACAAGAAACGTATAAAGCTGATGACCGTGGCCGCACTGCACGGTTCGGCACGAACGGCTCAAGATCTTCAGTCGTGGCTTTTTGAGCAAAGTACCAAGAGCATCTCGATCCGACGACAACACGATGCATCGAAACAAAGCATTCGGGACGTGCGGCTCGGTAAGACCTTTCACTACCGCTCTCATCCAGATGCACGGATCGCCCATGCGTTAAGCGATACCCTCCACCAGGATATTTTACAGTTGATCTCCGATGAAACGGAAATCGAAGCGGCGGTTGAGTAGCAAGTAACTTCTTATTGATCACAAGCTGTCGCATAAGTCCATTTCATTTGGTCTCCTTCACCGCGTCGTCGGATAGAGCATCGGTTCAATGGAAATAAATATTCCCATTTGCGTAAGACGCACGAAGGACGCGAATACAGGAGGTTTCAAACATCGATGCCAGCCATTGTTTAATTATGGATCGGTTTTCCAAACGGAAGGAGAGGATCTCGGCAAGGCGATTCGCCGATTAACGGATCAAATTCGCAAGCAGTTGATTGCCGAAACGAACCTCATGAATCAATCGAACATCGCGACGTGGGACGTCGCGGAATCGATTGAAACCCAGTCTATATCTCTTGAGCTAGTACTTAGCGATCGCACTCTTCGAACCAAGCAGTTGCTGGTCAGCGTTCAATGCGACGACGTTTCGCGAGTGTTTTCCCCGCTGGTGTCGGATGTATGGTTCGACGTTCGATCGGATGAAACGATTCCTGATCGCGCGACCGAAGTTTATGCAGCCTATTTCAATCAGTGTATCAAGGATGGACGAAACGACGAATTGCACCGCGCGAGTGTGCCTGATGCAGTTTGGATGGATTCCATTACTGTTTCTCTCGACACGAAAGTCGTTCCCAAAAAGCCGGTCGACCCGTTTTTGGCATTTCTTGGCGGTCGATCGACAGGTGATGGGGCAAGTGAGTTATCAAAGGTCGGACGATGTCTGGACTGGACCGATCTTGAATCGCTCGCGGAGCCTTTTTCACTTGAAGTCGAAGTCAATAAAGTGTTGGAGCGATGGTCGGCAAGCGATCGTCGCGGATTGGTTTTGGTGGGGCCACCCGGATGTGGTAAGACGGCGGTCATTGAAGGCGCTGTACGACAACGGCGTTTAGCTGAACTTGGAAAAGACCGTAAGAACGGACATGTCTGGCAACTGAGTCCTGCTAGGCTAATCAGTGGAATGTCCTATCTTGGCCAGTGGCAGAGTCGCTTGTTAGCTATTTGGAAGCATGCGAGTCGTCGTGACCTGGTCCTCTACTTTGACGATATGCTCGGCCTATTTCATGCGGGTGTCACCCGCGACAGTCAAACCAGTGCGGCCGATCTTATTCGCGCCCAGTGGGAGGTTAAGCCGGTACGATTAATAACCGAGATGACTCCACAGGCATGGGCCATTTTTCGTGAACGAGATCGTGCGTTTGCGCAAGGGTTCGATGTGCTGCCTATGGAGGGAAAGTCGCGGGATGAGTCCTTGTCCATACTCCTTGGCACGATTTCGCGATTGGAATCGACTCATCGTTGTCGTTTCGGTCAGGATGTTCTCCCCGAGGTGCTGGGGTTATACGATCGATTCGAACGGTCGAGTGTGTTGCCAGGAAAGGCGATCGCGGCGTTGCAGCGTTTGGCCATCACCAACGGACGCAAAGCGATTGATCGCAAATCCGTTCAAGACGAGTTCTCTGGCCGCACCGGTTTGTCGAAGCGAATCATCGACGCGGAATCAAGACTCACGCGAAAAGAAATCGTCGACTCAATCGGGAGACATGTGTTTGGCCAAAATGAGCCGATCCATCGTATTGCCGATCGAATACTCGCTGCGTCAGCTAGGGTCAACGATCCAACGAGACCGGTAGGAGTCTTCCTGCTTTTGGGGCCAACCGGTGTTGGGAAAACCGAATTGGCTAAGACGATATCGAACTACCTGTATGGTGAAGGCGGTCTCATTCGCATCGATATGAATGAATTATCCAGTGGCGACGCAGCAGCCCGATTGGTCGGAACCTTTGGCTCACCAGATGGAATTCTAACTGTTGCGGCGCGTCGACGGCCTCATGCAGTCTTACTTCTCGATGAGATCGAAAAAGCAGCACCCCCGGTGCTCGACACGCTTCTGCAAGTGATCGGTGAAGCAAGGTTGACGGATGCTCGCGGACGAACCGTGGACCTAAGCGGAATGATGATCTTGATGACCAGCAATTTAGGTGCAAGCCACTCCACTCGAAGCACCGTGTTAAACGATCACGCCACGCCACGCAGCGATGTTTATCGACGGGCTGCAAAGGATTTCTTTCGCCCCGAATTTCTCAATCGAATTGATGGGTTACTTGAATTCGATTCTCTCGAAATGGAGGTCGTTGCCGATGTCGCTCAAAGGCAACTTGATGAAGTACTATCACGAGACGGGTTGTCACGCCGAATGATGGTGATTGACATTGAACATTCGGCGTTGCGTCGAGTGATCGCAAATGGATTCGACCCAAGATTGGGCGCAAGGGCGGTCAAACGTCAGGTAGAGAGAGAACTGGTAAACCCCATTGCGAGAGTGTTGGTTGAATCGTCGACCGAAGACATCCTATTGGTCGAGGCAAAGTCGCTCGACGACAAAGTCAGTTTTTCCGCTAAGTCGATACCGGTAATCCCTACCAATGACACAAACTCGCTATCGAGCGAGCCCGAGGTCATTTGTCAGCGGGCAAGTCAACTACTTGAATCGATCGAAGGATGGATTCCACGTCAACGCATTTCTTTGTCAGTCAGTGGCGAAGCGATTGCTCCAACTCTCCTGCATCAGATCGCTTTGCAAGACCGGTTTCTTTCGTGTCATGATGCGATTGGGCGTTTAGTAGAGTATTTGGACGATCGCTCAAAACGCAATCCCATTGCACTCCATGTGAAGCCGGGGCGGGCCGGTCAGATGCTTCGGCTCAACGCGACACATCGCACCTTTTTATTGGCTATGCAATCTGCCAACGACTTGTACCAGTTTGTTCGCGAGATGACGACGTCTAAGCCGTTAAATGAACTTCAAGCCGCTGCGAACGCATTAAGTCGCGAAATGCACGGACTTTTTTTATTCATCGAAGGCATAAACTTTGGTTCAACTTGTCATGTTAGCATTGAAAGCTACGGAGATTTTGTGCCCCCTGATCCGGATACAGAAGTAAAGAAAGCGAATGCGGGGGAAAATGATCCTAAGCATCGAACTCGATCTCAGTCTTTGCAAAATACATTGCTCATGGTGGCCAACTTCATTTCTTGCAACGACAATCCGTTCCCGTCGCTCGGCGAGATCGGCAAGTCGCCTCTCACGCCCCTAAGGCTCACCGATCCGGCTTCAATCGGTGCTTGTTTGCCGCTAGTGGGCGGTTGGCTGAGGGTTGATCCGACTCGGCGGGTCAGTTACTCCCAGTTTCGAATTCTTCCAGAGCAGGAATCTACTAATAAAAGTGATTCTGAAATGGCTCGAAACCAAGATTTGCTACCGGTGCGGTGGATGCTAATGAGTGATCATGGGATCGATCTCCAGTCAGGTATTGTCTGTTATGACAAAGATCCCGCTTCATTGATCTATCGACTGATCGAGGAAGCAGTGCCTCCGCTTCCGGATGAGTTGAATCTGGCTCCCCTGTTAGGCTGAATGCGAATTATCATGCCAAGTCTCGCGAACGTCCCGGTGTTGGTTTCACGCTATCGCGATGGGTTATTCGTTGCCACGAGCTTATTAGTCAGCGATCTTGAGGCTTTCGGCGTTTCACCGCGCGAGGCATTCGACCGATTGGAGCGACACCTCGAAAAGCTCGCCAATCAGGGGCGATTTTGGTCTCCCATCCGCATAGTGGATGCGACTTATCAAGAATATTCGGTGCTGGTTCGCGTTGCGGAACGTGACAAACAGCGGATCGTCAACTTTGGCCCTAAGATCAAAATCAAAGTTCGTTGTGTATTCGCTACCGGGGAGCAATGCGAAACATGGTGTGTCCTGCCCGACTGGGATATCCGATTTGTTTGCGACGACAATCGTGAGCCGAAATCGGAGGTGGTCGAGTTGGTACGCCAGCATTTCGCAAATTTATCTACCGATGATTTACTGCGAAAAATGTTGCCTGAGTCGACAGAGCTTCGTTTGGCAAGAGTGCGGTTGATTGAACGAGGATGCTTGGCAGACCAAGACTTTAGCCCCCTCGATCTTGTCGCTGATCCAGTCTCGATGCGCAGTCGAAAAGCAATCGCTCAAACCGCATGGCATCGCGATCAGGAGGTTGATCGCCTTGTAAGCCAATTTGGCGAGTCGTCCAGTACGCTGTTGGTAGGAGATTCAGGTTGTGGAAAGAGCCTGGTGATTCAAACTGCAGCGTTGAGGTATCAAGAAATCGAACGCCATCGGCGACAAGCACAAGGGATTCAGGAAACGGCGCCGCCTTTGGTATGGAAAACAACCGCAAGTAATCTCATCGCTGGAATGCAGTACCTTGGGCAATGGGAAGAACGCCTGGAAGCCGTGGTTGAAAAGCTCTCGGAACTGAACGCGATCCTGTTTGTTGACTCGCTCGTCGAACTCATTCGTTTAGGTGGGAAAGGTCCTGAGGATAGTATTGCCGCGTTTATTTTGCCGTACTTACGCCGAAACGAGCTGTGTATGGTGGCGGAGGCCACGTACGAGAGCCTCGACAGTTGTCGACGACTGCTTCCGGGGTTCGTTGAAATGTTTCGTGTACAGCCCATTTCAAGACTTACTGTTGAGGCGACAGAGGAAATTGCTGGCAGGATCGTTCGTGAAGCCAAACGCAATCTCCGTATTGAAGCTGACGATTCGTGCGCGAAAATTGCGGTCAGCCTCTACCGACGCTACCTTCCCTATCAATCGCCCCCTAAAGGACCCGTCAATTTACTGAGTCGATTGATTGCCGAGGCTCGAAAGTCTCACACTTCTGAACTCACGTCGCAGCGACTATTGGATCGATTCACCGCAGAAACCGGCTTACCATCCCACCTTATTCGTGATTGCGAACGCATCGATACGGATGAGTTGCGTCGTCATTTTGACCGAGAAGTCATCGGCCAGGCGGACGCGACTCAGGTAGCAGTGGACACCATTGTGCGACTAAAGGCGGGCATGGTCGATCCGAAACGCCCGATAGCGACATTAATGTTTTGTGGACCAACCGGTGTAGGCAAAACGCAATTAGCTCGTAGTATCGCAGATTATGTCTTGGCAGGCCGCAGTGATGGAGGCCGATTGGTTCGACTGGATATGAGTGAGTACCAATCCTGGGACGCGGTCGATCGTCTTCTGATGACGCCTCAGGGCGAGCCAGCAGGATGGATCCAGCGATTGCGAACGTGGCCGCTCGCAGTGGTGTTGCTTGATGAGTTTGAAAAGGCTGCACCGGAGGTCTTTGATTGCCTGCTTTCGGCTTTCGATGAAGGCCGGATCACGGACCGCTTTGGACGCACGACAACGTTGTGTGGTGCCATCATTGTTTTGACTAGCAACGTCGGCGCGAGTCGTTCCGCGAGTACGGGGTTCATAAAAGACGATTCTCGACGCTATGCTCGTGCAATAGAACAAACGTTTCGACCGGAGTTTCTCAATCGACTTGATTCGATCACGATCTTTCAGCCGCTGGGGCAAGAAGCCATCTCGCAAATCGTCGCTAAGGAATTGTCCGCAATCAATGATCGCCCTGCCATGAGGGAGCGAGGCGTAGAGTTGAGATGGCCGGACTCGTTAGCGGCTCACCTTGCTCAGATCGGTTTCGATCCGTCGCTCGGCGCAAGACCATTGCAACGGGCCATCGAACGTGAGGTCGTTGCGCCGCTCGCAAAGTGGTTGTTGAATCACGCTGACTATCGCGGAGCAATCGAATGGGAGGTGGAGCTGGGAGGTCTCACTAAGGTTTGATGGCAAGAACAACATCAAGCGGCGCATGGGTACGGTACCCAACGACGTCGACAAATCCGGCTTTCGTTAGCAGGCCTTCGTACTCGCTAAGTGATCGCTCTCGACCTTCGGTCACGATCAGCATGTTGATATCTTGAAGTTGAGCCCAGCGAGGTCCGTCCTTCTCTTCTTTAAGCATTTTTTCTCCAATCATCAGGCCCCCGCCGCTGGGTAACGTTTGAAAGATTTTCTTGAGCAACAAATCGATCTTTGACTCCGACCAGTCGTGAAGGATGCGGCCGAGGAAGTAGAGATCAGCGGGTGGCAAGGGATCGGCGAAAAAGTCGCCAGCGACGAAGTCGATTCGAGACGCTACATCACACGTTCCGGCGATTTCTTTTGCAAGCGGAATCGCGTTTGGTAAGTCAAACACGGTCGCCTGTAGATGCGGATAACGGCGGCAGGCAGCCATTGGTAGGTGACCGGTTGCACCGCCAAGATCGACCAACTTCTTGAAGCGACTGAGATCGATCGCGGACACGACTTGCGGTGAAGTCATCATCCCGAATCCGTGCATCCCCATGAGGAATTCCCTCATCGCTTCATCGGTCTTGAAAAAACTAGAAAATATCGGCCCGTCCCAGCCGTAGGTCTGTTGCCATCGGTGAGTTCCTTCGCGGATGGCATCTTCTAAGTTGCCCCACATGTTCCACATCACCCGGTTGGAATACTGGATGTAGCCAGTCATGCGGTTGGGCGAATCGTTTCGGAGATACTGAGCGGCGGCGCTCGTGTTGCAGAATACCAGCCCTTTTCGTTCGAGTAGCGACAAGCCAACAAGACTTTCGAGCAATCGCCGGAGCGCATCGGCGTCACAGCCAAGTTCCGTCGCAAGATCATCCGCCGAGCGGCCACCGCTTGCCAAGGCATCAAAAACGCCCAAGGACACGCCGGTGAACATGATTTTTGAGCGACGGAAGGCTTCCAGCAATTCGAGAACGACGCTTGGATCGGCAGGCGTAAGGTCTTTGGCCACGATGGTGTGCTCAGAAAATACGAGAATAGCGAACGTTTAGAAACGAAATGGGCGAGGATTGGCAAGATATCTTTACATCGCACTTTTCCTTTCGCATCGCCGCTTTACGAGGCAGCGGTTGGACCGATATACTTCTTGCCCCGCAGCCGGAGTGGCGGAATGGCAGACGCGCTGGACTCAAAATCCAGTGACCGCAAGGTCGTGTGGGTTCAAGTCCCACCTCCGGTATATGTTTCTCGCAGTGGTCGTTGTGCTCACCTCTCGTCGGCGGTCCGCGACACTGCGGGTTCTCTCAAGCAGGTACGCTCCCGATTCGGCGTCGCCGCCAGTACCGCTTAAATTAGCTGGACTGCTCGCTGGAGATGCTGGGTGGAATCCTCATTCTTAAAATGCATTGGATCCGCTCCGATAGTGCCGACCAATTCGTCAACGCGACTGGGCAAGCTGCATTCGGCCAATCGCTCGCGCACATAGGCCAATCGCCCCTGAATGTCGAGTGTCCGGGCATCATCTGCATGACTTGTGTCGGCTAGGAATGCCTCCAGACGCTGTGATGTTTTGAGCCAGAATAGGATCTCTTGTTGTTGCTTTGTGTCCAATCGCTCACGATACCAACTGCTCTCAAGCAAGTATTTTTGAGTGAACATGGCACGGAAGTCGGGACTCGATGCGGTCATACCCTGGTAGTGGCCATGGACCAAGACACTCAACACGGCCTTCAGTGGCGGGCAGGCTGCCTCATACGACCCGTCATCAAAGTATTGGCTGGCTATACGATGCTGCGCTTCGGCGATGTAGAGGATTCCATCTGCGAACGAATGGAGGTCTTGAAGTTCGGGTTTGAGGATCTCGTCAGGGAATACTTTAAAGGGATTGTCGAAAACCCGCGCAAGATAGGCACGAACGAACTTATCCGTCATGCGGAAACCGAGACGGCTGGCTGGAATAAGTTGGCCGCCATGTTCAAAGTCTTTGAGCGGCTCCAACATGCCTGCAGCGATCAGGTTGCTGGGCTTGCGTTCGTTTGGAGACATTCGGCAGATGACTTCCGGAATCAGCATGCTGATATCGTGTCCCACTTCGAAACGTGGGCCGATATGGCCGGCGGGCGTACTGAAACCGCCGAGGCCGGTCAGTATCATTGATACGACGGTAGCGTTCAGATCCGCTGTAGGTAACAACGCATTGAACGGCCCCTTGGTGAGCGCACCTTCGCTTCCGGCGCCGGTCGTGCTAGGGCTTTTTCCTGTTAACGAGGAGACAAAATCCATCAACAGCTCAGGAAGCTCTTGGTAATGAAGTGGATTGTAAACTGCTAACGAGCGAATGCCGGCTTCCGCATCCGGTGGATTGTTTCGTCGGCCACAGAGAACGGCCGCAACGGGTGAATGGATTGGTCCGTTTGCCGGGATGCAGCGGTAAAGCTGCATGCTCCGATACCCGACGTAGGTATCGCGCGCGTTGACCATATCGGGTCGGTCTTGGAGATAGCGTGGATTCTTGGTTCGGCTGCCGTCTTCTAGCACCCTTGGATGTGCGGTGCTTACCGCATAAGACGCTTTGCTCGCAACGGTTGCGCGAAGCATCTGTTCCATGGGTTGAGTGTATTTCTCGAAGTCGATCACATCTTCAACGATGGCCTCGACCTGAGCCGTCGACAATGGCTCAAAATTGCTGATAAAATTACCAGGACGAGAGAAATCCAGTTCAGTCTGCTCGTCCAGACCACGATGGATCGCATCATCAGGTCGCTGAAAAAGTCGAAACTCACAGTTTTCAACGAACTTATAGCTCAGCTCTTCGGTGACTGAAGCGCCGACATCTTGCAGCATTGTCCGAGGGATGACGGTACTTGCCGTGATGTCATCTTCGCGTTGTATCTTTGCCGAAGCAATGAAGTCTTGGCGGAGTTTAAAGGTTCGCCATCGAGTCCCGTCCAAGCCCACTCGCAGATAGGTTCCCACCAAAGCGCGGTCGCCAAATTTGAGTTGATGCCCCGGTGAGCCGTTGACGATGTCAACACTGAAGTGGTCTCGCCAGTGCATCTGAGTTTCGCAAGTGATGAAACGTTTGATAATCAATGCAAGCGCGTAAACATGATCAGGAATCGTTTGAAGCCAGTCGTTGTAGCCTTTGTTGAACTCGGGTGACGGTGTCAGTAGCTGGATAACGCTACCAAGACTTCGATTCTTGGCAAGCAACGGTCGCGTCTCGCGTTTCGTATAATCGGGTTGAGCTTTGCTATCCGGGTGCCAACGATCCTGGTAATTCTTCGCAAATATTTCGTCGAGTTTATCGAAGTCACGATCGATGTCCGAAACAAAGATTGGGCCATACAGCATGTAGTCGCGGAGGCTTTTACTAATCTCGCTCTTTCCGCCTCCCGAAACGGTGCATGGTTTGTGGCAGAGTACGCCTTCGCCAACCGTCCCCACCAATCGCCACGATGGAGCGCTGGGATGGCGTTCGAGTCGAATTTTATATCCGCTTGGCGCTATGTAGATTTTGTCTGGCGACAATGGGATTTCATGTTTATCGCCGTTCCGCGTCCATCGAATGCAGCGACCCGATAGGGTGGCGAGTGCGTTTTCGGGAATATAGATCACCGACTTCCATTCGCGATCGATCCCATATCCCTGCGGCATTACATCGATGAAAGATGCATAGTCTCTTGCAACATCATCGAATGATCGGCCGTTGTATCGAAGGCTATCGACCTGGAATTCTTCGCCGAGCGAATAGGACGCGAATGCTAACGCACCTCCCGCGTGTTCCTCTTCGGCTCCGCCCATCAGGTTGGTCGCGAAGCTCAACTGAGTCTTTACTTCCTTCTTGCAGTAACCGTAATAATTGTCGGCTATCAGTGTAACGATCACGCCAGAGGAATCTCGACAGGTCACTTTGAAGGCGACGCCATTGTTGTACTTCTCGCTTTCGTCGCGATAGCACATCGCATCACGCCGTTGACGGTCGGTTGCATGATCAAAGTGTGGCAAACCGAGTTCTTTCTTGGTGAGCATCGTAAGATGCGGCGCAAGAATCACGCAGCCGGTATGTCCAGACCAATGGTATGCATCAAGGCTCGCATCGTTAGCTGGGGTAATCGGGTCCCCTGCATTTCCGAAAATCGACTCAACAAAGTCAAGGTTGCTGACCAAGGATGCCGGTGCAAAGAATCGAGTTTCCATCGACTTCGCGTTGCAATAACCTGGAACTTCAGGACGTACCAACGGACGGAGCATGAGTGAAACCCAAGTTTCCGCAGTAAAATTGGTTTGACTCGTATAGGGCAAGACCATCAAGGAACTGGGCGGATGCACCGACGCCCGGAACAACTCGATGAACGTTGCCCGCGGGACGGCTCGTTTGTCGGCTGCGATCGGCAGTCCGCCTTCGCAAACATGAAATGTTCCAGCTGTCGTGCGTCGATCGCTCGCCGGATTGTTAAGCACTCCGTTGAAGCACCGGTAAGATTGAAGCAAGTCGTTTTGAAAGTGATCTCCGCGGACCGGAAGGCTCAGTTCGCGGGCCATTCCGTGCCGATCGAGAACGAGCGAGCGACCCGGGAGCCGGAGTGGACTTTCGGAGGTTTCTGGAAAATAACGAGCTAAAAAAGATTCGATGCGTTGATCGATGGGTGGCCGATGTTCACTCAGTAATCGTGTCTTCTCTCGTAACGAATCCAGCATGCTCAGCGAAAACGTGGTCATCGCTGAATCGGTCGCGTCATCCAACGGTGGCATAATGCCGGCTGCGGCAAGCTGAAGAGCCAAATAGCTTCGCAAATGCTCACGCTCTTTGGGATCATTCGCCAGTTCACGATTCCAACCAAGAGTATGTTGAAGAGATCGTTGCAATTTTTCAGGACTATTCATGGCGCGGCTGGGAGACAGGGAGTTTAAAACGAGCAAAAGCGGCGAGTGAGATTACCGAGCAAAAGGTAACAAGCTCACACTGAACGATGGAATCCGGCTGATTAATCTACCAAATTCGACAGCGGCCAATCCATCTGGATGCGTTTTTTGCCGAACCTTATGCCAGGGTGACAAGTCTTGCCTAACGCTGGATAATCGGTGTTGTATTTAACCCTTGATGGACGTCACCTTTGTCTTCTGCTCACACTTTGTCCGAGTCTGCTTCTTCGGACCACCCCGTCGCGGCGTATCGGCGGGGGCTTTTGTGTGCCATAGCGGCCTTCGGTTGTTGGGGGCTGTTTCCTCTTTATTGGCGCCTTCTTTCTAACGTTCCATCGATCGAACTAGTTTGTCATCGGATTGTTTGGTCATTCGTGTTCTTGGCCATGATGCTTTCGGCGAAGTGGTGGCGAGCACGCTCGGTCGGAAGAGATGGCACTTCGTGTGCCCCTTCTCAACCTGGTCGCACCAGACGGATTGGACTGATTTACTCGGCTGCGGCTGTGCTGATCTCGATCAATTGGTTGACGTTTATTTGGGCGGTCAATCATGGGCGAGTTCTTGAAGCATCTCTCGGTTATTACATCAACCCACTTCTCAGCGTTCTGCTTGGGGTGATTTATATGAGTGAGCAGCTGACTCGCTGGCAATGGACGGCCATCGTCGTGGCCGCTTTGGGAGTCGTAACGATGGCTTCCACCGGCGACGAGATTCCATGGGTTGCTCTTGCGCTTGCGTCGTCGTTTGCGGTTTATGGGCTATTAAAGAAAGCGGCTCCTTTGTCGTCATTAAACGGGCTGTTCATCGAAACAGCCGTATTGCTATTGCCAGCAATCGCCTATGTCGGGTATTGCGAATCAGGCCCTAGCGGTGTGTTCGGTCGGGCGGACCTGCAAACGGTATTACTGCTTATGCTCGGTGGGTGTATCACTGTGTTGCCGCTCGCTCTGTTCGCGACGGCTGCGCAGATCGTCCCCATGTCGATGATGGGAATCTTGCAATACATCGGTCCCACACTCCAGTTCACTCTGGGCGTTCTGATGTTTGGTGAACCCCTGGGAATCAACCGCGCCGCTGGCTTTGTTTTAGTTTGGATTGGGTCCGGGATCTTTCTCCTTACCGCCGGTCAGTCGCCGCCCTCTGCTACGCCCAGTTCGAAGGATCAGCCCCTGGCAGGTGAGGTGATTTGAGCCAGGAACGGCTTGGCAAGATTGGCCGTGGCAGGTTTCATGTTGCCCGCTGGCTCCCTCATTCAGTATCGTTAATGGCTGATCGGGATTGGTGGGATTTTAGTACCGCTCGGCAGCGGCTGCCAATTCGACTGTTTCTCCACCATTCTTAGGCAGGTCAATCGAGTGATCCGAACACGATGTTGCTGGGTTGAAATGGCGGTACTTGCGGGCTGTTGTCTGCTCGCGGGGACGACGTTCGCTCAAGAGCGATTTAACGAAGTCATCATCGCGCCTTCAATGGACTTTGTAGACGACCAGGACGATTTGGCCGACCTGACGCCGGAAGAACGCGTCAATGTCGCCGTGCACGAAAATTGTCATCGATCAGTGGTCCATATCGAGACACGTGGCGCAGAGATTGAATCGTTCTTCGGACGATCGTCGGTGAACGAGGGATCAGGAAGCGGATGGGTTTGGGATACCGATGGACATATCATTAGCAATTATCACGTCATCAAGGACGCCAAGCAGCTGACAATTACTTTTCATGATGGAAAGCAGTGTGAGGCTAAGCTGATCGGGCACGATATTCCGAATGATATCGCGGTGTTGAAGATCGTTGAGCCCCAAACCGAATTGTCGCCGGTCAGAGTCGGACGCAGCGAAAAGCTCCGCGTGGGGCAGCGAGTATTCGCGTTAGGCAGTCCGCTGGGCCTGGAACAAACCATGACTGTTGGGGTTGTGAGCAGTCTCAACCGCACGATTCCAAGTCTGTCGAGCCGAATGATGCGTTCGATCATTCAAATCGATGCGGCTTTGAATCGTGGCAATTCCGGTGGCCCCTTAATGAACAGTCGTGGCGAGCTGATCGGGATGAATACCGCAATCGCAAGTCGAATCGGCGAGAGCAGCGGAATTGGGTTCGCGATTCCGTCAGCTACGATAGCCCGCATTGTGCCACAGATCATCGCCTTCGGTCGCGTGCGTCGTCCTAGCATCGGGATTGAATCGGTGGCCGAGACCTCGAAAGGGCTGTTGGTCGTTTCGCTCGACCCCCAAGGACCAGCGGAGAAAGCCGGCGTACAGCCCGTCAAAACGGTTCGACATCGAACCGTTCTTGGGGAGTTGATTCGTCGAGATTACTCAACGGCTGACATCGTCACCGAGATCGATGGGGTCAAAATTGAGACGGCCGACGATCTACTTGCTACCGTTGAGAAACACACTGCCGGCGAAAGCGTCATGGTCACGCTATTAAGGCAAAGCAAGCTCATTCAGCTACCCATCCGCTTGGTAGCCGAGGAAGCCGCCGAGCCGCGTCGGTAACCCAGTCAAGTCGGTAGTGAACAATGATTGGTACCTTATGCTGTGAGCATTGATGAGTTAGCGGTACGTCTTCGGAGAGCTTGGAATTTGCCTCAGGCAAACTGGGGCGAGGGGACCGAGGTGGTGCGAAATTCACGAACAGTCTGACCCCTAAAATTCAGATCTATAAGGAGTTCCAAGATTGCGAATGGCATCGTCGTCAAAACGTTTGCGAGCCGCAGGATTTTTAGCCAGGAGTTCAGACAAGAAGCATTTCAAATACTCCTTGATGGTCATACTGCCTCTTGGATTGCTGAACGCCTAGGTCTGTCTGGAAGCAACGTGCTACATCGTTGGAAGCGAGAGCAGCTTGCTAAAAGCGAGCCAATCGCCAATGCGATGGATGCAAAGCTATGCGAACTTGAGAACGAATTACGGCGAGTTGAGGGTGAATGCAATTTTTTCAAAAAAGCATTGAGCATTGTAGGCCGCAGCGAGTAGCGGACCTCTACGGCATCGCAACTGCTGTTGTCGACGGTAGCACTGCGGCCACTCGCGAGGTTTGCGATGTGCTTCGATTAGGTGGTAGCGCGTTCTATGCTTGGCTGTCTGCTGTCAGCACAATTAGCGCGGATTCGGATTCGCCATTAACGCCAGTCGTAAACCTAATTTCTCGGCAACATTAAAGATGGTATAGCAATCGCTGAACGAAATCCCAGCCCAGCCTTGCTTCATCATTCCGATCGCGGTGGCTAGTAAGCTGGTAAGAGTTGTCGAGGCGTGCTGCGCTACGCTGCAAACCAGCCCAAGCATAAACCGCGCCGACAAAGGCGATGACGACGCTTGTAGGGAATCTTGTACCCGAACCCTTCAAGACGAACTCGCACTCGACTAATATCGAATCCTACGAATTACACCAAAAGAGATTTCGAAGTTCATTGATGACTACAATGCGGATCCAAAGCATTCATCGTTCGGCTATCTGTCTCCAGGCAAGTTCGAAACAAAACTGCTCGGCTAAACAAAGGGTAAGAATCTCTGCGGTCCGTAGAATCCGCACCAACTCAATTGACACGGATAGAAAGTTGGATTCGGTGGACCACTCCCGAGGGTGCAGGTTGGAAGAACGCAGCACAAGTACCCCCTTACAAGCTCGCCATTACTCATTGGTGAAAGCCTCTCGACTAAATCTGTAATGGTGGATTAGCACTTGATTAAATTGTACTTTTACGGGCCTGTTGGATGACCTCGCGCAGCGCTTTGATGCTGATTGGTTTGGTAATATGTCGATCGAATCCGGCCTCGTTGGCGAGTTCTCGGTCTGCATCCTGGCCGTAGCCGGTGACGGCGACTAAGAGCACGCCGGAAAAATCCGCGTTTTCGCGGATCGCGCGAGCCACCGCGTAACCGTCGATGTCTGGAAGGCCAATGTCGCATAGGATGATCTCGGGGCGAAATTGCCTAGCGATTTCCAAAGCGGACGATCCGTCGGATGCTTCACCACTACTTGGCCAAGGGACCTCAGCAAATGTTTCATCGGCAATCGTAAGGCGCGTTGGTCGTCAACGATTAGGACGCGGTGCGATTCCAACTTTACCTGTTTTGATGGCTCAGTAGACTCCGGCGCTGACGTTTGTTCCACGCACAACGGCAGTTCTAGTGTGAAGCAAGAACCGTGGCCCAATCCGTCGCTGGCGGCGGCGAGCTTGCCACCATGCAGATTCACCAGTCGCCGACTCAGGGCCATGCCCAGACCCAATCCACCTCGGCTGCGGGCGATACTCGATTCGGCTTGACGAAATTCTTGAAACATCATCTCCAATGTTTCTCGTTCCATGCCGATGCCGGTGTCTTCAACTCGGATCGTGGCATGGTGTTGGTTAGATTCGTCGCTGCTCGAATCTAGCATGACATGGATTGCACCGCCTGGATCGGTAAACTTGGTCGCGTTGTTGAGCAGGTTTTTGATAACTTGCGAAAGTCTCGCCTCGTCGCCGACGATCCAAAACGGCGAGGGCGGCAATTCGCTTGTCAAGGTCAACTGATTCGATTCGACATGGTGCCGATGATCGCCGATTACATGACTTAACAACTTGACAAGATCGAATGGCTTTTTCTTCAACTGGATTTTACCGGCAGATATTCGCGAAATATCCAGCAAATCATCAACCAATCGTGTCATCAGCTTCGCTTGGCGACCGATCACATCGAGCAGTTCCTGCTCTTCGGATTCGTCAAGGTCGTGTGTATTTAAAGCCTCAACTCCGCTGACGACCGCTGACAACGGATTTCGCAGCTCATGACCAAGCATAGCCAAAAAGTTGTCTTTATTTCGGCTGATTTCAATGAGGTCGTCTTGTCGTTTCACGCGGTCGGTGATGTCCTGCAGCGTCATCAAGATCAGCTCAGTGACTCCATCGGCTTGCACCAAGCGACGGGCATTGAGCAACATCACACGCGTGCCGATATCGGGGAAGTCGAACTTGACTTCGTAGTTTTCGAACGTTGTTTCCGTTTTAAGTACCTCGGTCAACAACTTCCGTAGCGATGGTTGATCCCATTGACCACTGCCCAGTTCGTAAATCAGTCGCTGCTCCGTCATTTGCGGCGTAACCCGAAACGCTTCAAAAAATGCGTGATTGGCGGATTTGACTCGCAAGTCGCATGTCAGAACCAGAAACGGCTCGCGCAGTGTCTGGATAATCGCGGCGGTAAAATCACTGGCGATTTGCAATTGCAGCTGAGTCGTCTTGACCGCGTTGATGTCTAAGCACACCAGCACCGCGCCGTCGATTTTGTTATCAGCAGTTCGGTACGGATGCAGGCGTACTTGATACCAGTGGCCATCGCTGGCCTGGATTTCGCACTCGATCACTTGCACCGTCGCGAGCACCTTGTCTAGTAACGACTCAAGATTAGGGATTTCGATTCCCAGCTTCATATTGCCGATCGAGCGGCCCACGTCGTCTGGAGTCAGTTTAAGGACTTTGCTCGCCGCCGGACTGAACCGCCGAACTCGTAAATCGCAGCCCACCACGACTAGCGGGACACCGGCGCTGGCGAGCAAGTTGGCCAGGTCGTTGGTCAACCGATCCAGTTCGATGTTCCGCGTTTGCAATTGGTCATTGACCGTCGTGAGTTCTTCATTGATCGATTGCAGTTCCTCCTTGGCGGTTTCTATTTCTTCGTTCGTACTTTGCAGTTCCTCGTTTGACGAGAGGACTTCTTCATTCGCCGATTTCAATTCCTCGATCGTGGCATCGTGTTGTTCACCGATCGTTTGAGATTGTTCACGCATTGCTGCCAGTTCACGCTGCAGCTCATTTCGCTCGCGCTCCTCGGATTTTTGATTAGCGGAGCTTGCCAAGAGCTTGGGTGGGCGAAGGAAAGCCCCGATGAAATTCATCAGCCCGCCGGCAGACCTAGGACTGGGTTGTTTGTCGAAGGGTGATCGAACGTGCG
Source organism: Planctomycetaceae bacterium (assembly GCA_031411655.1). GTDB lineage: Bacteria > Planctomycetota > Planctomycetia > Pirellulales > Pirellulaceae > UBA6163. The sequence continues at coordinate 77,922 of JANOBM010000071.1, forward strand.
TTTCGATCTCTTCAAATAGCACTAGGTAGCAGCGTTCACTCTGTTCGGAAAGTTGTACCGGGCTGACCCGCAGGGTGATGTCGCGTGTGTTTTCGCCGTCGCGAAGCTGCACACCGGTTCGCTTGACCGGGGCGTTTTCCTGTTTGGCCTCGGCCAAAGCCTGTTTGATTTCCACGAACAGCCCGTCGCGAACCATCTTGAGCAAGTTCAGACTGGCCGCTCCCGCTGCCGGTTCCAGATAGGGACTCGTGCGTCCACGGAATTGCAAAATCTCCAGCGACTCGTTGACCAGCACGCCCGGCGGAGCGTACTGGCCGAGTACGATGCGGTCGGCTTCGCGCTGAAAATCGGCTGGATTCGCAGCTTGATTCACGGCGGACTTGTCATCACCGGATTTTGTCGTCACATATTCATCGGTTTGGAAATGTGGATACTGGCGAAAGACACTTGTTTTTTTAGAATAGATGCGGTGTGAATTATCTAGCGTTTCAAAGAGGTCGGTGAAACTGCCAATGGACTCCGAATTTCCAAGCATCAGCACGCCGTTTGGATTCAAAGCGTAGTGAAACGTCGGGATGACCCGCTTCTGCAACGTCGGCGACAAGTAGATCAACACGTTGCGGCAAGCGATGAAATCGACTCGCGAAAATGGAGGGTCCGTGACGATGTTCTGTTTGGCAAATACGCACAGATCGCGAATCGCTTTGTTGATCCGATACTTCCCTTCTTTCTTGGAGAAAAAACGCCGCAGCCGCTCGGGCGAAACTTCGGCCTCGATACTCTGCGGATACACTCCAGCGCGGGCTGCACGCAGTGACACGTCATGGCTCAAGTCCGTGGCGAAGATTTGAATCGGCGGACGCACCGGCTTGTCATCCAGAAACTCCAACATCGCCATCGCCAACGAGTACGCTTCTTGACCCGTGGAACAACCGGCGGACCAAAAGCGAATCGGCTTGTCAATGGCCTTGTCCTGAACGATCCGTGGAAAGATGTCGGCCTTGAGCAACTCGAATATTTCAGGATCGCGGAAGAAGCTAGTGACGTTGATCAGAATCTCATGGAATAGGGTCTCCGGTTCGCTCGTGTCGGATTCAAGCAGTCTGACGTAATCGGCGAGCGAGTGTTGGTTATGCAGCATCATTCGTCGCATAATCCGCCGCTTGATCGTGCTGTCGCGATAGTGCGTGAAGTCGACGCCGGCAGCATCACGCAGCTTCTTAATGATTTTGCGAAACAGTGCCTCGTCATCGTCAGCCAAATCGGCCTGTGGATAGCCAGCGGGTTCGACCGAGTTCGGAACGACGAGATTTGATTCGGCAGAATCGAGGCGGATCGTGGGTTGCGAGTTAAAATACTGCGCGATACGAGCCAGTTCGGCTGCGATGTCTTTGGGCGACATGACGAAATCGACGCTGCCGCTGGCTACCGCGCTGTGCGGCATGCCAGGAAACTTGGCCGATGCTTCGTCTTGCGCGAACGTGATGCCGCCAGATGCCCTGATCTCTTGCAGTCCCAGCGTGCCGTCCGAACCGGTGCCCGAGAGCACAATCCCTATCGCTTGTGCCGTTCGCTTTTCACTGGAATGCTCTTCACTGGGCTCGGCTGCTTTCCGCTCATCGCTCACGCAACCGTCTGCCAGTGAACGGAAGAATTGGTCGATGGGCAGGTGCAAACGTTTTGGGTCACGGGGCGCGAGCCGCAGTAGGTTGCCCTCGATGACCAAGTTCGTGTTCTTCGGAATCACGTAAACATGATTGGGACGAACCGACATGCCTTCGGTAACCTCGAGCACGCTCATTGAGGTGGCCTTGTCCAACAGATCGGTCAGCTTGCTGTCGTGCTTCGGGTCCAGGTGTTGGATCAATACAAACGCCATCCCGGTCTTGTCGTCCAGATGCGTGAGAAGTTGTGTGAGCGCTTCCAACCCACCTGCAGATGCACCCACGCCGACTATGGAAAACGCTTCTTTGCGTTGTTCGTTGTCGTTTTCGATCGTACCAGCGTCTTGCTCATGGCTCATAAAGGTACATTGTACAGCATCGTAGCGTGGACAGTGTTAACCTAAGTTGACTCCGAGTCGTCAATCACAATCCAAAGCAGCGACGAGGTTTATGTACGTGACCGTTCGGTGAAGTGTATCTTGTGAGGCGACTTAAATTGTAAGAGTTGGTTCCGTCGAAAAAATTCAATATTGTGTGACGGTACGTCGCAGCCTCCATCCTGGGTCAGGGCAAACGCATCTCAAGTCATGGATTGGAGCATGGTTAGTAGAAAGGAATCATCCCATCCAGCCTTTTTTCGCTTGCGGCGGATACTTCCTTTGGAAATGTCCTGTTTGATAATCCCAATCGCGAACCGTCGCAACAGTCCAAAATTTTCTGCGCCGTGATCTTTGCGAATGCGACTTTGGTCTTCGTTGAATGTCATGTCCAACACCCAGTGCAATGAGTTCTCAATGCCCCAGTGACTGCGTGCCGCACTGGAAAATCGTTTCACGCCAAGGGGTAGGCTGCTGATGTAGTAACGTACTTCACTCGTCTCCTTGCCGTCTCGCTCCGTCAAATTGATGACTTGGCATATCGTTCTCATCTTTGACCATTGATCCGTTTGCTCTCGCATCGATTCGGGAATCGAACTCTGATAGTAATGCCGTGTCTCGATGCGGCCATGTCCCTTCTCGTTCGTCTGATAGTGACGAACATCAAATCCTTTGAAGTCTGCTTCATGGGCCGCAGTGAAATGTTCGGAAATCGCTGTACACAAGTTAGGAGGATTGTCTTTCGCTCCCAACACATACTCGCCACCGCCGTCGGTGATTTTCTCAGCGATCTCCTTTTGGCAACCCATCGCGTCGATCGTGACAATCGCACCTTTGATCTCAAGTTGATCCAGTAGCTTTGGAATCGCAGTGATTTCATTTAATTTCTCATCGACAGCTTGCTCGCCCAGGACAAGATGATTCTCGACGCTCCAGGCACAAACGCTATGCAGCATTTTCTTCAGCGACGCATGGTCGTGCGATCTTCGCAGCGACTTTGCTCGATCGAGGTTGCAGGAGTTGTCGTAACGATTTGGCGTGATCGACACGGAAAATGCGTCGGACCTCATCCGAGGAGGAGCCAAGCGACTGGAGCAAGTTGAAGAAATCCCCTGTCAGCTGAGTGCAAGCGAAGAGAAACTCGGCTGAATCCCGAATCCCGTCCCGCAAATCCCACGCCATCCGCGTTCGTCGGACTCGTTTCAGGCAGGATTTTCAAGCTACTGCTACGGTAGCCGATTGGGAGTGAGCTGCTTGCCGATAAGCTGGTACCTGAATGAACGTAATCATTCGAGCAAAAAGTTTGTGATCGTCTGTAGATTGATGTAACATCCCAGTTAGTGGCATTAGCCCTCTGGATTGTGTCGGTCTTGATTCGAGTTTAACGAAATCTTGCTCGCTAAGTATCACGAACGGAAAAAGGTTTACCGAGGATTTAGTATCGCTCAACGATTTCATTGAAGCACAGATTAATCAAGATAGGCAAGCCATTGTTTTTAAGCAGCTAGAACAATTCCTTTTCGAGGAGAACTTCAATGGTCAGCCCGAGCATAATCACAAGCCACCTCAATGGTCGCCTCGATAGACGCACAAAAAGCAAAGCTCCTTCACGCAAACGACTGCGACACAGTCAATTGAGAGGAGCCTACACGCTGCAGTTTGAAACTCTCGAAAGTCGCAATTTGTTGGCGGTCACCATCGAGAATTTTCCCGGGATGAACTCGGCTTCCAGCCCACCGGATACTGTGGGCGACGTGGGCCCGAAGCACTATATTCAAATGGTGAACGCGACACAGTATCAGATTTTTAATAAGACAGGTACTTCATTGGCGGGGCCGCTGACTCTCGGCAACCTATGGCCGGTTGGAAATGTTTGCCGGAGCAATACGGGAGATCCGATCGTAGTTTACGATCACCTTGCGGATCGCTGGTTGTTGACACAATTCGCCTTTCCCAGCCACATGTGTATGGCAGTCTCTCAATCGGCCAATCCAGTCGCGGGAACATGGTTCACCTACACCTTCGACGTAGGGAGTCAGCTGCCGGACTATCCGAAAATCGGCGTTTGGCCCGACGGTTATTACATGTCCAGCTTCGAAGATCCAAACCTCGGCGTCTATGCGTTCAACCGGACTGCGATGCTTGCTGGCGGAGCGGCCAGTTTTGTAAAAACAACGATTCCAGCGCTTGGTACGTCCACGGTTCGCAGTACTCGCATATTGCCAGCGGATCTTGATGGTGCGGCTCCGCCAGTTGGCACACCGAATTACTTCGTTCGCACAGTCGATTCGCAACAGGACCCTGCGAATCCAGTCGATCGCATCGAAGTTTTTGCTGCAACGCCGAATTTTGTGGCTGGTACGTTAGCGTTCCCAAAGATCGCGACGCTCGCACCGAACCCATTTGAAGTCATGACGTGCAATCGGAATGGTCAAGGAGTTCGGGACTGTATTCCGCAGCCGGGAACTGTTGATACGGTCGATGCACTTTCAAATCGACCTATGATGCAAGTTCGCTTTCGCAATTTTGGAAGTCATCAGTCTATGGTGTTCAATCAAACCATCGATGTGGAGCCGCTCATCGTTGGCTTCAACGCTGTCAGGGAGGTTGCCGGTTTACGCTGGTATGAGTTGCGTAAGCAACCTGTTGGGAATTGGACGATTTTTCAACAAGGCAACTACCTTCCGCAAAACCGTGCGATCACAGCGGAAAACCAACTGCTGCATCGATGGATGGGCAGCTCGGCCATGGACGGCGCTGGCAACATCGCAACAGCTTATAGCATCACCAATAGCAATCCTGCCGCGCCGGTGTTTGCTGGCTCACGCTATACCAGCCGTTTGTCAACCGCGCCGTTGGGGACACTTGGATCCGAAAGCGTCATCCGAGCAGGCCTCAATGCCCAAGGGGACGCCGATGCGTTTGTAGAACCTCAGCGATGGGGCGATTACTCCACGCTCAGTGTCGATCCACTGGACGATAGCACCTTCTGGTTTACGACACATTACGCTGGAGTTGGTGGCGTCGGTGCTAGGCCAACATCGATTTCTTCATTTTTGATCAACCCGTCGCCGACGATTAAATTGGGCTCCGAGAACAACAACCTTGTGCTGCGCAAAGTTGCGGCGGAGCCAACCAAGGTTGAACTATTGGTCGATGGCGCAGTGACCAATGTTTATGTGCTGGCCGATCTCACTAAGTTGACCATCAACTCAGGCGCAGGAAGCGACTTCTTAACAGTTGATTTCGTCAACGGTAACCCGATACCGTCAGGCGGACTGGCGTTCAACGGTCAGAAAGGCACAAGCGATAAACTGCGTGTGCTTGGCGGGGCGTTCTCAACTGTCACCGAGAGTTTCACCAATGCCCACGATGGAAAAGTAGACTTATCGACTTTATTTACTAGCAGTACGATCACCTATACGGGGCTCGAACCGGTTCTGCTTAACGTTGGCAGTGTAGCCAATGTTATCTTCAATTTGCCTGCAGGCCCGAATCCTGGGGTAGTCGTTGGGAACGACTTGGCATTTGCTGCCAACACCTCGCAGATCCGCGGGACAACGTTTGAAGATACTTCGTTCACTAATCCGACATTTAACTTGACAGTGAACCTTGGTGACGGTGGCGATTCGATCACGATGCTAACGATGGACCCAGCCTTTCCAGTAGCAACCACCACTATCATCAACGGTGGTAATGGAAACGACGTCATCGTCGGCAACAACTTGGCTAACACGCTTCGTGGTGGTGGAGGCAATGATCAAGTGACTGGTGGCCCTGGGAATGACGTGATATTCGGTGGCAGTGGCAACGATACCTATTTCTTCGATACTGACCTTGCACTGGGAACCGATACCCTCAGTGAACTTGTTGGATCCGTCGGCGGAATCGATACGCTCGACTTTAGTTCGACAACGACTCGGTCAGTCGCCATTAATTTGGGTAACCCATTGCTTCAGCCCGTAAATGCGGGACTAAGTCTCATTCTTGGTTCGCCGCTAACTTTCGAGAACGTAGTAGGTGGAGCGCTCGGCGATAGTATCAATGGTAATACACTTGCCAATAAGATTACCGGCGGCGGCGGTAATGATGTGGTCAGCGGTGGAACGGGCGATGATATTTATAAGTTTGACACGGATTTGGCGCTCGGCTCAGACGTTGTAAGTGATTCAGGTGGAATCGATACGCTCGACTTCAGTGCGACCCTAAGCCGGGCCATCGTACTCGATCTCGGATTGCCAGGTCCTCAAATCGTGAATGCGGGGCTAACGCTGACGATTGCAAACATCGTCGCCGAGATTGTGATCGGTGGAGCCCTTGGAGATTCGCTCACGGCCGGCATCGCCAACAGCGTCCTCGTCGGCAGCCGGGGCGACGATAGACTCATAGGCGGGTCAGGGCGAAATGTGCTCATTGGCGGAAGTGGTACAGATGTCGTGTCAGGCAATGGCGGAGACGACCTGCTGATCGCTGGATTTACCATTTATGACTTCAATGTCAGCGCGCTGAAAACGATTCGCGCTGAATGGAGTAACCCTGTGACTCCTTACCTGACCCGAGTTACCAATTTGCGTGCGGGAGTTGGCGGAATTCGACTGCAGGCGGCAGGTGCCGGTGCTACCGTCTTCAACGATGCGCCTTCGATCGACGATCTGACAGGCGGTGCGAACGCCGATTGGTTCTTTTCGAATGCAGCAGACCTCATTAACGACCTCGCATTAGGCGAAGTGGTTGACGTGATATGAGTTCACGTTGAGGCACTATTTGCTGGTAGAGAGCTTCTCCACCTGCGATTGAGAAGTCGCAGGCTGGGAGTTCTTTCACCTTTTTATCTAGCCATCACTCTTTGTTTTTGTATTGTGTACCACTCTTCATCAACATCTTCTTTCTCAAACTTCTCATCCGCTTTAACTTCGAGTTGCGCCACAGTGGAATGCGGTAGGGTTGGGTGAATAGGAGTTGCTGAAGTCGAATTTGAGGCGAGCTTTAAAATTGCTTCGATCGGGTCTTCGCCGTCATGGCAGCGCAGGGGTAGAGCGTGTTGCCAGGGGTTTGACAATGCCTTTTGAATTGTGAGCGCTAGTACATCTAAGAGCGGGTTGTCGCCAAAAGGCGTGTCGATAGGGTTCGCTTGGGTCGGGCCCCCAAGAAGATAGCGATCACTCACGTCTCCAATCGGATCGTCAGGCGATTCTTGTCGATGGGTGACGATCTTGTCTCGGGCAAGAATTTTGACCATCGAAAAATTTGGATCGAACAACACCTCCGGCAGTTCGCTGCCGCCTACTGGACTCACCTACATAGCTTTTTGATTCTTTTAAAGCACTTTCAGCTCATTCGTCGCACTCGCCTAAACATCGTTGCCACCTGAGATGACGACGAGGTCGTGCGGCGTTAGCTTTTGCCCTGTCCGCATCGACGTCTGTCCGATTCGGCGGCAATGCCACCGACGTATAGCGAGCATACTTCCGTGCAAAGGCGAATAGCGACGATTACAAAGACAGAAGCCGCCAGTGCCGAAGTTGCAGAAACAGATTCGATGCTAACCGATCACGTTCCGTTGCCACTTACGGTTGCTTGTGCTGATGCGTTCTTATCGCTGTTAACGACTGCTGAGTACACCGACCTGACCGGTCCCTGTGCGAGCGAGAGTGTTGCGCGCTGTAGCGATAGGGGATTCCTTACCATGTAGCTGGTTAACAACTTGCAGCTATTGGACTGGTCGGCGCGTCAAGGTGCCCCCGGCAAACGGGGCAGCACGCCCGTTGACTTCCCACTGGTGCATGCGTGAGTGGGGCTGGATCGTGAGTCATGGTGAGAACTGGTGAGCGACTTTGGCAAGTTGTTTTGTACGGTTGCCGGGCGACCGGAACGCGTCGATAGGATCCGAAGCCATCGGGCATACCGGCGGTATCATCTGTGCTGGTGTGCCGGCGAGTATTTTTAGGCATCCTGATGGTTCGCTTTCACAGGTGAGATCGAGTGACACTCGATTGCTTACGAGGTCGATCGAAGGTCGACTGCGCGCCTGCTTTCGCGATCACGTACGCAGCCTAGACCGTTTGCCGCGGTCCACACCTCCACTGCGCTGGTATCTCCTCTCGACACAAAACCCAATCATCCCGCCCCACCTTTCAACCAACAACACACCAACAACACACCAACAACACCCCGGCAACATGCCCTGTCCCGAGTTCGGTGTGTCCCCGGGTTCGGTGCGGCCAGCGATGCCCGTCCCTAACACGATTCCCGGCATCAGCCTTTCGGCAGCCAACCCGTTGGATGCTTCGAGGCATGCGAGCCGTCACGTGTTTTTTTCGAATGAAAGCGGCAGTTATGCTCAACCTTCATAGGTTAGCAAACAAGGGGCCATCTAGGCATTGCCGTGCAGACCAACAACCGTGACTTTTCTGTTGCCACGGTTGAATGCGACCGTTCTTGTGCCGTTGACCATCGCTTGCTGAATCTCGGGAGTACCACTGTCTGGGTCTCACTCGCTAGAAACAATAGTCCCCTCATGAATCTTGTCGCTTGGATAGTTCACGACGTCATCCTCCGGTGAAAGTCCCGCAAGTACTTCGGCTTCCAGATTATTCATCTGCCCAACTCGGATCGTTTGTAGTCTGGCATATTTGTCTTTAACAACGAAGACCGTCCAATCTTTCCCTTTCCGAAACAGTGCGCCTGAAGGCACCTTCGTAGCAAGCGGGGTCTCCCAAACGACAATTTTCGCGTCTACCCGATACTCATCTCCTAGGCCATTCAATCGTCCGGATTGTTTGTCAAAGTCAGCGATGACATTCACTCGTTGTTCCTCAACTCCCAGGGCCGATACCTTGGTGAATCCAGAGGGCTCTACCAATCGCACCCTAGCTTCCATTCGCCCAACGCCTGCGTGTTCGATCAACACTTTTGCGCCTGGCTTGATCTTTGGCGCATCAACGGACAGTACGTCAATGACGATCTCTAGTTCCTGTGCATTGCCAATCTCAACCAGGGGTTGTCCGGCGATTGCGACAGTGGCGCTCTCCTGAAAGACTCGAAACACTTGTCCATTAACCGGCGAGCGAATATCCATCCGGCTCAACTCCGGTTGGCTTTCAGATTGGGGGCGAGTTCGCACGAAAGCGGCCTTGTAAAGCTCTAGCTCAAAGGTGGCTATACGATCGGCAAACTCCGCTCCACGAAGATTGGCTGCAGCAATGCGTTCCTGATGTTCCGCCGAGTCTACATCTGCTTGCGATATGGCCTGAGGTATTGATAAGCGTTTAGCCCTAGCCAAATCGTGCTCCGCTAAACCGTAGGCTTCTTGGGCCGCTTCCAGTCTGGCTTCCGACTGTTGCTTTGCCGCTTCGGCCGCCTTCACTCGGGACTCGGCTTCCGCAAGTGAGCGTGCATCCAGCAGCGCGGGATTGGTAGGTTCGATGGTTGCGATCACAGTCTTATTTGCTTCGACCATATCACCCGCGTGAAGCTCCAGGCGTCCCAGTAGACCCGATATTGGAGTGGAGACAATGTACCGCTCTTTGACTCGTGTCTTTCCATCTTCGTCCACCGTGACCATCATCGGTCCCTGTGTGATTCGAACTATCTCGGCGCGGACGGGCGATGGCCAAAGCGAATAGGTCAGCGCTAGAGCACACAAACCGATACCTAGTACCCAAGGCCAATAACGAATCAAGAGTTTCATGGTTAATCCCGCGCCTTAAGAACTTCGACAAGGTTAAACCCGTCCATGCGTCTCCTGACGATCTGTGCTGACAGTAGCGATGCGAATACGACGACAATGACAGCGATTGCATAGGTTCGCCCGCGAATCACCAACGGAAACCGATGCAATTCCGTATTGAGTGCGCTGCTAAGCAGCCATGACAACCCATAACCCATTACCAAACCTACGGGAATTGCGGCTACGACGAGTATCGCCAATTCCCCAAGAAGTATTCGCGACGTCTCACTGCGAGCGAAGCCAAGGACTCGCAGCGTCGCAAGTTCTCGACATCTCTCTGCCAGCAGAATCCGGGCACAATTATAAACGACCCCCACGGAGACAATCGCCGCAAAGATGACATTGAGGAGTTTCATCCTTAAGAGGTTCTCCGCCATGGTCTTCTGATAGCTTTCAATATCGGCGCGTTTGATACTGACGCCCGCCACTCGTGGCGTTTGTTGGAGCTGATGATACAGCTTCCCAACTGTCGCTTCATCGATGGACAGTGTCGCTCCCGACACTGCATCCTGTTCACGTACTAAACGGTGAAGTGAGTCGAGTTCCATATAGGCACTCAAATCGAGATAGTCATCAATTACGGCCATGATGGGCAGATCGGCTGTTGTTCGTAAACCTTCCAGCACCTCGACGTGCACTTGATCGCCACGACGACAGCCTAGCAAGTCAGCCAATCGACGCGATAGAACCAGGCCTCCGGGTGGCAATTCGATCAGCCCACGGTTTGGGTCGATTACACGGAAAAGCTGTTGGCTAGCTGGCAGACCTAATAACTCCATACGTCGCTTATTCTGCTGATGAATCAGACAGACAGGAACCGCTCGAAACGGCTCCACAATTCTAACTCCGGGCATTCGCTGCAATTCGTAGAGTGCATCCCGCGTTGTCGGCTCTACGAATGTAACCATCAAGTCGTGGCGATGAACGCTGTAGAACTGAAAATCCAGCACGTGCTCGACTGTGTCTTGAACAAAGTTGCCCATCACCAAGATGCCCACAGATAAGGCGATACCGATTGTCGACAGCGCGGAACGTACTGGCCAGCGCTCAAGATGCCGCAGGATCATACGCAAAGTTTGCGGCAAGAGTGGTTGAAGTCCGATTCGTTCTACAAGGCTTTGCCGATAGCGTGGCGGCGCTTCGGGTTGCATGGCTTGCGCGGGGGGAAGTGAGGCGGCTTTCCAAACGGCATTCCATACACCCGCAGTGACAGCACACAGCGCTACGGAGCTTGTGACCAAGACAAGCCGCCAATCGAGCCGATAGGCCATGACTGGAAAGCGAAAAAAACGTGTGTAGAGTGAGGTCAAATCTGAGCCAAGCAAGGCACCAATCAAAGTGCCCAATGAAACGCCGCAGATCCCAACGATGATCGCAAACGAAAGGTAGTGAACCATCAGTTCGCCTGGCCGATAGCCGAACGCTCGCATCATTGCAATCTGCTCTCGCTGTATTGCAATTTGACGGGACATTACGACTTGCATAAGGAACATGGTGACACTTAGAAAGATCGCCGGGGGCACAATTGCCATCGTGCGTAGTTGAATCAATTCGTTCTCAAGAAAACGATGCGATGGCTGCAGTTCCCGACCGTATGCGTTGGCACCGCCATACGACGCCATGAGACTGTCGAGCTGGTTCAGTACCGCTGCTTCATTTGAACCGTGGGATAAAGTCAATGACAGATCGTTGAATGCATCATGCAGATCGCATGCTGAGGATAACTCTTCGTAACCCATCCAAAGAACACCATAGCGTTTATCATCGGGAAGTAGTTCTCCCGGCCTGACCGAATAGACATACTCCGCCGACAATACAATTCCGGCAATACGCAACGTCCGCCTTTTCCCGTTGATAATGGCAGTTAGCGAGTCACCTGGATGGAATTGGTGAGCTTCGGCGAAACCTTCAGACAACAGCACCTCGCCGGGGCGATTGGGCTCTAACATTCGACCGGCTCGAAGATAAGGCTTGTTGACATTCGGCTCGCCTCGTTCAGGGAGCGAAACGATGCGCCCCGTGGCTGGTTCCGGCATGCCAGGCAGAGAGAGTGTGACTTGCATCACCACACGAGCTTCAACGGACTGGACGCCAAGGATTTCTCTCACTCGCGGCAGCAACGTTCTTGGAGCGCGTTTGAGGTGAATGAATACATGCCCAAATTGCGACTGATCGTAGAAACGCGATCGACTCGCTTCGAGTGATTGCAGCGTACTCAAGGACATGATCACAACCGCGACGCCAGCTGCCAGTACACTGGTGATGGCCAGATTCTGCCATCTCAGTTGCCAGAGTTCTCGAAACATCTTGATGCGGATCGCGTCCATTTTCACCAGAACAGTTTCGAGGCTGCGATACGTTGTGGGTTGGTAAAGGACTCTGAGATTCGACCATCTCGCAGCTTGATCACTCGATCGGCCATGTCTGCGATCGAAGCATTGTGAGTGATGATGACTGTCGTAGTTCCCAGCAATTCGTTGATGCGCTGAATAGCTTCCAGTACTACTATGCCGGTTTTTACATCTAGGGCTCCTGTCGGTTCATCGCAAAGTAAAACATCAGGTTGCTTGGCTATCGCGCGGGCAATGGCAACGCGTTGCTGCTCCCCTCCACTGAGCTGCGAAGGGTAGTGGTTCAACCGATTATCCAGTCCAACGAGATTCAGCGCTTCGGCTGGCGACATGGGATGCTCCGAAATCTCGGTAACCAGTGCGACGTTTTCAAAGGCAGTGAGGCTTGGAATCAGGTTGTAAAACTGGAACACAAATCCGACATGTTGTCTGCGGTAGTGCGTTAGCACTGCATCGTCCTCATGGGACAAATCGTGATCGCGGAATCGCACTTGGCCTGCCGTGGGGACATCCAGTCCACCTAGGATGTTGAGAAGCGTTGACTTGCCGCTGCCTGACGGACCAAGCAGCACGACAAACTCACCCGGAAAAAGATCAAGATCGATATCCCTAAGTGCCCAAACCTCATTTTCGCCTACGCGGTAGACCCTTGAGATGCCACGAGCACAGAAGATTGGTTCGCGGTTTCCCATTATCAAGTGCCATTCGCCAGTTTCGTGATCAATGCAAGGGTGCCGCCAACAAGCTTATTCCTAACCGACCACCAACAAGCATAATGAATTACAGCGTCACTAGCCGGCACACTGTAACGCGAACGCCTTACTTCTCCTGAGCTCGCAAAGTCACCTCGTCCTTAAACAAGCGACCGTCTAAGCGGAGATATTTTAGAAAACTCAAAACCTATTGCATTTCCTTGTGTATTGGAGGTTGAGACTTATTCGCTCAACACTCGCTAACAAGGGTTTCGAGTGATCACCAGATGATGACGCAAAGTTGAACACGGCAAGCGAAGATTGGATCGATAACCCGCGACTTCATTCCGGCGACTTCAGCCGAAACGGGTCGAACAAAGAAATTACGGTCTCGTTTGCACATTGTTACTAAAGGACGGAGATTCCCCTCGAACCCCTACTCGAAGTCCTTTTCCCCATGCCGAATCATGCATCCGCTCGCGGCAATGGAGGAGGGTCAGTGCCTCATCTCATCGCCGGACCGTAAAAGTGGATTGATACTCAATTGCACTTGCCGCTCCGCTTTCATTCGCTATTTTTCCAAACGCGATGTGGGAGTAGGTTCCTGCGATCGCACCACTGCCATCGGTGATGGCGATGATGGAGAACGTTGGGTGCGATCGCACAAAATCAATCGGCGGGGTCGTTAGCGCAGCGATTCGCCTCGCGCGTGCTTTGCGACGGTTTCTTGGTACTTCTTTTTTCCCGCTTCTACTGTTGCGCGGATCTGACGTGTTGCTTCTTCGCTTTCTTTTCGAAGTGTTGCGATCATCTCCAACGATTCAATTTGGAAGCCGCCAATCGCATCGACTAACTTCTGTACACTTTCGGGATTGATCGTTGATCCGTACCCAGCTTTGAGTGCGGCGCGTTCCAGTTCACGCCCTAGCGTTGCGACATCTTCAAGACCGCGATTGACCCCTTCCTTCATCGCCTCGGTGGCCTGAGTGACTTCGTGAAGGCCATGTTGGCTGGTGTAGACCGTTCGGAGGATGGTGAAGACGTGCTCGTTGGTCGTAAAGAATGTCACAGCGCGGCGATAAACTCGCTCTTTGATATCGTGAGTCTGTTTTAATTTGGCAACCAATGTCTCGCCGACGTCATAGCCGATCTGCAAGTTCTCTGATATGTCTTTGAGCAATTGGTAGGTCTCATCTTGCTTTTCAAACGCGAATTTGGCTTCGTCGCGTTTGAGCTCCAATTGACTCTTCGCACCCTGGTCCGTACCGGTGTACTGGTCGAGTGCCGTTTGGGCATTCCCAAGGGCTACTTTGGATGTATCAAGAATGGGGATTTGCATGTCATAAAGTTCCCCTGCGAGAACCTCCGCTTCCTTTAATGCAAAGCGAAAGTCGATGTACGCATCCATAATATCCTGCTCTCGCTTGAGAGCTTCTTTGGTATCTTTCGATACGTCTCGATAGCTGTCTTCGATCGTATCGAACCGATCGGCTGGATTGCCCCGGCGGATTTTCATCCACCAGTTTGAAACCTTTTCACCGGTGCTAAACTTACCGTCGTCGAGTTGCGAGATGAGCCGCTTGCTGTCCTCGCGAATCGAGTCGAAGGCCTGGCTGATTTCCAAATACCGATTACCAACGGAAATATTTTCAACATTGTCGCGAACCAATTGGTTGAAGCTGCTCATATGCTTAAGCACCTCTGCAATCGCGAGCGCTTTGGATTCGTCGAGATGCTTTACGTCATCCAACAAGCTGATCAATTCATTATTGGGGGCGTCCTTGGCGGACAGGCCGAACTTTTCCAGCGTCGATAAGGCACGGTCAAGATATTTACGCATCATCCCTTCGCGGCCGGACGAATCGTAGGAGACCTTTTCGCTCGACTGAGTGTCGGTTTTGGGTTCCGAGGCTTGTGCTTGTTGGTTCATGACAGGAATACTCTCTCCACAACGTTTGACGCTATGATGCTGGGATACAACCTTTAACGGGCGGCGGAAAAATGCGTCCCGAGACACTTAGCGTAGCGCTTCAGACGCTCATCCGCAATTGGCAAGGAACGGTTGTTAGGTACACATTCCATTCTCGCCCTCGGACGATGGCCCATGGGACCGAGAAACGGCGTGAAGAGCACGTAACGGCACGTAAGAGCAAACGACCCCGAAAAGATTCTGCGCCCCCTAAAGTGGTCGATAAAAGCCCTCCAATGACGATAATTCCAATTCTACGGACTCGAATCAGCGAGAAAGCATGAGTAACGCGAATTCAGCCAACGCGACACAGCCCGCTCCCAACCGAAGAGGCGCGACCAACGGTACTCGCACCGGGGACGCTCGGTCGATTCGGCTGCCCGGAGAGGATTTATCGCTGAACGAAATGCTGCGTGTCATGGAAGTCGCGCGTGAATTACGACGGGACCGCGAGACGGCAGAAGAAATGTTTCGCCGCGATGATGTCCGCGCGGAATTGCGAACTAAGTTAATGCGGTCGGCGCAGTTGGCTGGGGATCGAGTCACTGAAGCCGAAGTGGACGTAGCCATCGAGCATTACTTTGCAACGCTCCATACTTATGAAGACCCCAAGCCCGGAATCAAGCGGACACTTGCGCACGTTTGGGTGTGGCGAAAACGGATTGCGGCGGGAGTTGCTGCCGTTGCCATCACGCTTGGCGGAGCCTACTACATGTTCTTTTCGTCTGCCGCGCCGCTATCGCCAACGGTTCAGGCCAGTCGTGCCGTCGCCGCTGAGCAAGAAACCGCTTCGGCGCTGGTGGAGCGGATTAGCGCCATGACATCCGACCCAGCCATCGTGGCACAAGCGAAATCGCTGCAATCGGAAATCAATGCGATTCGCGGTTCGGACGTGACGGGAGCTATCGCCGCCAGGGAGAAGTTGGCCGAAATGGTCGATTTGCTTGCTGCCAATTACGAAATCCATGTGGTGACGACGCCGGGTGCTGAAAGTGCGATTGAGCGAGGCCTAGGAGATAAAGGGTCCGTCTACTACGTCATCGTTGAAGCTCGCGATGCGGCCGGAAACATGATTCCTCAGTCAATCCGGAACGCTGAGACCGGGCGAGTTGAAAAGGTGACCAAGTGGGCTGAAGAAGTTCCAAAAGCGGTGTATCAACGCCTGAAACAAGATAAAGCCTCCGATGGACTGCTAGGGGAAACGTTGTTCGGTAGCAAAGTGCGTGGCACGCTTAAGCCGGAAATTAAAATCCACGATGATTCCGGCGCCCCTATCATGCAAAGCAATCGACTAACCCGTTGGTAACCGTCAGTGTTCCCCGTTTCTTAAATCTTCCCACTACTGCTTGATCCCAAACGTACCATGCCCGTTTCTGGCCCTATCGTCCATCAACAGTTGATTCATGCCTACAACGAGGCCCAGCGTGAGCTAGAAACGGCTCGTGGACAGATTGCTGCCGCGAGCGTCGACTTGGGCGAGCTGACTGAGGATCGTGGCGAAGCAATGGTAAGCTTGGCGCAGCATTACCTGCCCGAATTAACCGATGGGGCGGTCCGAAAGACTTGGGGTGAGGCGCAAAGCACGATTCGGACTGTCTTGCTTCGTAAGGACGAGCATTCAAAGCGATTGATGGCGACAATCGACCGCTTGTCTTCGGAGAGAGAGAGTACCGAAGCCCGTCTCCAATCGATCAGTGCAGCTCTCGATGCCGCGACGGAGGAGCAAGGAGAGATCGCCGACACCGTCAGCCGTGAGCTTTCGACGGACAAGAGGTTTGCAGAGCTATCCGATCGCGCCGCCGAAGCGGAAGCGGCACTGCAACGCGCCGAATCCAACCTTGCCGAGATCGAGCAAGATGCAAGTCGGAAACTGCCATCTTATGAGAAAAGCTCGCTATTCATGTATTTGTACAAGCGTGGTTACCTCACTCCAAAGTATGAATATCGCGGCATCACACGTTCGATGGATCAATGGCTGGGAACGTACATCAATTATCGTGACGCGCGCCAAGGATATGAGTTTCTTCGGCAAACTCCCAAACATATGAAAGAAGTGATCGCGGGGGATCGCGCTGCTTTCAATACCGTGCTTGAAGAATTAGAAAAGCAGCGAGACATCGTCGCGGATCAACATGGATTGCCAGCCGCGATCCTGAAAACCAACAACTTAACCACACAGCGTCAGGCCATCCTTGCGGAGTTGGAAAAGATCAACCAAGAAACCGAGTCGACACAAAAAGAGCGAACGGAGATCGAAGACACGCGAGGTCCCTATTATCACGAGGCGATCGCTAAATTTCGCGATATGCTTGCCGCTGCAGACGCCGATATATTAGCCAACCGCGCGCGTTCAACACCAGAAATCGAAGACGATGAAATCGTCGCGCGGTTGCAAGGCGTTGAGCAAGAACTTGACCACGTCGGCTCTCGCGTTCGTGAACGCCAACACTTGATCGCCCGCCTGACCGAGCATCTTAAGGAGATAGGTTCTATCGTCAGCCGGTTTCGCGCGGCGGGCTTCGATTCACAACGGGCGCAGTTCAGTGGCTCCGACGATGTTGTCGCGCAACTCAATGCCGTCCACGAAGGCCATGGATCCTATGAGGACGTTTGGCAGGCCTTGCGACGTTCGCATCGATGGGGACCCTCTGCGGTGGATCAGTTCACTGCGGTTGCGACGCACCCGATGACACAGGTCCTTATCAATGCGATGGCTCATGCCGCCGCCGGTGCGCTCACGGCTCAAGCGCGCCAAGCTGGGCAACGACGCTCTTCGTCCGGTCCAAGTTGGGGTGGGATTCCATGGGGCGGTGGCGGCAATGCGGGCGGTGGTGGGAATGCGGGCGGCAATGGCGGTAACAGCAGCGGTGGCTGGATCACCCGCGACTCGTTTTAAGGCAAGTGACTTTCGTGCGTTTAGGGAGCAACAACGTGACGTTCTTTGTGGGAATTGATGTCGGCGGTACTACATCGACCATCGCAATCGGCAATGAAAAACGACAAATCCTCTATGTTTCAAAGCAGTTCGCAACTCGCTCGGTGGACGGCCCGATTGCAACGATCGAAGATATCACCCGAGAAATCGTTAGCGGACTCGAAAACCTCGGCGGCTCACTCGCCGAAGTCGCCAACGTAAGCCTTGCCACGCCAGGACCGGCGACGTTGGATGGCATCCTGCTGACATCACCCAACCTGCGGGCGGATCTCTGGGATCAATACCCCATTCGACAAGGATTACAGGATCGTTTGCAAAAACTCAACGTAGACTTGCGTGTGTCGTATATCGGTGATGGGCAAGCGGCAGCGCTGGGTGAATATGCGATTCGAACGGGCGCGCTGGACTACTCAACCTGCGAGACTTTCGCCAGCGATCATCGGGTGCCTCAACGGACCAACATGAACTCTTTGTTTTTCGCTGCCGTGGGTACAGGACTCGGCGGTGGAGAAGTAAGAGACGGGAAGGTAATTCGGGGCAGCGAAGGGCGGGCAGGACACATCGGACACGTACTGTTGCCCTTCGATGCCTTTCGTTACGAGCACGATCGAAAAAAGAAAATCGGCAATGCCTACTGTAGCGCTGAATCGGCCATCTCACTGACCGCTTTGACACATCAGCTTGAGTATCGGCTTACACTCGATGAGTATAAAAGTCATTCCTTGAATTCGCACCCGGGAACGATCAAGGACAAGGCAAAGACGCTTCGTCAATTGAGTGCCGATGGAGACAAGCTAGCCGTCGAGTTGCTTGATGATCAAGCGAAAGCGATGGGCATTGCGATGCTCATGGTGAATTATATCGGTGACTACGATTTGTTAGTGATCGGCGGCGGAGTTTGTGATATGAGCGATACCATGCGGGACCGCTATCTCAGGCTTGCCGAACAGTCCTATTTC
Source organism: Planctomycetaceae bacterium (assembly GCA_031411655.1). Classification (GTDB taxonomy): domain Bacteria; phylum Planctomycetota; class Planctomycetia; order Pirellulales; family Pirellulaceae; genus UBA6163. The sequence goes on from JANOBM010000071.1 coordinate 96,598, forward strand.
GACCACGCACTTAATGGATTTCGAAATCTAAGTGGCTTTGCTTTTTCGATCTGTGGTGACGAAGCCTCGGTTATCGGCTCTCTTCGATACGCGTACGACTGACGCTGCAACCGATGACCTACCAAAAGAGGTGACGGCGGACGCACCGCTCGAACTCGCTGCTGCGCTGGCAGCATGTTTGGAGGATGTTCTCAAAGCGGGCGAAGGGTCCGCCGCCGAATCGACCTACCGTTATGCCGACGGCACCGAACTATCGGCTGCGGAGTAGTTCCGTTGCGGTGGTGCGCATATCGCGGGGCATTGGCACGGGGTTGCCGCGATAATGGTTGCGCCGAATCGTGTTTCCGTAGAAATGGAGCGGGCGATAGGGACGCTCTTCGATCGGCATGGATTTGATTTGAGCTCGGTATTCACCGGTCGGCACGACAATGGGTGACCAACCGGGTTCCGCCGAAACCGCGTCGCCACTGGCACAACCGCCCAGAATAACCGAACCCAATACAAAAGGAGCGACGAACTTGAGCTTGAACATAATCCCTAGAATTCCCCAATGCTGTAGATTAATTGCGTGCGCTAAACCCTACAACGCGTTTTGCAGATCGTCAAATAGCCCTCCCTAGTGAAGTCGAAGAAAACGCTCATGATTAGCCGTGGGTAGCCACAATGATTCTGATTCGGTGGAAATGAGCGACTATCTCTGCGGGTATAATCGGCTTGTCGGGTCTTAGGTGTTGAATAACTTCATTGGAATGGTTGTGGTAGGCAATGACGGATACAACGGAAGATCGAGGTAATAAGCGTCGTTCGCCTGCGTCAAAAACGACTCTCGGCGGCTTGGTCCTCGCGGGGGTTGTTGCGCTTTATTCATTCGCACGCCCTGCGATCAATGAACGGACGGGATGGAACTTGCCGTCGTTACCCACTGGTGGCTCGGTGGACGACCGCAACGCCCATCCATCGTTAACGCCCGCAGGCACAGGAACTTCGAAACCCGCGTTGGCTACGGCCACTAAAAATGCTGCGACGTCAAAGAATGCCCCCGGTGTCGCGGCGGGTACTCAAACGGAGTCGAAGTCGGGGCCATTGGCAGGTCGAGTCCCATTGCCCGCGAAAGTAACGACGGGAACCGCCGCGAAAAGGACAGCTGACTCGGGAGCATCTCAAGCATCGAGAGATCGTTCGAGCGGTGCGAACACGGAGCCCCGGCTGGGTGAGTCACCGGCCAAGGTCGCTACTCAAGATCGCCAGTTGCTCTACGGCATCTTGAAGGATTTGGGGGATCGACGTTACATCTCGCCTGCCGGCTTGTTGTTCACGCGAGGTAGCGCGGAAGGGCATCGGCTTGACCACTTGAAAAGGCACACGGTCGATGATCCATCTCGCGCAGGCAAACACGGAGTCTTCGACGGCGGCATGGAAGGTGCACTGGTGACGCTCGATCGAGCTTATGAACGCGCCAAGACCGGCACAAGGACGACGAAGGAACTCGATCAAGGCCGAACCGTTTACACTGTCGATATGGGGACGCGCGTGGGTTACATCGGCGGCCGCGATGGAAAACAGCAGGGCAATCCGATGGCACGGCGCGTGAAAATTGTTTTGGATGAGAACCGCGTCATCACTGCTTATCCGCTTTGAGCGATTAATTCTACTTTTGGCAATCATTGAACCACTCCAGCACCTACGATAGCGATGCCTCCTAGACACTCCATTGACATCTGTCCCATCTGCGGTTGCGGCTTGTGCGGAATTCGCATCTGTGGCATGACGGACAAGCATCCGCATGGGCTGATCGTTTGCGATGAATGCGAAGCGATTTGGCTTCGTCCTGACACGACCTCCGAGCATCAGTATCCCGATGCTGAAGATGCGCTCTGTCCTATTTGCAAGAAATCGTTGTGGGGACCACAGAGCCGATGGGCGAACTGGGATGATTGCAGCGAATTGGGTTGGCTGAATGCGATCAGTCCCCAACTTGACACACGTTCCGATGAGGGTTCGGTATGAAAAACCGATCGGCTGGTCGTCAACGAATGAATGTCGATCGATTCGCCTTGGAACCGATTGCATTCCCTCGTGGACTCGACGCATCACCGATTGAAACCGGTATTGCGCAGGGCCTTGCCATCGCCCAAGGTCGCATTCAATCGTTTCAGGACCGTTGGGATCAGCCCCAAATTGAGCAATTTGTCGCCAGTGACTATGAACTGGTGTATCGAGCATTGCGTTGGGTGGTGGATGAACGACTGATGATGGGAAAGCGAATGGTCGAATGGGGATGCGGTTTCGCTGTTGTCGCGTCGCTCGGATCGCGTTTAGGGCTTGATGTGTTCGGCATCGAGTCCGAAGCCGTCCTCCTCAAGCAAGCCAAGCAGACCCTTCTTGATTTTGATACGCCTGTCGATTTAGTCCGAGGTAACTTTCTTCCTCGCGGCGCCGAGGCGCTATCCCACGATCCTGATTTCCCATCGCTTGGGCATGCCGTCGATAATGCCTACGAAACGATCGGACTCGACCTGGACGATTTTTCCCTGGTATTCGGATATCCATGGCCAGGAGAAGAAGTTTTTCACCAGCGTGTGTTCGAGCGTTATGGGGCACCGGGTGGTTTATTGATGCTCTTCTGCGGACCGAACGATTTGCGTTTATGGCGTAAAGTCGCATAGAGTTTCGTTAGCCGAAAAGGCTGGCTACTCGAAGGCGTGCTTTCAGGGGGCCTGCCTGTTTAGGGAGGATACTATGATTGGCGATCGGAACAGTGGGGCAAAGCCGAGTAATTACAAGACGTTGCTCCCTAGTCTTTGTCGAGACAGTATCGATAGCCCACCCCATATACGGTCTGAACGATGACTGGGTTGGCTGGGTCCCGCTCGATGCGTTTGCGCAGGTTGCTGATCGTTTGGTCAAGTGTCCGACTGCTGGGCACGGTTGCAGCGCCCCAAGCTTCCCGAAACAAATCGTGTCGGTGAACAACCTCGTTTGTGCAGCGATGCAGTGTCATCAGGATTCGCAAGTCTCGTGGAGTCAATTCGATGGACGTTTGGCCGTTACGTTGGGCTCGCAATTGCTTAGGGCGGATGAGTAAGTCTCCCATTTCAAAGTCCATTTCGTGGTCGAGGGTCTTCGCCGTGGGAGACGAAACGCATCGGCGCGCCACGGCACGAATTCTCGCGATTACTTCTTTGGCACCGAACGGTTTTACGATGTAATCGTCAGCGCCAAGTTCCAAACCGAGTACTTTATCGATCTCTTCTGCTTTCGCGGTGATGAACAGGATCGGAATGTTGAGATTGGAACCGCGAATGTGCCGACAAACGTCGAATCCACTTTTGACCGGCATCATCACATCCAAACAGATGAGATCGGGGCGATGAGCATCGTACATACGGATCGCTTCCGCGCCGCTCGCAGCCACACGCACTTCGTAGCCCTCGCGCTGCAGCAATTCGGCAAGTGCCGACCGAGTTCTCGCGTCGTCCTCGGCAATGAGGATGTGCAAACTCATGAGGAGGCTCCTTTCATGGTTTTAACGCGAATCGCCTGGACATCACGATCGAGCGGTAGCGACAGCAGAAAGCAGGCGCCGGGTGGCGCACAGGGCTCCAGCACGAGGCTTCCACCATGGCGTTTGGCAGCGGATTGTGCAATGGACAGACCAATGCCCGTACCCGAAGGTGCTTCGATGGCATGGTTTAATCGCGTGAATGGTTTGAAGATATGGCGACGGTATCGAATGGGGATACCAGGTCCATGGTCGCGCACGCGGACCATTAGCTTGTTGTTTTCGATGGAAGATCGAATGAGAACGTATTTACCCGACGCGGCGTATTTATCGACATTACCAAGTAAATTGACGAGAACGATCCTCAATATATCCTCATCGAGAACGATCGATTGACTTGCCTCGCGAATGCGCTCCACTTTAATTCCAGACGCTGCGAATCCTGGGATGAACGGTTCCAGTATCTTGTCAATCCATTCATCGGCAATGCCCGCTCGCAATCGTAATCGCTTTGCGGCTTGGTCGCCTCGAACAAAGTCTAGCACCCCAGAAACGAGGTCGGTGAGCCGCTCGCATTCCTGCGAAATGACTTCTAGCCGAGGCGTGACTATCGATGTCAATGCCTCCGATTCGCTATCGGCAAGGTCGCTCTTTGCAAGATCTACATACAATCGAATATTCGTTAGCGGGGTTCTAAGTTCGTGTGAGACCTGACCAGCAAAACTAACTTGGTCACTGGCAAGCTTCATTTGCCGTTGCATTGACGTGACCACGTAGGCACCGATTGCAACAAAGACTGCCGATGTAGCGATCACGGACCATAAGACGACCGTTGACGCTTGGTTGGGCAATAATTGCGTCACATCGCCATGATAGTGCAACGCCCAGTTCGACAGCGGCACACCGGCGCTTGCTTCCGCAATCAAAGGAAGGTCACCATCGCCTCGGTTGCCCCAACGATAAATCGCTTTTTGTTGTTCGTCGACGATCTCGCTATAGCCAGGAGATAGGGGAACGTTTTTGGAAAGCGATGAATCGATGGAGGGTGTCGTCGGCAATGCACCAATGACATCGGCGATCCATCGAGATCGCTCTAGCACGATTCCCAGTGCATCGCCATCCATTTGGGGAAACCACAAAACCAACTGCATGCCTTGGTCCCTGAACCACGTCTGCCAGACCGGATCGATGGACTCGTTTGCCAGCGCCGATGGAGTCATTTCTAAGGCGGAGCTCTGTCGACGGGATGATGACATCGTCCCTTTTTCGTTACGAAGAAATGTAGGGCGATTGGCGGCGAGTGCGACCAACGCGGCGTAACGATTGAGGTCTTTAGGGTCATCGGAAAGCGGCTGTGATGGATGAGCCACCGGACCGTTTGCAGTGACCAGAACACAGCCTTTTACAACGGGGTCGTCACGTTCCAGTTTTCGCACAATGTTGAGCAAATCCTCCCCTTCAAGTCCCGCGACCTCGGCGGCCAATCGCTGCTTGTATCCTTCGAGCAGTTCCTTCAAAGGCAGCTGCTGGGTTATCAATTGTTGTTCAAAGACGCTGATCAACCGTTGCTTAGCAATGACTTCCTCGCTCTTTAGTGATCGTACCGACAGCCAGCCGAGGATTACCATCGGCGCGGCTATCAGCATTAAAATTGCAAGGAGCAAACGGCGTGGCATTCCTGATTCCGCCTACTTGCGAATGTTCGAGTTGGACGGTGTCGTTTCGTTGTCCAGCCCATCGTAGACCTGTTGTTGGACATTCCTGTTTTGGAACTCGACCATTCTCTTGCGTCCGTATTTCCATTTCGCATCGTCTGCGATTTCGGATTCTTGAAGTCCATTGGCTACGGAGTTGGCGTTCAGGATGGGGACGACCACCACTATATTTTTTGCTTCGCACGCCTCGCTACATTTCAACAACTCTTCGCCATTGATCCGCAACAGATCCTTGGCTTCGTCCACTTTACCCGCGTCGCGTAAAGCGGTTGCCAAGCGATTGCGTTCGGTCGTAACCAGGACGGTTGCATACGCCAATGTCTCCAAATCTGTTTCGCTCTCGACTTCGGCGAGTGAGGAAGTGAAGCGCGAAAGGACTTCAACCGACCGTGTTTCACGTTGCTCCGTCATTGTGCTGGTGAACGCTGCGGAAACGTTTGCGATCGGGAGATGGGAGCCATCTTCACAAGAATCGATTTCGAGTTCGATTATGAAATACCGATTTTGCCCTGAGTACAACTGGGTCAGAGGGATGAAGATATCACGGCCGTCGATCCGTGCCTCTGTACCTAGCACTCGGACTGGGCGTACGTGATTTGGAAGGGCAACTTGAACTTGAATGTCACTCGCCACAATGCTCATCAAAGTATCAAATTCCCGATTGAAAATCGCGACCAGGCTTGCCTCGTCTTCGATGAAAACGTGATTGCCTGAAGACGTTGCTGCAAGCTGCATCATGAGGTCTTCGTTGTAGCCTTCACCGATACCCAGCGTTGAAACGCTGATGTTCTCTTTTGCAAGCGATCGTCCCAAATCGGCCAATTCATTTGGTGATGAGGGACCAACGTTGGCTTGGCCGTCAGATAGTAAGATCACACGGTTGATGTTGCCTCGATCGATGAACTTTCGAATTTCCGCTGCGCCGGCGGCAACACCGGCGAACAATGCAGTGTTACTTCCGACCTGAACGGCGCGAAGTTTTTGAACAATCCCGGCTCGATCGGTCGCTTTGGTACTGGGGACCAGTACCTCGATGGCACTGTCATAGAGCACGATGGAAACGATGTCGTTGTCACGCAATCTTTCGACTGCAGCGATCGCGGCTAACTTAGCCTGCTCGATGCGCTGGCCACTCATGGAACTGCTCTTATCGATCACGATCGCGACGTTGATCGGCGGCCGTGATGCCTCGGTCGATAGGGTCGCCCCGTCCAGCGAGATACGGAGGAAGGTTGTGTTTGTCTTGCCAGCCAGCAGCGTCGGATTAGAAATGGTCGCGGTCAGACTGATGGTGGGCTGCGTCTTTTTGCCTGGGGATGCATCCAAAGCAGGCATTGCCAGGGTATACCCGAGTGCAACGATAGCGATAAACGCTGAGATTCGATTCCGTTTCATCATTGTGTCCTCACGAGAAAAGAGTTGCCGCAGGACACCTTCCGTGCGACAGGCACGGGGTTCCTTGGTGGCGTGAGGTCCATTGAACGATAATAGTCTTGGTGAATGGTCTGGTGGAAGTCAAAACAATGTAAAACGATTCTCATGGACGAATGTGTTTCAATGGACGTCAGATTCTCAGCGGCGTTTGTCTCCATTCAAGCGTTGCAGGCGTACCGTTCGCCTGCGGGTTGAGGCATTCCGCAGGATCAGCGACACTAGAATACTGCTGCGTCATGTCATAAGTTGCGGTAGAGTACTTGTGAGGCGTCGGGCCTGGATGGTTTCTTTTTGATAAGAGAGCAGTGCACAGATGTGGGATCTAGACGAACACGGTGGCGCTTCATTTCGAGTGAGCGGCTGGCATTTGCAGGTCGATTACCGCCCGGACGGCTTGCGATTGAGCGCAAGCAACGATGGATCTCAAGATTGCCTTGCAATGATCTCTTTGTCCGGCGGCGTATTACCGGGGCTTGGTGAACAGTTCATTCGGGGTGATGAACTGCATTTGTCGATGCCTCAAGCCGAAGACGGACAGGCCGGATTGGATTTGGTGTTGCTGGTTATCAAGGCGGATCGCGACTGTCTAGTGATTGAATCCACGCTTTCGATTCAGACTTTGTTGTTAGACGCTCATCCACAAGTCGAGTTAACGATTGCCACCGACGGTCCGTACGTTCAGGCGGTGCAAGAATCGGCGGCTGTTTTCACACGCAGTCCCAGTGCCAAAGTTCAGACGGAGATGCCGAGTGTCTCCATCCTGGTCGATCGACGGGATGAACTTTCTATCAACAATGAGAACTGGGCCAACGGGAAACTGACATTTTTTGGTGATTTCATGGAAAAGGGAGTCATTCGGAAGTCACAGCCATGGTGGGTATGGGCGACAACGACGCCCGATCCGGCACGTTTAAAGGCGCTAGCGGAGGAATTGTCCGAACGCCCTTTGCCACTCACCAGTTAGGCTTTGCAAAGTACCCAATGGGGCTGTGCGGAGGCTCTCCTGCGGTGAATTCCCGTTGCCGGCAAAGGGTTATTCTTTTCGTAGGGTTGTATCGGTTGTGCGGGCTTTTGCGGGAATGATTGCAGCAACAGTATCTTGTCGGGTTGCATTCTCTTTATCGATTGCGTGAATTGCGTAGAATAGCTGTCTCGTCATTTGCGCCGAATTTTCACCATCAGGGTGGATTCGAATTGCTCTGCCTTCAAGATGTCCCAGAAGAGATCGGCTTGTTCTTCGGTGTTACGGATATTGCTCTATCGGACCGCGCCGTCACTCCAAAGCGAGTTCATGGACTTCCGTTCATGCGTGAAGCTTTGTTGGTTGGTCACGTTTCTTCTACTCACTGCAACGACTAGGCCGGCGGACTCGCAAGAGCCTGGGACGTTGCCTCCGGCTTCGCTCAGTGGCAGGGCGGAATCGGCCACAGCGCCACCATCGACTCCCGGTGCGACTGTAGCCAGCCCCGCAGGTGAGGCACCGATTGAGCCGAAAGCTTTCTTGATGCTTGATAGTGCTGGCAATCCGGTCATGGTTCCGGGGATGACGTTTGAGAAGCTCGATCGCTTGATGCGACTTGAGGAGGGCCTGGAAAAGCCACCTCAACCTTATAGTATTGACTCAGTGTCCATTGTAGGTCGAGTTGTCGATGAGCACGCCGAACTCAATGTGTCAGTGCGAATTACCGTTGAGCCGAGCGAAGGTAACTGGGTCGCCATTCCGCTTCGGATGGAGAACTTTCATCGCACTGGACCTGCCGACGTATCGGGTGTTGAGCGTTACCGGATGGACCTAGCTTCGGATGGTAGCGGTTACCTTCTGCACGTACAGAGCGAGACACGACGGACGGTCGTCGTGGGAATGAGAGTGGTTGTTCGCGTAGCTCCGGCCCCCAACGCCGCGATTGATTTTCGGCTTCCAGAAGCGTTGTGTAGCATCAGTCTGAATATTCCCGATGTCGGCGTTTCGGCCTCCGTCGTAGGACGCGGTGACGAGGTCCTTCAGACCCAAAGTGCAGGGCGCGCGACAGATATTACCGTTGAAGCCGGGGGTGGTATTTTCAGTCTTCGATATGGCACACAGGTGCCGGTACTCGATAATCGTCCGGTGCTAGAAACCGATAGTCGTATCATTGTGGACTGGCAGCAGGCCGACAATTCACCGCTCGTTGCCTACTCGTTATCGGTCAGAAACATGCGGGGGGAGTTGCCGAAAGTTTCATTGACGATTCCCGGTGCAGTGCGACTACTGCAACAGCCTGAAGTGCTGAATGCAGGCCCCTTCGAAGTCCTCGATGCAGTCGATTTGGAGGGCAATGATGCAATAGCTACTGGCTTGGGAATTCGTAGTGGTGAGACATTGCGAAGAATTGACGTGATGCCATCGTCGCCACGCGGCGATACAAGAATGGAGCTCGCCATCAACGGGCAAATGCGTAGCGAGAAGGGGCTCTCTGGAGGCATGGTCATCGTTTCTCCGGTCGTGGTTGAAGGCGCGATTCAACAAGCCGGTGAAATCGAAGTGAGAACCCCGAAAGACTTCCGCTTGCGTTGGAAGCCGGCACCATGGATTCGCAGCGTATGGGAAAAAGAGGAGTCCGAGACGTTAACGTCTCGCGTCTACCGGTTCCGATTTGATCGTGTGCCTTTTGAACTACCGATCTGGTTGTCAGCACGAGCACGTCAACTTCAGATCGAGTCCGATTGGCGACTGACCCTTTACGATTCACTGGCCTCATTACGAATGGTCATGCGTACAAACGGCAGCATCCCCGATACGAGGGTGTTGCCGATTAATATTGGACCTTGGAAGGTTCAAAGTGTTTTCATTGCCGATACGACGAAGGCTGTGGAGGCAGATCGAATAGGGGACGTCCTAGAGATCGATTTGTCGACTTTACCCAGTGGCGGCAGCGAGGGAGACCGAATCGAGGTTGTTCTGGTAAAGTCATTGGCCCCGGGTGAGACGAAGGTAGATTTTCCACTACCGCAGTTCACTGGTGGCGACGAGGCTATTGGCACTCTGCCATCGACGTTGTCAGTGGTGTCACAGAACGAGTCGCGATTCATTCTGGACCTTGCGTCATCGGTGGGAATTGGCGAAGTTCTGCGCGGTAACTCTCCGATCGCCAGCACCCCAACGACTCCTGAAAACATGGCGGGGGACAGTCAGTATCGACTTCCCGAAGTGGCGCAGCCTTCACGATTGGTAGGTTTCTTGGTCCGCGAACGTCCTTCTGTCTCATTGCTTGCCGATGCCGAAATCTCCGTCGTTGCCGACAAAATCACGGAGGTCATCGACTGGACGATCTATCCCCAAGGCAGTCTACGTGGACGACTACCGATAACGTGGGGAAATGCGGCCGATCGGCCTGCAGCAGACATTGTTGCACCCGCAGCGGTGGAGGGGCCGTTGTCAGTGGATTCACCGCCGTCCGCGCCGTTGCCGCCACTCGAGGGCGTCCAACCGCAAACCGCGGTGCCGGACGTAGCGGGCTCAGCTTCTGGTTCTGCGAACACATCGCCGGAGTTAACGACCGCATCGCCGGAGTTAACGGGTCCGTCGAGCGCGACTACCGTGGGTGAACGCGACATCCCGTTTCCGCTCTCACCACTCATTCCTTGGACTGTCGTGGTGGATGACACGCCGGCGACGATCCGCATGGATGCAGAGGGTCAGTATCAAATTTATTGTGATCGGCTGGGCGGAGGGCCACACCGTGTGAGGTTTCGGAGAACTCGGCCTCTGACGATGACACCTTCTGGTCCGGTGCGCATCGCAGGGATTTTTTTGCCTCGGCCGACTCTCCCTGACACCACCCTCCGTGGACCCATCGTGGTGAGGCTTCGCGGTAGCAGTCAACGAGAGCTCTCCGCGCAGGGTGACGATGGCCGTTGGGTCGATGAGCTGACGTTGTTAGCGTTACCGCAAAACGACCTCGCCATCCAGCTGCGTCGGATCGAAAAACAAGAAGACGATTTTATTGTTCGTCGAGGTGTGTTGCGGACAGTCTTGGGAGATTCAGTTCATCACGAACAATTCATTTCGGCGATTGAAGGCGGTGGTACACTCCGTATCGGATTGCCGAAGTCTCTCGGTGGCGCGCGAGCCCTGGCTACCGTTGATGGTGTCCAGGTGGAAGTCCTCCGAGACATTGAAAATCGCTGCGTCATCCGGTTGGGAGACGTTGGGCTTCATCAGGTTGATTTGCAGATTTGGGCTTCGCGATCGTCATCTTGGGCAATGGACCCCGTCAAGCCTCTTATGACGTTGCCCGTTGGTATTGAGCGTCTCTATTGGCAGGTCATTGTTCCTTCTGATGATCATTTGATCTGGGCGACCGAGACGATGGGGCGAGCGATGAAGTGGGAGCTCAATCGTTGGCGTTTAAATCGTGTACCACTGAAGACAGATGCTTCCTTGATTGAATGGACGGGAACGAGATCAGACGCATTGATGCCGCCAGGAAATCGATACCTCTTTGTCGGAATGGATGCTGGTTCTTTGGGAGCCATGACCATGTCGCGCCTGGCGATTTGGTTGGTTGTTGGGGCGGTTGTATTGCTGGTCTCAATCGCCTTTACCTACGTGCCAAGTATTCGACACCCCCTCACGGCTGTCTTGGCGGCCGTGCTCCTCAGCGGACTCCTTCTGTTGCTTCCCGATGCTGCGATCATTGCTGGTCAACTCGTTATCGTTGCAATGCTGATGGTTGCCGTGATGACCGGCGTTCGTCAGTTGCTTTCGACGCGCCGAAGCGATCGGTTGCTTGCTCCGTCTCGAGAGCCAGAAAACCCAACCACTCGAAACGTATCGCCCGTACGCGATGCGCCGGCTGAATCTTTTGCACCGTCTCCCGAGGCATTGATCACTGGTGGGTCAGCCGTGGAGGCGAGATGACGAGCCAATTTTTACGATGGCAAAACGGTTGGCGGTATTTATCTGCAATTCTTTCGTTGCGGCTCACGTGGCCAAGGAAACGAAAGGGTTGCTTCATCGCGACCTCGCTAACGATGTGTTTCGTTCTTCAATTGACTGTTGGCGTTGCTGATGAGCCAGCGGCTCCTCCATCCTCCCAGACGTCACAGGAACTGCCTGACTCGCTCAAACGATTTAAACAAATCTATCTTTATCAGTCGCAACTGGCCGAGTTGCTTCCGCCTTCGTACCGCGCGATCGATATGGTTGACCTCGATAAACGGCTGCAGGAAGTTCGGATTCAATCGCCGTCGGTCGCAGAGTCACCGCAATTGATTCGCAGTATTTATGTGGCACGACTCGTTAACGACCATTTCGTATCGACTCGATCAGTGTGGGATGTGTCGTATCAAGGAACTCAACCGTCTCGATTGGTGCTTGGCGAACTTGGATTCGCATTGAAGACGGCCGATCGCGAGGAAGGGTCTGGCGCCATGGCAAAGCTCTCGAGCGGGCTCGATGGCAAATTGTCTATGTTGGTTGAAGGTGACAGTTCCGTTGTCTTCGCCTGGACTGCGGTAGGAAAGTCGATCGAGCGAGGACAGCTTTTTGATCTTCGGATACCGCGCTCGGTGCAGACGCGATTTCTGATCGAGCTTCCGCGTGAACTGGAATTGCAAGCAGTCGATGGTGTAGCACAGTCGCTCCCTAGCCCGCCACCCGAAGCGGGAACCACTAGCATCGCGTCGACTCCTTACGGCGGTGCGACCCAATGGTATTCCATCGACGCAGGTGGTTTGGAGCAGGTCAGGATTCGAATCCTGACCGAGACACGAAAGGAAACGCAGCCTGTCTTGCCCATTCGTCAGGCTTCGATTCAGTATGATTTGAAGCCTCGTTCGATTCGGTTTACGTTGAAAATGGCAGTCGACGTGGCAACCGGGTCGAGCGTCCCATTATTCACTATTGTCGATGGTCAAGTGACCTCGGTTCGTGTCGGCGGCTCGGCAATTCCCTGGTCGGAAGTCACACTTCCCGAAGGCGTGGCGATTCGTATCGAAAGCTCGCGAAACGAACCGTCTAACGCGACGGGAACCGTCTCGTTAACCATTGACGGCGAAGCCGCATGGGATTCTTCCGACGTAAGTACTCAGCCGGTTCCATGGATTGCGTGGAGAGATTGTCGACCGATCCTCATCGCGACCGAGTTGCAAACACAATTTCGGCTTGATCCCAGTCTGAATGCGTTTCGAATACAATTGCCGCAGGGCTGGCGTTTTTCGCCGACGGCCACCGCCGAAGATGGTTCGCGTCTTTATCGTTGCGGTGGGGCCTTTACCACTCAATCGCCAAGGGTTTTGGTACAGCCTAAGGACGTGGTGAGTAACGCGGATGCGCTGCTGCGACTTACCGCGAGCGATTCCCAATTCCAGGCTCAACTGGATGCCTTGATACTTATGGATCGAGCAGGACCCCAGCCGATTGAATTGCAGATTGATCCCGACTGGACCGTAGATCTCGTGACCATACCAACCAGTGGACGAGTGGTTGACTTGGCCAGCGAACCCACTCAACGCCGGCGAATAACCATTTGGCCGACCAGCGACGAGGTAGTTGACGGCAGTCTGCACGTTCGCGTTTCAGGATCTCAACCCTCTCGTAATCGAGACGATCAGCTTGAATTTCCTGCGACTTCGTTTGTTACGATCGGCAATTGTCGAAATCGATCTGTCGCGATGGTATCTCCGCCCAGTGGTTTCAATTGGGTAGGAGACGTCGCGCTTCGCGCGCGTCGAATAAAAGTCGACGAGTTAACCGATTTTCAGCGACGCATCCTGGGCGATACGATCGGTACTGGGTTGTTGATCGAGCTTAACGAAGGACGCACGGCACCGCTCGTTTGCCAGCGGCCGGAAATAGCGTTTGATACGACCACGCGATTGGCACTGCGTAGCGAAGGAGATCAACTAGTCGAAACCTGCCTGATAGCCTGCAATTCTACGTCGACGGCTGTGCAAACTATCATCATTGACCTCGGCAATGCGTACGATCGGCCGCCGATGCAGTGGTCAGCCATTGAGGCGGACGGGCACGCACGTCGAATCGTATCGTCGGTTCGTTTGAGCCGTGAAGAAATCGCGGCTCGCGAAGTGAACCGTTCAAGCGATAAGGATTCGGCAGTTCCTCCTGGTCGTGAAAGTGCGGTAGAGACATCGCCCCCCGCGACGGAGATCTGGCAGTTGCAGCTAGCAGATACTGGCCAGCGAGATGTAATGTTAATTGGACGTCGCGAGTATCCAATCACTACCTCACAATCGATAGCGTTGCCCAATGTGCCTGGAGCCGCTGCTCAGACCACGCAAGTTGTTTTAATGCCATCTTTGGCAATTGAGCGACACGATGACACTGTGCTTAAGGTTCATCCCCATTCATCGCAAAAAAGTCAGATCGCTAAATTTGGCGCAGTGGCTGCTGAGACGGATCCTACCAAAGGTTCGATTGTACTCCAGTACGACACGTTCGACCGGGGTTACATCAAAGTTGCCCGAGCAAAGATTGGCGCACCGCCTTCATTCGTCTGGCGCGAGGAAGTTCGAGTGGTTGCTTCCAACCGGGGAGGCGATACGATTATGGCTTCTCATGATGTTGAAGCAGGATCAAGCTTGGTCCTTCGCCACGATGCGAACTTGCAGTTGCTTCGAGTGACTGACTCGGGTGGGGCGACATTAACGTTTGTCGATGACCCAACCGTTCTGATAGTAAGTGTTCCCCAGACCGTTTCTCGTGTGATCACGTACTGGACTCGCTCGGTATACTCCAGCTCGATCACAAGACGCTGGACTCCACCTCGCCTCACTGCAGACGGCGAAGTCCTACAGCGGCATTGGAAGGTGATAGCCGCTTCCGATACGTTTATCCCGTCGTCGCCGTTGCTAGGTGAACGCAGCCTGATTATGTCACCGCTCACCAGCCTTTCGGCAGCTGGGCAAGTAGCAACTTCGCCGGTGGATGTAGCCAGCGATTGGTTGGAGGGGAGTGGTCCAGCCGTTCGGATCGATCCGGCCGATGGGCGGATTTGGTTGGTAGATTCGGGAATGGGTTATGGACTAGTATCCATTTCTGGTTTGATCTGTCTTGCAATCGGTTGGTGGACTTCCCTGAGAGCGCCATTCATCGCCGCAATGGTTTGGGTCATTTCGATTGCGCCTGCAATGTTTGCATGGGACACAAGTTCGTTGTGGATATCGGCTATCTGTGCACCACTAGCATGCGGTAGTTTAATCGCTGTTTCCATTCGTAAGAGCCATACCCGAGTAACTGATTTATTTCGTTCCCGCTCGGCTCCCGTCGCAGGCACGTCACCCAATGCGCGGTCGCAAAAAGAACAGGGGACGAAACAATTCTTGGGAAGCGATCAGGAGGGCGGCGATATTCGACATGGGTCCTCTCGTGAGCATGCCATTTCCTGGCGCAGTCCGATTCCTTGTTGGCTCTTTTTAGCTTTAAGCGTTGGATATCATGCATTTGCCGCAAATGGGGCAACCGGTCAAGAGGCGGCTCCGCCCGTCGATCCCTCGTCGACTCGTCCCAGAGAAGTAGTGGGTAACAAGTTCCACGGCGGTGTGACCGACGCTGAATCCAAAAATCTGCCATTTCTTTTGATTCCAACAGGGCTTGATGGGCGAGTCGCTGGGTCGAAGGTCTATTTGCCGCAATCCTTTTATCAGGACCTCTTTCGTGATCGAGCGTCGTCCGTTGGGACGCTCCAGGTGTTGTCGGCAGCCTACCGAATTCGGCTTGAAGGTACTGCCGATTCGACTGTCACTGCCGACGTTGAAGCTAGGTACTCGGTTGAGGACTCCACAATCCGAAAGGAAGTGAGACTACCCTTCGTTGCCTCACAATTGCGCAGCATTCAATGGATCTCCGAAGGGGGCAGTCGTCCCCTGCAATGGTCCTCCGACGGCGATTCGAAAATACGAGTCACGTTGCCGTCCGGCATGAATGCGAGCTTGTTGGTTCGCGCAAGCGCCCCTGTGCAGTCTCCAACTCGTGCGGTGCGGCGGCTGCAGTTTGCGATCGCGCCCGTCGCAAGCGCCAGTTTGGTCGTGGACTCAGCGTTTCCGGTGCAGCGGATTGAAATCGCCAAATCGCTTGGAGAGGTCGAAAAGCAAAGCGATTCAGGCCGTCTGACCGCGTCGATTGGAGCGGTTGATCAGATTGACCTTACCGCGATTCTTCGGGACAACACGCGGCAGTCGGCGTCGATAGCGCAGCGCCGTTATTGGATTCATGCGGGGTACGAACGTACTAATATTGAATGCGAGATTGAGCCGAGTGACTTGGCAATTCGTAAAGGGGGAGAATTCACGCTAGTCGTTCAAGACAATCGTACTCCGCTCATGACGTGCAGCGATTGGGAAATGCAGTCGCTCGAATCGCTCTCGTCGACGCGTCAAACGTTGAAGATGAGAGCGACACGAGACAATCCCGGTCCGATTCGCCTTTTATGGGAGCTCGATTCGGTCATTGCTGCTAATGAACAGGCAGACGGATTGTCGTCGATGATCGTTCCTGATGTTGTCATGCCGAGCGTTTCAGCGACTCCCACCGCCCACATCGCCATCGATGCTGCGGTTGGACTGCGGTTGATACCTCAAACCGTCGGCGAGCCCCTGATATCCTTGGGAAGCGTGCTATCGCCGCGCCTTGATAGTTCGACTCAATCACTGAGTCCCTCACAACTTCCAGTTACTTCGGACGAGCTTAGTACGAACGAGCCTACACCCAACGCACTGGTTAAAGCAACGACGTCGCCCGAGGCAATTGATGCATTCATTTCCAGTTGGAAAGGTTTTCGAGGGGCGGCCACCGAGGTCATCAGCTCCGAAAGTCCGCCGGTGCGATTTTCGCTTGTCGGTACTGAGTCGCGTGCGTGGAAGGCGGAAGAACTTCATCACTTGCATGTACGACCAGGTGAACTTCAACTCAGTTTCACGGCAACGATTACGCCGGGGGAATCTCCCATAGGCCCGCTTCGCGTCGTATTGCCGGCAGGAAGTGATTTGCGTGTCTTGACCGTTAACGATCGTGAAATGGATGCTGTTCCCCGACGCGTCGGCATTCGTGATGAAGTGAGTTTGCCTGAACCAACGAACAACGAACCATTTCGCGTTCGCGCTGTGATCCATCTGCGTGCATCGGATACATTCAGCCCGCCTCGTATCAGAGTGGAGCCGATTATTAATAGTGGGGGAACCTACACGCTCTCTCGTGACCAATCACTGTCCGTCATAGAAATTGCGGACAGCGGGCTGAGCGAATCCACCGATCGTGTGATGACCAATGCGGAACAATTGGTCGGGGGTTGGGTGCCATGTTGGACTTGGCGGATCGATCAGCCGCAGCGGAGTGCGGTGGTCGAGGGTGTCAATCAAGCTGAACCTCCAGGCGTCTTTCGGATCGAGCCACGAGATCTAGTCATTGAGGGCCAACAGAAAACTACGGTGCAATGGGAGCAAGCACGATGGACTGCCGAAACTCTAGTGAGACTGCGAGGGATCGATTCGCAGTCGGCAAAATCAACGGCTCCCTTCAAGACAATTGATTTTATCAACATTGAAATCCCAACTGATTGGTGTGACGATTTATCGATTGAACCAGCCGAAGCCTGGTCACGGCAGCCGTCCATCGATCCGACGATGCAGATCATTCGTTTGCGTCCTGTACAAACGCTTGCGCCTGACGGATTTACAAGCCTGATTATTCGTGGCAAGAGAAGCGTGGAATCCAATTCGCGATTGGAGGTGCCGATTGTTAAGGTTCTTGGAAGTGGCAAGCGAGACATTTTTATTACCGTACCTCGCCAGATCGATGAAAGATTATTGAACTGGCAATCGAGTGCTGCGATCATCGCTAGCTTGCCCACCGAGCTTCAGTCGCGTCCGGTGGATGTGAACGCTCGCTTGGCGAAAAAAAATCGGAAAGAACTCGTTTTCCGAAGTGTAGGGGGAAACACTTCCATTCGGCTGGAGCCGTCGCGATCCGATGCCGCTAGTCCGACGGTGACGCTCGCCGATTATCAGGTTTTCGTTGCGGGGACAGGACAGTCTCATCTACTTTGCCGTTGGGACTTGAACCCAGGGCGATTGAGCGAGGTGATCATCGACCTACCGGCGTCGATTGAACCAATCAACGTCTTGATTGACGGTGAGCCGGCGCAGTGGAAACGCCGTGAGAACTACATCGAAGTCCAACTAGCGCTGAGTCGGCTGGGGCAGAGCATTGCTTTACTTGCACGACTTGCAGAAGTGACGGGCTATCAGCCGGGAGAAATGCCTCAATTTCGTTCCATGCCCGCGCAGGAAAGTTGGGTATCGCTTTTCGTACCTGCCGGCGATCGCTCCATACTTGCAGCTTCCATTCTGGATCGAGAGGATTGGAAGTTGTCGAGCAGCGATGTTCGGTTGCTTGCCATTGCAAAGTCAATTCAGCAGGTAACCGAGGGCTCTCTTGAAAGATCTGCTGATCGGTCTCAAGAGGAGATTGCCCATTGGCTAATCCCGTGGCGCAAGCGATTTCAAAGTTTGGCGATTCCCTTGACTGCGCAGTTTGCGAACGGGTCGGAAAGTTCGATTTCACCTTCGGCCGCGAAAGGTCGATCCGTCGAGTCGCCATGGGATGCGGTCGATGATCGCTGGAATCAGTTTGTGCTTCAAGCGGCAGGCGACTCAGGTACGGCCACGGAAGATCCCATCGATTTTGCAGTTCCAACTGACGGTTGGAGGTTGTGTTCCGTGGTGCGCGCGGCCGGCCAGCCAACCGCGTTCCCAAAGATTCGCGTCACCTACGGCGCATCTACTTTGACGCTCGCCATCCAAGTGATGGTGGTCGTGATTGTTGCCTTTGGTTTGATTGTTCTACTTTGGCGAGCGCGGCAATGGATCACGCCGCTGACCAGTCAACCTGCAACTTGGCTGCTTGCAACCGGGATCGCGTCTTTTGCAATCGCACCCATCCCCGTCGCGTTTGCAATCTGTTTTGTGGCGCTCACTGCACCGCTTTTGATGATTGGCGACACCGCCAAAAAGCCACATCGCTGACGCGGGGTGCGTGATGTCAGCGCGTCGTTGTCGTCGTGATACGCTGCGGTAGCTTGTCAACAGGCTATCGGTTCACTTCGTGATCACCAACGAACTGGGCTACAGCATTGCGACGTTGCCCATGGCGGTAATAGACCTCGAGACAAAGCGTTGCCATGGCGGTCGTATAGACGCGGCCACCGTATCCGCCCCATTCGTCGTCGGTTGGCCAACTGCCACCCGCCATTTGCGTTGAAATAAGCCGACTTTTCATGGCCTCATTCCATTGGTGCCAAGCGTCATCCTGAAGTTGGTGAAGGGCCAATGATGTATAGTACCAGCCGTAATAATTGTCGCGCCCAACGCCCGGAAGCTGCCCAAGCAAAAACGCCTCGGCCTCAGCAATCTCGACTGCAGGTATATTTTCACCTAGCAGCAGCCGCGTAGCGAGTGCCTCTGCGGTCATTGTGCGCGTCGGTGCTTCACCGGGGCGATAGCTCGCTAGGCCACCGCGTTGGCCCGATCTTACCGATCGAAGAAACCTTGACGCTCCGGTGAGTGAATGGGGTGCGATAGGGATTGACGCTCGCTTTGCGCCGTCGAGTACCATTGCTTGCCATCCGAGTTGACTTAAGTCCCCTTGGTCACCTCGGACATAGCGCCAACCACCGGTCGTTGGATGCTGTCCAGCTATAGTAAAGCGAACGGCCGCTGCGGCACATTGAATTGCCGACTCGTCACCCGTCATCGCCGCAACTTCGCACATCGCGAGGGCCGCCATACCGTGGCAATAGTTTGCTTCGGCGACGGTTGCACCACCGGCCAGCGAACCATCTGGTTGCTGTGTACGAATCAGATATGACAAGCCGCGGCGAACATTATCCGCGTACGGCCCCGTGAGGTGCGTGTTGCCGGCACCAAGCATGCTAAGTACTGCGAGGCCGGTAATTCCATTGGTAGCTCGCTTCCCGGCGCCACCACGATCCGTACCAAGCGTCTTGGTTTCACGTCCCGCTCCACTGGTTGCTGGGTCCCACGCTCCGTCCGCACGTTGATCGGCCGCAAGAAATCTTAGGGCGGCATCGACGGCTGCCTCTGTGGATTCACTGCCTCCGGTCGCGAGCAACGCAGATCGTTTCGCACCACCTGCGCGGGCTCCAAAATCGCTGGCGTCGGCTCCTGGAATGTGAGCAGGGCTTGCCGCCGCCTGTGCATTTACCGGCGGAAGCAAACTTTCGTCTGCTTGCGAGTCTACATGCGACGGTGATGGGGCAATTGCATCTCGGTCTGTCTGACCCATCTCATTGACCGGTCCTGACGCGCGACCGGCGTCGTCACTGAGCCACTGTGTCAGCAACTCTTCTGCTAATGACGGCTGTTCGTCGGATGCGATGTCCGTTGGCACTGGCGGAGTAAGGGAACTTGGAATTTCCTCCGACTCCGCGAGTTCCTCGGGCTGAGCAGCGATGTCGTCCGGTTTATCGGGTATTAGGGGAGTTGTGTCCGATGGTACTGAAACTGGCGGTGCCGGTAGGGGAAGCGGAGAGACAAACGTTTGAGGATCGGCTGCCAGTTCCTTACTCGAGTGGTCTGCCGGGACATCATCAGGATGGAAATCACCGACTGTAACCTGTGTAACACCCAAGCCCGACTCATCTTTTTGTTGCGACTTGTTACCACCGCCGAAGAAAGGAAGTGCGGGGAGGAAATAAATGAGGGCAGCGTGCAAGGCAATGGACAGCGTCAAACAAATGGCTGCTGCTCCTCGACCGTCCCTTGACTTACGTCGCATCAGCCATAGGGTCGTGAGCAATAAAGCCACACCGCTAGCCGCGACGCCAACCGCTAATCGCGGGTCGTTCCAGAGCGAACCTTCGTTATTAATGAACGCGAATGGAATCATCTTATTTGTCTCGCGAATCGACCCAAGCCAGCGATCTCATCGTCGTGTAGAACGTGCTGCGATTCCCATTTGTTTAACGCCGGTACTGCGAATGACTTGCAGTACTTCGGCAATTCTCTGGAACGATGCCTCGCCATCGCCGCGAATAGCCACCTTCACGTCGGGATATTGGTTGTACGCAAAGCGGAGTTGATCAGCGAGTTGCTGCTGGGTGATGACGTTGTTGTCGAGTGTGATTACTCCATCACCTGAAACCTCCACTCGGCGCTCATCAGGCGTTCTCGTCAACGATTGAAGTTCCCCTACGCCTGGTACGCTGACTTCAATTCTTCCTTCCGGCTCACCAAAACGAGAGCCGACCATGAAGAAAAAGACGAGGAGAAAAACGATATCGATCATCGGCGTGAGGTTGATCGAAACGTCTTCAGTGGTGCGATGCCGTCTGGATGCCATGACCGAATTCCTTGAAAAGGATACTAGTGTTTTGGGCCACTTAGGTTTTCTGGTTTTTGATTTAGCTACTTTTGCCAAAACGAGGTTGTCTGTCGGGACTTGCACCCCGCCATGGCGAGCCGGGCCACCCTCGTTTTCAGTCGGACCTATTGATTAGGCAGCGCGACGAACTTTTTTCGACTTTCCGCCGCTCTCAAGTCCCTCCGCACTGATACAGTCGACGACTCGTTGGCAAAGGCGATCGATCTCACTGAGATACTGGTCGCTTTTCGCGCTGAAGTACATGTAGGCAAGGTAAGCTGGAATGGCGACAAACAATCCACCTGCAGTCGTGACAAGTGCAGTACTGATGCCCGATGCAAGTAACTCCGGTCCACCACTAAGCGCTGTGTTGCTCATCGACTCGAATGATTCAATCATTCCAAGCACGGTTCCGAGCAATCCTAGCAGTGGCGCGACGTTGCTGATCGCATGGAACACGCGAAGGAATCGCTTGAGCCCGTCCGCGACGCGATCGCCCGCGTCCATCACCGCCTGCTCGATTTCTAGCATAGGGCGACCCCAGCGTTTCACGGCTGCCTGGAAGACTTCTGCAACTGGGCAATCAAATTCTTCACAAATCTCCGTTGCCTCTTCGTAACTGAGTTGTCCGTCTTCAACACACTCCGTGAATCGACGAACAAAGGGACGTGGAATAACACGGCTGCGCCGGAGCGCTAACAAGCGTTCGAGCGACAATGAAAATACAATTAGCGAACAAAAGCCAAGCGGGATCATCAACCAACCGCCCGCCGCGACGCGACGAAAAAGCGGAAAATCTGACCACGCCGATTGCTCAGCGCTCGCGCTATCGTCAATGGGCACCAATCCCTCGCTAGGGTTTGGCGATACGGTTGGTGGCGCGGGAATGGAAGACGTGGAAATCGTCGGATACTGGCCAAACGACGGTGGCTGGGCAACCGCATTTGAAGGGATCGATGCCCCTACGCATGCGATGAAAATCAAACACTGCGTGAGTGATATTCGCACGAGACGATAGGGGTCGAGTAAATAGAAACGCTGAGAAGCTGCCAGAGCCATGGTCGGTCGCCTTCGAGAATGCACCAATTACATTCGAGGCGATAACAAATCCGCTGACCTGATGTCCACACTAGAAAATAATTCACGGCTAGTGACCGTTGCTAAAAACGCAAGAGTTAACCAGTCACGGTATAGGGTGCGATTAAGGTTGGCTCGTCGCTGAAATGTTTGAGGGAGCACGAAGTACGGTCGCTAGCAAAAGCCAGTTCTCACCCTCAAACTCCGTCAATACACCAGTGATGGTCCACCGAACATCCGACGAATCCTGCGTGATCGAGTCAACGACACGTTGTAACGCAAGGTTCTCCAAAAGTCTAAATCGGCGCGGGCCCTCATCTGCGGATGTGCTTGTTGTCAGCGTGACATCGTTGTCGACTTTCGACTCGACAACGGGATCGGGCGCGACTTTCTCGGCCTCGAACGTCCAACGCCGTCCCACTTTTGAGAATTTCCCAACCGTTGCTCCGACTCTTGTTCCTTCGCGTAGTCGCGGTTGCGAAGTGTCGCGTTGAGCGTCCCCATCCGCGTCGGACGAGGCGCTTAACCATGATTCAGCCGCAGCGGCGCACGGCATCAACGATGGTTCAGGAAAAGCGGTTCCCAGCGACCAGTGGCCTATCAGAAACGTAGCGAAGATGGCCGCTCGCAGTGTCAATCCGAATTGCATAGGGGCACGCGCCCAAAGGAAAATCAAGGGAATTAAGAAAAACATGAGGAATCACAGTATGAACGCTCGGTGCAGCGTCCACAAAAGTTGGCAGCTTCATTTTGCAAGAAGCAGGGATGGAAAGAATCCATCCGAACTGACCGTGTCCCAGCTCCATTGGGGATCCTAACCATCAGACCTTCACTCGCGTGGCATCGCCATCGCGTGCAAAGCGACCACCGCACCCACGGCCACCATCGCTAAGCCCAGCCAACGAGGTGGCTCAAATCGCTTTCGCGGATTGGGATACACCTGCATTAGAAACGTACTCATCGAGGGTGTACTGCTGGCAACCGGGTTCTGCTTGGTGATGTTAGCCAACGCACGCGTGGTGGGTTCGTTTAGAACAAATGACTGAACCATACGGAACTGGATACCAAGGAAGACAAGCAGCATGCCTGCCATGAAGTAACGATTGCGTGTGAATTGCATCGGAGGTGCCTTGCGATTGCCAAAGCGAGGACCAGAACCGACAGCGGTTCAGGGGTGGGAGTATCGCCTTGGGTGGTGATCGGCCGATTTGCAAAACCAATCCATCGCGATCGTAAAGTTTCACGTTGTGATCGATGCAACGATTACACGCAACTTGCGATCTGGCACGAACAGAAAGAAAATGACCGCTGGTGGCTTTCACGTCTCCCCAAGGAATTCACTCACCATCGAACCGACTTTATTGCGAAATCCAGAGAGAGATGTATCTTCAAGAATCTCCTTGTGTTCGCTTCCGAGAATCGATGCCGCAAGCATGGGGTGGGCCTGCCAATCGCGGAGCGAAAAATCTCGCACGTCGACGTAGGTATCCTTTAGGGTCTGATTTAGCTTGGGAATTGCGAATAGCCCTTTGTCGCTCCGGACAATGTGGTAATGGTTTGCAACATACAGCAGGATTGCACCCGTAATCATTCCTGAAACGAAGGTACCGACGCGACCCATCCATGCACTCCAAAGTTGCGTATTGAAAACTACTGTCCGCACCGGTTGTACTCGCGCCGATTCCTTCTCCGCAAGTCCAGCCCCAGCCCGGTGTGGCTGATCTTGGTTCGGCGAATATCGCTAGTGGGTATTTGCTGTCTGAAACCCCGTGGCGTGGCAGAACTGAATCGTTGAGAATGGATCGATTGGTCAACCCCTTAGTCGCCACGAGATCGAAGGAATTGCCTGTGTTAACGAGTCCTACAGCTTTGAATCCGTTGTGTCGTGTCTACCTCATGAGTGCTATTTTGATGTCGATTGGAACACCTTTTGTTCCTCCGCTGCGAGGCGATGAGGGAATGTACCTCTTCAACGACCTGCCTCGGTCGTTTCTAAACGAGAAGCATGGTTTTGATGTCGAGCAGTCGTGGGCCGATCACATTCGTCTTTCGTCGGTGCGTTTCAATAGTGGTGGATCTGGCTCCTTCATTTCGAGTAATGGGCTTGTATTGACCAATCACCATGTCGCATCGGACACGCTCCAGAAGCTCAGCTCCAAAGAACGGGATTTGGTGCGAGATGGTTTTCTCGCAAAGTCGTTCAAGGAGGAGTTGCAAGCGCCCGACCTGGAATTGAATCAGTTGGTATCGATCGAAGATGTTACCGAACGGGTCAACGCCGGAGTCGATAAGAAAGTTGCAGCCGAAGAGGCTTTCAAGCAACGACGGGCCACCATCTCGACAATCGAGCAAGAGTCGAAAGAATCAACCGGCCTGCGGAGCGACGTAGTGACGCTCTTTGGCGGCGCAAAATATCACCTTTACCGGTATCGAAAATACACCGACGTGCGATTGGTCTGGGCACCTGAAACAGCAGCCGCCTTTTTTGGTGGGGATGCTGATAACTTCGAGTACCCTCGATACAACCTCGATGCCACGATCATGCGGGTCTACGAAGACGGCAAGCCGGCCAAGCTTGAGCACTTCCTTGCTTGGAGCGATACAGCCCCTGTCGCGGATGAGCTCGTATTCGTTTCGGGACATCCCGGTCGCACGCAACGAATTTTTACGACGTCCGCACTTTCTTATCTGAGAGACGCAAGGATTCCCTACGTATTGGACTTTCTGCGTCGAAAGGAGGTGCTTATGCAACAATACTCATTAGGCGGAGTTGAAGAGAAACGCCGCGCGCGCGATGAGTTGTTTGGTATCCAAAACTCTCGTAAAGCGTACGTAGGTATGATCGGTGGCTTGCAAGATCCCGCCACGTTCGAAGAGAAGCATCGCCGAGAAAACCAACTACTTTCGGCAGCAAGGCAACAGCCTGAACTAAAAGATACCGAGGGAGCCTGGGATGAAGTGGCTGCAGTGCAAGAGGAAAAAAAGAAGATGCTCAAACAAACGATCAGCTTGCGATGCGAGCTATTCGACCTTGCCGAAACGATCGTGTTACTGGCCGCTGAAGAGAAGAAACCAAATCAAGATCGATTGAGTGAGTTCACCGACGCAGGTAGAGAGTCGCTCCTGCAACGCTTGCTCAGCGAAGCACCGCTTTATCGCGATCTAGAAATGACGAAGCTTGCCGATGAGCTGGGCCGGATGATTGAATTGCGAGGCGCAAATGATCCGTTGGTGGTTTCGATGCTAAGCGGCAAAGGGCCCAGAGACCGCGCGGCTGAGTTGATCGCCGGAACCAAAATCGACGAGGTCCCGTTTCGAAAGCAACTGATCGATGGCGGCGAAGCTGCTATTGCAGCGTCGACCGATTCGATGGTCAAACTCGCTAGATTGGTGGAATCGGAGTATCGCCGTATTCGCCAAGAAAACGAAAAATTAGACGAGCGAGAACGGCAGGCTTACGCGAAGATCACGGCGGTTACGAATAAGGTCCAAGGGACCACCGGGTATCCTGATGCGACTTTCACGCTTCGGTTGGCGTTTGGTCTAGTCAAGGGCTATGAACAAGACGGACAGTTCATTGAGCCCTCTACTTCGTTCGCCGGCGCTTTTGAGCACGCAGAGAAACACCCAGGTCAAGATGATTTCCTCCTGCCAAAAACTTGGCACGACGCAAAATCGAAACTCGACCTTCAAACGCCTCTTAACTTCGTCTGCACGGCAGACATCATTGGTGGCAATAGCGGCTCACCGGTCGTCAACCGCCAGGGTGAGCTCGTGGGACTCATTTTTGATGGCAACATCCAAAGTTTGACGAGCGACTACCTTTACAGCGATAATCAGGGCAGGGCGGTGAGCGTTTCTGCGATCGGAATTCGAGAGGCCTTGCGGTCGATTTACGGGGCAACCGACTTGGTCCAACAGCTCGGTAAGTAAGTTCCGTCGAATTTGGTACGACGAATGCACCGTTACTTGTTATCGGCTTCGGCCAATCAGTAGCCTCTCATGTGGTCGCTAGACCGCAGATGTGGGAGGCGTGTTTGGCCAAGCCACAGGTTATTATCGCGTTGTTCGTTTAGCGGAATCGTGAAAGAGGGTGCATGATGAAAAGTTTTGGAGCCGCAGTTCTGTTCTCCTTTTGCCTGTTGGGTCTCGGTTGGATGTGCCCCGATGCGGTTGCCCAGTCGATTCGAATTCAATCCTCGAGATCGCTTGGCTATTACCCTTCATCGGGAATATCGATCCAAATCAACGGGCGCCAGGGACATCGATTTGGATATCCAGCGCTCGGTATTCAGACATTCGGATATCCGGTAATCGGTTTTCCCTCGATCATCGCACCTTATGGATATGCGTATCCTTATGGTGACTATGGGTATCGAAGTGACTACTACGATTATCGAGCTGACTACTACAATCGTATCTATGATTCGTACCGACGCGAGCTGTATTCGGACTCGTTGTATGGGTTGCCTAGCTACAACTATGGACCCACCGTGTCGCCTAGCTCGAGTTATCGGGACTACATCCAACCGGGTTATCAGCCTCCCGTCGCACGTATCGAACCCTTTGGTGAGGACTTGGAACTAGGCGTTCCGTTCGTCGAAAGGTCGCGACCGCTTCTCACGACGGCCAATCTGCCAGAGTCGCTCCGTGCAGCAGCGACTCGGTTGAGCGCAGGACTCTCACGACGAGGCGCAGACGGCGACGTGTGGCTCGATTACCTCGCTCCAGGTCGTATCATCGCAGCGATTGATCAAGGGTTGCCGGCGAGTGAGTTCGGCGAATTGATGAGGAATTACGATGGGATCCTAGGAAACCCTTCGCTCGCAAACGTGAGTCGAACCGATGGTTTCGCTGAGACTCGCAGTCTTCTTCGCGAGTGGATCAGCATGTCGGACGTACCTGTCGTTCCGCCGGTACCCGCGGAATCCGATCTTGCGCCTGAAGAAGAACCGGGTGGTGACGCAAACACGCAACCGACGCCTAGCGTGCAGCAGCCTGTTTCTCAGACTACCGAGAGAGCATCGCTTTAAATAAACCAGAGCCATTGAACGAAAGAACGGCTTGCAAGTACCCTTCACGGCCACCAGTCAAATATCTAGCGGTCCCTGCGACTGCCGATCAATGGAGGCATGGGGCATTCCAACAGGTCTGCGATTCCGCGAAGCAACTCGCCCTCACGGACTTTGACTACGCCGTCAGCAGTGACGCAGGCCGCACAAGCATCGATAATCTCTCCGCGGCGCTGCTCCGACGCACGCCGCAATTTCTTGAGTGATGCTTCCAAGTGATCAAACGAGCATTCCGACACTCCGACAA
This sequence comes from Planctomycetaceae bacterium, assembly GCA_031411655.1. Taxonomy (GTDB): domain Bacteria; phylum Planctomycetota; class Planctomycetia; order Pirellulales; family Pirellulaceae; genus UBA6163. The sequence goes on from JANOBM010000071.1 coordinate 124,022, forward strand.
GTTTCAATGTCACTCCAGGAATTTTTGAAGTTGCTGCCCTAAATGCATGTTCCACTTCGATTCCACTGTGACCAACGCGAGCGAGGGTAGAAAGCAGCACCGATACCTCATGTTCGACTTTCGACAGGCTGCTATAGAGCGTTGTGACATTACTTGTGCGAGTAAATTGTGATTTGAGGTTACGGCTGAGGACTTGCGCAAGCGTCCATTCAAAAATAGATATTTTATTGTCGGCGGTAATGAGCTTTTCGAAAGCTCTCGCAAATCGTTCGTACTGTGGTGCTGACATCCGCCGAAGCATGGGAAGCGATAAATCAATCAGTGGCAAACGGACCGCTTCGGGGGCTGCGGCGGCCAGCGGAGCCAACCGCAAAGTTAACTCCACTACTTCCTTGGCGATCGAATTTCGAAGCTGCTCAATCTGTAGTTCTGCTACCGCGCTATCACGGTCGAGCAACAGCGCGAACACTAAAGCGCGAGCAGAAAACGGATCGGCTGCCGCTGCCTTCAGCTTATCGTCGAGTTGAGAAAGCAAATGGGCGGAATACTGTCGATGAATGTCCTCTGGCAAACCGACTTGTTCGACTGAATCGCGCACCACATCGACGGGGAGGTTATGTGTCGCATCCATCTGCCCATCGGCAAAGCCGATTGATGGACCGGCGAATCCTTTTTGAGTGGTGCTCCCAATTGCGCCAGACGCCACTGTTGCGACCAGGACTGGATCGATGGAATCGAACTTGCCGTTCCAGGTTGGATCAATCGCGAGGATTCGTTTGGGGAGAGGAGGGTGCGTCGCGAGTAAGCCGGATAATCCCTCGTATACGCCCTGGCTAAAATACAAGTGACTTGCGACCGCAGCATTCGGATGTTTGAGCCGGCCATGCTGGCTAATCGAGGCGATTCGCTTGAGAGCCCCACCGATGCCATTTGGGTTGCGGGTGAACTGAACCGCTGATGCGTCGGCAAGGTATTCTCGCTGGCGGCACACTGCTGCCTTGATGAGGCCGCCGATGAACGACCCAATCGATCCGATCAGGATGAGAGCAACGCCAAGCAAAACCATCAGAATTACGATCCCGCCGCGACCTTTATTCGAGTCTGAATTGGAGCCACCCCCAACGAACCGCAGCGACTGAAACAGGAAGCGGCCGATAAGGCTGAGCAGTAAAACGCCATGTAGGATGCCGATCATGCGGATATTCATTCGCATATCGCCATTGAGAACGTGGCTGAATTCGTGCGCGATCACCCCCTGCAACTGCTCTCGCGTCAAATTTTGAATCGCACCGCGGGTGACGCCGATGACCGCGTCACTGGGGCGGTACCCCGCCGCGAACGCATTCACCCCTGGTTCGTCAAGAATATAGACCGGGGGAACTGGCGTTCCTGAGGCGATTGCCATTTCTTCGACGACATTCAGCACTCGTTTTTCTTCGAGACTCGCTGTATCGGAGATGAGGGGACGGCCGCCAACGCTTTCTGCAACGGAAGAGCCCCCGCCGGCGCGAAGGGCGATGACTTGGTAAAGCGAACCGAGCACGATCACTACGCCCGCCACTGCTCCGAATACCGCTGCGAATACCATCGGGTCGATGGCTTGCTTTTGGTCAGCGTTCTGCTGCCTGACAATCTCAGCGATGGCATAGCCTGCCACCGCTGCGGCGCCGATGATTCCGACAACGGCCAAGAAGAATAAAAACACCAACCAGACCGTATTGGTTCTTGCGGTCGCTTGGCGTTGAAAAAATTGTGTCGACATATCCGCCGATTGGTTTACGACTAAGTGAACGAAACTTTCGGCGGCTCGGCGATCGCTTCAGAATCGAATTCAAGCAGATCACGATCACTGGTGTGTCCCGTGGCGTTGGCAATCAACATCGGGGGGAACGTCTGGCGGTAGGTGTTATACTCCGTGACGGAATCGTTATACGCCTGTCGCGAAAATCCGATCTTATTCTCGGTTGCCGTTAACTCTTCGGTGAGCTGCGCCATGTTCTGGTTGGCTTTGAGGTCGGGGTACGCTTCTGCTAACGCGAAAAGCCGTCCCAATGCGCCCGAGAGTCCCTTTTCCGCTCCAGCCATCGCCGCCATGGCATTGTGATCACCAACATTGCCTGAAGCGCCTTGCAAACCAGTGACCGCTTGGTTGCGAGCCGTGATCACTGCCTCCAGCGTCTCACGCTCATGCTTCATGTAGCCCTTCACGGTTTCAACCAAGCTCGGGATCAAATCGTGGCGTCTCTTGAGTTGCACCTCAATCTGCGAAAACGCATTGTCAACACGATTACGAAGCGTCACTAACTTGTTGAAGATACCAACGCCGTAAAGCAACACCAGGAACGCCATTCCCAGCAACACGGCGATGCCCACTACTATACCCATTTTGATTCTACTTTTTCTTGGAACGGTCCGGATTCGAGAAATCCAACAACACTTGGCCACTAGGCTCCATCAGCCTAGCTTTAGGGCGCGCGGCGTACTGAAATCTACTACCCGCGGTTATTGTTTTACCACGTTTGACCGTCAACGTGTTTCATAGGGCCCTTTTTGACTGACAAGGCAAGCCGGCACTTTCCTACCGCTAACTCGACTCCGAAAGACGCCGCATGGAGACCTGCGATTAGGCGATTCTTATAGGAGAGGGCAATCCAAACGGTAAAGGATGGGTCGCCGAATGGATCGCATGGGCAAGTATCTCAAGGCTATCGACAAGTCTTGGCCCCGGACGGTTGAAGTAAGATGAGCCGTCTACCAAATAAACTTGGTGATCGCGAACACACCTTAATTCGTGGTATCCCGGATAGGATTGTAAGATTTGAATATCCGCTTGCGCTCGCTCGACTGAAAACCCGCAACATGCGATCACGATGATTTCAGGATCTGCGTCAACGATTTGGCTCCATTCGATACGGCAGGACTTCTCGCCTTCGCGCCCCATCCATTCAATGCCACCGGCGAGACGTACTAACTCAGGATTCCAATGTCCTGCAGAAAACGGTGGATCGATCCACTCCAGCAACGCAACTGAAGGACGATAGGAAAGCGATTGCGAACGTTTCTGTACGGTCTCTATCCTTCGGACGAGCGATTCAACCGATTGTTCGGCTCGGCCAGAGCATTGAAATGCGTCACCGAGCTGAAGTAATCCATTCAGCATGTCTTGCAGTGACATTGGCGCCAAGTTGATTATTTTTGGTACCGGATCGAGCCCGTTTGCTGCGGACAACACTTCGTCTTGGGAAACCGCACAAACATCGCACAGTGACTGTGTGACGATATAATCGGGGCGTGTTTCTCTCAGCCTTTCGACATCGAGTGAAAAGAGTGCATTGGATTGGTTTAATCCGATACGAACCAGCTCGTCAATTTCTGCACTGCTAGCGTGCGAGGGAATCACGGCCTTCGTAATGATTGGCAATCCCACCACGCAAGGAGGGAAATCGCACTCGTGAGTGACGCCACACAATTGATCGACCAGTCCCAGCTCGGCAATCATTTCCGTGGCACTGGGTAGTAGTGAAACGATTCTCATCAAATTGGCTTTTGCGACTCGATCGATTGTTCAGTTGATTGCTCAGCGGGTATCGGACTTCCGTGAGGGTCGGATGAAGGGAACGAAGTTTGTCGGTCGAGCTCATCTCGGAACTTCCGATCGGTAAAGTGCTCGAGACGTTCGGCTTGTCCATGAATGCGATCACTGGCGACGCCAGCCTGGTCCACGAGGTATTGTTCCCACAATCGATGGGACCGTACAAGCGAGGCGGCGCTCGTACGCCCGGCGTCAGTCAATCGATAGCCGGTATGATCGCCTTGAAGCTGGTTTGTCAGTTTATACCACCACATTACCATTGAAATCGCGAATCGCGAACCAAGTAATTCCTCGCGAATTTGCCGATCCGTGATCGCTTCGGCAGTCCCTTTCTCTTCAAGCCGATACAAGTAGGCAAGCACATCGTCCCCAAGAATCCCTAGCTCCAATTGGAAGCGTCTCGAAAACATGATCAGCAATCCATTTTTCGGGCTGAAAATGACTGCGAGGGCAAAAAGTACTCCAGTCGTCAACGCCATCATGCCCGCTGTGGAACTGCTTGCGTAACCAAACCAATTCGGGATCGTAATCGCTGCCCAGTGACCGATGACCGCCGATAAGACGGCCACGGCAGCGCTAATGACGATCATTACTGGCAAGCGATCCGTTAGCATCAATGCCGTCGACGCTGGCACGACGAACATCGCGACGACTAGGATGTTGCCGACGCTCTCAAAGCTCGCAACCGCAGTGATTGCGACGAGAGTCATCAGAGAATAGTGAATCCAGTTTGAATGTATCCCCATCGAGTCGGCGAGCGCTGGATCGAACGACGCTAACTTCAACTCTTTGAAGAGTAGGACGACGAATAATAAATTCACAAGCGTCACGACGGAAAGGATGACGACGACCCGCGGTATATCAAAACCCAAAACATCCAGCGTATCGAGCGGCGTGAATTCAATCGCGCCATAAAGAACACAGCCGGGGTCGAGATCGACCGAATCCGCAGCACGCACAATCATCACTAAGCCAAGTGCAAACAGTGTGGTAAAGACGACACCCATCGACGCGCCCTCGTCCACTTTTCCGAATCCACGTACCCACTGCGTGAGAAGTGCGGTCAGCACGCCGACGATCGCAGCACCCAAAAACATCGGCAAGCTATGACGGCTACCGGTAATCAAAAAAGCCGCAGCCAAGCCCGGTAAGACCGCATGGCTGACCGCGTCGCCAAGCATGCTCATTCGTCTTAGCACCAGGAAATTTCCCAGCAACGACGAAGCCACCGCGCAAAGTACCCCTGCCGCGATGATCCAACCATCCAGTTCCCACAACCATCCCGCAGGCATTGCATCTGCGATGATGGGTTCAATAAACAAGTTCACTGGGGCGCCCCCTTCTTCGTCTGGTTCGAGACCGGCACCGCCGAAGCTTGCAACGTTGAAGGCAATTCGATTTGATGGGGACTGACCGGTAAGCGAGGGTCCGTATGAGTTTCATTAAGCAATGATTCGAGCTCATGGATCATGATGGGTTCCAAACAATCTTCGATCCGCTCGGCATCTCGATCGACTCGCTCGGCGGCAACATCGGCGTGGGTGATCAGGTAAAGTTCCCACAACCGGTGTTCCCTGGTAAAACGCTTTGCTTCCAGCAGTCCGGTCGCCGTCAATGCGATCTCGCCGTCGCGAGCCCGAATGAAGCCGTCGCGTTTCAATCGATTGATTTCTCGTGAAAAGCGGAGAATCGGCCAGGTTCGCGTCGCCAGCAATTGCTTGGTTGGAATCCACATATTGGTTGCGGCGGCACCGGACTCAGGAGTTGCAGCCATGGCGAAACTTGGTTCAAGCAACTCATACAAGCCACGCATCAAATAGCGCCGATCCAAACGTTGCTGCATCCCCATGCGACGCCAATAACGTGCGATCACGCCTCGCTCTTGGCCAAAGAACATACTGAACGCGAATGCCGACGCTGACACCAGTACGATCAACGCTCCCGACGGTAAGTCAGGCAGTAATGCGCTGACCAGCGAACCCGCCATGCAGCTTCCTGCGCCAAGGGCAGCGGAGAGGAGCGTCATTCGTCGCATGTTGCTTGTCCAAAAGCGAGAAGCGGCTGCCGGGATTACTAGCAGCGCGATCATGAGGACTAGGCCTACCGCCTGCAATCCAACGATCGTGACGATGACGACTGTTGCCATCAGGAGAATGTCGAGGCCAACGATGGGGTATCCTCGCGAAGATGCAAATCCCTCATCAAAACAAAGCAACTTAAGTTCTTTATAAAACAGCGACAGGATCGCGATGGTGCAACCAGCCGTCGCGGCGATCCACCAACCGTCCTGCGCGATGATCGAAGCCGTCTTTCCATAGATAAACGACTCCAGGCCAGCCGCGTGACCTTCCGGTCTTTGTTGAGCAATTCCCAAAACCACTAACCCGCCACCAAAGAACACACTCAGAACAATACCGAGCGCCGCGTCTTCCTTTAATTTCGTCAAGTTGCGAATCGCTATGATCGACGCCGTGCCCACCAATCCGCTGATTGCGGCACCTGACAGCAGCACTGCAAGTGACTTTCCATCCAGACCCCAAGTCGGCGCTAGCAGAAATGCGAGGCCAATTCCTGGTAAAGTTGCATGGCTCAACGCATCACCAAGCAATGCGCGTTTTCGTAGCAGCGTGAACGAGCCGACCAAGCCAGCCGCTAAACCAAGCAAGGTGGTTGCGAGTACGACCACGCGAGTGTTGTAGTCTTGCAATAGAAACACTCGCGACCAGTCGTTCCATTGCATTGCAAATACGATGGGCATATCGACCAATGCGATCGTCGTTTTCACGGCAGTCACGCCCCTTTGCCTAGGCGTCGCATGGCTTCGGTTGCCTGATCGAGTAGCGTCAGTCGGCCACCATAAGTTTTATGCAAGTTCTCGGTCGTGAACACTTCCTCTGTGGGACCGTCTGCGACGACTCGCATGTTGAGCAGGACAACATGGTCGAAGTATTCCGGGACCGTTTGTAAGTCATGGTGGATGACCAAGGCCGTTTTACCTTCGCGTTTCATCTCACGAAGGATCTCGACGATCGTCTTCTCTGTCGCGGCATCGACGGCGGCGAAGGGCTCATCCATGAAATACAAATCGGCGTTTTGAACTAAGGCGCGCGCCAAGAACGTGCGTTGTTGCTGTCCGCCAGACAGTTCACTGATTTGCCGGTTCTCGAGTTCATCCAAGCCGACCCGCTCCATCGCACGACGGGCAGCGGCCGTGTGTTTCTTTCTCACAGGTCGGAGCCAGCCGATTTCGCGATAAAGTCCCATGGTAACGACGTCCAGTGCGGAAACGGGAAAGTCCCAATCCACGGTTTCTCGCTGAGGGACGTATCCGACCCGGTGGCGGCTCGCACGATAACTGCCACCGAAAACTTGAACGCGTCCCGATGCTGTCGGTAGCAAATCCATGCAAGCCTTCAGCAGCGTGCTTTTCCCGGCACCATTGGGACCAACCACCCCGACCAGTGACCCAGGTTGCACCTTCAACGCGACATCCCAAATCACCGGCTTGCGGTGATAGGCAACTGTCAAGTCTTCAATTACCAGTGGTAGTTCAGCCATCAATGACCCTCTTCCGGAGAAATGCTCAGCATGCCTTTCATTCCGCGTTCAGGAGCATCGCCGCCAAGCGAACGCGCGACGATCGTAAGGTTGTGATCTAACATGCCTAGGTAGGTACCTTCATACTTATCGCGGGGGCCCATAGCATCGGAGAACAACTCGCCGCCGATGATGACTCGGTGACCACGCGACGCGGCGCCGTCTACCACTGCCATGATACTCTTGCGGGGAACACTGCTTTCCACGAAGACGGCAGAAACCTTGCGATCGACAATCGTATCTACCAATGCATTGATCTGTCTTAATCCCGCTTCGGAATCAGTGGATAGTCCCTGAACCGCAAATACTTCCAACCCATAAGCACGGCCAAAATAATGAAACGCATCATGCGAGGTGATCAGCACTCGGCCTCGCTCAGGTACCGATCCGATCACTCGCTTACCGTATTCATGAAGTTCACCTAGTGATTCCTGATAGCGTGATGCATTGCTTTGATATTCGGCGACATGCACCGGGTCGTAGGATGCCAATGTTTCGGAGACGATACCGACGCATTGGCTCCAGACGCTGACATCCATCCAAACGTGCGGATCTGCATGGCCGGGAACCCCTGCCTCCTCCAGAACGAGAGTACGATCAAGTGATTTTGTGATCGCCGTCACGGTTTTCTTGCGTGCCACTTTTTCCAGCATGTCTGCAAGTTTACCTTCAAGCATCAGCCCGCTGTAAAAAACAATATTAGCAGACAAGATAGAGCGAACATCATCTCGACTGCCCTTATAAAGATGCGGATCGACGCCCGGCCCCATGAGCTGCGTGACTTCCACACGCGATCCACCGACCTCGCGCACAATGTCTGCCACCATGCCCACGGTGGCAACGATTCGAATCGGATCTGTTGACGATGGCCGAGTCGTTACCGTGGACTTGGCTGGCATGCATCCGGTAGTGGCCAGAAGAAGCAGGTTTGCGGCAGCGAATGCTTGTCGAGAAATTTTCGTCGTATGCATCCGGATAGGTGCTGGATTCAAGGCCGTGTCTGGGATTCAAGTAAATTGCGAGCTAAGTCAGAAGCGCTTTGCCATTGCCCGTTATTCGCCAGCTCCATCACTCGCGTCATCCGCTTTCGCTCGTCGGCTGCAAGAGGCAATTGGGCCATGATGGCCATCGCCGATCGGATCCGCTTGGTGTCTTCCAAATTGCACGCGGCAAAAATTGCCTTAGAAAGTTCGTATCCCGGTTCGCTTAGTACGATCCTTTGATTCGAAAGATAATACCAGAGCCCGGCAAAAAGCACGACTAGACCCACACCACTTGCGGTCAACCAGCGGCGACTCGACGAAGGATGACGATCGGATCGCGACGATATCCGGGTGGATCGTTGACGAACATTCGGAGTAAACGACGACATTACAGTTTCTCCGAATCGACTTGTTCACGTTCGCGAATGCTCGACATTTCGGCAAAGGTGAACTGGTTAACGCTTTGCGTAATAAAACGGACTGAACCGTCACCGAACAAGACGTTGCCGCCGCCTTGGTGCTGTGAAATCATTTCACAAACGTGTTTAAAGGGATGATTGATCGGGTGCATGATCGGAAATCCGGTGATATCCAGCTCGCCGCCCGATGGGCCGCTGTGGACAAACATCAGAGTGGCAGCGGATTCGGACTTGTTCTCGCGTGTTCGAATGCGGGGATGGGTGAACGCACCCGGTACTACCCCTACCCAAGTTTTGTCTGCAACCATCGGTGCATGTTCGCCTGCAAGAATCGTGTATGCGGTGCCGTCCAAGATGTCACGGAATCCGATCTTTGAGTTACGGTAAAACGGACCATCGGCGACCGTCGACATGTCTCCGCCGATCGAAATCGTTTTGACTGTCGGTGTGTAGATGTTGTCGAAAACGACACCGCTCGCTGCCGAACTGCATCCGTCCCAACAAGATTCCTGGCCGTGGTTGACGGCGTAGTGGGCTCGCCCCAGTTTTACTTGCCGGCCAGCCAATACCAAGGGCGCGCCATTGATGTCTTGAACCGTGAACGCATCGTCACCATCCGTCGCCGAGGGGCACAGAAACGTGGGGATTTTCGTTGTGACTGCGTTAGTATTGGCGAGGTCCCATACGGGCCGATCATAGTGAATCGCGTCCGCGATGGCCGCTTGTTCGAGGAATGGCAAAATCATCGCCCCCCAACCCCAGCCCGGCCCAGCGTCCCAGGTCAATGAATCGATCTGTGTTGAGGTCGGCCCGCTGCCGTCGACTGTCGGAAAAGAGTAGTATCCTGTCGGAAGTTGGTTATAAGCCGAATGGTAATTGTGCATCGCCAGCCCAATTTGTTTAAGGTGATGGCTGCACTCCATTCGCCGGGATGCTTCGCGTGCCCCTTGGACCGCAGGTAGTAAAAGGCCCATCATCACGCCGATAATGGCAATCACCACTAATAACTCGACCAATGTAAATCCGGTACAACGACGAGACACCATTCCTTTTAATCCCCTATTTCGTAAGACTGAGAGATTTAGCCTGTGCTAACTTCAGAAGTTTAGCCATTGCTAAACTTTTTGCAAGTCCGCTTTGAGTGGATTGTCGTCCCGCGACTTTTCGTTTTGTCGGCGATCCATTTTTCACGGAAAAAATGTCAAAGCACCGAGCTGACCTACGCCACTCTTTTTCAACATGAATGAATCTCAACCGATCAAGCGACGGCACCGAAAAACACGGCAGGATCATGCCTCCGAGATCGCCGAAGATTATGTCGAGGCTATCGCGGAGCTTATCGAAACATCCGGACAATGCCGCGCTGTGGATCTAGCGACGCGTTTTGGCGTCAGTAGCGTGACGGTCAATCGAACGATCGCGAGATTGACTCGTGATGGCTTTGCTAGCACTCAGCCCTATTCCCCGATCGAACTGACCGCCGCAGGTCAGCGATTGGCAAAGCAATCGAGGAAACGACACGACATCGTCTATCGATTCCTGCTAGCCATCGGCGTCAGTGAGGAGGTCGCGGCAATTGATGCCGAGGGGATCGAACATCACGTAAGTCCGGAAACGCTACGGAAGTTTCAGGCGTATACGGAATCAGGCTCCCTCTGAACCCAAAGAGCTCTCGACAATGCCCCAAAGAGCTCTAGACACGGCAAGGTGCGATTGGCGATAGGAGATCGTTATCGTGTCATTTGTTGGGAATCAAGACTAAAGACTTGCGCGTCAACCATGTCGAAAGACTCTAACCCACCGAGTCGATGGGCCGATCTCCGCGATGTGTGCTCTGCGATCCGTGAATTGGTCGTGGTGATCGCAATGATCCTCTTGATCACGGTACCGTCGATTTTCCGTACGGTGCTCGAGCGAGCGGGAATTCGATCGGTTGCAGGCGTGGAATTTGATATGGAGCCAATCGCGAAGACTCGCGATGAATTGGATGCGGCTTTAGAACAAATCGCTACACTTCAAAGCCAGCTCAGTAACGCACACGACCAAGTTCTAGGGCTGGTCGAATCGACGCCGGCCGATCCGTTGTCGACGCCCACTCCCTACCCGGGCCTTGCGTCTTCCCCTAACGCGGTCGCAGGAGCTCCTGTGGCATCGATGTCGGAACCGAACTTCGCACCCGGCTCGCGTTTTTCCCCCTCGTTGCAATCCGTATCACGGCTGTTGGATTCGATGAAGAATCAAACCGTGCAGATGGATCGCTCACTGCGGCGGTCCAAAGATCGCACCGACGAGATTTTGGAGCAATCAGGTCAGCAGATTACGCTCACGCCTCCGGAGGACCTGTTCCGCGATATGAACGCACCTCCAGAATCGGCATCGCTCACGCCGGCGGAAAACGAGATGGTGCGGTAGCCGATCCATAACGTGACTGGATGGTACTGTCCGATTTTTTGCCAAAGACCACACCGGAGGGCGCCTACGGAGTAGCATTGCTGGGTTTCTCGGTTGCAGTATTCCGGGAGATCACATTGCCTGTACATCATTGGAGTATTTCGATGGCGCGTCTCGCGAAAGCGTTGCTAATTGTTTTGGTAGTCTGTCCGGCGTCGAGTGTGTTGGCGGCGGAACCGGAGTCGGCTTCTTCGCCACGTCGCAAGAACGTCTTGTTCCTTATCGCCGATGATCTCAATACCCGGATGGGCTGTTACGGCGATAAACAAGTCCTGACACCAAACATCGATCGGCTTGCATCGCGAGGCACTCGCTTTGATCGTGCGTATTGTCAGTTTCCGCTTTGCGGGCCCAGTCGCAATTCAATGCTCACCGGTATGTATCCCGACTCGACAGGGATTTATGTCAATTCGCTTATCTTTCGCCAAACCATCCCGACCAACCACAGTCTTCCACAAGCGTTTCGGCTCAGTGGTTATTTCGCTGGTCGTATCGGAAAGCTTTACCACTACAACGTTCCCAACAGCATTGGTACGGTTGGACACGACGACCCCGGTTCGTGGGAACTCGGGTTGAACCCTGCAGGCTGTGATCGCCTTCTCGAAGAAGGGGATATCTTCTCGATGGTCCCCGGTAGTTTCGGTGGTGTGGTGTCTTGGTATGCCTCTCCTCGGCCCGATCAAGAACATACCGATGCGCTGCTAGCCGATGATGCGAGTTGGGTTCTCGAGCGAATGGCGAAGCAGCAGTCGCAGCACGATGACGCGAGACCTTTTTTCCTGGCTGTTGGGTTTTATCGTCCTCACACGCCTTATGTTGCCCCAAAAAAGTACTTCGAGAACTATCCGCTGGACAAGATGCCCTATGTATCGATTGCGCAAGCGTCGAGAGAAGATAAGAACGTTCCAAAAGCTGCCATGGGAAGCTATCGTGATTTTCAAGGTGATATGACGGAACAGAATCACCGTGAGGCTCTCCAGGCGTATTATGCCAGCGTCACGTTCATGGATGCACAGGTTGGGCGAGTTCTCGACTCGCTTGATCGACTTGGACTGGCCAAAGATACGATTGTGGTCTTCACCAGTGATCACGGTTATCACCTTGGCGATCATGGGCTATGGCAAAAGATGAGCTTGTTCGAACAATCGGCGCGAGTGCCATTGATCATCGCTTCTCCAGAAGCGACCGACGGAAACGTCATCAGCGAACCGGTGGGTTTGGTCGATCTCTATCCTACCCTCGCGTCGCTCTGTGGCGTGGAAGTTAAAGATGCCGTTCAGGGTCAAGACCTTTCGCCGATGCTGCGAGATTCGGACTCCAAGGGACGCGGGTACGCGATCAGTCAGGTCACCCGAGAGGGAAACAAGAAAAATGTACGCAGCCAGACGATGGGCTATTCAATCCGGACGACGCGCTATCGCTATACGCTTTGGGCTGGCGGAGATCAGGGGCACCAGCTTTACGATTATGAGACTGACCCGCATGAGCACCAAAACTTAGCGAATCTTCCTGAGCATGCGGAGACGGTTGCGATGCTCCGTCAACAACTTGACACAGCGGTTGCTAGCACGCGTCCGAAAAGCGGAGCGATTCCCGAAGTCGGTCCAAACACATGGGCTCCCAACCTGACGAATCCGTGAATTTGGCGAGGTTGTGGGTTTGCGAGCTTTTGAGAATGGGCGATGTTCAGCGGATCGAAGTTGGCGGTCTGGCCATGTTTTTTTGCAGTGGATACGCAAAAAAATATCACTACCGCTGGCACGGCTTCTTTTCGTAAAACGCAAGCGTCTGTTTTTCGTAGGCCAATCGTTGCAGGGATGCATTTGTGACCAAGGACGATATTTTTCGCGATGACGTCGAACGTAGCCAACGCCTTCGCAGTACGGGCCGTCGGGCCGGCCGGTTCCGGCGTAAGAGCACCTACGGGCTGATGTTCATTGGCTTCATCGTCCTGCTCGTTGTCAGCGCGCCAAGCATCGTTTGTCAATCTCCCATCGGTCGTAGCCTCATTCAGTCGGCTTTGGCAGGTTACGGTTTCGATGGCGGAGTGGAATCACTTCGAGTTGGTTGGGTAACGCCGCTTCGCATTGACGGAATCGATCTGACAGGGACTGCTGCAGGGACCCATATCACAGTCGACCGGGTGGAAACTGAAATCACGCTTCTGCAGTGTATTCGTGGGCTTACTGACATTGGTGCCGTTTCAATCCGTGGCGTGAATGCCGAGGTCACCGTTTTCGATGGCAAAACGAGTGCTGAGGATGACTTAGCCGCACTGCTTACTCCTAGTGACGATCCATCCACCGAGTCATCGGCCAGCAACTCCGCGCCGATGAGGGGAAAGATTGAGCTGCAGGACGTCTCCGCGCGAATCACCGATTCGGTCACCGGTGCACAATGGGTCGCGGCCCAATCGCAAGCAGAATTGATTCTCGCGGCGGATAAACTAGACGCATCGTTTACCGCAGTGATTACGGACTCGGTCGATGGAAGTGGCGAGATTCAAGGGCGGATTCAATATCCCAATAACGCTGACCAAGCCTATCAATTGGATTTAATCACTCAGCGAGTTCCGCTCTCGATTGCTTCACTTGTCAAGCGCCGACTCGGTGAAGCTGGAGCTGGAATCCCCATTCAAATCACCGGCGATACCACTGGTTCCATGTCCGTTATCGGAGGAGTCGGGTCTGCGATGACGATTTCGCTTAATCCCGTCGAGTTTCGAAATTTTGTGGCATCGGACCCGTCACTTGGTGAGCGAATATGGCGGAATGGTCTGACGGCGATAAGCGGCTCAGCGACACTGGAGGGCGAGCGAATCGTCGGGCGCAAGTTGCAGCTCACGACAGATTTCGGGAGTGCAACATTTGATGGTGCATTTAAAACCAGCATGTCGCTTTCGGGCGAAACCAGTCCTGCAGCTTGGCTTGAGGCATTGGACGGCGCCGCTGGCGCAGAAATCGACTTAGTCGCGTTTGAGAAAGCACTGCCAGGATTAATACCGCTTCGTGACCAGGCAGAAATCTCGTCTGGTCGTGTCTCAGCGGAGATCACTTCTTCCGCCGAAGGCGGACGCGCTCGACGATCGCAATGGAGTTTGAAAACGCAGGCGATTCGCGCCAATGCTTCGGGTCGATCGGTTGTTATCGAGCCATTAACGCTTCTAGCATCGATACAAGTTGCCGGCGGGCAGCTTTCTGCCGATACGATTCGTTTGGAAAGTTCGTTCGCGAATGCGAATGTTGATGGGAATCTACAGCGAGGCCGCATCAAAGGTGATATCCAATTCAGTCGCTTATCCTCGATGATACAACCACTGCTAGAAATGCCTGAGCTATCGTTAGCGGGACAGGCAACTTGCGAGATGAGCTGGGCAGCCGAAACAGGCGATCAATGGCGTCTGAGTGGCAACACGAACGCCACCGACCTCTTGATCATCCTGCCCGGTGGCGTGAGCTTCCAACAACCTACATTCCGTGGAGAGATTGACGCTACGGGGCGATGGCTTCGTGGGACGCTCGAAGAGTTGAGAAGCCTGTCATTGACTGCATCAACCAATTCTCTCGAAGCGACTGCGAAATTAGTAGCTCCCGTCGCGTTGCCATCAAGTACAACGCCCCTGCCGCTGAACATCACCAGCCGAGGTCGTTTGGAGTCTCTCGCCGATATCCTTGGGCCATGGATGCCAACGTCGCTTCATACGCTCCAGGGTGGATATGCTGCGGACGCAACCGCAGTCCTTACTCTGGCAAGTGGAGAAGTGACTCGCGTAAACATGCAAATTGAAGAGCCGCGGGTCGGCTATGGAGAGCAGCTTTATGCTCAGCCGCAACTGGCCGTCGACTTCGATGGCCGTTATGCGTGGCCTGATGGTATTCTTGACGCGAGGAAGTTGACGATTGTCGGCGATGCGATCTCAGCGGCTGGACAAGGTACGATGACCCCAACGACGATGGATCTTGAATTCGCGTGGCGAGCTAAACTTGAACGACTTCAAGGGGCTGTACGACCCAGTGTTGCGAGGGTACCAAGCGGTATTCAAGCTGCCGTACTTACGGATGCTTCCCCAGTTGCCCCGACGAGGCCGGTTGCACTCCGACCCGATTCCGTTGCGGATGCATCCGCCTATCAGGTGCAGGGCGATTGCGAGGGCCGAATCAAGGTAATGCTTACTGCAGATTCGCCAATGCTGTTTGTGGAACTGAAAAGCACGGGGAACAACGTTGCGGTGGTGACACCCTCATTGGTTACCGCGTATGGCAACTCGCCTCAGGTTTCACCTAAGTCCGCGGAGCCCCTTTGGAGCGAACGTCTGGTTAACCTTGACGCCAATATTCAGTACGACATGAACGATGGTAAAGTGGTCGCCGAGAAGCTTCAACTGGCAACCGATTGGTTAGCGACCTCGCTGGGCGGAAAAGCGATTTGGAACGAGCAGATAGGCGACGTTGTGATGCAAGGCTCCGCCAAGATCAAAATGCCTGAAGTGGCGATTCAATTGACCAAGCTGCTCGGGTTGACCGTTCGGTTAGAAGGCGTTCACGAAACGCCCATCGAAATCGTTGCTGCTCGTCAGGGTACCGGGCCTGTTTCGCTAGATGTGAACGCGAACATCGGTTGGGAATCGGGCGAAGTCGCTGGTATCGCTTTTGGATCAACTTCGATTCCGGTCGAGATGAACGAAACGACCGTGTCCATCCAACCGGCAGCAATCCCCGTGGTGCAAGGGCGACTGCAAGTCGCTGGAGACTTGCATTACTCGCCGGGACCGATGTGGATGACCGTGCGTCCTGGCGTCGTCGCCGAGAATCTGACGATGACCCCGGAACTGACCAATCGTTGGCTACAGTACCTTGCCCCGATCGTTGCCAACTCGACGCGGATTCAAGGAAGGTTTGGAGTTGAACTCGCTGAGGCGATGGTGAACCTCGATAATCCGATGGCATCACGGGTTCGCGGTAATCTGCGAGTTCAGGAAGTGAACCTGGATTCCGGCCCAGTAGCAAATCAGCTTATTGGCAGCATCAAGCAAATCCAGCAACTGATTCGCGGAGCCAACCCTGCCGATGTCCAACAGAAAGAAAAACGACTCGTCACGATCCCTTCGCAAGCGATTGATTTCGAGTTTGCTCAAGGTGTGATCACTCATCAGCGAATGTCGATTGAAATCGATCGTGCGAAGATCATCACCAGTGGTCAAGTTCATGTTGATGGTCGATTGAATTTAGTGGCCCAGGTGCCACTGGACCCGTCTTGGCTAGGCAGCGACTTAAAAGGACTGGCTGGCCAACCGATCACGTTGCCGATTGACGGTACGCTTTCACAACCAAGTCTGGATTCAGCGGGAATCCGTAATCTTGTCGGACAACTAGGCGCTAAGGCATTGCAAGGCACGGCAGAAAATTACTTAGAGAAGCAACTTGGTCGTGGACTCGAAAAACTGCTAGGGCGCTAGTCAATCCAGTGATGTGCCGTTTTACGTTGATGGGATGCCGCACCGCATCGGGCTTCTGATTCCGATTGGTTTCATCATAAAACTCTGTCTAATGGGTTTTCGTCACTTCGGTGAACGTTTGGAAACGGAAAAACGGGAGCCAAACGACGGGATTTTCGTTTCACTTAGGAAAGTCCAGCGACAATCCAGCTACAATGTTGGGCCCACCGAAAAGGATGGTCGTCGCCCTTTCTCCCGCCCAAGAATTGACTCATGCGTCGTATGCAGAACGTTGCGATGGCCCTGTTCAGTGCCATCGTTCCATTGACTTCTTTCTTTTGCCGATCAGCCCTCTGCGAAGAGCCAAGCGGTGCGGTGAAAGCGGGGCATAGCTATCACGGCGAGGCATTCGATGAGGGTCCGCGTCAGTCGGCTCGGCTGATGCAAGGTCTAGCCAAAATCGTCTTTCCGACATCAGCAAAAGCGCCCGAAGTCCAAAGTTTTATCGAGCAAGGAATCGCTCAACTTCACGGCTTCTGGTATTTGGAAGCGGAGCGTTCCTTTCGTCAAGCAGCTTTTTTGGAGCCCGAGCTAGCGATTGCTTACTGGGGCTGTGCCATGGCGAATATCAATCAACAAAAGCGAGCAAACGCATTCATCGCCGAAGCGGTAAAGCGAAATGGTGAAGCAACCATGCCACGCGAAAAGATGTACATCGATTCGCTCGACCGTTATTTGAAGGCAATCGCTCCGGCAGTCGATGAAGATTGCAACAAAGATTCTCAAACGAGTAGCGATTCGCAGAAAGTGGTGGACAAAAAAGACGAGGACGTCGAGAGAGAAAAAAAACGCAAAGCGCATGAGCAGTACATTGCGGATCTTGAGAAGATCATCGATGAGTATCCTGATGACTACGAAGCGAAAGCATTCCTAGTCTTGCAGCTATGGTTGGCGGATGGAGAAGGTTTGAAAATCACGAGCCGTTATGCTGTGGATGCGATCTTGGACCAAGTATTCACCTTCTCCCCCTTGCATCCTGCCCACCACTATCGAATTCATCTTTGGGATCACCAACGCCCAAAAAATGCACTGACCGCAGCGGCAAAAGCTGGTCCATCGATGCCAGCCGTGGCTCATATGTGGCACATGCCAGGGCATACGTACTCGGGGCTTTTCCGTTATGCCGATGCTGCTTGGCAACAAGAAGCCGCGACCCGAGTTGACCTGAAACATATGATCGAATCACGGCTACTTCCGGATCAGATTCATAATTTCGCCCATAACCATGAATGGATGGTTCGGAATTTGATTCACCTCGGAAGAGTGAATGATGCGATTAGGCATTCGAAGAGTCTCGTTGAGCTTCCGTGCCACCCGGATTTTAACACTTCCAAGAAAGGTAGTTTCCGGTTTGGGCGTGAGCGATTGCTTCAGACGCTTGTGGCGTTTGGCTTGTGGAAGCAATTGATCGATGAAGCGGCGGGGCCGTTCCTTGGTGAAACGGATAGCGAGGAAGCCAATGATGAGCGAAACGCATGGCTTGCCGTAGCCCACTTCCTGGAAGGTGACAGAGCGACCGGCGCATCGCTGCTACGCTCGCTACAGCGAAAGCGGCTAGACCTCCAACGTGAGCGTCTTGATGCGGCGGAAGCAAAGGCGAAGGCTGCTTCCTTGGAGTCGACCGACGGCAGCGGTTCATCCCCGAAGTCGGACGATACCAACGAACGTAACGAGCGCATCAAGCGCTTGCCACGATTGATCGCTCGCGCTGCCGCAGCGGCGGCTGCGAAGCGGGGTGACAAAGAAGCCTTTAACAAGCATGCGAAAAACGCAGAGCTGGATAACTTACTGCGAGCGCAGTGGCTGGTCATGGTCAAGGATTTCGAGGAGGCGAAGAAACTTGCCGAAGAAGCTGTTAACAACGGGCGCAGCGAAGTGCGACCGCTCGCGGTGCTTATCGACGTACTATGGCGCCAAAGCAATAAAGACGAAGCATTCAAACGGTTTGAGGAACTCCGCAAGGAGGCACACGCTTCGGATTTGGAAACGCCACTGCTGAGTGCGATGGCGCCAATCGCCGTTGCCGCAGGTGTGGAGGGGGATTGGCGAATCGCACGGGTGTTGCCTGATGATGTTGGCGAACGACCGACTTGGGACGCTTTCGGGCCTGATCGTTGGCAGCCATACGCGGCACCGTCTTGGCAGGTAATCAGTACAGAAGGTAAGGAAATCGCAAGTGAACATGCGGCAGGAAAGCCGAAGGTGGTGTTTTTCTATCTCGGCTTCGGCTGCTTGCACTGCATCGAACAGCTCAAAGCGTTTTCACCCAAGTCGAAAGCGTTTGAAGAAGCCGGAGTGGAGCTAATGGCGATTACCACAGAATCGCTTGAAGAACTTACTCAGGGATTAAAGAATTTCGGTGAGCCGTTATCGATTCCAATCTTCTCGGATGACAAGAAGGTCGCGTTCAAGGAATTTCGATGTTGGGATGACTTTGAATCGGTGCCGCTCCATGGCACGTTTTTGATCGATGGCAAGGGGCGAGTGAGGTGGCAAGACATTGGTGCCGATCCCTTTAATGATGCGGATTTCTTGCTGAATGAGACGAAGCGATTACTCTCATTACCCGATTAAGGGGACGCTCCATTCAATTGGTTTCAGGACTGTCCCAATCGACATAGTTCCAAACCGAATCATAAGCATCAATGACTTCAAAGTACTCCAGCATTGTGGCATAAAACGGATGAGCGGCAAACGTCGCACTGTCCCCGATCACAATCAAAGCGCGGCGGGCTCGTGTCAGTGCAACATTGGTTCGACGGGTGTCCGCGAGAAATCCGATCTCTCGGCGTTCATTACTGCGAACGAGCGAGATGATGACCACCTCTTTTTCGCGACCTTGAAAGCCGTCCACGGTATCGATTTCTAAACCATCAAGGTTGAGACGCGAACGAACCAAGCGAACCTGAGCGGCATAGGGAACGATGACTGCAATCTCCGCCGCCAGAACGCCCGCTTCCAAGAACTGCCTGACTAAGCGAATCACGAGGTTGGCTTCGCGTGGGTTGAGCTTACTCAGTCCGTCGGGCTCAATTTCTTCGTCATACTCCGCACCCGCCGTATCGATGAACGCCATCGGACGATTGGTCACCGGTGCGGTTGTGACGTGTGCAAGGTCGGACAGTAAGTGCGATGCAACGGATCGATCTGCAACAAGTGCTCCCTTGTAAAAATGATCCGAAGAGAATCGCATGATGTCTTCGTGCATTCGGTATTGCACGGTCAACATGCGATAGACATCAGACCCGACCTGTTCCACCAGTCGTTCCATCAAACTCGTTTTCATCCCTTCGCGTGCCGCGACTTCGCAAAGCACCGTCGGTGGCAATTGGCAGTGGTCACCTGCGAACACCACTCGTTCAGCTCGTAGAATCGCCTGCCAGACGCCAGCTTCGGTACACTGACAGGCTTCATCGATCACAACCAGGTCGAAACGACGCGAGCCGAGCAGGTCGTCGTCAATGGTCGTCGTCGTGCAGATCACATCGGAAGCATCCAGGACGTACTGAATGGCCTGCCGCTCAAGGGAGCGAGATTGGTTTTGAAGAGCTCTGGCTTCGCTCCGCAGTTCCGAGGCACGTCGATAGGCATCGCGCGAGCCTGTCAACTTGGCCGCTTGACGCATGAGTGATTCGCTTTCTCGCATCAACTCTCGCACAATCGCCGTGGACTCATGTTCACGGACAAGCTCGTCCAGTGTGTGCTCGCGAAGCGACTCGGTGACCCGGGCAGGGTGACCAACTCGAACAATATGCGGTGTGGTCGCGACCAAACGTTCGAGGAGATTGTCCACAGCGGTGTTGCTCGATGCGCAGGCGAGAACGCGTTCGCCCTTCGCTACCGCTTGTCGAATGACCTCGACGAGCGTCGTCGTTTTGCCCGTTCCAGGTGGGCCATGGATAATGGCATAGTCGCGAGAAGACATGGCAAAACGAACCGCGTCTTCCTGTGGCGGGTTGAGCCCGTTCATCGGCTTTGGCGACCAGGACTGATCGAATCGAGGTTCCGTGATTGCGAGTAGCATATCTCGCAACTTACCCGTTCGACCCGTGGCGTTGCGAATCGCTGCGATCGCCGAACGCTGACGTCGTCTTGTTGTTTCGTCGGGAGAAAGGTCGATACGAAAGCGTTCGCCAGATGGCCATTGTTCTAATGCCACCTCAATGACATTGTTGTTTCGCCGACTGACGACTCCTGAAATGCCATCGTCGTTGTCATCGCTTTGGTCGGATACGACGACCGGTGAACCAACCTTGAGTCGGTTCCATGGCAATGGGATCCCGTTACGACGTTTCGCAAAGGTTAGTAAATACCTTCCCCCCAGACCGGTTCGATGATCGGAAAGTGCGAGGTCGACGATCGTTTCCCCGGTGCGCTCAGCATCCGCCCCTCGAGACAACAGGCGCCGCTGAGCCAACCGAACCCGTTCCGCGTCCGACTCGAGATCGAGCCAACGAAGCAATTGGTCAAAGTATTTGTCTGCCGAAACAGAAAGATGGGGGGAGATTAGGGAGGCCTCATTTGGGTGAAATCAGCGTTTTGAAACGGCTCAGCATGCCAGTCACGGCGATTGTCCTGTTTTTTTCGGAAATGCGAAGTGTGCCACGGGCGCAAAAAAAACAATTTCGTTTGACGAAAAACGGCCCAATCGGGCGGTTAGTAGAGGAAAACCCATCGAAAAGTCCGATAGATCGAATGTCGCGGCGTGTCCGATAACGCGTCCATAGGATTGGTTGGAAGTAGTGGGGCAATTGTCGTCTGGATGATGACGAGGAGTTGGTTTTCCGAATGGACACATTGATCGGGGCAAATCTGGTCTGGGTGATGCTCTCGGCAGCATTGGTGCTTTTCATGCAAGCAGGTTTTTGCTTGTTAGAAAGCGGCATGGCTCGGTCGAAGAACAGCATCAATGTGGCCGTAAAGAACTTGGTCGACCTTTGTGTCTGTGGGATCTTATTTTGGGCCATCGGGTTTGGATTGATGTTTGGCAGGTCGGCCGGTGGTTGGATTGGTTGCGACGGATTCGGATTGGCTGGTTATCAACACAGCTCGTCACTTGCATTCTTCCTGTTCCAGTTCGTGTTTTGTGGGACCGCGACGACGATCATTTCTGGCGCCGCTGCGGAAAGGATGAGCTTTCTCGCTTACATCGTTGTCGCGATCATTGTGAGCGGGATATTCTTTCCCGTTTTTGGACACTGGGCTTGGGGCGGGAAGCTGGGAGGGACACCCGGTTGGCTCGCCGCCATGGGGTTTGTCGACTTTGCAGGCTCGACCGTTGTGCATTCGATCGGCGGATGGATTTCACTGTCTGCCATCCTTGTCTTGGGACCAAGGCTCGGCCGTTTTACAAACGGATCGTCGCACGTTAGTACGCGAAGTCATGGGAATATTCAGGGCCACGATCTTGGCCTGGCAACGGTGGGAGTGTTCGTGCTTTGGTTCGGTTGGTTTGGTTTCAACGGTGGTTCAACGTTGGTGATTGATTCTCGGGTTCCACTGATACTTGTGAATACAAATCTAGCCGCGGCAGCAGGCGGTTTGTCCTCCCTCGCGATCTCATGGGTATATGAGGGGAGGCCTTCGGTAACGCAATTGTTGGTAGGTGTGATCGCTGGGTTGGTAGCGATTACTGCAGGGTGTCATCTTGTGTCGCCATGGTCTTCGATCGTGATTGGTGGAATCGGAGGTGGCGCAGCCTGTGGAACCGTCTATGTACTCGCAAAGCTACGCATTGATGACGTGGTGGGTGCGTTTCCCACTCACGCAATCGCCGGCGTTTGGGGAACTTTAGCACTAGCACTTTTGGCACCTCCATCGGCTTTGCCGACGGGAGATCGCCTTACGCAGTTCGGCGTCCAATTGATTGGAGTAGTGGTTGCGTTTGTATGGGCATTCGGCGGAAGCCTGGTTTTATTCCTGGGACTGGGCCGAGTGATGCGGCTTCGGGTTACTAGAAGGAACGAGCATCTCGGGCTCAATTACTCCGAACATGGAGCAAGCACTGCGATGATTGACCTAGCAATCGAGATGCATCGCCACGGACTGAAGCGTCAGTTCAACCGCCCTGTCGCGATCGACCGTCATACCGAAGCAGGACAAATCGGAAAAGCCTACAACCGCGTGTTGAAAGAGGTCTCCGCGGAGATCTCGCTTCGTAGCGAAGCAGAACGTCGCTATCGCGATATCGTCGAAAACGCCATTGAGGGAATCTTTCAAACCACTCCGGACGGCTTCTTTCAAAGTGCTAATCCGGCGCTTCTTGAACTTTACGGAGACAGGACGATCGAAGCGTTACAAGCTCGCACCCCTTCATTGGCTTCGAACCTCTATGTCGATCCTAAGAGGCGAGATGAGTTCGTACGTATGATTTCCGAAAAAGGTATTCTTCGAGACTTCCGATCGCAAGTCCGCCGTGCTGACGGGAGTTGCATTTGGATCAGTGAAAGCGCGAGGGCGGTAAAGAATGAGGCAGGCAAGCTGCTCTATTACGAGGGGACTGTCGTCGACATCACTGATCGTATCGATGCAGAGAGATTGCATCGTGAGCGAGATTTTGCTGCGGCCGCAAATGAGGCGAAGAGCCAATTTTTAGCACGGATGAGTCATGAAATGCGCACCCCTTTGGGAGGCGTGATCAATACGCTCGATCTCATTACCGACGACATGCCATCCACTCAACGATCTCGCTTCATCGAGATTGCCAAGGAAAGCGCACACTCACTGCTGACGCTTATCAACGACGTACTTGATTTGTCGCGAATCGAGGCGGGAAAACTTGATATAGAGGCCATCGAAACCGATCTGGAAAAGACGGTAAGAATCGCGTCGGAAATGCTTTATCATAGCGCGCGAAAGAAAGGTTTGAGGCTGGCTTCGCGCGTTTCACAAGATCTACCATCAAAGGTCTGGCTGGATGGAACACGGTTGCAACAAATCATTGTGAACCTGATCGGCAATGCCGTGAAATTCACCACATCGGGTGAAATCACTGTATCAGTATCTCGGGTCTCGCGAGATGAGGCGACGATTCAACCCGACGATGAAGATGCGATCGTCATCCGAGTCGAAGTAGCCGATACCGGTATCGGAGTGGCACGCGATCGCATGGAGAAGATCTTTGAGGTCTTTACGCAAGCTGACCGGAGTACGACACGACGCTACGGTGGGAGCGGCCTTGGACTGGCAATCTGCCGGCAATTGGTTGAATTGATGGGCGGCAAAATTGGTGTCAAGGCGAGGGAGGTCCGAGGCACTGTCTTTTGGTTTGAGATTCCAGCAACGCCGGGACTGTCCTCCAGTGAGCGCGGCACCGACCCTTTAAGTGGGCAGCAAGTCGTCGTTTACGCACCCGATCATGCCGAAACAGATGTCACCATTAAGAATCTCAAGTCATGGGGCATAGTGGTCACCCATTGCCGCACGATTGACGAGGTCAGGGCGATTTCATTCGAGTCGCCACAAAATGGATCCGACTTCCGACTTGCACTTGTTGATTCCGAATTTCAAGACCAATGGCTCGAGGCCTTGGCGGGTCTTCAGTTGGGCCGGTTATCGATGCTACCGGTTACCTGGTTAGGAGCGCCCAAGGTATCTGCTGCGACAGATCGCTTTTTGGATCGACCGATTCATGCGTCAGCACTTTTTGATGAGATCTTAACAGTGTTGATGCTGCGGACTGCTTCGGATGTTGCTTTGCCGGCATTGGTCGACAGCCCGATAGGAAAAGGTCAATCGGTACTGATTGTCGACGACAATGAGGTGAACCGGATTGTGGCGAGCGAAATGATTCGCCGACTTGGCTTCGAAGTCCATGCAGTGGAATCCGGTCGCGATGCAATCGATGAGCTTGTACGTCGAGATATCGGGATCGTACTGATGGATTGTGAGATGCCGGAGATGGACGGTCTTGAAGCTACGGGGCGTATTCGATCGCTGCATCATCAGAATAAGCTTGCAAGGACAAGCTACCTCCCCGTCACGATTATCGCCTGCACGGCTCAGGCGGTTGGAGACGATCGCCAGCGGTGTATCGATGCAGGAATGGACCACTACCTCACAAAACCGATTGGGCGAGAAGAATTAAAAGCGACACTTCAGCGGGCGTTACAGGCTGCCCCGCCGATACAATATGAAGAGCTGCTTGTTCGCTGCGGCGATGATAAGCAAGTAGCCGAAGAGGTATTGAGGGCGTTTTCTCGACGCGGTGCAGAGGATATCCGGCGCGTCGTTGCCGCGGTTGCTGTAGGCAAGGAAAAGACGTCTGCCGCCGTCCATCGCATCAAGGGAGCCGCCTCTACATTGGCGGCCCATCGACTCTCACAGCTTGCAGAGTCGATCGAGGAGACGGTTCGTCGTGATCAACCCCACCGTGAGCAGGACTACGCTCATAGCGTTAAAGAACTTGAGTCGGAAATGAACCGTTGCATTCAATGGATCGAAGCGCTTTTGGAGTCAACATGACCATCAGGAAGATATTGGTCGTGGACGATGATCCCATCATGGTTGCGATGGTGGCCGTGAATCTACGGAAGGCCGGGTATGAAGTGAGGACGGCGAGCGATGGACTTGCCGCTCTCGAAGAGATTGACAGGAATGGCACTGCGATCGTCATCAGTGATTGGAATATGCCGCTATTGGACGGCATTGAGCTTTGTAAGCGAATTCGCGCTCGGTGCGGAGCTAGTTATACATACATCATTTTGCTAACCTCGCAAAACAAGCCTGAGCAGCGAGTCGAAGGCTTGGCAGCAGGGGCAGATGACTTTTTGACAAAGCCGTTCGATCCACGTGAGTTGCTGGAACGAGTTCGTGTAGCCGAAAGAATCTTGCAACTCGAAACCCGAGAAGCGTTGATTTTTGCAATGGCCAAGTTAGCGGAGAGTCGTGATCCTGAGACTGGTCAGCATCTAGAGCGTGTCCAACGATATAGCATGGTGCTCTGTCACGAGCTTGCGATCGATTCGCCCTACAGTGACCGGATTACACAAGACTTCATTCGGTTGATTTTTCAGACCAGTCCGCTGCACGATATCGGCAAGGTTGGGATTCCGGATGCGGTTCTGCAGAAGCCAGGCAAACTGACTGCGGCGGAATTCGAGGTGATGAAGCAGCACACCGAGATCGGCGCGAATGCGATTCGTGCCACGCTCGCGCACTCGCCTTCAGCCAAATTTTTGCAGATGGCGTTGGAGATAGCGTTGTCCCATCACGAAAAGTTTGACGGTACCGGATACCCACACGGCTTGACTGGTGAAGCGATACCACTTTCCGGAAGAGTCATTGCGCTCGTTGACGTTTATGATGCGCTAACGACGAAGCGAGTTTACAAGCCAGCATTCTCGCATCTCAAGGCACGCGAAATCATCATCGATGGTCGGGGCAAGCACTTCGACCCAATCATTGTTGATGCATTCCTGCGAGTGGAAGTCGAATTTGATGCCATACGCCTGACCATGTCTGAAGAGTCGGGTGAGACCGCTCAAGGCGCCCCGAAGGCACTCGTTCCTTTTGAATGAGCGCCAACTTCACGACTGGACGCATCGCCGATCGCGTCGATGCACGCGCCCCGACCGACGATCCAAAACCGGTAGACTCGCAGTCGGCTTTGAGGCTTGTTATGGACTCAACTGCGCTTGCCGATGGGATCAATCGTCATCATCCTCGAACTCATCGTCGTCCTGGAATGGTTCTTCGCCGAGGCGAACGGTGTCCATGACGTGGTAGGAAGGGCCGGACTTATCGAGATAGCTCGCGTAGAGGCGAACTTGATCCACAGGAAGGGTTCCCAGTCGTCGAGTTTTGAATTTCGCAACTTTCGCAATCACATCGGACGAGACGGACCGACTGCCACTTCGAACCCTTCCCAGCGTCAAATGCGGGCGATAATCGCGCGGTTCAGGCTTGAATCCTAATGTGGCGAGCCCCGTTTCAAGCGTTGTCACCAAGCTCACCAGCTCTTCTCCTCCTGCCGTGATTCCTGCCCAAATCACCCTCGGTCGTTCGTCATTGGGGAAACTTCCCGCACCTTCGAATTCAAGTTCGAATGGCTCCCAGTCCCCACAGCATTCGCGAATCACGCGGCAAATTGCCGGAACGTCGCGATCAACCACGTCGCCCAAGAATTTCAGCGTCAAATGGAGATTGTCCTCCGGTACCCATTTCATACCATCGTCTTCGCCCTGTAGGTCCCGCATCATTCGCTTGGCAGCCCGTTGAACTTCTCCCGCCAAGGGGATCGCGATAAATGAACGAATCAGGTGCATGGCAAGTCGATCTCAGGGGTAAGTCAAGGGCGAAAAATTTCGTCAAGTTGCAATCGCAGATCTATGAAAAACTTGCTAGGCTCGTCGGATGCAAATTGAATCACGAACAGCAGAAAGAATAGGCGAAAGGCCGGCAAGGTGTACACCACTGCCGGACGTTGCTCAATTGTTGTCGCCACCATTTGTTCCGCACCGTTTGATCGCTGGCGGACATCTGCAAACAGTTTTGTCGCTTCGTGCCCTTGGCAGTCGGCCCTTAAGTCCCGACTTGCATTGGGTGGAACTGCCGGATGGCGATCGACTGGCCTTACACGACGACCAGCCAGACGGTTGGTTCCCCGGCGACGCAAGCCTGCTTTTGATTCACGGGCTTTGTGGTTGCTCGCAGTCGCCATACATGCACCGTTTGGCAGATCGCTTCACCCAACGGGGCGTCCGCGTGTTTCGCCTTAACCTTCGTGGTTGCGGTGTAGGTGAAGGTGAGGCCCAAGGCATTACCCATGCGGGCCGGAGCGACGATATTGTCGACGCTTTGGAAAAGATAGCGCAGTTGACCCAGGCTGGGCCCATTGCCGCAGTCGGGGTGTCCCTGGGCGGCAATCAACTCCTCAGGGCGATGGGCATGGTGGGAAAACCATCTTCGTCCAACCCGACGACCCATTGGCTTCATCGCATTCACCGTATCGCTGCCGTTTCACCTCCGACTGATTTGCAGCGATGCAGTGACAATATGGAGAAGGTAAGTCTCCGACCATACAACCGCTATTTTATCCGACACCTACTCAATCGAGCGCCAAGTTCCGTTCGACACCTACCGTTCATCGTTGATGCAATCAAACGTCAGCCAAAGACGATGCGTGAATTAGATGAACGCATTACGGCGCGGCTGGCCGGTTATGAAGATGCAACCGACTACTACCGTCGTACGTCTGCGAGCAACGTAATCGCAAACATCCAGGTGCCGACGTTGATCTTGGCTTCGGCAGACGATCCGATCGTGCCAGCTTCGTGTTTCAGCGAGCAGGCAAGAGCCAGTTGGTCCGAATCCGTTCGTTTCTTGCTCACCAAGCATGGGGGGCACATTGGGTTTATCGGTCGAGGTCAAGAACGTCACTGGATGGACGGTCTACTTGAGCGGTGGTTTGACTTCGCCGCCATCGAGTAAACGGTTAAGCATCTCGAGGAAAGCCAATCTGCTATTTGGTTCAACCCGCGATGGCGAAGGGATACGCCCTTGCTGACTAGCTCGATCGTTCCGGTTCAAACAAAGAATTTGACTGTGCGATGAATGGATGGCTTAAACTGGTTCGCCAAGATCAGGGGAGCAATGCCTTGTATATATCACCGTGTCGTGCGGTTCGCTTTCCACAATGAATGCGGTAGTTGGTCGGGGATGCTGCCAAGTCCGCACTTATCGGAGAGCCCATTCACGGGTGGTCTGGCTGCAACAAATGGGTCTGAAGCAAAGCATCGCTAGATTGTGATCAATGCGTTCAGCTTGCATCGAATGAACCATACGATATTCATCGATATCGTTCCGTCTGCGGCGGGAATTCGATCAATTGACTTCTTGAGTCGCTAATGCTGCAAGTCAAATGTCTGGGCAACCACCGTCAACTGTTTTTGACCGAATGTCGTCCAAATGAAACTTTGTTGATTGCGACTGAGGTTGGGAAGCATTGCTCCCTGTCGTTCCCCAATCTCCCTTGGCATTATCATGGGGCACTATGGGGCTATCGCCATCCATGGAATGACGCTGCGGGGAATCGAGTGCAATGCAGTTTAACCCGGGGTATGATGGGGCGTTCAACTGTGGCAGTCGTCGCGATGCACGGGGTTGCCTTGCCGAAATTGTAAAGTCGCTGAATGGTCCAGAGAGTTCGTAAAATCCGATGAAAGTAAATCCCCTCGAACGAACCGCTTTGTGGAGAAATCTCCTTCAGCAAGCCAGCCAATCCGGTTTCTTTGAAAAGAACAATCAAGAATTTTCGCGACGTGCGATGCTGGGAAAAAGCTTCAACGGAATGGGGGCCCTTGCGCTTGCTGCGGCGATCAACCAGCCGTCATCTGGGGCGGAGCTTCGGAGCGGAAAGATTGACTCCGCAAGTCCGCTGACTCCCAGGTTGCCACATTTCCCAGCCAGGGCCAAGCGTGTGATTCATCTTTGGATGAACGGTGCACCCTCTCAAGTCGATACGTTTGACCCCAAGCCGTCGCTCGATAAGTTTGCCGGCCAGCGCCCGGAAAGTACGGTGAGCCTCACTACCGAGAATGCAACCGGTGGTCTGATGCCCTCACCGTTTAAGTTTTCGAAGTGTGGTCAGTCCGGTGTGGAAATCAGTGAATTATTTCCCGAGGTCGCGCGGTTTGCCGACGACTTGTGCGTGATTCGTTCGATGCAAACGGACGTTCCGGTGCATGAGTCGTCGAACTGGATGATGTTCACCGGAAGTATTCAACCGAATCGTCCTTCTTACGGTTCGTGGCTACTCTATGGTCTTGGCAGCGAGAACGAGGACCTTCCGGGATTTGTAGTGCTAGGAGAACAAGGCCAACCAGTGAATGGTCCATCGAACTGGAGCAGCCGTTTTCTGCCAGGGATCTACCAAGGTTGTCAGATTGCATTGCCCAAGGAGTACAATCCGCGCGCAGTGATCCCTTATCTGCAAAACGATCAGCTTTCCCCCGCTGCACAGCGCCGTGAACTGGACTTCATTCAGCAGTTGAATGCGATGCACGCAGAGCGACGAGGTGCAGAGAATGCGATGAATGCCCGAATTCAGTCGCTCGAAATGGCGTTCAATATGGGGCCCACAGCGGCGGATGCATTCGACACCAGTCAGGAGTCCACCGCCACGCTAGATGCCTACGGCTTGATTGGCCCCGAGTCGGAGCTTGTCGCAACAAGTGGCGATGGCGGCTTTAAGCGTTCAACCTATGGCAGGAACTGTCTGCTTGCTCGTCGCTTGGTCGAAAGAGGTGTTCGCGTCGTGCAAATCTACTGTGGCAAAAGCCAGCCATGGGATCACCATAGTGGCAATACCGAATCGCATCGTAATCATGCCAAGGTTGTGGACCGTCCCATCGCGGCGTTGCTTGGGGATTTAAAACAACGAGGCCTGCTTGAAGAGACTCTCATCTTGTGGGGCGGTGAGTTCGGGCGAACCCCGACATCGCAGGGTAACGATGGTCGCGACCATAATCACCATGGATTCACTGTTTGGATGGCCGGAGGCGGCGTGAAAGGTGGTATGACCTTTGGCGCCACGGACGAATTTGGATTTAAAGCAGTGGACAAGCCTGTCCATGTGCATGACTTGCACGCGACGATGCTTCACCTCATGGGTTTGGATCACGAGAAGTTAACGTATCGATACAGTGGTCGCGACTTTCGACTCACCGACGTTCATGGGAAAGTCGTGCAGGAGATCATCGCATGAAGGTAAACTCGATGCTGAAAGTTCTTTTTAATGCGTGGATCGGCCTCCTCTCCGTTTGGTTTCCCAGCCCACTCGATGCGGACGAACTCGACGCGAGCGCCGTCGAATTCTTTGAAGCAAAAGTACGTCCGCTTCTCGTAACGCATTGCTACGAATGCCACAGCGATGCCGCCGCCAAAGCAGACAACCTTCAGGGCGGTCTTCGTCTGGACAATCGCGCCGGGGTTCAGCAAGGGGGCGGGTCCGGGCGAGTGATCGTTCCGGGAATCCCGGGCGAGAGTCTGTTAGTCAAATCGGTTCAATACACCGATAAGGCACTTCAGATGCCTCCGGAAAAACCGCTGTCCGCCGAGCAAGTCTCGATATTGGAAAAGTGGGTCGCCATGGGAGCGCCGGATCCGCGCGACGGGAGTGCCGTGGTTGATTCCCTTAAGCCCGAAATCGACTTTAACACCGAGCGCAAACGATGGGCGTTCCAGCGACCAGTGAAGCATGAAGTACCGAAGGTGACCGACGCCAATTGGCCGAAGTTACCGCTTGATCACTTTATATTGGCAGGCCTTGAGCAACGCTCGTTGAAGCCCGTTCGCGTAGCGACACGTCAGGAACTGATCCGTCGGGCGACTTTCGACCTGATTGGCCTGCCTCCTACGCCGGAAGAAGTCGAAGCGTTTGAGGAAGATACGGAGGCGAGAGCCTGGGAACGTGTCATCGATCGTTTGTTGGCTTCCTCGCATTATGGCGAACGCTGGGGCCGCTATTGGTTAGATGTTGCTCGCTACGCGGACGATCAAGGCAACTCGTTCCTGACTCCCACTCCGGCTGCCTATTTGTATCGCGACTGGGTTGTGAAGGCTCTTAATGACGATATGCCTTATGATGAATTCGTGCGACTGCAGATCGCCGGTGATGAAGTGCCGGAACCGGCGACTGATTATGTGACTCGCCTGGCGGGACTCGGCTTTCAATCGCTTGGCCCTCAATTTCGCAAAGGTGCGGCGGGCGAAGCTAAAGCCAAAGCGGATGAATTAGAAGATCGGGTGGATACGCTGTCGCGAGGGATTCTAGGGCTCACGGTTTCCTGTGCTCGGTGTCATGATCACAAGTTTGATCCGATACCGACACGTGACTACTACTCCCTTGCAGCAGCCTACAACGGTGCGGACTGGCCAGCCCGCATGTTGGCTTCTCCAGAAACGATCGACGCTCATAAAAAGTGGAGTGAACAGGTTCAACAGCGGACTACCAATCTGAAGCAATGGAAGGAGGCGCAAGCTCGTCAACTAGGCCGTACCGCCCTTGAGCGAGCAGACGCTTATGCAATCGCGGCGGTCAAGCTACTTGTGCTGCGGAATCAGCAACTGCCGCTCGACGAGGGCGCGTTTGCAAAACAGGAAAGTCTGGAACTTTACTTTCTGAATCGTTGGATAAAGATTTTTAGTGAAGCCACCGAGGAGCCAACCTTCAAGGGGCTTCGCGATGCGGCGAAGCACGCCAATGATTCGGGCACCGTTGCAACCTCTGACGCGATGCGGCAGCAGGCTGAGACGCTAAAAACTACAGTCCATCATGCGCTGGCGGCCCTGCAAGAGAGCGAGAATCGACCAACAGATCCTTCGCAGCAGCCGGCTGCGGTTCCATCCGACCAGGATCGAGTGCTGACCGTTTTGTGGAAGGACCCCAATGCCCCATTTTTTGTGGCGGAGACCGACATCGCTGGATTGCTGGCAGAGTCCGGAAAGTTGCAATTTGCAGATTTGCAGGCAGAGCTTGACGCTTTGACAATGAACCCAGCGCCTTCAGGCCCAACGATGCCCAGCATTCAGGGTGGAGGCCAATCCATGCAAGTTTATGTTCGCGGAAACCCTGAACAACTCGGTGAACCGGCACCTCCCGGTTTCCTGCGGATCCTTAGTTCACCGGATCAACTTGTGGGAAACAGGTCATTTTCGCGGCTCGACTTAGCCAATTCGATCGCCAGCTCCAATAACCCGCTGACTGCTCGCGTCATCGTTAATCGCGTCTGGCATTATCATTTTGGTCGCGGTATCGTGCCCACGCTAAGCAACTTCGGAAAACTCGGTGGCTCGCCGACGCATGCGGAATTGCTCGATACTTTGGCTGTGCAATTTATGGAGTCCGGTTGGTCGATCAAATGGCTGCATCGTGAAATCATGCGATCGGCTACGTATCAGCTCAGCAGTGCTCAGAATGCGGTAAACATGGCGGTGGATCCTGGTAATGAGTACCTTTGGCGCATGACGCCGCGGCGCCTTGACATTGAAGCGTGGCGTGATGCATTGCTAAGCGTCTCAGGAAAGTTGGCATCCGAAGTAGGCGGGCCGTCGGTCGATCAGACAACGCCTGGTCTCAAAGAAGTGGAAGGTTTTAATTTCTTTAGTCGGCTCAATGGATTTGAAGCGGATAATCCTTCCGGTCGTCGGCGGACGCTCTACACGGTCGTCAGTCGATACTCGCCCAATACGACGTTGACGCTGTTTGATTTTCCTGAACCGAACGTGACCAGCGACCAGCGCATCATCACGACGGTGCCACAGCAGCAGTTGTTTGTACTCAATGGTCCCTTCATGGTTGAAATGAGTCGCCAGTTCGCGAAACGTCTCGAAAGTGGAGCGTCCAGTGATGAAGCTCGCCTTCGATACGGATGGATGCTGGCTTACGCTCGCCAGCCTTCGAGTGATGAGATTGCAGTGGCGATGCAGTTTCTTCGGAATCCAGTGGACTCCCAAGCTACGGAATCATTGAACGTTTGGGAGCAACTCTCGCATGCGTTGCTTGCAAGCAATGAATTTATGTTTATGCCGTGAGCAGAACAAATCGCCGGCATTGTACCATCGTAACCAACAATACAGCATCACCGCGATGACCGATGGCAGCGGTGCTGTAACTGAACGCTACGCCTACAGCGCGTATGGTACGCCAACGATCACCAATGCCAGCGGGACGGCAAGAACGGCGACGGCGATTGAAAATCGCTACACGTATACGGGCCGCGAGTACGACGAGGGCTTGGACCTCTATCACTACCGCGCCCGCTTGTATGATTCGGCGAGCTGCAGGTTCTGCTCCAGAGACCCTATCGGGTTCGATGGAAGCCGTTGGAACCTGTTTGAATTCCTGCTTGGAAATCCAATAAAGTATGTAGACCCGTCTGGACTCGAGGTCGACATAAATCTCTTCCCGGAAACCGATCCTCTTTGCAATCTCGCAGAACAGCATCCAGATTCTTCCGGCACAATCATCATCGGTGCGCACGGGTGTCAGGATGGGACGATATTTGGCCCTGACAACGAGATCATTACGACGGTGGAACTCATTGACAAAATCAAGAGCTGCAAAGACTACCAGCCAGGTGTTACGATTGTTATCAAAAGCTGTTTTCCGGCGAAAAGTCCAAGTCGCTGCCAATGGATTGCAGACAAAACCGGCCTGCCAGTCGTAGCGTCACCACGGAAATGTTCATACATTTATTACAAGTTGCCGAAGGATGCGTACTGGTGGCAGAAACCCAAGTTCAAAGAAACTGAAACCTATGGGCCTGATGGCAAACCCGAACCGCCTCTCGTGTTTCAACCCGAAGAACCGCTTCGTTCTAGCCCTTTCAAATGATTGGTTACCATCAATTTGCTTTGGTGTTGTTAGTGCTCACCGCTGGTTGTGGTCAGCCGATTGCTCCATCCGTGCAGTCGAAAAATGGCATTGCAACTTCATGGGATCACCTGAGGTCTGAGTCTTGGAACTACTCTCTTCAAGATACGGCGCGCGTGGAGGATTTGCACTTCTACCCAACTGGAATGGTACGTGCGTCAATAGGAAATCAGCAAGGTAACGAAGTTAGCGTGGCTCCAATCATGTACCACTGGCATCTCTCGGCTGCTGGGGAATTGATCATCACAGAAGACCGAGATGGCAAGGTAGAATTCAAATCACTGTCGTTGGTTTCTTTAGACTCTGACACGGCGTTGGTACGGGATTCGACGAATCCTAGTAAGGCAAGGGTTTACCACCGTACTTTCATGCCTTGAGTGTTTCCGGTGGGAAACCGTCCAATCCAGTAGAAGAGACGAGAATACCCGAGAGTGACGGTGAGACGGAGCGGTAGCTGGGTGGGTTTTCCTGGACTGCGTCGCCTCTTTAGATGACCCAAGCTTACTTATAGCTAAATGGTCGTTTGGGAGTTACTAAGCGGTGCGCCGGAGAGATGGGCGCGAATGCGTGATGCGTTTTTTGGACGCTGAGAGTGAAATCTTGGATTCTTATCGCTCTCGGCTGTGCTTTTTCTGGTAGTTGCATGCGGTGCTTCGCGGCATCCATTCCGGCACGCGATGGTGCCTGCTTTTGAATGCTCATGGAATCTTTGGCTGTACGATCCTTTCTCATGGTGCCCGTGCCTTCGTGAGGGGCGGTGTGACAAGCCGATTAGCCGATGGCAAGACTGGTCTTGTCGCTTGCTCAGTCGGTTGGTTTGGTGGGATCGGTGGTGAAAAATCTTCGATCCGAGCGAAGTAGCTTGGTAGGCCACGGGGACGTGGCGATGGCGGTGTCGTTCGCTTGCCAGATAAATACATCTGCATCGCAATGATGAACGACAAGAATCGCATCGTGTCATGGCCTGGGATGCGATACTGCGTATGCATTGGCGGCTGATTCACACACTTTTGGCATCGAACCCGATAGGTCTTAACCCAGATCTCTGGTGAAGGTTGACACGCCGATCCATTGGATCGGCTAGAATGGGCGGCATGGCATCCACGGCATCGCTTCCACGCTTCTCCCGTCACCGAATGACATCGCACCCACGATGCAAGAGTCCTCTCTCACGCTGTCGCTCCAAGAAAAACCACAAGCGGTCTCTGCATCGTCATCGACGATATCTGTATGTTGCGTTAGACAAACGCAGCGAGAGTCATTTAAGAAGTGTTGGATGCAAAAATCCGTTTGCCCTACTTCGTACTCTCATGTCTCACAACAGGCGATCACCTGTTTCGCCGTGCAATGCACTCCTAGGAGCCATTGGGGCTATGAACGTTCATTCTGTGCCGTACGTTGTTCTGTGCCATACGTGAGCGGCGTGTCGTATCGTTCGAAGGTAGCGATCATATCAATGGACTCGTCCGCCAATCGGAGACAAAGAGCTTGCTCATGCGAGATGCGATGTTCGACAAAATGTCAACCCAATCCGGCTCAAAAGGCTTCCAGCCAAGCGTTCAAAATTTTCGATTCACTCCGGAGGTTTTGATGCGTCCGTTATTCTTGGCATGCTTGTTTGCGTTGTCTCCCCATCTCCTCACAGTGCTTTGCTCTGCTCAGGAGGGGACTTTACCGCGACCGCCCGAGTTTGCCTCGGTTGAGGTTCGCGAAGACCGGTCCATAACGTTTCGCATCTGGGCTCCACTCACGAAATCGGTAAGGCTTTTGAGTAGCGACCTGCCCAGTAGCGCACCGTTCAATGCTGGGATCGAATTGACGCAGGCGAAGAACGGTGTCTGGGAAACGACGATTGCGAAGGTCGACGCTGGCTCGTATCGATACCACTTTGAACTCGATGGTGTCGCCGTGATGGATCCAAAGAATCCAACGACTAGCGAATCCAATGGCAGTACCTGGAGTCTAATGCATGTATCGGGTTCCGAAGTGTCGGACATAAAAGAGGTTCCACACGGTGCTATTGCGGAATGGCAGTATTTTTCGAAATCGTTGAGCCGATTTCGCCGTGTGCATGTTTACACACCGCCTGGCTACGAGCGGGAGTCAGAAAGCCTACCCGTCCTCTATCTACTTCATGGTGCGTCGGACAGTGACGCCTCGTGGAGTACAGTGGGGCGCGCGGGACTTGTTCTCGACAACCTCATTGCGGCTAACAAGGCAAAGCCCATGATTGTCGTGATGCCAATGGGGCACACGGGACCATTTTCTTTCGGACCAGGCGGAGGAAACTTTCAGCAGCAGATGGCTGAGTTCCAACAAGACTTTGTGAATGATCTGAGGCCGCAGGTCGAACAGCGTTATCGTATTTCGAGCGAGCGCAAGCATCGAGCGATCGCTGGCCTATCGATGGGTGGAGCGCAGGCTCTCGATATTGCAATCAGTCATCTAAATGATTACGGCTTTATCGGTGTCTTCAGTTCGGGTGTCTTTGGAATCAACGCTCCGCAAAATGCAGGCAATACGTCCGGAACACCTTGGGAAGAAAAGCATGCAGAGACGCTCGACAATGCCGACCTTCGAAAAGGCCTGCAGTTGATTTGGTTTGCCACAGGCAAAGAAGATTTTCTGCTCTCAACAACGCAGGAAACGGTTCGCGTATTGAGTTCTCATGGTTTTGATGTGCAGTATCAAGAAACCAGTGGAGGACACACTTGGATTCAATGGCGCGAGCATTACCTTCCCGAGTTCGTTCAATTGCTGTTCCGTGATGACGGCGTGGGAAGTGAGGACAAGCCGTCTCCTTCGCCGGAGTCTGCTTCGTCCTTAGAGGAGGCGATGGTAAGGCCGGCAGCCGAATCGATCCATCCGATTGAGCTAGTGACCTTCACGACCCAGGAAGATCACCGAAACATGATGGAGCAACTGGGCATCAAGAAACTTCGTCCGGGCCCAAGCGGCAATGAGCAGGAACCAAACCATGCCAATTATGAGGAAAGCAAGGCGAATCCCTATCCCAACTTGCCCGAACTTCTGACTCTGAACGATGGAACGCGAGTGGTTAGCTCACAAGATTGGTGGCAGAAACGCCGTCCGGAGATTGTAGAAGAGTTTGAACGTGAAGTCGTGGGACGCGTTCCCACCAATGTTCCCGCAGTCAGTTGGAAGGTGGCCGAGACACGTGATTCACAAATCGGTGAAGTGGATGTTGTTGAGAAGCATTTGATTGGCCAAGTCGACAACTCCGCTTGTCCAGCGATCGAAGTGAAGATCTCTATGTCACTGACGTTGCCAAAGAATACGCAGCAGCCCATTCCTGTGTTGATAATGTTTGGCCCCACGCCGTTCGACCCGCCGCCAGTATTCGGATTTCCCGGTGGCCGCCTGCGCCAATCGCCTAACGCCGGTCGTCCGTCCAGTTCAAGTCGCCCTCCGAGTCCCCCGGGAACACCCGGTGGCTTCCGACCCGCGGGTCCCAGTAGTCAGCAATTGCTGCTGGAAGCAGGATGGGGCTACGCGATGCTCAACCCCGGAAGTGTGCAGGCGGATAATGGTGCCGGGCTCACAAGAGGAATTATCGGTCTCACGAATCTAGGCCAGCCACGAAATCCAGACGACTGGGGTGCGCTGCGCGCATGGGCGTGGGGCGCAGCGCAGGGTTTTGACTATCTAAAAACGGAGCCGCTTGTCGATTCCGCTCGAATCGGTATCGAAGGTGTTTCGCGGTATGGCAAGGCAGCGTTGGTGACGATGGCATTTGATACTCGTTTTGCTGCCGCATTGGTTGGATCCTCCGGCGAGGGTGGGGCGAAGTTGCATCGCCGCAACTTTGGCGAAGCGGTGGAAAACTTGACCGGCTCGGGAGAATACCACTGGATGGCCGGCAACTTTCTAAAGTATGGCACGGCCGAGTCGTCGTTTGGTGAAAAGACGGCCAACGACATCCCCGTGGACGCCCATCAACTCGTTGCTTTGTGCGCTCCCCGGCTGACGTTTATCAGCTACGGCATACCGGAAAGAGGTGATGCAAAGTGGTTGGATCAGCAGGGGAGCTATATGGCTGCCATTGCAGCGGGTCCGGTTTTCGAGTTGCTGGGCGCGAAAGCTCTTGGAAGGTCTCATGACTACCAAACGGAAAAGATGCCGGACGTTGGCATTGGGTTGCTAGATGGTGACCTTGCTTGGCGTCAGCACGACGGAGGCCACACTGATGGTCCTAACATCCCCTATTTCATTGAGTGGGCAAATCGACGGTTTCAGGAAAAATCCGCGGTACCCTAGTGGTAGAGGCGGTGTTACAAGGGGTTCAATGATCGAGATGATTAGGTTGAACCGTCAGTGTGTGGGGGTAAGGAATAATCGATGGATTTGGTTTCCGAACCGTCTGTTCTTGTCGCAAAAGGCTCAACCCTATCGCCACTTGCGGATGCGACCGGGGGCACGAACCCTCCTGGCAAGAGGTTTGATGGGCTAGACGGTGTCCGCGCGACTGCGATGTTGTTGGGCGTCTTTTACCACTTGCCTATTTCGATGTATCAGGGAGGAGGATTTGGGTTCGGTGCATCGGCGGGTCCGAAGCAGTCGATCGATGATTGGCTGCACAGTTTCCGAATGCCACTTTTCTTTTTGATCTCTGGCTTCTTTGCCAACATGATGCTTCGTAAATATGGCGTGAAGCAGTTTCTGTTTCGGCGATGGTGGCGGATCGGAGCTCCGTTTCTTGTTTCGCTTTTTGCGCTCGCAGGCTTTCGGATGGCCGTTGGGTACCCTCAACCTGTCAATGTTCCACCCTTTGGCATACCAATGTTCGGTCCACCACCAGACACCGGCGCAAGCTTTGGTTCTCCTGCGGGAATCAACCGGGGCCTGAATACTCCGGTACCATTTGGTCCCTATGGTGGTACTGGTAGCCCATTTGCCGGCGCAGGCGTTACTGCGGGGACACCGCTCGCAGGACCGTTCGGCGGCCTACCAGACGCAAAGGAACTAACGACTCCGCTTGGTCCTCGTCCAGGAATCGGGCCTTCGGGATTTGCGCCTCCTGGATTCGGACCGCCTTCAAATACGACCGCCGGATTACCAGTAACGCGACCACCAGTCTTCCAAATGCCGACATTCCCATCACGCGTCTGGTCGGAATTACTATTCGGTCAACGCTCAAGACACTTTGGCCTCGAGCATCTTTGGTTTCTATGGTACCTACTTGTGTTTGTTACGATCGGCCCGCTGGTGGTGCTGCTGCTATCACGCCTCTTTAGCTTGCTTGGTACTGAACGGCTAGACTGGCTAGGCGGGATGCTCATCAGGTTCAATGCGTTCGGCTTCGTATTTGGTTTGGCCAGCTTGCCGTTCTTGTTGCAGGCACGAAACGTTATGGGTTGGTCGCTGGCAAACCCACACGGCTTTATGGGGGGCTTTCCGGATTTTTTCGTTCAGTACTATCCTGATCAGCCGTTTTACTTTTACTATTTCCTTGTCGGTTGGTGGTTGTTCCGTCTAAGCAGCAGTCTTACGAGCCTGTCGAAGAATTGGCTATGGAATTTAACCTTGGGAGTAACGGCGTTTTCAGCTTCACGGTATCTGGCCAATTGGTATTCGTTTCGACCGGACACCGTTGGAATCGAATGGATTCGACTGGGAGCTTTTTCGCTCTACGCAATTGGATCGGCCTGTAGTACATGTGGGTTCATTGGATTTTTTATAAGATTCCTAAACCGGCCTACGCGAATCGGCCGGTACTTCGCCGACACAGCCCTATGGATTTACCTCATCCACCTTCCGTTGATTCCGTACCTTATTTGGTGGGTCCAGCCCGCGAATGGGCCATGGTGGACAGGAAGCATCGCGGGCATGGTTGTCGTCACAGGGGTATCGTTGGTACTGTTTGAATTATTCATTCGTCCGACACCGCTCAACTATTTGTACGGGCCACCTTCACCCAAGAAGGTAGCCTTGACCTCCCTTCATTGAGCAGCGAAGGCGCGGGCGAAGTTGGGCTGACCTTTGGGATGTGCCTAGTGCTGCGTCACAGCTTAATCTTCGGGTAGACCGAGATTAGTTTCATTCTCGCGTCGTCGATCTTCATTTGCCAGTCTACGCCGCGCTGAGTTTCGTTGACATCGCACGCCCAGGCTCGCGTTTCGGATTGGAGCGCGGCGAGATCGCCGATCCGGCGTCCGGAGACGCACTGTCGCGTCATGCTGCTTAATTCATCCTCGGCGATGTTCAGCCAACTGCCATGCTTGGGTGTGTAGTGGAACTCGATGCGGCGAACCAGCGACCTTGCTCGCTCCGGTTCAAAGACTTCGTAGAACGCACCGATCGTGTGGGTGTTGAGATTGTCGCACACCACAATGACTTTGCTGCAACCGGCGTAGCGGCCTTCGAGCAACTCCGCCATCGTGATCGCCCAATCTGCTTTCGTTTTCTGCTCACGTATCATCACCTCACGCCAGCCCGAGAGCGGTTCGGTGAACATGAAAACGTTGGCGACACCGGCACGTTCGTACTCGTAATCGACTCGGCGGGGATGCTCCTTGGTCGCGGCAATCGGCACTTTGGTGTCTTTGACTAACTGGACCGGTTGCTCGTCCATGCAAAGCACAGGAACATCACAATCGTAGGGTTTTGCATACGTTTCGAGGACATCTTCCATGTGGGCGACGAACTCCGCATCGGCCTCCGGCGGGATCACCCAGTACTGCATCTTGCGATTGTTCATGCCGTTTTTTTTAATGTTCGGCCAAGTGTCGCATGGCTAACCGAATCAACGATCCCTAGCTCAACCACTTTGCGGGCAAGCAATCGCAGTGACCAGTTCGCATAGCCTTTAGGTGGTGGTCCCAGTCGAGTCGCAATGATGCGAGCTTCCTGAGCCCCATCAAGAATTTTGAGCGTCGGTGGCGTGATCCGTTTCTTACCATCGAGCGTTTCTCGAAAACCGCCTTCAACCAACCGTTGCCGGATGTTCTCCACGGTTTTGGTTCGACAATTAAATGCCTCAGCAATCTTCGCATCGGTCCAGGCTGGCCCATCGGCATCGGACTTCAAGAGGATCTGAGCTCGACGAACTTTTTGGCTCGTTCCGCTAAGCTTCTTGATGACGTTCGCTAGCTCGACACGTTCCTGATCGTTCAATCGAACGATATATTTCTTCTGCATGGGCTCCCTCCGTGGTTCCCGTCAGTTTCGCTTAAAATGCTCGAACCACCAACCCTAATTCCTAGCTGTGACGCAGCACGAGTCATTAAAGGACGCTTAACTCCAAATCGGATCGGGTTGCAATTGATCCGATACTGGGCTTCCCTGGTCCTTTCGTCCGCTCCCTTCAAGTCGGCTGATCACCTCGACAGTCATATCGTGGTCGCAAATGATTTGGCAACTCAGGCGGAGCCCTTTTTCGGTGATCTGACGGACCGCAAGCGTATTTTTTTCCGCTTCGGTCTGTCGAGTTGGCTCGCCGTCCACGAATCGCACTCGGCAGGTTGTGCATCGGGATTGACCACCGCAAGCATGCAGTTGATCAGTGCCCGCTTCTTCGATCAGAGCCTTGACCAATCGTTTGCCTGAAGGAACTTCGAACTCACCAACACCGACAACATTTAATCGAGGCATTTAGAAAACCTGAATTGCAAAGTAAAGAATCGGAGATTGTTAACACAGACCCTTGGAAAGGTTGGGTCCGATCCGGAGCATCGAGCGGGCTGCGGACAAAATGTAGTGTTACACCGTAACGCGGTGTAACACTCAATCACAGGGGTGACGGTCGGTCCAAGCCTGGGCGTAGCAATGAGCAGGAAAGCGACAAAGCAGCGAAAACGGCTAGGACGTCACGCGTGCCAAAACATAGCCAATGGTGATCGCCAATAAAAAAAGCACACCGAGGCCGATGCCAATCATCATCGGGCTTAATGACGAAGTTGTCTGGGGCGATGCCTTTTTCTTACCGACATTACTTCTTCCGCCTGAAGACTGGCCCGTATTGAACTTCGAGTTGGAGCCCCCATCGACGGCGCGTTGGGCACCACTGCCTCCGAGGATATCGCTGCCGATACCAGAGCGTTGAGGATTTCTAGCGATATTACTACCTGGATTTCGATAGCCAGATTCGGCCTCAAGATCAAGGAAGCTGCCACCAAACAAATCGTTTGCGCCGGGTTTGGGTGCCATGCTGACAAGGCGTCCACTGTCTGACGGCGACAATCCAACACCGCGAACGACGGCGGCTCGATCACCGGCCATGGTGTCGTCGGCCTTGGCACTAACGGTATCGTGTTGAATGTTCGACGACGATTTTCCACTGGAGCTCGACATTGACGATGCGTTGCCCTCTCGGACCTTGGGGCCAATGGAAGCAGCGGTCAATTTGTTTGAGGGAACGTTTGCCGCAAATTTGCGCAGTGCCTCCGCCACATCCGCCGCCGTCTGGTACCGATACTTCGCTTCCTTTTGAATCATCTTTACGCAGATGCCCTCCAGTTCGCCGGGGCAATCGGGACGCAACTTTCGGATAGCCATTGGCATTTCCGATTGATGCTTTGCAATCCTTTGTGCCAACGTTCCATCGGGGAATGGAGGGCGTCCAGTCAGCAGGAAGTAAAGGGTGCAACCCAGGCCATAAATATCGGCACGGTGATCAACCGTGTGACTATTGAGAGCCTGTTCAGGAGCCAAGTAGTCTGCGGTACCGAGCACGTTCTCGTTGTGTGCCACTGTTAACGATTGACTGTCTTGTGCTGCAACAAGAGCTAATCCCATATCGAGCAAACGGATTCGGCCATCGTTGTCGATGAGTAAGTTAGCGGGCTTCACGTCACGATGGATCACCCCGCGTTGGTGAGCGTGTTGAAGTCCATCGGCCGCTTGGGCCAGGAGCAGTGCTGCGGTGCCAGGGTCGACTGGGCCATCGCGGCGCACCAGCTGTTGTAGATCAACACCGTCGACGTACTCCATGACGATGTAATGCGTATCGCCTTCGTTATCGATGTCAAACGCACTGACAATGTTGGGGTGATCCAGCGAAGCGATTGCTTGTGCCTCGAGTTGAAACCTAGCAAGATAGGTCGCATCCTTGACGCGAGTTCGTGGCAGGACTTTGATCGCGCGCTTATCATGCATGCGCGTGTGTTCAGCCAAATACACGCTGCTCATCCCACCGCTGCCAATGTGACCTAACAGCTTGTACTTGCCTAAAAAGAACCCCTTGTACTTTCCGGTCAGTAGTTTGTCGGTGTGCCACTCGGTGACCAGTCCGGCTTTGCGCATCGCCGACGCAATGCGAGCAGGGTCTTCAGGCAGGCGGTCACCGTATTTGGTTTTTAGCTTAGCTTTGAAGTCTTCGAGTGCGCGCGGCTCGACGAGTCGACTTTTTTCGACGATTTCGAGAAAGCGTTCCGATGAAACTTCTGCCGACATACCTTGGCCTACCGACTAACGTTGGACGTCGTTGTACTCCTGGTGGCCCATTCCTTGGCCATCCGCTCCCCGCCGCAATCGAGTATTCTACCGTCACGCCATCACCGCGTGACAAGAACCCCAGTGTAAACTTTAAGTCAACCCATCGCGAATGAAAAAGCACCCAAATCGGTTGCTTACCTGATCGAGGCCAGCGAATAAACGTTACTGCGCAGCTCCGCCCGCCGCCAACCGTCTGCTTAAATCGACAGAGACTGCGCCCCAATGGACCAAGCAGAGCAAAAAACGGACCATCACCAGCGTGTGCCTCCGACTCGGATGCTGGGAGTGGTTACGAAATACTGGCTGCCTGGTACCGTCAAAACTCGGCTAGCGGCATCGATTGGGTTCTCTGCGGCAACGGCGATTCACCAGCATTTTACTCAGCACCTGATTACAACATTGGCCGGTGCGGCCGACCGTCAGGCGGTTTTTGTGGCGCCTGATCAGTGCTGCGCACCCATGCGAGTTTTGGTTGGGAGAGATTGGGAGGT
This sequence comes from Planctomycetaceae bacterium, assembly GCA_031411655.1. GTDB lineage: Bacteria > Planctomycetota > Planctomycetia > Pirellulales > Pirellulaceae > UBA6163. The sequence goes on from JANOBM010000071.1 coordinate 167,876, forward strand.
TTGCCCTCAGGGTGACGGAAATCTTGGGGACCGAATGGTCCGGGCGTTTCGAAACTTGCTGCCCGTCGAAAGTGATCGCTTGCACGCGAGTGCGGTTTTAGTGGGCGCGGATCTACCGACGTTAAGCCCCGCTGACGTCGCGGACGCGTTCAGGCTCTTGGCGGACCACGACATGGTTCTAGGGCCTGCGGACGATGGTGGCTACTATTTGATTGGACTGCGCGGCCCTTGGCGCGAAGTTTACGAGGGGCTTTTCGACGCGATTCCGTGGAGCACGGAGGAGGTGTTCTCGATCACCTTTCATCGCGCGGCGGAGATGGGGTTGAGTTGTGGGCTACTTTCTAAACGCGAGGATATCGATACCTTTGACGCCCTGAGTCGTCTTTTGCTGTCCGAGTCGCTCGATGGCGAACTGCGGCAGGCCATCCAAATGCTCCTACCACCCACCATTGACCGTTGACCAAGCCAATCGATTTTTCGGCCACGGATCGAAGCGAAAGTATTACCATTGTCGGAGCGGGAGTCATCGGACTTAGCTTGGCGTGGGAACTTGCTTGCCGAGGGGCTCGGGTTCGAATCGTTGAACGAGGCCATGTCGGACGTGAGACCTCCTGGGCAGCCGGCGGCATCCTGCCTGCAGCTCGCCTTGATACTGCTCTGGATCCGATCGACCGCTTGCGCGGTCTTAGTCATCGGCTCTACCCGACTTGGGCCGGGCGACTTCACTCGCTCACTGGCATCGATCCAGGACTGCGACAGTGCGGTGGGATTTATCTCGCAAGCAGTCCGGCCGAAGCTGCGGTGCTGTTGGCCTGGCAAGCGTATCAACAGGAGCTTGGGATCGAGATGGCGTCGCTGGAGTCGCAACAGTTAGCCAGTATCGAACCGTCTATCCAATCATGGGCTCGGTCGGATCGTTTTCTCGCCGCCATTCATTCGCCTGCGGAGTGGCAAGTCCGCCCACCCGATCTCTTGGCGGCCTTAGTTGCCGCTTGCCGAAGTGCTGGAGTTCAGATTGACCAGCAGTTAGAAGTTCATTTGACGGTCAACCATGACGTGGCCAGTCTTTCCATTGAGCATCAAGATTCGAGGGTTGAAGTGATCCGCGACTCGCCGATAGTGATCTGCGGTGGAGCGTGGTCGGGCCAGATCGCGGCCAATTTAGGACTGGCGAACTGCGTGATTCCGATTCGTGGTCAGATGCTAATGTACCGATACGCCGAAGCGCCACTAAGGCACATTATCAACGAGGGACATCGTTACCTAGTGGCGCGTGATGATGGTCGTGTCATTATTGGAAGTTGCGAGGAAGAAGTCGGATTTGCTCGAGGCACGACCCCTGAAATGCTCGAACCATTGGCACGCTGGGCCGAATCGATATTGCCAAGTCTGATTGGAATGACACCGGAAAAAACTTGGTCAGGCTTGCGTCCAGCCACATTTGATGGTTTTCCCATGATTGGAAAGTTGCCCAACGTTGGTAACCTTTCGATCGCGACAGGACATTATCGCAGTGGCATCCATCTGGCACCTGCTACGGCAACCGTGATGGCTGATCTATTACTGGATGAGCCATTGTCGCTTGAGTTGGCTGCGTTCGACGCAGGCCGAATGATTGATCGTACGACTCCACAGTCCTAGAACGGCAGCCACGCGAAGAAGGTTGCGCACTCCAAGATGAACCAATACGAAGATGCTCGTTACGAGATGACGCTCGACCCGCCCGGTCGCATTGCTGTCGTTGGTGCAGGTCCGCTCGGTATCGAGGCAGCGCTGTATGGACGATACCTCGGGTATGACGTAATCGTGTTCGAAAAGGGTGACGTAGGGCAATCGCTACGAGCCGACTCGGATGCGCCGCTTCCGATGCTGCCGGACCGATGTTTGTCGCCGCTGGCACTGTCGGCAATCGAGGCTCAAGGAGGCAAGCCATTCTCGACAGATTCACCCCCACTGCCGCTCACGGTTCGTCAGTGGTTGGAGGATGGGTTGGAACGACTCGTATCGACAGACTTGCTTCGAGGACGCATTGAAACTGGTAGTGAATGGATTGGAATCGAAACCCGACCGGTTGATCTCGACGAGACCGGCGACACTAACGCTCGCCATGAGAACACCGCTGGATCGACTGCGTCGAGCGAGCCCGATGACAGTTACATCGATGGGGATGTACCGGCCGATTATGTTTTGACTATCCGCAATTCCGACGGAGTTTGCCATGTGGATGTGGAAGCCGTAATCGTTGCAATGGGGGCGAGTTCGCCCGACGCGATCGCTGGTTACTCTGACGTACAGAGCCTTCCCTATCTTTTTCGCATTGGGAGTCGGAGAGACGGTGATGCCGATGAACAGTTGCTTCGTGGATGGCACGATATTGTCGAGGCCTATGCGATTTTGGGTGGCCGACCGACGTTAGATTTGTATCGTCCGCGACGGTCGTGACGACTAGGTGGGTGGCGCAGGGTCTGTGCGTCTGCACCAAGTTTTTCTAATCGAAGTGCTGCGCGCCGGATTGCGACCTAGAGTTTCGGGATATCCCTCCGACCGTAGGCTATGCAATCGAGTGGACGCTCGCTCGACGCGTTGGCACAAGTGTCTCTGTTGTCGATCCAAGCGTCGCACTGCCGATTTCGCCGGTTGCGATGTTCCACATCAACGCAACGGTCGATGCGGTCCGACGTATTCCGAGAGAAACCGCAATAGAGGGCCCTGCTCTCGAAGTGATGGAAGGTAACAAAATTGGCTGATTCAAAAAAAGACGCTGCAGCCCCAGAGGCCGTGAATACTGGCGGCGGTAAATCCAAAACGATCGTCATCGGTTTCGTATCGCTGATTGTGCTTTTCGAAACCGCAATGTTCTTCTTCCTTGTGCCGTCCGCCGAGGAAATTAGCGCACTGGCGGAAGCGAGATTGGTTAAATCGGTTCAGCAAACCGAAGAAAATGCCAATCAGAAGTCGCTCGATGAAGATACGGTGGAAGAGTTCACACTGGGAATGTTTGGAGAAACCTTCAGCCCTATCGATTCGGAACGCCAATTTCGCGTTGAAATGAAGCTGTACGGCTTGGTAAAGAAAAAGAATGCCGACGCATTAAAAGCCGAGTTTGAGCTCAAAGAGGGACGTTTGCGCCATGCAATTCGGATGAAAATACGCAATAGCGAACTCAGCGAGCTACAAGAAAACCAATTGGGCTTGCTTCAGCGGAGAATTTTGACGACATGTAACCACTTGATCGAAGGCGATCTTCTACTGGGAGTTGGTTTCACCGATTTCCAAATGATCGAGGAATAGCCGCCCGGTGAGGACCTTTCTCACCCATGAATATTGCGAGTGGATTGGTCAGGAGGGCCATTGTTGTGAGCGAAACACCAAAGACACCGAACGCCCCAGAACTCACGCCCGGTGGCGTTTCGAATCCGACCCGCGATATTGAGAAACGGCTTGACGACGCAGACGCTGCCATGACGCAGGCCCAGCTCGATGAGTTGATGAGCAAGGCAGTTTCGCCCGGTCGTCCCGCCTCAAAGCCCGTACCGTTCTCATTGGGAAATCTGCAAGACTCGCCCAATCATGAGCCTCCACATTCACTGGACTTACTCAACGACGTCGAGTTGGATTTGCGAATTGAACTCGGACGCACTCGGATGCGACTGGACGAAGTGCTCCACCTTCGCGGTGGGTCGGTTGTCGCGCTCGATAAGCTGGCAGGTGATCCCGTTGATGTCTATGTCAACGGGCGATTGATCGCACATGGCGAAGTTCTCGTTATGAACGACAACTTTTGCATTCGCGTCACCGAATTGGTGAGCGGTGGCACCGGTGCACCGGCCAATTGAACGACTCTCTACTCTCGTGGCAAGGATTTCTCGGTGTCGACACGTATTCTGTTGATCTCGTTGCTTTGGGTACTGCTGGCTGCTATCCATCATGGTGAGGTCGCGGCTCAATCACAGCTATCGGATCCAGCACCACCAACGATAGCACGCACCACTTTTGCTCCTGTACCTCTTCGTTCGCGAGACAGTGATCGTCGCGAAAACGCTAGTGCCAACGAGGCACCGACGCCAAAAACATCGACCGCTCCGCTGGTAACCATCGGTTCCAGCCTCGCCATTGTCTTGGGGTTATTCGCAGCGTTGGTGTGGGTTTCGCGGAAGGCCTCCAAGAACGTTTCTGGCAATCGTGAGCTTCCCGATGAAGCGATGAAGGTCCTGGGTAAAAAATCACTTGGCACGGCAGGGAATATCACGCTTCTTCGTTGTGGACGATCGATTCTCATCATTGGCGTCCATTCAACGGGAATGAGCCGCCTCGGTGAGATCGCAAACGATGAAGAGGTTCGACACTTGGAAGCCCTTTGCACAGGACATTCCAAGGCAAGCTTTGACGAAACACTAGCCGACATGCAGCGAGAGCCCATTAAGCGAGGGTTCATCGGGGAAGATGTAGCGCCGGTACCATCAGCCGCAAGGCGCAATCTTTTCAGCGCGACCTGACCGTTTTACTAGGTTCGTATCGGGCATCGTTCACCTTGACGTCGATCGGATGGATCGGAACGTCTTTCCAAACATTCATCATTTCATTCATCGCTCTTGCCCGCGAAATGCGGCCGCCTTGCGAGCGAGCTCAACGAATTCAGTTCGCAATCCGTGCATGTCGTCACCCTTAGCGGCTTCAGCCACTTTGATGACATCACTCATTGTCCACGATCCGATGTGCTCACTGGATCGAAGGATCATTCCAAACCCGGCAACTGAAGCTGCAAATCGAAAGTCGCCCGTCGCTTCTGAAAAATCCTTTTTTTTATCCGATGCCGGAAACGAGATGGGGATGCTCGTATCACTGCCAGGCTGCTTATAACGCAAATTTACAGTCATCCACTCACCTGATTTACTTGCTTCGGTGAGTGTTACATTCTTTTGGTAGCGAAGTTCATCGACGACAGGAGCTAACGCACCCATGTCTCCATCGGCCGGTACCAACTCATAGAGCGCCGTAACGGCATGACCAGCACCGATTTCGCCCGCGTCTTTCGTGTCATCTTTGAAATCTTCCGCCGCAAGTTTGCGATTCTCGTAACCGATCAATCGATAGGCCCCGACCTGCATGGGATTGAATTCCACTTGAATCTTGACATCGCGCGCGATGGTCACCAGCGTACCCGAAGCCTGTTCGACCAGAACACGTTCGGCTTCGGCGGCCGTATCAATAAAAGCGTAGTTACCGTTTCCACGGTTGCTGATTTGTTCCATCATCGAGTCATTGTGGTTGCCCATCCCAAAGCCCAGGACAGTTATATCAATGCCACCTTTGGACTCTTGTTCGACCAACTCAACCAATTCATCATTGCTGGTGACTCCAACGTTGAAGTCTCCGTCGCTACATAAGATCACGCGGTTCACTCCACCGTCGATGAAATGGTCGCGAGCGATGCGATACGCCAAACGGATGCCTTCGCCACCGTTGGTACTGCCACCGGATTGCATCTGATTGATTTTACGAAGAATCATCGATCGCTCAGACGCTGGTGTTGAATCAAGCACGAGTCCCGCCGAGCCAGCGTAGACCACAATCGCCACGCGGTCACGTTCTCCGAGTTGGGAGACAAGCTTTTTCAAGCCCTGCTTCACCAGCGGAAGCTTATTCGGTTCTTCCATGCTTCCCGACGTATCGGCAAGAAACACCAAGTTGCTTGCCGGACGAGATTCCTTCTCCATGACTTTTCCTTTGATCGCGATTCTGGCCAGCCGATGCATTTCGTTCCACGGACATGCCGCGACTTCCACTCGCGAAACGAAGGGGTGCTCGCTGTTCGCGGCCGGCGGTTCATAGCCATATTCAAAGTAATTCACCAGCTCCTCAATGCGTACGGCACCTGGGGGAGGGAGTATGTCTGCCTGCGCGATGAACTGCCGCACTTTGGAATAGGATGCCGTGTCCACATCGATGGAGAATGTGCTGAGAGGTTCTTCGACAACGCGTTTAAAATTGTTCTCGACAAACGGTTCGAAACGATCTCCCCCAAGCCCTGCCCCTCGTCCCTCATAGTGCAGCGAGTCTCTTTTAGCGAGCTCAAGGCCTTGCACGGATTCAGGACTACTGGGTTTCGCAGGATCGATCGATCGATGTCGGTACTCAGCAAAATCTTCCGATCGGCCTAACCCCATACCAAAATTATCTTGTGCGCTGACGTCCGTTGGCATGTCGGATCCTCCCGCTTCGTCTTGATCTGCGAGGGAGGTCCCACCGCGCATTCCCATTGCAGTATCCATTCCCATTCCCATGCCTCCCAGGCCCTCGGCGCCGCTCGAAAACTGATCAAACCCGCTGTTGCTCGGGGAGGCATCGCTGGCTGCTTTGGCTTTGCCCTCTGTCTCAGCAACTGCGTCGCCACCAGGTGCGAGACCCGAGGCGGCCATTTGACCCGCTGCCGGATCGAAAAGCCTCTTATCCATCTCGCTTGGGTCATTTGGAGTTGCTGCGGCTGAGAAGGGGAGATCGGTGATTGACTCGACGACCGCTTCCTTCATCATCCGCGGGACATTACCCGGAACCGGGGGTACATCTGTGCCAGGTCCCTCCACCACAGTGTTCTCTCCAACATAGAGTGCCGAAGCCGCGCCGAGTGGCATCTCTTCACTCGACATCGCATTAGCGGCGGCGGGGGCCGGCGTTCCTGGGGCGTCTGCACGATCAGCCTTAAAATCCATTGATTCGTGATCAGCCGTGACTGCACCTTCCTCCACTGCCCAACGCTCCTTCGATGCAGGTGCCGTTGACGATGGGATTGGGCTCATCGGCGGACGATCGATTTTCGGTGCACTGTTTACACCCAACGCGACTTCCGCATTCTTCGACCGGTTGCTTCGATACACGACCATTGCGGTCGTCGCCAACAGGAGAACAGTCGCTGCCATTGCAAAATACCGCCTTGTTGATGCATGCGTCGCGCCGATAAACTCATGCGAACTTTTGGGTGTAACCAATTTTTCCTCCGGTGTATCGAGGATCTGTTCGCGGCGCGCCGCATCAAGCACCATCGGCGTTTCATCTGCGAACATCGTCACTAGCAAATTCTTGATGTTGCGAGCTTCTTCCACAGCCCGCGCTAGTTCCGCATCGCTTTGGATGTCGGCCTTCAACCTAGCGGCTTCATCCGCAGGCATCTCGCCGATCACATATTCCGTGATTCGCTCGTCATCCCACGTGGATCGGTTCATAGGGCTAACCCAGTTTCAATACGGACTAAAAGATGAAAGAAAATGAACATTGCGTGATTCGTTAAGCGGTCTGCATCGCATCGCGCAGGGATCGGACAGCAGCGTGTAAATGAAAACCAACATTCGAGATGGTGAGCCCAGTGATTTCAGCAATTTCCCGATAGCTAAGTTCGGCTTGTACTCTCAGTCGCAGCACTTCTTGCTGTCGCGGTGTCAGGGAATTGACAAGTTCGGCCATCCGTGACGTTTGCTCCGATGTCTCGGCAATGTGAGACGCGTCGGGGTGGCGATCGATCAGGGACGAATCCGACATTGCATGGGCATTGATTGAATTCATGGTGTGACCTGAAGAGCGTTGCATATCGATCACGCGCGTACGGCAAACCGAAAATAGCCAAGCCGCAACGCGTGACTCGATCTTGTGCCGATCTTCACGGCACAACCGAAGAAATGTTTCTTGAACAGCGTCCTGAGCTCGAACATCGTCTCCGCTTAACAATCGACAGGCATAAGCAAGCAGCGGACGTTCATAGCGGTCAACCACCGCCGCTAGCCACTCTCGCTGCGATGCGTCTGGCCCCACCATCGTAGAAAGCGATCCATCGCGATCGCCGACCGGCTCACGCTCCTGCTGCATACTGCCATCACAAAGGCGTGAATTGCTCATTTCCATCGTTCGAAAAGGCGGAAGGAGTCGTCGAAGGCGGCTTCCGAGATAGACAACGACGCTCCCGATCAAATATTAGGGAACTTCGCCGAAAAACGTTGTCTGGCTAGAAAGGCTGCTTGGGTGAGCAACCAAGTGCACTCTCTTTCGGCTGAGTTGTCAATAAAGGCGTGCACGGATGGACGATCTGGGGTCGATCGGGAGAGGTGAACTTTTAGGGCGAGACTCGCTGCTCCGCGCGGCGAGTCACAACGCTCAATCCGGCAGCGATCCCAACCAAAAGCGTTACCACGCCGCCGCTAAAGATTCCAAGCACAGCGACACGTTGTCCAACTTGGAAACGACGCCACCGAGACTCGATCCATTCTCGATCTTTACGGTCGAATTCAAGCACCGTAGCCGACTCATACATCACTTCGTCACCTCGCCGAACCGTCCCTGTGTACTTCTTGGCAGCGTCACGATGCTTATTGATCCACTCGTCATCCATGGGGACCGCTGCTCCCGATTCTTGTGATTGGGTGAGGGTCTCGATGTACGTTTCGACCGCAGCACGTAAATTGACGCGTAGGCCTTCCTCACTGAGGGCTTCGCTTCGGCATGGTGTCGACACGACCGGCCAGCGATGAACTTCCCCTTCAAGAACGGGCGCAGAGTCCACCCAGCTCGGACGGTCTTCGGCAAATTCAAGATGGTCGGTAGGCGCCACTGACAATGCCACCGGCCCCGTATCGTCGGCGGTATCGACTTCGTCAGCGAGCGTAACCGGCGCATAGGTAAGCAAGAAAGCCAATAACGCAGCAATCGCAGGCCTGAAAACGGTTGTTTTCATATCAATGTTCCTTTCGCATCGACAGCCGTCGCCTTGTTCCCAACCGGAACCGTCTCTCGCTGTCGAGGGTTTTCCCATGGCGCACCAATTTGAGTCGCGATCACTGTTCCTGCGGCGATCAACCAACCCAATGGCTGGCTGATCGGGACGATTTGCTGAATGGCCCAATCGACGACGCAGACTGCGAACACCGACCAGATACTTAAGCGTGTTCGACGAAGCGGGTCGGTGATTTTCCACCATCTCACGATTGCCATTAGCAAAGCGAAATGGACCATGTAGGCAGCTAGACGAGGTGAAGCGTTGCTCACATACAGCGCCTGAGGGAGTTCGGTTTCTTCGATGGTACGGATCATGCCGTCGCCAGGGTTAAGCAACAGAAAATCACCCACAAGGTAGGCGAGTGCACCGAGACCACCACCCACGCCGAGCATCACCATTCGGCGGCGAATGGGGTCGCCATCATGCGCTTCCCAAAGTTTTCCCATTGCGAGCGTAGCCATGGAGGCAACGAGCGTCACCACCCCGGCCCAGACAAACGGTGCCACTGAGTCGATACTCGCCGAACCGTTCCGAACCCCGATGACGGCTGCCGCGACGGCGCATAAAACCGTCGCCAAAGTTGCCGCTGTCCAAGATCCCGATAGCTCGGCCAACTGAGTCGAGGCACGTTTGGATGCCAACTCGATTCGTTTGATTTGCACCCAGCGTTTCTTCGAAATCGGTTTCGGCCGCGACTGCGCCGCCACGGCCAACCGATGGGCATCTTGATAGGAAATGCCAGGTGTCGATCCGATCAGCATTTGGCGAAGGATGTAGTACGGCACATAAACGATGCCCAGTACCGACAGCAATGGCAGTAGCCATTTTGTATTGATGATCAACCCAATGATGGCGAGCGTGATCAAAATGGCTCGCTGCGGACGGGTCAACTGAATGTTGCGCCACCAAGATTGAATGTCATTAATGCCACTCGAGACGGCGCGTGCGACTGGTTCTCGACTTGTCTGCGGCGACGCACCTTGAGGTGCCGCATTCCTGGCGTTCAAGTCAAGCGGCCTTTGGCTCGTAGGCGGTGTTCCCACAATCGTCGCAGTCAGCACTGGCGAAGGAATGCCTTCTGCATGGGGAGCGAGTCCAATCGCCGCCCCCATGTCTCGCACCGACGCCCAACGGGCTTTTGGATCTTTATAAAGAGCACGCTCAATAGCATGTCGATAGGGAACCGGCACAACGGACAGGTCGGGCTTCGCCGTCAAATGCTTCATGATGATCTCATGGCTACTTTCACCATCGAACGGAAGTCGCCCGGTCACCAATTCATACAAGATGACACCCAATGCATAGATGTCGATCTCTCTGCCATATTCACCGCGAGAAATTTCGGGAGCCATGTAATGGAAAGTACCGACGCTCTCTGTATGTCCCCCACGGTTCGTCTCTGAAATGAATTTGCTAAGTCCGTAATCACCGACTTTGATGACTCCGCGATCATCGAATAAATTTCCGGGCTTGAGGTCACGATGCACGAGGCCTTCTTGGTGCAGGTGCTCGACGCCCGCCACGATCCCGTTGAACCAACGTCGGATTTCCTCGCCCGAAAATCCCTGAGGAGCTTCATCGAGTTGTTCGCGTAGATTGGGGCCGGCGACGTACTCCATGACGACCCACCATCGATCTTGCACGTCGCGACAAACGTCGTAGATGGCAACCAGGTTGGGGTGTTTCAAGTTGAGGCAAAGTGAAACGCCGCGAAGTTCAATCTCAAGGTTTCGCTGAATCTGTTTGATGGCAACTTCTTTACCAGCTTCACTAATCGCAAAGTAAACCTCACCGAATCCTCCGATGCCGATACCACGTTGGACGATATACCTCTCCAGCAATTTGTCGCCGTTCTGGAAGGTGAAGCGGGTCGGGGCGATGGAACGCCCTGGAATAGGCTTGCCAACCATGTCGCCGTTTGGCGACGCCTCCGTTGGCAATGGGTTTTTATTCATTTGCGAGATCCCGCGAATAACGTTCTGGTACACCGCATTATCATCCGCCCGCATCGTTCGATGCGAGGTCGTGTCACGTAGGCCTTGCCGCCAAGGCAAAATGGCGCAAAAACTCATGGTTTTTCTTTTCGCAACATCATCACCACATCATCCACTTCAATTCGCTCGCCGGGAACAACAACCTGCGGAATACCGCTCGAACCTCGCAACCACCACTCACTTCCCCGCTTGAACATGACCAGTCCTGCGCCACTCATCCGAGGAGCGCGGATGTGATGGGTACGATCAGGACCAATCAACACGGTCGCGTCCACCATCAAAATCGCATCGACCGGGGTGACGAATCGATGGGGAGGCTCTACCGACAGCACCACCGTGTTGCTTAGTGGACTCGGTTTTCGAAGCCAAAGCCTCGGGAATCCATCTGCCACCTTGTTCTCCGAAGGAATGCCACTGCCGACATCACGGGAGATCACACCGATCGGCAATATCATTTCGGCCCCGAGAGGAATTGCAGTCGCAGTCGATCCATCGCTGTTTGGCTGCGATGCCACGTTTCGGAGCCAATAGTCATCTCCCATCCGTTCGATGATCGCGACTTGGCGACCCCATGGACTTTTTACAGCGACGTCCGCGGAATCTCGCTCGCTAATACCCCCGACGGAAAGCCGATCGCCTTCCAAGAGCCAAAATCCACCCACCCCGTCGATCCAAAGCGACCAACCAAGCTTCGCCAAAGCGTTTTTACTTTGACGATCTTGGTTGGGCATTTTGTTGCTAGGGGTCTTGAGTTCGATCATGAGTGATCATCGACACGAATACAATCGATACTAATCCAACTGAATCGATGCAACGGAAGAGGAGGTCTCGTCGCTCGGCTTGCTGAAATAGCCTGAGATCTCATCAAGCAGGTCTTCGTTCGATGGCGTTTCCAAGTCGATCTCACCAAAATACTCGGTGTCAACGGCAACGGTTTCCTCTTCGACGTCGATGCGGGTCGCGATGTCATCGAGAAGTTGCCTTGTCCGAGACAACTGGCTGTCGTCCAGGCTCAGCTCGCTGCTGGTCTGTGCGACACGCAAAGCGCCGATTCTTGCCTGTAGGTTTTCGACTTCGACTTCAAGTTGACTTTTGGAAGCCAACATCGCGTCCATCCGATCGGCAGCGGAACGTAGCGAGGCTTCGCGCGCCGTGAGCATCTGATGAAGCTTCTCCGCCGTTTCCCGCCGTGTCTTGAACCGGTTGAACCGATTTCCCAAGTCTTCTTTCACTTCCGTCGACGTGTATGTCTTTCCGGCATAGGTGAAGGATTGACCGCCGTTGCGAAGGTCCGCTGACAATCGCTCAATATCCGACTGAGTCTTGCTAAGAGCCTCGTCGCACTGGCCGACTTGGCGCTCAAGCTTGGCGACTTCAATTTTCTCCCGAGCGATCTGTTTCGCATTTTTGGCGATTTCGGGCTGCAGATCTTCGATCATCTGACGCGCTCGCTTCATCTCCCACTCCAGCGGCACCGAGTCGCTGGCCGTATCGGTTAGCCAACTTGTCGCACATCGGGCGTAGCTCCCGATTGGCGTCCCGAGCGAAAGTCCGGAAAGCAACGTCACCGCCCCACCGGCCAAAATCATTTTCTTAAGCATCGCAATCACCTTCTCTTTGATTCGCGTTACGAACTGGTATTGCCGCTATTGCCATCCAGCCGCCCTGAGCCAAGCGGCCATTTTTCTGACTGGAGCTGCGGTCAAAAGGTTATTCGCCGCATCGCGAGCTATCTTGGAAAAGTTTTTAGTTTTCCTAGTGGTCGCACTTGCTAGAAAAACTCACTCCATCGCTACGACCGCACCTGCTTGTCTGACGCGAAGACTGCTAACGGAACGCAAAGACGCACTAAATGGTATTTATTGGCGTATCATTGATTACAGTAGATTGGTTATGACGAATTTACTCTTGTCTGCCTGACTTGTTGGCAGGATGCCGACTAAGTGCTGCATGATTGTTGTACATTGGCCACATCATTCGACCGGCTGAAAATTATTTAAATGAGACTAACTCACAGCCGGCAAAGGACTTGCGGGCAAGTAATGAAACAATCGCAACATAGCGGCACGAAAAGTGCCGAACCTGAATGAGCCCAGGCAACTCTAATCTTTCGAGAAACCCGGCAACGGAATGCACCCCAATCGTGGAGCCCACTTTGATGACCACTTCAAGCGATAATCGATCCAAACCAGCTTCACGTCCAGAGGCGAAGAATTGGCTTGAGATTTCGAGTCAAATTGACAAAACTGCTGCGGAAAAACTTGGCGAATGGTTAGATGAGCAGCTCAAGCAGCTTGAGGCTTCTCAGCTAAAGTTCGTCACCACGCAATCGACTGCGAAAAGTTTGCGGAGATAATTCGCGCAGCGACGCGGGTTGCATGCGAGCTTGAGCGCGTGGTGTTTGCAGTATCTTATTGATTCACACTGCATTCCAATTGACGGCGCCGAGGACTTTTAGACGACGCGCTACATGGCGGTCGATCACGCGATACTCGGCCAGATCCGACTTGGAAATGATCCGACTTGGAAACGATCCCACGGCGAACGTGTGATCATTGGGCAAGCTGGCCAGCAAACCCAGTCCGTTGAGTTTGTGGTTTTGCTTTAATGAAACAGACCATAGCGGCCTGCGCGTTGAGGCTCGCCGGAAGCGAGTCCCGAACCAGCGGTCCGGACGAACTAAGCAGCCGAGTTCACGTCTGAAAGCGATTCAATCAGCTTTGCAAACCTCCGCTCAGCTTCGCGCCGTCGTTCGACGCGCTCATGCATTGACCAACCGCTTCGAATCCGTTGCACACGCTGACTTACCTCAGCGTCTGTCATTGGGATCTCGTTTTGAGCGGCTTCCTGACACGACAAGATTTCATTTTCATAGGTTGATACGGTTAACATTTTGGGTTTCCTCCTGAGAACTCCAGCGAAATCGAACTTAATCGCGTAATCGACGGCCATCTGCCGTTGCTCGTCAGTACGTTTTCTGTCGGACTGACATTGCACTATAGGGAGAGAGCAACGGTTGTGCCAATAAAAGCATTGGACGCAAGATTTGTGAAAGCGTTCGGTGAATCACGTGAAAAACGTACAAAAAACGATGGCGTATGGCAGATTCGACGCGTCAATGGGCGACGGGAAACCAGGTAAATGATTCAAACGTTTGCAAATCGTACAATCCGCCCTCCGGCAAGCAGATGATTCGCCCTAAAGCCGGCGAACGGACAAGGATTGCTTGCAAAAGTCGCCATTTTTCGAGAGGGCAGCTTCCCTTAAGCTCGACATAGCGGAGCCGGTCGTCGCAGTCGTAAATCATGCCGTCTAGTTGCCAATCCGGGCCCACCCAGACAAACGAGCCGTCCATTTCAAGGTGCAAACGGCTAATGCTGGATAGTTCAGCGCACGCCTCTTCGAATTTAGTTCCCAGATCGCGTGAGTCGGCGGCAACCAAGTGGACATGAAAGGACTTCATGATTTTGAATCGGTTTCTCGGGTAACTGCGTCGCATACCCAAGCTTCGTAGCCCGAGCTGGACCGCGCGACCGGGGTGACGAGCCATTGAGGTTGTTCATACGGGTGAGATTCGTGAACGATGGCCTGCAGCCGCGATAATGCTTCAGCGGTAGTTTTCATCGTCAACCGCCATTCGATCTCATGGAACAGTTCCCCTTGCCATCGGTAATGGCTTTCAATGGGACCCTCCACTTGGGCACAGGCGGCCGCAGAACGCTGAATGACTCTTTGGGCCATCAAAGTTGCCGAAGCTTTGTCTGCAAACGTGGTGGTGGCGATCAAAAGTTGGATGCTGTTCATGGCTCAAGGATTCTTCTCAGAAATGATAGTTCCACGGCGAATCATAGGCTTATTGCATCGCAAGGGACGTCGAAATCGTTAAAGTCGGTCTGTTCGCGACCGGGCGCTGTGGTCTTACCGAGTTCATCGAATGGAGCAAGCCGTTTTGTAAAGGCAGCGAATTACTCTATAGCGACTTAAGTTTGAACGGCGACGAGGGTGTCGAATTCTTAGGAAACAGTTCGGTTGAGTGCAGTGAATGGGGGCATCTTCCCCTGCCGCAGCCCGAAACATTCTTTAGAGGGTTAACTTTTTTGCTCATAGTCTACCAGTTAAACCTTTCGCCATTATTGGAAAACGATCGATGTACAAACGATTGAGCCTGCCTGCCTTTGCGAACTACCGGGCACAGTTAATGGTTAGGTGGTTCACGTTTTTATTGCTTCCGATCTTCGTCGCGCAAGGCGATGAAACCACCCAAAAAACCACGCATCTGATTAGCGATCAAGCGCAAGTCTCGCTTATCACCAATGTGACGCTGACCTCAAGTGTTGCAGGAGAAGTTGCGGCACTTGAAATCGTTGAGGGACAGAAAGTCGAAGTGGGGCAGCGACTTGTTCAGCTTGATGATGAGTTGGCACGGGCGGAATTGGTCGCGTGTGAGCGGGCTTTCGAGGCAGTGGAACTGCAGGCGACGACCGATATCGACGCTCGCTTTGCCACTCGTTCACTGGAGGTGCGTCTTCGCGAACTTGAGCAGAACGAAGCTGCCAATCAACAATATCGGGGGACTGTGAGCAGCATTGAAATGGAGCGACTGCGGTTGGTCGTCGATCAGGCCCGATTATCAGTTGAGCAAGCGGAGCATGAACGAAAGGTTGCTGACGCAACAGCTGGTGAGAAGCGTGCGGCGGTAGAAGCTGCGTTGATCCGGCTTAAGAGACATGCGGTGGTATCACCTTGCGACGGTAGTGTGGCTGAGATCATGGTACAGGTTGGGCAGCGGATCGAAGTCGGAGATCCAATCTCGCGCATCATTGATCTCGCTTCCCTAAGGATTGAATGCCTGGTCGAAGCCGAGCAAGTGGCGGGATTGGCAGCGGGGGCAGCGGTTACTTTTCGACAGGCGAACGGACGTGAATACGGCGGCACGGTGACGTTTATTTCTTCAGAAGTGCATCCTGTCACTCGGCAGATACGTTTCTGGGCAACCGTCCAGAATGAGGATGGAGCATTGCGGCCGGGCAC